>CAZAMP010000052.1:0-28345 GCA_964486455.1 uncultured bacterium | reverse complement strand
CAACGAAATCCTATCATATTCAGTAAAGCGTACCCACAGTCGCTCCGCCACCCCTCAAATTGGCTGAAGTCAGCCAGCATGGCCAATTCCAGCGACACATGGTATAATTGTATGTGTTCTTTCAGTTTAGAACTCTTTTCTAGGGCTCCCAGACGCACAACACGCATATGCAACTTTGTGGGCAACCCGTCGACTCAGGGGGAATTGGATGATTCGCATCGCCGCAGTCTTCTCTTTGCTCATCGTCACGCTTGTGGCCGGGTCCTGGGCCACCCCTGTCGAGATCGAACGACCACAGAATCCGATCGACCCGTCACTCGAACAAGAGGCCGGCGCGACGCGTGCGTTGACCGCACTCAGCGCGAAGCTGGGATCGCCGTGGCGCGCGCAGTCGCTGAACGGCGCGACCGGAACAATTCACCTGGCCTATGGTTCCGGATCCGAATCCGGAACTGCCGTCCTCACGTCGGACGACGCCGTTCGGCTTGCGCTCGACTTCATCGCGACGCATCCGGACGTGTTCCGCGTCGACCGAAACAACCTCGTGGTGGGCGGCGTGCCCTGGGCGCCCGGAAAGTGGGCGGTGAACTTCCGTCAGGTGCACGAAGGCCTGCTCGTCATCGGTGGACGCGCGGACGTCTGCATGACGGACGACGGCAAGATTTTCGTTATCGGATCGGACTACTATCCCGATATCGACGTGAGCACGTCGCCGACGCTTTCACTGGCGCAGGCGCGACAGATCGCCAGCACGGATTTGGGCGTGCCGACGACCGACGCGCCCCGGCACGACGCCGAAATGCGGGTGCTCCCGGTCCACGACGGCTCCGACGTCACCTATCACCTGGTCTGGGAGGTCGCCCACAACACGACCGATCCCGTCGGCCGTTGGATCTCATTCGTCGACGCGCACGACGCCACGGTTCGTTGGCGATACAACGAGGTCCGTAACCTCGATGTGGCCGGTGAGGTGTCGGCGATCGTCGAAGACCCCGACTACTGCGCGGACCCGGTCGACTACACGCTCGCCCACATGCGGGTCTACCTCGAGGAGACGGGCGAGGCGGACACCACCGCGGCGGATGGAAGCTTCAACATCCCGGCCGGTGTGGATCCCGTCACGCTCGTCGGCCGCTTCGAAGGGCCGTTCCTCAACGTGAACGTCGACTGGCAGCAGGGCGAGGATGCTCAGCTCGAGCTCGTCGTAGTCCCTGGCACGCCGGTGACGGCCTACTGGGACTCGCTGTCATCGCGCTGGGACGAACGGGACTGCTTCTATCACGCTAACCTGGTCCACGATTTCATAGTCACGCTCGACCCGTCGTTCACGATCATGAACTACTCCATGCCGTGTTCGGTGGGTATCAACCAAGAGTGCAACGCGTACTGGGACGGCTACGGCATCAACTTTTTCAGAGCCGGGGACTGCGCCAACACGGGCCGGATCAGCGACGTCATCTATCACGAGTACGGCCACGGCGTCACGCAGTATATCTACTCGGAAGGTGGTAGCTACGGTCCGAACAGCAATATCCACGAGGGCAACTCCGACATCATCTCGATCATGATCCTCAACAACTCGATCATCGGAAACGGCTTCAATTGGGATTGCGGTGTCGGCATCCGTAACGCCGACAACACCCTATGCTGGCCGGAGGACATGAATGCAAGCGGGCATCACAACGGGCAGCTGATATCCGGGTTCATCTGGGATTCCCTCCAGCTGCTCATCGGCGAGATCGGCGAGACCGAAGCCCTTGACGTCATGCGTAACAACTGGCACTTCGGTCGGAAGCTCGGCCTGCCACAGCGTCTGGAGGATCAGGTCTTCTGGACGTTCGTCGCTGATGATGACAACGGCAATGTCGGCGACGGCACCCCGCACTGGAACGCGTTGTGCACCGCGGCAGACAACCACTGTTTCCCCTGCCCGTTCATGGGCGTTGTCATCGAGCACGAGCCCGCGGCGGCTATCATGGAAGCGGACATTCCGATCCCGTTGACGGCCACGATCTATTCAACGCTAACCGATCTGGATCCCGATTCGCTGCTCGCCCGCTACTCCGTCAACAGCGGACCGTTCGTGGACACCCCTCTGACTGGAAGCGACGTGGACAGCCTCTACTCGGGTGAGATGCCGGCCCAGACCGCCGGCTCGGTCGTTCAGTACTTCCTGGTCGCGGAGGACATTCTCGGTAACCGCGCGACACATCCGGACAGCGCGCCGCCGAACATCCACACGGTCTATGTCGATCCGTCCTTCGGGGATGACTTCGAGACGGACATCGGTTGGACGGTGGGCGCGCCGGGTGACGATGCGACGGAAGGATTCTGGGAACGTGTCGATCCGAACGGTACTTGGCACGGCCCTGACCCGGTACAGCCTGAAGACGACCACACGGCGGCCCCCGGCGTCATGTGCTTCATCACCGGCCAAGGCCCCGAGGGCGGGACCATCTTCTCGGACAACGTTGATGGCGGCACGACGACGCTTCTCAGCCCTCCGTTCAACCTGTCCGGCGCCAGCTACACGTTTGTCAACTACTACCGCTGGTACACGGACGATGCGGTATTCGGGTACGAGGAGGAGTACTGGGTCGTCCAGGTTCGAAACGACGGAGGACCTTGGATCGACCTGGAGAACACGACCGAAAGCAACACGTCCTGGATCCCCATGACGTTCGACGTGCGAGCTCTCTTTGGTGAAGACATCGGAGTCATCGAGTTTGCTTTCCGAGCCACCGACGGGCCGTCGTTCACCAATGTGGTCGAGGCCGGCGTGGACGACTTCATCATCGCCTCAGACCTCGGGGGTGGGATCGTCGAGGTCGAACCTGTTCTGGGCGGGCTCCCGATCGTGACGCAACTCGGTCCGATCGCTCCGAACCCGTTGGCCACGGCGACGAGCATTCGGTACGCGCTATCGAATGACGCCACCGTTCGCCTCGATGTCTATGACGTATCCGGCCGTCACGTGCGTGGCCTTGTCAACACGCGCCAATCGGCCGGACGGTATGCGCTCAGATGGGATGGACTGTCCGCCGGCGGAGCGCCCGTCGGCGCGGGCGTCTACTTTGCCAAGCTGACTGTCGGCGCGCATTCGTTCGTCGAAAAGCTGACTGTGCTTAGGTAGCACACGCAAAGGGGAAACGAAATGCGTTGGTTTCTTCTGTTAACCGTACTTGCGACAACGGTCGCGCCCATATCAGCCGACCACGACACACCGGTTGATCGCAGCTATCTGTGGAGATCGGAACACGGAATGGGCTCGGTCCTTCCGAGCGATTTCCTCAGGGACTGGCCGCGGGACGCCGCCTACGGTTACGACGTCGATCACATCGATCTCGAGATGTTCGTCGACTTCACCGCCGACACCATCAACGCGGTCGGCACGCTCACGGTGACGATCACCGAACCGGGTCTGACGGAGATCCCGGTCGATCTCGATACCGTTCTGTGGACGGGCGATATCACGATCGATGACGTATCGGTGAGCTACACACGCACCGCGGATCAGATTCTCATCTCACCCGGCGCCCCGCCGGATTCCGGGACGCAGATCGTGATCGCCGTTCCCTATTCCGGGCAGCCGCAGGAAGTCGGGAACAAGTCGATGCGATTCCGCACCCACGGGAATCCCCCGGTTCCCAGCGTCTACACGATCAGCACGCCGTACTCCAATGCCGGCCAGACCGTGATCCCGATCAGCCACTACTGGCGACCGTGCAAGGATCAGGTGTACGACAAGAGCACCTTTTCGTGCGCGATCACGGTACCGGACACGATGATGGCCTGCTCGAACGGCTTGCTTGCCAGCAACGTCGACAACCTCGACGGAACGCGAACGTTCAGCTGGGAGCACAACTACGAGGTCGCTCCTTATCTGATCACGGTGGGCGCGACGAACTACGTGACGATCGAGGAGACCTGGGAAGGTGCCACCGATTCGGTGGACATCCAGCACTTCGTCTATCCGGAGCGATATACGCAGGCGTTGGTCAGCTGGGACGTCACGACCGAGGGACTCGCCGTCCTGGACACGATATTCGGAACGTACCCATTCACTGACGAGAAGTACGGCATGTTCACCACCGCTCCCGGCCCCGCCGTCGAGGAGCAGACGATGGTTGCCTATCCGTACAATCTCGTCAACGGCGGTCACGCGTACGACTGGATCGTGGTCCACGAGCTGGGTCACATGTGGTACGGGGACTGCATGACGGTGGAGAGCTGGGAACACGTCTGGTTGAGCGAGGGGTTCGCGTCGTACTCCGAAGCGCTCTGGAAAGAAGCCACATTGGGATCAGCGGTCTTCCGGAGCTACATGAACAACATGGACAACGGGCCCTACAGCGGAACGATTTTCGATCCGCCCTATGTCTGGCACGCGATCGTCTACGACAAGGCGGCCTGGCTCGTTCACATGCTTCGACACGTTCTCGGTGACGAGGACTTCTTCCAGCTCCTGCTCGATTATCGTGACGCGTTCGAATACTCCAACGTCGTGACCGATGACTTCGTTGGCGCCGCGGAGACCGCCTATGGTGACACGCTGAACTGGTTCTTTGACCAATGGCTCTACTTCGAGGGGCGCCCCGACTACGAGTACGTCTGGGAGTACGACGGCACCGGCCCCTATACCATCACCCTCACGGTCGATCAGGTGCAATCGCTCTCCTACCCGACCTACACGATGCCGATCGATGTCGTCGTGACGGCGGGGGATCTATCAACCGAGGAGTTCGTGATCTGGGATTCTCTTCAGACACAGGTGTTCGAGCTCGTGGTCCAGGATGAGCCCATCTCGCTCGAGATGGATCCCAACGACTGGGTGCTGGCCGACTTTCGCGAGGTGCCCTCGGGTGTTCCCGGCGTCGACCGCCATCCGGCGTTTCTCGCGCAAAACGCTCCCAACCCGTTCAACCCGCGGACGAGCATCCGCTTCGGCCTCTCGCGAGACGCCACGGTGGCGCTGCGGGTCTTCGACGTGACCGGACGCATGGTGCGCACGCTCATCCGGGGTGAGCTGCCCGGGGGCGAGCATGTCGCTGCGTGGGACGGCACCACAGACCTCGGCGCTCCGGTCGCCAGCGGAATCTACTTCTATCGCCTGGTTGGACCCGATGGGGTCCAGGAAAAGAGCATGGTGCTGATGCGGTAGTCGCCGGCAGAGCGACGCCCTGGGCAAACGGTAGTCCACGAAGGGCCCTGGTCCACCACGGACCGGGGCTCCTTCTCTTTTCCCGCGTAATCTGCGCGTAATGTCTCTCCCCTACTCTTTTCTCCGCAAACATGAGGGATCGTAACGAGCGGAGAGGAACGATGCGGAGCACATGTACCGCACTGATGCTGCTGATTGGCTGCGGCGAAGACGACCCAACCTCACGCACCTACAGCCGAACCCGGGCACCGGCCTCGTCGTCCACGGCCATCTGGTCATCACCGGCAACGCTAGCCTTCCCAATGGGAACAGCTCCGCATGCGCCTATGTCGAAGCCATCGGGGGTGAGATCGTGATCGGAGGCAAGATCACCATTGCGCGCAACACGTAGACAAATATGAAGGAGTGAGGATGTCCACGTTCGTCGTGAGCTTCGTCGGGAACCCGAGCGATACGTTTCGCGGAAGGGTTCGCCACGTACCGACCGGTGAAGAACGAACGTTCGCCTCGATCATCGATCTCGTCGGTTTCTTGGAAGAAATGAACGCGGTGGCGCGACTCCCCGATCTGCCCGATCAGAAGGATGAGGGTCGGTCCGTCGAACAAGCGCCATCCGAACACGGCGACTCGCGCGGGTCCGTGAGCGGTGAGTCCGTTCCTCGCGGCTAGCGGCCGAGCGCTACGACCTTGTCGGCGAGCGCCTTCATGCGCTCGGATGGCAAGAGGTCCATCTCGCCGATCATCATCTGCTCGTATTGATGGAAGCCGTCGAGCGCCTCACGCCGGTTCTTGAGCCGGAGATGCGCGTGCACCAGGTGCCAGTAGAAGTCCTCGCTGTACTTGTCCTCGGCCAGGCCGCGGCGGCACAGCGGGACGATCTCGTCCCATCGCTTCTTCACTGTGTGCACTTCCAGGAGACGGCCGAGAGCCCTAATGAGACGATCCCGCAGCTGCTCACGTTCGACGACGGTGAACTCCTCGTACGGGCTCTCCGCCAGGTAGTTTCCTCGGTAGAGCCGGACGGCCTTGCTCAAGAACTCAGCTGCCTTCCCTCTCTTGCCCGACGCCCAGTGCGTGTCGGCCTTGTTCAGAGCGGTCTCGAAGTCAGCGACGTCATACGATGCGCCCTCCCCCGCCTCGAGCCGGCATGCCTCGTTGCGGTAGAGAACGTAGCGCGAGTAGCGGGCCTCTTTGAGGTCCGGCTCGAGCGTCTTTCGCAGTAGAAAGACCGTCTGGCGGAGGCTATTGACCGCCTTCTCGGGCGTCGCGTCCGGCCAGAGCGCCTCGAGGATCACGTCCTGAGGCACCCACCGGAATCGGTGGGCGAGAAGCAGCTGGAGGAGTCGAAGCGCGCGACGCGACTTCCAGGCCTCCAAACCGAGCCGCGCATCGGCCAGCGAAACCTCCAACGAACCCAACGCCTTGATGCGAAGCGCTGTCGTCGGCATGCGAGCAAGCTCGTCGGCCGCCTTCATGGCCGACTGGCCGGCCCGCGTGGTGGCGTCCGCCGCCTTCGAGAGGATCGCCCGGGCGTCATCTCCGCCGATGTGCGCCAATAGCTCCACGGCGCGCTGCCTTACTGTGTCGGAGGCATGAGACGCAAGCGGAGCCAGGTGCGGCACAACCGGCTGGCCCAGTTTCTTGACAAGGCCGGACGCATACTCGACCTCGATGTCGGCCTCGAGCGCCGAGGCAAGCACGCCGGCCGCTCGTTCCGGCTCGAACACGAGGTAGAGATTCTCATGATCCATGCGCGCCGTCCCGGCGAGAAGCTCCCGCAATGCCTCCTCCGAATCCTTTCGCGTGAGCTTTCCCGATGCTAACCGCAAGAGAAGGAGCCGATGTATTTCGCGAAACGCGCCGATCTTTCGGACGAGCCGGTCGGCATCACGCCAGTACTCGAGGGAACGCCTTGGGCGCGTGGTGATCTCGACGGTACCAAGCAGCGTCAAGCACCGAGCTTCGAGAAGCCGATCCTTCATCTCCCGCGCTGTCGTGAGCGCATGTGTGGTGTGCCGCCGCGCTGCGTGGCGGTTGCCGGAGCCGAGCGCAACCTCACCCAACCCCAGGTATGGAATTGTCCGTAGCTCGGCTTCCCCGAGCTTCTCGCCGAGCTCTCGGGCCGTATCGAAATGCCCGTGTGCGGTGTCGAGGTCTCTTCGGATAAGGGCGCAGCGACCGAGTGTGTAGTGGCAAAGCGCCCGGATCGTCATGTACTCGAGATTCTCCGCCATACGTAGCGCGTCTTCGGTCAGTTCTCTCGCCTCGCGCTCATCCCCTCCGGCCGCGAGAATCCAGCCGAGCACGCTGAGGCTGTGACACACGCGTCTCGGGTCTTTGAGCTTGCGAAACGCGGCCACCGAACGGCGGGCGGTGCTCCTGGCGAGGGCGAACTCACCCCGCGGGCCGTGCACGTTCGCCGCCAACAGATAGAGGATGCGGCCTTCCTCGTAGACGTCCTTCTTCTTCTTGAAGATCGCCATCGCCTGCTTCAGGTAGTCCTCGCCTTCCGAGAGTTTGCCGACATCGCACGCGGACACTCCGAGCATGCCGAGCATCCTGCCGCGGGCGCGTGTCGACTTCGTCCCCGGTTCCGATAGCGCTTTCTTGCAGAGGGTCACGCACGACCGGTACTCCCCCATCTTCATCTTGAGCTGCGCGATCAGGCTCATGAGCTCGATCCGGCGCTTCCGTCTCGATGCGATCCGGAGTGCCCGCCGATAGTGCGACTCCGCCTCATCCCATCGGCCCTGGATGTCATGGATCCGCCCCAGCAGGTAGAGGGCGCCGGAATGCTTCTTCAACATGGCCGCGGGCACGCTCTCGAGCGCGTGGCGAATGGTCTCGTATTGACCCGTCGCCAGAAGCTCATCCCCCTTGCGCTCGAAGAGCCTGAGCGTTGCCGCCGGATCGCCTCCTTCGACATGGGCGGCCGCTGCGTCCGCCCAGGCGCCGGTCTTTCGGAGCGCGGCCGCAGCGCGCCGGTAGAGCGCCTCAACCTGTCGCGGCTTCAGCTCCCGGGCCAGCCGATCGCGGAGGAAATCCCGAAACAGATGGTGGTATCGATAGGATGACTCATCGTCACCGCACGGAAACGTGAACATGTTTCGGGCGCTGAGCTCTTCCATGGCCGCGCGGCTGGTGTCGATCTTCAGGACCTCGTCACAAAGCTCGGGGCTCAGACGCGGCAGAACCGACGTGCGGTAGAGGAAGTCGCGCAGGGTCGGATCCAGGCGACCCACAACCTCCTCGGCGAAGTACGCGAACCAGCCCGAGCCCGCGTCCCGCATGCTTTCCAGCGCCTGCTCAATCGCGGCGGCCGACGAACCACGCAAAACCTGGAAGAGTATTTGCAGCCCCGCGGTCCACCCCTCGGTCTGATCGATGATCCGCTTGCATAGCCGCGAGTCGAGACCGACTCCGGGGAAGCGTGTTTCGAAGAGGCGTCCCACCTCGTCGGGTGTGAACGCCAGCTCCCGCGAACCGACCGTCGCGACGTCCCCAAGCGATCGAAGGCGCATGGTCGCGACACCAACGGTCTCCCTGGAGGAGAGCACCAACGTCGCCCCCTGCGGAAGGAAACGCGTCAGTCGTTCCAGATAGTGGAGGATCGGCTGCGCGTGAGAGACGAGATGCACGTCGTCGAGCACGAGGACTTCGCCCGCCCCGGCCGGTCGTAGGAACCGGACGACGGACGCGAGCACGCGATCGGGAAGGTTCTCATCCGATGGTCCGATCTCGAGGGCGGCATCGTCCCGCCCACCACAGACGGATTCGTGAAGATGCATGCAGAACGTCGGTAGATCCGAATCGGTCGTGTCGAGAGCGTACCAGAAACAGCGACGGTCGGACGCCCGCGCGTTGGCGGCAAGGAACGACGTCTTGCCGAAACCGGCGCCCGCGGTGACAAGCACCAGACGCTTGTCGACCCAATCGTTCCAGAGCGCGTCCAGTCGGGGTCTCGGGACGTAGGCCGCCGGGAGAGCCGGTATCTGGAGCTTCGTTGTGATGATCGGAATGCTCATGACCATTCGCCAAGCACAAAGTACCGATGATCCGCTCAAACGCGGACACCGCGACGTCCGCATGAGTGTACCCGACTAAAGCTAGTTCCAAACCGTGGAGCTGTAAAGAGTTGCGCAATGAAGAGGGCCGATCCGCATCCAGCGAATCGACCCAGTGCCGAGGACAGCCTTCGCCACCCCTTGATCAGCGGATCAATTGGAGTCTCCCCGTTTGCCGTTCCTGTCCGGATTCCAGACGCACGAAGTACGTTCCCGCGGCCAGCGGTCTGCCGGCCGCGTCGCGGCCATCCCACGAGACGGTACCGCTGGCAGAAAGCGCGTCGAATGCTCGAACACGCCGACCGCCGAGATCGAAGATGATCACGGACGCGGGGCCCGCCGAGGATGAAACGAACGAAATCCGGGACGACGACGTGAATGGATTCGGTGACGCGAGGAGGAGGGTCGTCAACGACCCGACCAGCCCGTCGTCTACGCCGATCGCCGCGCAGCCCTCTCCATGCGCGCCTATCAGATCGCAGTCGTAGCCGTCCGGATGATTGCCCGGGAGACAGGGCGAATTCGCCGCGAGCGTGAGGTCCCCGCCGGCGGCGTCACAGAAGAACGGATCGGCGGAGAAGTTTCCTCGGATACCGGCCTGATCCGCGATCGGGACCTCCCAGTCTCCATAGGCGTTTCCGAAGAGATTGCTGCAGGAGAATTCCGGAGCAACGCCGGCCACCGCGAATCCTTGCGGGCTGAAGGCGATGATCGTCCGCTCCACCATCACCTCGGTGCTCCACTCGCAGAACAGACCGCCTCCCGTGCCGATGCCTCCGTAAAACGTGCAATCGGAGATTGTGACCTCACAAGAGCCACAGGCGTAGAAACCGCCACCGCTCGTCGACGTGTTGGAGACGAACGTGCACTGGACCAGTGCACAGTCGCCGCCTCACGTGCCGAATCCGCCGCCGTAGAACGACGTATTGCCGATGAACACGCAGTCCGTCACGCCGACCCACTCGGCGTTGGAAGAGGGGACCAGCATGCCGCCGCCCGCGAACCCGCCTTCGTTGTTGATGAACGTGCAGCCGGTCACGCTTCCGGAACCGTACATGAAGCTGATTCCGCCGCCACCTCCCCAGTCGGCCTCATTGTCGATGAAGGTGCAGTTGATCACGGTGGGCGCGGCGAGCATATCGGAGCACAACCCGCCACCGTATTCAGGGGAATAGTTCTCGCGGAAGATGCAGCCGCTGATCGTGGGAGAGGAACCCACGCAGTAGACGCCACCGCCCAGCTCGTGTTCATCGAGATCGGTCGCGTTCCCCCGCCAGATGGTGATGTCCGCCAGCACGGTCGAGGCGTTCTCACCAGTGTGGAAGACGAACCCGCGGTGGATCTCGGCTTCGATTCCGTAGCAGTCGACCACGCACGCTTCCGCGTTCCCGCTCCGGGAGCGGAGTGTGATCGCCTTGCCGAGAAAGTCGACGTCCCAGTTGCCGGCACCGGAGAACGTGCCGTCGGTGAGCTCGATGATGTCGCCGTCGGATACGCCATCGATCGCGGCTTGAATCGTTTGGAAGTCACCGCTCCCGTCCGGATGAACGGTGTAGATGTCGGCGAATGCGTTACCGACGAGGAGGAATGTCAGTCCGAGAAGAATGAACGACGATCGCATTGCCCGGCCCCCTTTCGCTATCCTCCAGAGCCTTTCTCCCTCCTAACGTAATATAGCCTGTATTTCGGATTGCGGCACCCCGGTCCTTACCTCAGCATGACGACGCGTCGCGAGAACGCGCGATCCACTCCGCTGACACGACAGAAATAGACGCCCGGCGAGAGGCGCCTGCCGCGCGCACCGCTCCCGTCCCAGATGAAGTCGAAGGTCGGCCCGTTCATCAACCCACTCCACAGTGTCGTCACCCATCGCCCCCGGGCGTCGTAAAGATCCACCGAGAGTCTCTCACCCGAGGCCGTGTTCGGTGACGTCAGCACCATGAGTGCGGCACGCGTCATCGGATTGGGCGCGATCCTCAAAGAGATGGCTTCGGCCACCACCGGCACTCGTCCTCCGCCCACGCCGTCGTCGATCCCGGTTACCGCGCCGCTCGTCAGCATGAGCCCCAGCTCGTTGATCTCCCCGTGCGCCACGGCCACATCGAGCCGCGTATCCCCGTCGAAGTCGCCCAGGGCGATCCCCCGAGGCTCCACGCTCGTCGCGTAGTGGGTTCGGACAGGAAACGTGCCGCTCCCGTCACCCCAGAGCAGCGTGAGAACGGACGCGCTCAGGTGCGGGACGACCAGGTCCGAATGACCATCGGCATCGAGATCCGCGCACGCGGCGGTGAAGTGATCGTGGGTGAGCGTCGACACCTCGGAGGACGCGTAGCCGCCGGCGCCGTCATTGAAGAACGTGATGATCTCGCCGACGAACAACACGTTCTCCGAGGGGCCGTGACACGTCACGATGAGATCCGGCGTCCCGTCGCCCGCGTCATCCGCCGCATTCACGGTACGGGGAAGGTAGGTCGTCAGATAGTGCGCCTCGGGTTCGAAGCCACCGGCGCCGTCGTTGAGCCGCACGTAAAGCCCGAAGTTCGTCCAGCCGCCCGAGTAGCGGCCCGAGCACGCGACAGCCAGGTCGGGGCTGTCATCCCCGTCCAGATCCGTCGCAACGAGATCCACCGCGGCGTGCCCCGTCAGACTAACCTCGGTCGTCGCGGCAACGCCGCCGAGACCGTCACCGAAGTGAATCGTCACCGAGGCCGGGGTCGCCCCCAACCCGTAGTTCGTGACGGCGATATCGAGGTTCTCGTCGCCGTCGAAGTCCGCGCTCGCGATCGCCTCGGGATTGCTGCCGGTCACCAGCGGCACCGGCGGCCCGAATCCTCCGCCGCCGTCATTCACCAATAGCGTGATCGTCTCGTCGCCGAAGTTCGTGACGACTATCTCGGGGGCGCCGTCGCCGTCGAACGTGAGCGCCGACACGTTTCGCACGTAGTCACCGGCCGCATAGGAAACGAACGAATCCAGAGTGCCGTCGCCGTTTCCGGTCAGGACGGAGACCGACCCGTTCAGAAACTGTCCCCACGGCGTACCGATGTTCGCCACCAGTGCGTCCGGGATCTCGTCCCCATCGACATCGTCGACCGCGAGCTGCCAGACGCTATCGCCCGCCGGAACGCGCGGGAAGACCGGCACCGACCCGTCACCGATGCCGGGCAACAGCACGGCAAAGCCGGAGGGCCCCGCGATCCCCGCCTGCAGGCGCACGAGATCGGAAATCGTGTCGCCGTCGAAATCGCCGCACGCGATGGGCCCGCTGTCCGGCGGGGGATCGAAGTCCATGGGCGAGTGAAATCCGCCTAAGCCGTCCGCCAGCGCCACGCCCGCACCGGTCACGACGTCACGGTGGCCGTCGCCGTTGAAGTCCCAGCACCGGACGTGGTCGTCGGTGAGCCCCGTGGTGAGGGGCGCAGGGCCGAACGTGCCGTCCCCGCTCCCGATCCAGACCCGCGCGCCGGTCACGAGATCGACGATGTCATCGTCATCGAAGCGACTGAGCCGCGCGCGACGATCCACCGGTCCCATACCCAGCGGTTCGAGCGCGCCGAAACCTCCAAAGCCGTTGTTCCGCATCAGGTAGACGTCGTCGTTGCCGAACACGACGAGATCGTTGGTCTCGTCTCCATCGACGTCGCCTGCCTGGAGTCCGTTGATGATGTCGCCGATGTATCGGGAAATGGACGCTGCGAATGTCCCGTCGCCGTTGTTGAAGCAGTAGGAGACACCGAACCCCAGTTGATCCGCGGACGCAAGATCCGGATAGGCATCCGCGTTGAGCGTCGCCGCCACAACAGCCACGGGGTCGATGCCCACACCGATCGCATCGCCGAGCGCAAATCCGCCGGCGCCGTCGTTGATGAGAACCTGCATGAGATCCGGTGCCGCGTTCGGTGTCACCAGGTCGGCGCGTTCGTCCCCATTGAGGTCCACCACGGCCAGACCGTATGGCGCGTCCGGCACTGAATAGACAACAGCGTCATCGAAGGTGCCGTCGCCGGGGTTCACATAGACTTGAATGACACAGCCGTTCCACTGTCCGCCGGCGAACTCACCCGTGCTGACGACAATGAGATCGAGGTCTTCGTCTCCGTCGAGATCAGACAGCTCGGCGGCCGCTGGCCGGTAGCTGATCTCCAGCGCGTCCCGGGCCGCGAGGTACGACGCCTGCGCGGGGGTGGATGCAGAGAACATGAGGATCATTGCGGCGAAGCGGTAGAAGCCTCTACCCAGGCGATGGCCGGACATTGTGTTCTCCTCGTCAGTTTCTCTATCTTTGGGATGTCGAACCCAACACCCCCGGACGCCATCGAATGCGTCGACGGCAGAGATGCGAACCGTATCCATGCTACTTGACCACGACCAGCTTCAACCCGTGCGTCCGGTCGCCCGCCACGACGCGTACCCAGTAGACTCCGGAGGCGACCGGACTATCGTCATCTGCGCGACCGTCCCAGGAAAAGCCGTGGGCGCCGGCGGAGAGCGGCCCCGCGGCGAGCGTCCTCACGAGCCTGCCATTCGCGTCGTAGATCGTGAGCCGTGCCTCGCCGGCACGCTCCAGGGTGAAGCGGATCTTCGTCGTCGGGTTGAAGGGGTTCGGCGCGGCGTCGAGTGACAAGCTCGGCGCAGGCACGCTCGCTGCGACATCGACGATCGGCGGCCTCTCGAACTTGACGCGGGTACGGTCGGGGTCGCGGTAGGTCATGAAATCGACAAGACGGACACGCCCCTCGGTGTCCGCCTCGACGCTTCCCACACGAAGCGTGTCGCCGGCCATCGTGAGTTGCGCCCAGTTCACGATCTCGCCTGGCTGGGGATCAAACGCCTGCGCTCTGCGGATCGTCAGACTGCTCGGCATGCTGTCGACCGGACAATTATCGGGGAGCCAAGCCGAACCGTCGATCAAGAACACGGTTGCTTCCCAGCGATCGAGTTCGTCCACAAGTGTATCGAGTTCCCAGTCGTGATATCCGCCCCAGGTGCCCCAGGGATCTCCCGTCGCGGGATCTCCGTCACCCGGATCGAATCCGCCGGGCACGAGGCGATGGTCGTAGAAGGCCGGGAATGACTGGCTGACCGCGTGCGGCTCCTGGTAGGCCACGTTGTCGCGCTCGGTCTGGAGATCCGGCGTCGTGCCCGCGGCCCAGTGCCCGGGGATGTCCGTGGGGGAGTGTGCGCGTTCGTCCCAGTACAGGTGCACGCCCATGCCGAGGGAATCGGCCGTCCGATACTGCTCCACCACAACGGCATCCCAGCCCATGGCGCGTGTCGTGTCGTTCTTGCCGTGGAAGCACCTGAACAGCGGCAGATCCCTGCCCGGAATCAGGATGGTGTTCAGGTCGAAAACCTTATAGACGGGGATGCTGTCGCCCGCCGCGTCCACGAACACGCTCTTCAGCTCGTCCTCGGGGTAGCCGAAGATGTTCCTTCCCCCCGGAGAGACCGGCCCCTCGAAGCCGTTGCTGAGGATCGTGCATGTGGCGAAGACGTCGGGGAACGCCTTGCCGAGCGCGGTCGCGCCCGCGGAGCCCATGCTGTGCCCCTGGACGCTCACGCGTCCGGGGTCCACCCAACCCTGCCGGATCAGCCATTCGTTGATCCAGACCAGGCGACGCTGGGTGTAGTTGACGATGATCTCCCCGGGCGGCGGTGTCTCTCCGACGCCCGTGAAGGGATCGTAGTGAACCCCCCAGCCGAACCACCAGGAGTTGCTCGGCGTCTCCCGCGTATGTTCCTTCTCGCTCGCCCCACGCGTGACGTTGTCGTTGTGCGCCACGAGCAATCCCTCGTCGGGATCGATGTTGTAGAACGGCCGCTTGCCGGGCAGGGAACTCCGGGCTTGTCCGCCGCCGCCATGGAGCCAGTGGATAACGGGGTGTGGCTCAAGGGGTAGACCATCGCGCTTGCTCACGACGAAGATGCTCGGCATGCCGTTCTTGGCCGGGTTGGCGCAGACGGGAACATCCGGGCGGCGGTCATCCGGATCCTCGCGACCGTCGGCCCACATGGCGTAGGCCTGGCTCGAGTACCCCTCCAGCGGAACCCCCTCGAGCTGCAGGTGACACTCGACCGTCTCATCCGGCGCGTAGATCCCGTCGGCCGGAACCGTGGTGGCGTTGACGCCCGGCGTGACCGTCGTGTCACCGTATGCGACGACCGCGAAGTAGCGCGGTCCGGTCGCGTGGACCGTCTCCACGAAGAGCGCTTGGTTCTGGTCCAGGGTATCGACACCGGCGCCCTCGGACGACGGTATGATCCAGCCGCGCTCCGCCGGACCGAACTGTTCTCTCAACGCGCCGGGAACATACTCGTACTCGAAGAGGCGGCCGACCTGTTCGCCATCGGAGAGTTGCCCAATGGGTATGTCGTTGCCGTAGATGACGAAGGTCTGGGAGCCAGGAGGTGTGTAGTCCCAGACGACCCAGATCTGCCCGTCGGCATAGTGGGCCTGGATCGCGCTCTGCGCGAGCACCATGTGGAAAGGAAGGAGAATGGTGATCAGTGGACTCAGTGCGAGGAGAATCACTCTGGCCAAACGATGCATCCCAGCTTAGATGATTTGTCTCCAATACGGTATTTTAGCACAATCCACTATGAGGCGGGAAGCGGCTCCGGGAAGGCTGTTAGTGAGATTGGACACGGCCCAACGGCCACGCACCTGAGTTCTCGATGACTCACGTCGAAGAGGGCCCGGGAGGCGCTCGTGGTCGTCACGCGCCGCACCCGGGTCATGTGGATATCGATGAGAGAGAACCGTCAGATCTCCCAGCTCTTCTCCTTGCAGGCGATGTCGAGCGTTTCCAGCTCGTTCAGAATAGGATCGTAGAGATCCGGCTCCACGGGGATGTGCACGCCCGGCTTCTTGATCGTGCCGTCGGCGACAAGACGCGTCGCGATCGCGGCCGGAAGGCTCACGGTTCGTGCCATCGACGAGTCGCCGTTCGGAATCCCGAAGTCGATCAAGGTCGACGAGAGCCCTTCCTTCTTGCCGTCAGGGTATGCGGCCTCGAACTGATGGGCGAGAACGATCATGTCGCGCTCGGCCTCTCCATACGGGCACTTCTCGAGCATCTTGTCTCCGACGATATCGATCGGCGCGGTGAGACCGTCCGGAACCGTCTGATCCGAGAAGAGGTCAAGCCAGACCAGCTTCTCGATGATCGGAGCGTCGGCGGCGACACGGAGGTGTGCTGCGACCGCGTCAGGCGTCGCGTCCGTGCCGGCCAGCTTGCCCATCATTCCCGCAAAGGTCCCACCCGCGAGATCCGCGCGCTCCGTCTGATCGAAGAGACCGAGATGAGACCACTTCAACCAGACGTCGCAATGGCCCAGGTTTCGGAGCGTCCCGCGGAACATCGTGTCGATCCCTTCGAGCCCGTAGAGATCGACGTAACCCATCGAGTCGCGGTTCGGATATGCCTCGAACTGGCCGAGCCCCTCCACGTCGAGCACGTGGGAATCGCCGAACAGGTTCTTCCCGTCGACCTGGACCTCTTCACCGTTCTTGCGGTAGCGCGCCGAATTGGTCGCCGCGACGAGCACGGCGCGCGGGCTCCACGAGAACTTGTATCCGAGCGGGTTGTCATTCGCCTCCGGTGCGGGCAGGCCGCCGCAGTAAGATTTGAACGAGGTGACCTTCCCACCCTTCTTCTCGACGCCATGGATGATCCTCATGGCGGACATGTGGTCGATACCCGGATCCACACCGAGCTCGTTCAGTATCGTCACGCCGGCGGCCTTCGCCTCGGCATCCAAGGCCTTCATCTCCGAGCTGACGTAGGATGTCGTTACCATCGTGGTTCGGTGCGCGATGCACATCTTCGCCACCAGCACATGCTCAGTGGCCGGGAGCAGGCTGACCGCGACGTCGTGCGTCTTGATCAGATCTTCCAGCTGCGCCTGATCAGCCGTGTTGAGTGAGATGGCCTCTCCGTCCGGGTGGCCGTCGACCAGCTTGACGGCCTTGCTCACCGTGCGAGACGCGCAGGTGACTTTGAAATCCGGTTTGTCCAGCAGGTAGCGAACCAGCGGTCTCGAGACAAGCCCGGCTCCGAGAACGAGAACCTTCGGCATGCTACGCCCCTTCCGATGCGAGGAATTCCTCAATGTAACGGTAGTCCGGCGTGAGCTCACCCTGGTGGGCGATCACGGCCCGTTTCAATTCAGGTGGCAGATCCAGCGACGTGAAAGCCGAAGAGTAATTCGCGCCGACCAATGCGGACATGTACGGCAACAGCGTGTCACCGAAGAACTCCGAAGCCTCCTTCGGTAGCTCGGTTGGGAGGATATCGACACCGACGATGACGGGTCCGCGCCCCTCACATCCGTCGCGGGCTTCGCCACTGTCAACATCGTAGACGTAGATCGGATTGCTCGGCGGCGTGGTCTTCGTCGTCACCTCGACCGACCCTGCGATGTCCGCGCTGATGTCACCGATCACGCGGAGCCGGGGCGTCGCCTCGCCCGCGTATGCTTTGTGCACGTATTCCTTCGTAATGAGGCGCGGGTACGGCGTGTCCCAGAAAATGCAGTTGACGAGGATACCCAGGTACGGCAAGTAGCCTTCGAAACGCGAACGATACTTCTCCGGATGGTCGTAGTAGTCCTGAAGCTCGAATCGTCCGCCGTCCGCGACCGGCTCGACGAGGTGCTCCTCCTTGAACACGACCTTGTAGACACGTCGCGTGTCCAGCCCGGCGTCCCAACGCTCCTCGAGCTTCTCGGGTTCGATCTCCTCGACGGGGAGGAGATCGTAGATCTCCTGCGCTCCAAGCGAGACGTTTCCGTAGCCCGCGAAGCCGCATACGAGCGGCGCGACCGCCTTGGGGAGACCCTCGCGCGCGATCCGTTCGCCGGCATCGCGTACCGCCTTCTTGGCCGCGTCGAGATCCGGGTACTCGAGCGACTGCCGGATGCCGGAGAAAGGATTCGAGACCCCTTCCCAATCCAGACGCCTTCCCAACGACCACAGCGAATCGATCATCCCGGCCAGCCCCGCGAAACGGCCGAACATGATGAGCCGCCGACCCGAGTCGTCGGCTACCTTTTCGTAGTCAATGAGCGTACAGCCGAGGTCGAGGAGACGCCGCAGCATCGCCATGTTGTACGACTGCCCTTTGATGACGTGTGAGAAGAAGAGGTACGCGCCTCCCTCGCGGAACAGCTCGGCGGGCATCTCCTTGACCCCGATGACGAGGTCACACCCGGAGAGGTCCTCTTCCATGCGGCCGCCGACCGCGACAAACTGATCGTCGGAGAAGATTCGCGTTGCCGAGGATTGCACGACGACGTTGATTCCATACTCGTCGCGCACGCGCTTCACGTGAGCAGGCGTTAGTGGAACGCGGCGCTCTCCCGACTTGTCTTCGCGTCGAATACCGAGGGTTCTTCCCATCCCAACCACCCCACCTTCCTCATGTGACATCAGCGATGCAGCTCGTTGGTGCTCGAGTGGCATCGCTGATCAGGTGCAGAAAGTCCCGAAGTCGTGCGGTCACCAGTCAACAATAGCGCGATCTGAGAGAACGGGAAAGCCCCTAGACCACACAATCCGTGCCCCGCGGGTCGGCATTGGGATCGACGGTCCTTCGGAAGGGCCGGCTTCCCGCGCCGGAATCAAAACCCCCGCGGGTGAGACTCCGCAGGGGATTACGTCTGCTTTCAGATGGTGCTGTCAGGCCGCCTCGCGGCCGTCGCCTCCGCTGTACGCCTCGGTGCAGTTGCCGCCCGCCTCCCGGGCCCGTTCGAGGGCGGTCGCCCCAGCCTCGAGAAGGCCCGCCCATTCCGTGAAATGGGTTCCGTCCCCGCTGGTCGCCGTTCCAATTGAGACCGTCGGCCTGACGCACAGGTCCCCCATCGCGATCGTCGTCTCTTCGATCACGGTGCGGATCCTCTCACCGATCTGCTCGGACAACTCACACTTGGTATCAGGCATCAGCAGCGCGAATGTCTCGTCGCCGTATCGTGCCAGCATGTCGCTTTGACGAACGACCTTCGTGATCGCCGAGGCGCAACCCGCCAAGACCTTCTCACCCGCGAGCCGGCCGGCCTGCTCTCCGATCATCTGGAACGCGTCGATCTCGATGAGGAGCAGACTGATCGGCCACCCGCTGGATACCGAACGGCCCAGCTCCCACTTGACCCAATCCAGGAATCGCTCCCGATCGACCGCACCGGTCAGCTGATCCCAGATGCGGGTTTCGATGGCCGGCTCCTCGCCCTGGTCGTCGGGCGAGCCCGACGTGACAAGCGCGATGTTCGACCGAACGCCGGTTCCTGTGCTCAGCGCATCCGCCAGTGGAGAAGCACCCAGTAGATCACGTGCTTCCTGAACGATGCGGGAGACCTCGTGCTGGTTGCCCACCTCGATGTCGAAGACGGCCGAGATCTCGGGAAGAGCCACTCCTACCCAATCAAAGATCTCGGTGAACGCCTCGTAGGACATCGACCACGTGTCTTGTGCGCCGTCTTTGGCCGCCTCGAACGCGACTTCTCGGCTCTCCGAAATCCACACCTCCGCGATGAGATCCGATAAGGCCACGACTCGAATGAGTTCGGAGATCTCCGGGTCGCCGCCATCGTAACCGTCGGGATCGTGGTGCCATCGAATAGGCTCGGTGATCGCTGCCGGCAGGTTCCAGTCTCTTGCGAGCCAGAATCCGGCCTCCGTGTGGTCGGAACCGATGCGCTGACGCTCCAACTCCTTCTGTTCAGTATGTGAGGTGGCCTGCTTCGAGATCTCGTACACATCCTCCGGCTCGATCTCGTTCAGCAGCAGGCTTCCGATGTTCTGCAGGAGCGCTGAGAGAAACGCGAGTTCCTTGTCGACGACGCCGACCGATGAGGCGATCTCACGGGCGGCCGTGGCGGCTATCAGCGACCGCTTCCAGAAGAGCGTGTGACTGAAACCTCCCGCGTCCCGTTTTCGAAGGCCCCGAACCAGCGTGAAGCTCAGTGCGATCGTCCGGACCGCGACAAGGCCGAGCAGAACGACCGCATGGGAGATCGTCGAAATCTGCTGCCGAAGCCCGAAGAAAGGCGAGTTGATCATCCGGAGAATCTTGGCGGTCAAGGCGGGATCTTTGCTTATGACGCTGGCGATCTTGGCACTCTGAACGTTCTCTTCACGGTAGAGGCGGAGGATCTCGATCGCGACCGCGGGGATTGATGGGAGTGTTTGGCATTGGGCGATTCGTTGTCGCAGGAGATCGGTCATGGGCGCCTCTGGATCCTTGGCGGTTATCAACCACTGGGCACGGGAGAAACGCCGTCCGCGGGAGTCGGGATAGCGGATACACGTCGCCCCAAATCGATTTCTATCAGAGATCGGTCGAAGCTCGGAATTTCTTCAGTTCTAACCGCTTCCGGGATCACGTAAGAAAAAAGCGGCAGGGGGCCCCTTGTCGGATCATAGGGTCGTGGCTATGTTGTAGACGAGAATTCCCTTGTACCCGTGTGGGGACGGCTCTTCGGAGGTACGCTGCCGATCGGGCCGCTTCACCGGGCGTGCGACCGCGCCCCGAGGCCAAGACCGCTGCCGTCACGGTTGCGACTCTCGTCGCTCACCGACAAGAAACGGGAGTGTCCCGTTCTGATGCCCGGCGGTTCACGCGGTGGGAGAAGGCTACCGTATCGGGCGGTCTCGCTAAGGGCTTTCCCCCTTTTTCTGCTTCTGGCCGTCTGGACATCCCCCCACGATCATGTGGGCCTGGACGGAGCGCCCCCGGTGAAAGCTGGGGGTGCTTTTTTGTCTCCGGCCAAGTTTCGCAGGTATCGACTACCGAAAGGGTGCAAAAGACGGTCGGCGCGGACCGTAGGGTCTCATGCTCGATGCCGACGTGGCAGGCGGACGCAATCTGCTAGAATTGGGTGCTACTGCAAGATTCAGGTGTCGGTGCCGGTGGGGACCGGCGGGAGTAGTCCGCATGCGATTCGGGTGTTCTCTCCTGGCGCTGCTCTCGATCGCGCTCTGGACCGCGGCAGCCGCCTCGCAGGTTCTCATAAACGAATGCATCTCCTCCAATGTAGATGGCATCCGCGACGAAGAGAACGACACCCCCGACTGGATCGAGCTCTGCAATCCAGGCTTCGCTGACGTCGATCTTTCAGGCTACGGGATCTCCGACGACGTGGCGCAACCATTCCAATGGGTCTTCGGTGATGTCGTACTCCACTCGCAAGACCATCTCCTGATCTTCGCCTCCGGCAAGGACCGCCATCCGGAAGACCTCCACTGGGAAACGGTCATCGATTGGGGCGATGATTGGCGCTACAGGGCCAACTTCAGCGAGCCA
Organism: uncultured bacterium; assembly: GCA_964486455.1. Classification (GTDB taxonomy): domain Bacteria; phylum Eisenbacteria; class RBG-16-71-46; order CAZAMP01; family CAZAMP01; genus CAZAMP01. The sequence goes on along the minus strand of CAZAMP010000052.1, from coordinate 6,821 downwards.
CCCGAGTTCTGGCGCGAGTGGTGGTACAACGCCTCGTCATGGGACCTGGGCCCCTCGGGCTTCGGCTTCGGCGACGACGACGATTCGACGGAGGTCCCTGTAGTCACTTCGATTTCCATCCGCAAGACGTTTCATGTGGATGATCCGGAAAACGTCGTCGCGATGATTCTTCATGTCGATTTCGACGACGCGTTCGTCGCGTGGCTGAACGGCAAGTCGTTGGAGGTCGCGCGTCAAAACATCACGAGCAACGGTCCTCCGGGTTGGCGGCAGTATGCCGATAGCGAGCACGAGGCCCAGATGTACCAGGGACTTCCCCCGGACACGTATTTCCTGGGATGGGTCTACAGCACGCTTCGGCAAGGTACAAACGTGCTGGCAATCGAAGTACACAACGCGGAGTCGTCCGATGATGTCACCATAATTCCCTTCTTGACGCTCGGCATGATCGAGCCGCCGGCGGGGGGCGGAGAAGGACTTGCCGAAATTCTCCATGACCTCATGCCACACATGCACACGAACTTCCGACTATCCGCCGATGGCGAGACCGTGTCGTTGCACGATCCCCAGGGAGCGCTCGTCGATCAGATCGAGACCGGTCAGATGTTCGCGGACGTCTCGAGAGGCCGGGCGCCCGACGGTGCGCCCAATTGGGTGTTCTTCACGGAGCCGACACCGGAAGCGCCGAATGCGCATACGGGCTTTGATGAGTTCGCGGATGCACCGATCTTTTCAGTGCTCGGCGGATTGTATGACGATCCTCTCTCCATCGAGCTGATATCGCCTGACCCGAATGGCGTCATCACCTACACGACGGGCGGAGCGGAGCCGGATGAGATGTCGACGCCCTACACGACTCCCATTCAGATTGCCGAGACGAGCGTGATCCGAGCGCGGGCGTTCGAGACCGGTACGCTGCCAAGCTCGACGGTCTCACACAGCTACATCCTGAACGATCCGTCGACCCTCGCCGTGGCGTCGTTCGTGACGGATCCGGACAATCTCTGGGATGAGGAGATCGGGATCTTCCATGATGACAACCTTTGGGAAGACTGGGAACGCCCCATGCATGTGGGGGTCTTCGACACGGCAGGCGCCACATTGCTCTCACAAGATGCAGGAGTGAAGGTCTACGGTGGCGCTTCGCGCAACCATCCGCAGAAGTCAATGCGGCTCATCGCACGCGGGGGCTATGGAAGCAACTCCTTCGACCACACGCTCTTCGACGAGAAACCCATCGCGTCATTCAAGCAACTCGTCTGGCGGAACTCCGGCAATGACTGGTGTGAAACGCAGTTCCGGGATGGCCTGATGCACCATCTCCTCGCGCATACGGACATCGATCGGCTCGCCTACCGCCCCATGCGCGCATACATCAACGGCGAGTACTGGGGCATTCTCAACGTGCGCGAGCGGATCGACGAGGACTACATCGCGTCAAATCACGGGGTGGACCCGGACGACTTGGATCTCATCAAGATGTACTACGAAGCCGCGCAAGGGGATCCGGAACACTACCTAGAGATGCTCGACTACATCGAAGAGCACGGCCTCGCCGATCCCGAGCACTACGCGCACATCGAAACGCTGATCGACGTCGAGGAGTACGCCGACTACCAAGCTTTCGAGATCTACTACGCGAACACCGATTGGCCGGGAAACAACATCGCCTACTGGCGTCCCCGATCAGCGGATGGCCGCTGGCGATGGATCATCTACGACACGGACTTCGGGCTGGGGCACGCGACGGACGCCGATCACAACACCCTCGCGATGGCGCTCGACCCGAACGGCACCGGATGGCCCAATCCACGATATGCGACGTTCTTGTTTCGAAGCCTGATGGAGAACGAGACGTTCCGGCAGATGTTCATCAATCGCTACGCGGACTATCTGAACACCAGCCTTCTGCCGAGTGTCACCACGGCGGCGGCGGACGCGTTTGCGGCGGCCATCGAACCCGAGATTGCCCGCCATTTCGATCGATGGAATAGACCCTTCTCGCGCTGGGAGCAGGAGCGTTCGATCGTCGACGATTTCCTGAACGAGCGCCCGGAGTACGCCCGGGAACACATTCGCGACCAGTTCGATCTCGGGGGTGAATTCACGCTATCGCTGGACATTTCACCGCCCGGCGCAGGCGCGATTCATCTTGCGGCGATCGATGTAGACGTCGCCTGGTCAGGGGAGTACTTCGAAGGCGTTCCGATCTCGCTCACGGCGGTCCCGGATGCAGGCTACGCGTTTCTGGAGTGGTCGGACCCGACGCTTCCCGACACGTCGTCCATCGTGATCAGTCCAGATGACGACTATGCCGTCACGGCGGTCTTCGAGCAGCTGACACTCCCCGGCATCGCGGTCATCAACGAGATCAACTACAACTCGGCCGACACATTCGATCCCGGCGACTGGGTGGAGCTACACAATCCGGGCGATCTACCGTTCGACATGGGCGGCTGGACATTCAAGGACGAGGATGATGACCACACATTCGTTCTTCCCGCGGGCCTAGCGCTTCCACCGAACGGGTTCATCGTGCTCTGCGCAGACACGACGGCATTTACCGCACACTTCCCCGACGTTTCACCCGTGCTCGGGAATCTCGGGTTCGGTTTCAGCGGTGGTGGAGAGCTACTACGGCTGTTTGATTCCGAGAAGGCGCTCTACGATTGGGTGGAATACGATGATGATCCTCCCTGGCCTCCCGAGCCGGACGGACACGGACCGACACTCGAGCTGACGAATCCCTATTTGGACAACAGTCTCGCCTCGAGCTGGATGGCGTCGCCTGATCACGGTACGCCGGGCGCGACGAACAGCGCGGTGGTCGGTATTGACCTCGTGACGGCACCGCCGCTATCTCTGCTGCTGCCTTCGCCGAACCCGTTCAATCCACGGACACGGATCCGGTTCTCGCTGGACCGTCCTCGGCGGCTCGACCTTGAGATATACGATGTCGCCGGCCGTCGGGTGCGCGTGCTTGCGACCGGTTCGCTCACGGCTGGACTCCACACGCTGACGTGGGACGGCCGCAACGAGAGCGGACACGTGCTGCCTTCCGGGGTCTACTGGTTGCTCCTCGACGCGGAGGGGTTCCGATCCAGGGCGAAGCTCGTGATGATTCGTTGAATGGTGAAGGTGGGTTTACTGGGGGGGACGTCGGGAATTGAACCCATTTCGGCCCCAATCTCTAACGTGGTGATGGTGTACGACTTCCAACGTAGTAGGTTCCGACACAACGAGTTGCAGACGTGAATCGAGTCCCCGGGAGTCCACTCGAGTCCCCTGGAATCCACCCCAGTCATGGAGACATTGTGGAGACGGAGCAGTCAGTGGCCAAGGAGGACTCGGGCGACCGTTTCGCCCACTGCTCATGACTCACCCACGCATTCGACTATCTTAGAATCGTCATCGATCGGCTAGCCTCACGATCACGAGTCTCAATTCGATAAAAGTAGACGCCGCTCTCTACCGGATTGCCGGCATCGCCCCTCGAATCCCACCGAACGGTTCGGTGGCCCGCCGTCTGAGGTCCATCAACCAGAGTCGCCACCCTCTGTCCGAGGAGATTGAAGATCTCGAGGCGGACCCATCCACTCGATCGCACCACATATGGGATCTCGGTGGTCGGATTGAACGGATTCGGGTAGTTTTGCAGAAGGATGGGCGCGCCGAGATTCGCGAGTCGCTCGCCCGCATCTATGCCAACGACAGGGACGCCTCGTCGATCCAGTGCCGGATCGCCGTACAGATTGAAGCCATATAGGTTAATATACTCCGTGTAGCTGTCCCACCCGTAGTTCTGGTTGGCGTAATGCTTGGCCTGGTAGAGCGCGGAGCCAACGGATTCTGGTCCGTCGGGCCCATCGATCATGAACCGGTTGAACTCGTAGCAGATCGATTCCGACCCTCCCCCAACCGGCTCCCAGGAGTACGCCGCGTAGACGTCGCGCGCGGCGCTCACGACACCGGCCGATGCTCCGAACCCCGGCAGGGTGAGAAGATCTACCCCGAGGTTTCCGTCTCCATTGGGCTCCGGATACCCAACTTTGCACGAATTCGCAAAGACGATTGACGGGTAGTCGTCTTCGAGATCGGCGTAATCGGCCATGAAGGCAGGGTAGCTCATGACATCCGAACCATCGGTTTCCGGCACGCCGTCCCCGTCATCCCATACCCAGATGTACTGGACCACGCGCTGCGGACTACCGTGCGCGACCCAGTTGACAATCCCGTACCGGCCGGAGCGCCAGTCGGCCGTGACAGCATCCATGCTCAAGGCGGGCCATAGGTAATCGGAAGGGTCCAGTCCTTGCTGTTCACTGTAGTGGCTCACCATCCAGCCCTGCATGAAATCGGCTTCCATGGTGGCGAGGCTGCGTACGCCGTCGAATTTCGGATGTCCTGTGTGATCCTGATTCTCATACTCGCAGATGGCGCCGAGCTGCAGAGCCTGATCCTTCCAGGTCCCCGTGTCCTGCTCGAAGATCACCGATTTGTCCAGGGTATATGCAATCTGAGCATGATTACTCGTGGGGATCCGACCGACATAGACTTCCGCCAGGAAATCAGGAGCATCATCTCCGTACTCGCCATAGTACCCATCGCCATCGGAGTCCCAACTTTCGTCATCGGACCACGACAGATCAGCGTAGTATGAATCCGTCGGAACCGATGCACCGCAATTCGATGGATTGTTGGGATTGTGGGAATGATCATCGGGGTTTGGAAAGCAGTATCGCATGGGCACCATGCCGAAACCGCCCACCACCAGGACGTATTCGATCCCCCACTCTGCATAGTACTCGCGGAGGAACTCCCGAATCCGCTCAGCCAGGTCGCGTCCCTCCTGGCCCGCGATCTCTGGATCAGTCGTGAGCACTATCCGGATGTCGTATCCGAGCGCCGCCTTCCAGCTCACGAACTCGGAAGACTCGACTGCGCCGACCAGCGCCGCAGTCGTGACAATGACATAGTCGAAATGCTCGGTCGGCTGCGGCGGACCGGATCTTCCCGGTTCGTAAAGGTATGCGATCTCGTCATAGTTTGAGAACAGCCGCGAAGCGTCATCGTCCGCCACAGTATCCCACTTGAGCTTCTGGACGTATTCCTCGGTGGAACTTCCCGCCGGAGGCAAAGCGTAGTGAATGTCGACTTCGGCCGCTTCGTATCGGAGCAACCTGCCCGATCTCGGCAGGTATCGAAACGGACAGAAGGACACAGACGCGTAAGCGTACTTGCGGAGTGTGCCGTATCCCGAGAGTTCTACGATCAACGCCGGATAAGGATCATCGGATGAGTGAGCCCCTGCGCCACTGAGAAATCGCCCACCGCGTTCGTTCGCTGAGGTCTCAGGTGAGTCGGGAACGTTGGAAAGCGGTACGAGCGGCGGTGTGGGAATGATCCGGTGAGTCCCAGGCAACACTGTTTCGCCGAGAGCACGCGCTTCGATCGACAGAACTCGGGCACCAGGGGGCAATGCAACCAAGAAACGCTTGGCCGGTAGCAGCGGTTCTCCTGGCACCCGCAGGTACCCGAAATCCTCGAGCTCGATTCTCTCGCCGCGCTCCTCGTACACGATCTCATGTGCTCCGGCACGCAGGATCACCGTCATGCTGGACGTCTCCGCTGAGGAAGGCGGTGTTAGCGCAGGAAAGGTATCATCGGCACTTGTGGGACTATGCGCGAGAAGAGCACAAACGAAAGCAACGAATACGCTGGACAAGGATAGCATCTTCATCTCGGGCTCCTTTTCGGACTCAGGCATCATGATATCACATCGCAGGGACCAAGTTGGGGCACAAGGAAGTAACTAGCCGTAGAGCTTCAAAAGGCGGAAGAAGAGAAGATCGCGAGCTAGCGCTCGCTCTCAAGGACCAGACAGAGGATCAAGACGAAAGAAAGGAGCCAAGGATCCCGGACACCTACTGCGCCAGCCACCCCCCCAGCAAAGCTGGGGGTGCTTCGACCAAGCTCGGCAACAGCGAGCTGAGGTTGCGTCCGAAGGAGGCCGCTGGAACCGCAGAGTGGACGACTCACGGGACGTCTTGGGCCTGAAGTCGCTGTAAACAAAGAAGATGGGGGGGACGTCGGGAATTGAACCCGTTTCGGCCCCAATCTCTAGCGCGGTGATGGTGCACGACTTCCAGCGTAGCAGGTTCCGACATAACGAGTTGCAGGCGTGAATCCAGTCCTCTTGAATCCACCCGAGTCCCCTGGAATCCACCCCAGTCATGGAGACATCTTGGAGACGGCAGCACTCCGCTTCCCCCTCTCGGGGGTCGATCGCACTTTGACCGTCAAGGCCCCGCGCAGCAAGTCACGACTCCGAACTGTGGCGTCCGTAAATAGTGTCTCAGATCGACCCACGAAACCGGGTGTTTCCTGGGATTTGCCGGTGCCTAAAGAGCTGTCCGTTAACCTGACGGTTTGCGGACACGCATCCTGCTCCCTACCCCAGGGGCGCTGCCACTGTCCCTGCTCCGTGTGGAACGGTACAATGTCGCCACGCCCCAGAAAAAGTCGATCTGTGCTTCCTCCCCGGGGCTACACCCTCCGTGGATTGACCGCTTGCCTCGCGGATGTCTACTACTGGAGACGTCGAGAAATCCTGACCGCCAAGGAGAGGGTGAAACGAGAGACGCTGCGCCAACGACGACGCAACAACAGAGGGCTTCCGAGCAGAAAGGAGAAGCTGAGTTGACCCGACCGGCTGAAATCCGGGCAGCATCCATTACCATCGAGCCTCAAATGTCCCATTCGTTCTGACGACGTACAGGTTCATTCCGTCTGTCATGGTCGGTCACACGTATTTCGCTATG
>CAZAMP010000051.1:0-28974 GCA_964486455.1 uncultured bacterium | reverse complement strand
TCTGCCTGACGATGGCCACGGCCGCTTCTCTGAAGGCGAGTTCCCTCGAAGTTCAGTCACACCAAAAGATTAGCGATACGGAAGGAGGCTTCACGGGGTCGCTGATGGATTCGACGAGTTTCGGTCAATCCCTTGCGTTGCTCGGTGATCTCGATGGGGATGGGTCCGACGAGGTCGCCGTCGGAGCCCCGCATGGTGACGGGTTGGGCGCAAACCGCGGCGCAGTCTGGGTGTTGACCCTCGATGACGGCGGGGCGGTAGCCGCCTACCAGGAGATCAGCGACGGGGCAGGGGGATTCGGTGGCACGCTCGATGACGACGATGAGTTCGGATGGTCAGTGACATCCCTGGGCGATCTCGACGGAGATGAGGTCGCGGATCTGGCCGTTGGCGCCCGACGCGATGGTGACGGGGGCGAGAGGCGAGGCGCCGTGTGGGTGCTTTTTCTCAGGGGTGACGGAACAGTCGCGTTTCATCAGAAGATAAGCGATACCGAGGGCGAGTTCGACGGTGTGCTGGACGGTCCGGATTGGTTCGGCAGCGCCATTGCCCCGCTGGGGGATACTGATGGGGATGGTCAGGATGACCTGGCCGTTGGCGCACCCAAGGACGACGATGGCGGCGAGGATCGTGGTGCCGTCTGGGTGCTGTTTCACTCCGACAAGACACCAGTCTTCCTGTCTTTCTTCGATGCTCGGGTTTCAGAGGGACAGGTGGCAATCACCTGGCAGGTCACCGCCGACAGTGAACCTGCGAGTTTTCGCCTTGAGGCGGAGCGGACCGGCGACGTTTGGCGTGTGCCCCACGTTGATAGGGGCCGCAATCTGTATTCTGCCACAGACCACTCGGAGAATCTGCGCGCCGGCGGGCGCGTAACCTACAGGTTGTACTCCCACCAACGCGGAAGTGACTGGATATTGCTCGGAAGTCGACCACTCGATCTGATCCCTGCGCCTTCCGCAACTGGGCTCATCGGTGCTCACCCCAATCCCTTCAACCCCCAGACGACGATCCGATTCTGTGTTCACCAGTCGACCTTCGTTCGTCTGACCGTGCACTCCGTGGATGGTAGGCTGGTCAAAGTCCTGGGCGAGCAGGCGTATGGAACTGGAACGCACGATGTCGTCTGGAGTGGAGGTGACATGACGGGCCGGCCGGCTGCCAGTGGAGTCTACTTCGTGAGATTGCAGGCGGGCGACGCGACTGAAACCTGGAAGGTGGCTCTAGCAAAATAAGCCGTGGCCGTCGCCAAAGTGATTTGCTGCTACCCGAGTGGAGTGCCCGTGTCCGGCACCGGATGTTTCGTGTCCGAGCATCGATCATCCCCAGACGTCATGCTACGATCGCTCCTGTCGCACCTGGAGGAGAGACGAGGATGATCGACATTGCCCAGATACAAGACCGCATCCGTACCGAAGGACTCGATGGGTGGCTACTCTACGACTTTTTTGGGATCAACCCGCTCGCCGAACGAATCGTGGGCGTCACCGCCGGGCGCCGCTTGAAACGCCGTTGGTTCTACTTCATCCCCGCGTCGGGCGAGCCGATCGGCATCGTTCATCGCATCGAACCCGCGTCGCTCGATGGACTTCCCGGCACGCGCGAGGTCTACCTCGCGTACGGCGAGCTTCGTGACGCGCTCAAGCGCGCGCTCTCCGGCCGCAAGCGGGTCGCGATGGAGTACGCGCCTGAGGCCGTGAATCCATACGTGAGTCGGGTCGACGCCGGGACCGTTGATCTCGTCCGCGCCATCGGGATCGAGGTGATGAGCTCGGCCAACCTCATTCAGTACTTCGAGGGGCGCTGGCCCGAGGACGCCTATCCGCTCTACCGTGAGGCCGCCCGCAGACTCATTGCGATCAAGACGGCGGCGTTCGAGCGTGTGCGCGGGATGCTCCGTGACGGCAACGCGCTGACTGAGCAGTCTCTCTGCCGGTGGATCATGGAGCGGATGGAAGCGGAGGGGATGGTTGCCGAGGAGCCGATGGTCGCGATCGGCCCCCACACGGGAGATCCGCACTACGAGACACTCGCCGCCGCGGATACTCCGATCATCCGCGATGCGCCGCTCATGATCGATCTCTGGGCGAGGATGGACGCGCCGCATGCGACAACGGCGGACTTCACCTACATGGCGTGGACCGGGGCCGAGCCGGCATCGGAATTCCAGCGTATTTGGGAAGTCGATTGCGCCGCCCGAAATGCCGCGGTCGGTCTCATTCGGCAATCCTTCGAAGGCGGCCGGATCTTGCAGGGGTGGGAGGTGGACGACGCGGCACGCGCGGTCATCCGCGACGCCGGCTACGCCGATGCGTTCGCGCATCGGACCGGCCACTCGCTCGGCCGCGAGGTCCACGGCGCCGGCGTTCACATGGACAATCTGGAGATGCGCGACGAGAGGGAAATCATCCCCGGCGTCGCCTTCACCATCGAGCCGGGGATCTACCTCCCGGAGTTTGGTGTGCGCACGGAAGTCGACGTCCTGATCCTCGCGGATGGCGTTGAGGTGCACGAAGAACCGATGCAGGCCGAGCTCGATCTGCTCTTCTGAGGTCAGCTCGGCAGCCCCAGCTCTATCGAGACGTGTTCTCGGAAAGCTCGATCAGCACGCCGTGCGTGTTCTTCGGATGCAGAAACGCGATGCGCTTTCCCTTAGCCCCCTCCGACGGACCGCCGATGACCGTGAGGCCTGCCGCCTCGCATCGCCGGATCGTTTCGTCCAGGTCATCGACCTCGAACGCGATGTGGTGCATCCCCTCGCCGCGCTTCGCCAGGTGCTTTGCGATGGGTGTGCTGTCGGAGAGGCTTTCGAGAAGCTCGATGTGAACGTCGCCCGCCCGAAGGAAGGCCGTCAGGAGCTCCCGATCGTCGAGCTTCTCCCGGCCGTCGTCACCGAGCCCGAGCGCGTCCACGAAAACGCGCACCGCGTCCTCGATACTCCGGACGGCGATCCCGATATGGTCGATCTTTCGTATCATCTTCCATCCGCTCAGAAGAGCTTCGGCTCCTCGTAGACGCCGAACACATCGCGAAGCGCGTCGCTGATCTCTCCCACCGACGCGTAGGCACGAACGCACTCGATGACGGGGGGGAGGAGCGCACCGCCTTTGTCCCGGGCAGTCTCGGCAAGCCGCGCCAGCGCGCGTTCGACCGTGACCGCATCGCGCGACGCCTTCACCTCCGCCAACCGCTTCTTCTGCTCGGCCTCGAGATTCGGGTCGAGGGCGAACGGAGTCGCCGGCTCTTCCTCTTGGTGGTAGCAGTTCACGCCGACGACACGACGCGACTCGTCTTCGACCTCCCGTTGGTAGGCATAGGCGCTTCGGTGGATCTCCTGCTGCGTGAAGCCGCTCTGGATCGCTTCGAGCGCCCCGCCCATCCGATCGATCTTCTCGATGATCTCGAGCGCCCCGCTTTCAAGCTTGTCGGTGAGATGCTCCAGCAGGTAGGAGCCGCCCAGTGGATCAACTACGTCGGCCGCTCCGGATTCTTCCGCGAGAATCTGCTGCGTACGGAGTGCGAGCAGCACGGACTCTTCGGACGGCAGTCCGATCGCCTCGTCGTAGGAGTTCGTGTGAAGCGACTGTGTTCCGCCCAGGACCGCGGCAAGCGCCTGGATCGTCACGCGAACGGCGTTGTTGAGCGGCTGCTGATAGGTCAGCGTCGACCCGGCCGTCTGCGTGTGGAAGCGGAGCATCCACGACTTCTCGTTGGCGGCGCCGAAGCGATCCCGCATGAGACGTGCCCAGATCCGCCGTGCCGCCCGGAACTTCGCCACCTCTTCGATCAGGTTGTTGTGCGCGTTGAAGAAGAACGAGAGCCGTGGGCCGAAGCGATCGATCTCCAGCCCGCGGTCCAGCGCGGCCTGCACATACGCGACCGCGTGCGAGAACGTGAAGCCCAGCTCCTGCGCGGCCGTAGCCCCTGCCTCGCGGATGTGATAGCCGGAGATCGATATCGTGTTCCACTTCGGAATCGTCTCGGCGCAGTAGGCCATGATGTCGGTCGCGAGCCGAAGCGATGCCACCGGCGGGTAGATGTATGTCCCGCGCGCCACGTACTCCTTGAGCAGGTCATTCTGAACCGTGCCGCCAAGCGCGTCGGGGGAGACGTTCTGCTTCTCCGCCACGACCTGGTACATCGCCAGAAGGATCGCGGCCGTCGCATTGATCGTCATCGACGTGGTCACGCGATCGAGTGGAATCCGATCGAACAGTGTCTCCATGTCGGCGAGCGTGTCGATCGCCACGCCGACCCGGCCGACCTCGCCGCCCGCGAGCGGGTGATCGGAGTCGAGACCCATCTGCGTGGGAAGGTCGAACGCGGTCGAGAGGCCGGTCTGGCCCTGGTCGAGGAGATATCGAAAGCGCTCGTTCGTCTCCGTGGCGCTTCCGAATCCCGCGTACTGGCGCATCGTCCAGAGCCGGCCCCGGTACATGCTCGGCTGAACGCCCCGCGTGTACGGGTAGACGCCGGGATAGCCCAGCCGCTCAGGGAGACCGTCGTCCACATCGCCACCGGTGTAGAGCGGATCCAGCTCAGTGGATGATGATCTGAAGACGGGTTTCCGGGTCTTTTGCTTCTCGAGGCGGCTCTTCCAGCGTCCTTCGACGTCGTCCGGGACCATCACTCGCCCTCGCCTTCGTCGTCGCTCACCACGAGAAGCAGCTCCGTGCCGCGTTCCACGCTTTGCCCGGGCTCCACCATGATCTTGTCGATCCGCCCGCCGGACTTGGGTCCGAATTCGTTTCGCATCTTCATAGCCTCGACGACGATGACCGGCTCTCCCGGCTCCACGGTATCGCCAACGGCGACCTTGAGCTCGACAACCATGCCGGGCATCGGTGCCTTGATGAGCTCTTCACCCGATCCGTCCGCCGCTTCCTTCATCTTGCGGATGCTGGCGCGAAGCGCGTCTTCCACTTCGACCTGGAAGGCGCCGCCTAGAACGGAGACGCGGTAGCCGCTGCTCGTTTTGACGGCCCATGCCTCGACCGAGCGGTTGTCGACGAGAAGCGAGAGTGCCCCGGACGCCGATCGCCGGACGTCGATGACGCGCTCGTTGCCGTTGAGGTTGACCGTGTATGTCTCTTCCTCGGCGTTCACCGTGACGGGGTAGGTCGTGCCGTCGAGTTCGAGGACGAGCTTCATTTCCATCGCTGACCTCCTACCCGCCACTGGGCGGCCGTCGCGGCCTCCTTCGGCTCGTGCAATTTGCGACGGTCGTCGTAAGCTTGGACGGCCGCGGCGAGCAGCGCGGCCTCGATGAGCTGGTCGTTGTTGGCAAAGGTGTCGGACTCCATGTGACGATCGATGAAGCCGGTGTCGACCTCCCCGGCGATGAAGGCCGGGTGTGAGAGCGCCCACGCGTGAAACGACCGGTTCGTCACGACCCCGGAGAGCCGGAATTCCTCCACCGCGCGCAGCAGACGCGCCCGCGCCTTTTCCCGCGTGGCACCCCAGGCGATGAGCTTCCCGACCAACGGGTCGTAGTGCACCGATACTTCGGATCCGGGAAGCACGCCGAAGTCCGAGCGAATGAACGGTCCCTCCGGTAGCCGGAGGTCGGTGATCTCGCCGGTTGACGGTACGAAGTTCAAAGACGCGTCCTCGGCGCAGATGCGGCATTCAATCGCCGCGCCGTTGCGCCGGATCTCGTCCTGCTTGAGGCGAAGCTCCTCACCGGTCGCGATGTGAAGCATCTCCGCGACGAGGTCGAGTCCGGTGACACACTCCGTGACGGGATGCTCGACCTGAAGTCGTGTGTTGACCTCGAGGAAGAAGAACTCGCCGGTGGGGGCGAGGAGGAACTCGACCGTCCCGGCGCCGACGTAGCCCGCCTCCTGGACGATGGCGACGGCGGCGGCGCCCATCCGCTCTCGGAGCTCATCGCTGAGTCCGGGAGCGGGTGTTTCCTCGATGAGCTTCTGATGGCGTCGTTGAATGGAGCAATCGCGCTCGCCGAGCCAGATCGCGTTGCCCTGGGTGTCGGCCAGGATCTGCATTTCCACGTGACGTGGATTCTCAACGAACCGCTCCAAGTATATGGTTGGATTGGAGAAGGCGGCTTGGGCTTCGCCCCGGGTCAGCTCCAGTGTCCCCTGCAACTCGTCCGGGCCGCGGACGACCCGCATCCCTTTGCCGCCACCGCCACCGGCCGCCTTGAGCATGATCGGGTAGCCGACCTTCTCGGCCTCGCGCCGCGCGACTTCGATGTCGGTGGGTAAGGGTTGGGAGCCGGGAACGATCGGGGCCTTCGCCCGCCCGGCGATTCGGCGGGCCTGTACTTTGTCGCCAAGGTCCGAGATGACCTGCGACGGCGGACCAATGAAGACGACCCCGACCTTCTCGCAGGCGGCCGCGAAGTCGGCATTTTCGGCTAGGAAGCCGTAACCCGGGTGGATCGCCTGGGCGCCCGACTCGCGCGCGACCTCGATGATCGTATCGATCTTGAGATAGCTTTCCGCGCTCGGCGCCGGACCCACGCGAAACGCTTCATCCGCGATGCGGACGTGATGGGCGGCCCGGTCGGGATCGGAGTGGATCGCGACCGATTGAATGCCCATTTCGCGAAGCGTTCGCATGATCCGCACGGCGATCTCGCCACGGTTGGCCACGAGAACCTTGGTGAACATCGCGCCTCCTAAAGCGGCAGGTTGCCGTGTTTCTTGGGTGGAAGTTCCTGACGCTTGTTCCGAAGGAAGTGCAGCGCAGCGATGAGCTTGGGGCGCGTGTCCATCGGCTCGATCACGTCGTCGAGATATCCCAGCTCCGAAGCGACATACGGGTTGGCGAATTTCTTGTTGTAGTCGGCCACGAGCTCCTTGCGCCGGGCGTCAGGATCTTTGGCTTCCTTCAGTTCGTTGCGGAAGATGATGTTGACCGCGCCTTCCGGTCCCATGACGGCGATCTCCGCCGTAGGCCAGGCGACATTGAAGTCACCGCGAATGTGCTTGGAGCTCATCACGTCGTATGCGCCGCCGTACGCCTTCCGCGTGATGACCGTAAGCTTCGGGACCGTCGCCTCGCAGTACGCATAGAGGAGTTTGGCGCCGTTCGCGATGATCCCGCCCCATTCCTGGTTGGTTCCCGGCAGAAAGCCCGGGACGTCCTCGAAGGTGACGAGCGGGATGTTGAACGCGTCGCAGAAGCGGACGAACCGCGCGCCCTTCTTCGAGGAGTCGATGTCGAGGACCCCGGCGAGGCTCGCCGGCTGGTTGCCGATGATCCCGACGGGGAAGCCGTCGAGGCGCGCGAAGCCGACGACGATGTTCGGCGCGAACTCCGCGTGGACTTCGTAGAAGTCGGCGTTGTCGACGACCCGCGTGATGACGTCCTTGATGTCGTACGGAAGATCCGCCTTTATCGGGACGATCGCGTTGAGCTCCGGATCCCGGCGGTTCGCGTCATCGCTCGGATCGAGCCGTGGCGGGTCTTCGATGTTGTTCGACGGGATGAACGAGATGAGCCGCTTGATCTGTAGAATGCAGTCGACGTCGTTCTCGGCGACGAAGTGCGCCACACCGCTCTTGGTCGCGTGCGTCATCGCGCCGCCGAGTTCCTCGAACGTGACTTCCTCACCGGTCACCGTCTTGATCACGTCCGGGCCGGTGACGAACATGTTGCTCGTGCCGTCGACCATGATGACGAAGTCCGTGATGGCCGGGGAGTAGACGGCGCCTCCGGCGCACGGTCCCATCACCGCGGAGATCTGCGGCACGACGCCGGAAGAGAGGGTGTTGCGGAGAAAGATCTCGGCGTAGCCGCCGAGGCTCTGCACGCCCTCCTGGATCCGCGCGCCGCCCGAGTCGTTGAGTCCGATTACCGGTACACCGTTCTCGACGGCGAGATCCATCAGGTTGCAGATCTTGCGGGCGTTCGATTCGCTGAGCGTCCCGCCGAAGACCGTGAAGTCCTGGGCGAAGACGGCCACCCGTCGACCCTCAACCTGGCCGAATCCGGAGACGACGCCGTCGCCGATCACTTTCTTGGCGTCCATTCCAAAGTCCCGGCACTGGTGGGTCACGAAGACGCCGAGCTCCTGAAAGGAGCCGGGGTCGCAGAGCAGATCAACGCGTTCCCGAGCCGTTAGCCGTCCCGAGTCGTGGATCTTGTCGATCCGCGCTTGTCCGCCGCCGATATGTGCCTTCTCGCGCCGTTCGCCGAGCGCCTTGAGTGGATCATCCATGTGTTTCCAGCTTCCGTTGAATCGGTCTAAGTGCCCCGCCCACGGGGCGATTCGACCAGTCTTGAAGGATTGCCGAACGAGTCTACGGAACGCTCCCGAAGGCGGTCAACCGCGATTTCCGGGCGTCGGAGTGGGGAAGAGGGTGGGGGCGGCCGGGGAATGCGCCGGGCTCGGGCACTCCTCGCTCGCCTCGCGCCGGGACCGAACGGCTCGTCCAGCGAGTTCCGCAGTGAGCCGAGCCGGTTGACGGACGCCTTCCAGCGCCCTACGCTCATCCGGTTTGAAGTCGACACGCGCCCCGGCGGTCGGCGATCCGACGCCAGGCCCAGCCAGGCCCCGCCGGGCGAAATCGGGTGGAACTGTGGTGAGGAGTGGAAGATGGCCCTCGAAAACCTGCTCTATGAAGTGTCCGACGGTATCGCCAAGGTCACGGTCAATCGCCCAAAGGCGTTGAACGCGCTCAACCCCAGGACGATGGCCGAGCTGCGGGAGGTCTTCACCGAGGTGCGCGATGACACGACCGTCGGTGTGGCGATCCTGACCGGCGCGGGGGACAAGGCGTTCGTCGCGGGATCGGACATCAAGAACCTCTCCGGGCTCGATTCCGCGGCGGCGGAAGCGGAGTCCGCTGACGGACAGGCGACGTTCGATCACATCGACACGCTCGGCAAGCCCGTCATCGGGGCCATCAACGGCTTCGCACTCGGGGGTGGGGCTGAGCTCGCTCTGGCCTGTACGTTCCGCATCGCATCCGAGAACGCCAAGGTCGGTTTTCCCGAGGTCACGCTCGGGGTCATTCCGGGCTACGCCGGTACACAGCGGCTGCCGCGCCTGGTCGGGAAGGGGATCGCGCTGGAGATGATCCTCAGCGGCCGGTTCCTGGATGCCGAGGCGGCCCGTAGGGTTGGGATCTTCAACCGCGTCGTCCCACAGGCCGAGCTGATGGCGACATGCGAGAAGGTCGCCCAGAAGATCCTCTCCGTGGGGCCTCTGGCAGTGCGTGCCGCGATCAACGTCGTCAACCGAGGGTTGGAGACGACGCTAGAGTCCGGGCAACTTCTTGAGCGGAAAGCGTTTGGCGACCTCTTCGGAACCAAAGACGGAAAGGAAGGCCTCAACGCGTTCATAGAGAAGCGGAAACCCGACTTCACGGGGCAATAGTAGGGATGCTCTATTTCGGGGTGTTCAGCCGGATGCCCCGTGCTATCCTCTCCCGGTTTTAATCGGCAGCCCGGCAGCCCGGAGCGACGGGCCAAGGCCTTCAATGTTTGGACGCGAGAGTGGCGGAATGGCAGACGCGCTGGATTTAGGATCCAGTGGGGAAACCCGTGGGGGTTCAAATCCCCCCTCTCGCACCATCGTTCCATCATCTCGATGATGATGCGTCTCGACGAAAGGATCGGATCTTGAAAGTCGAGCTCAAAGAAACCGGAACCTGGAAGCGGGCGCTCCACATCGAGATTCCCGCCGACGAAGTCCTCGAAGAGATGAAGCAGGTCGTCAAGGAGTTCCGCCGCAAGGCAAGCCTTCCCGGCTTCCGCAAGGGCAAGGTTCCCGAGAGCATGCTGGAGAACCGCTTCGGTTCGCATCTCGAGGAAGAGCTTCTCGAACGGATCATTCCGAAGGGCTATCAGGCGGCCCTCGAGGACGTGAAACTGGATCCCATCGCTCCGCCGCAGATCAAGGACTTTAGTTACAAGAAGGGCGAGCCGCTCACGTTCGTCGCCCATGTCGAGGTCCGGCCCGTGGTCGAGCTTCCGAGCCTCGACGATATCAAGCTCACGAAGACGATCTATGAGATCGAGGACGGGGCGATCGATCAGGTCATCGATCAGATCCGCGACGCCAATCCCGACTATGTGACCGTTGACCGCGAGGCGATCCTGACAGACCGCCTGGATGTGACACTGCTCGATCCGTCGAAGGGGGCCGACGGGGAGCCGGAAGCGCTTCAAATCGTGCTGGGTTCCGAGGGGCTCATCCGCGAGTTCGAGGACGCGCTCGTCGGCGCGCGGGCGGGTTCCGCGCGCGAGGTGGAGCTGACGTACCCGGCGGAGATGGAAGACAAGGAACTTGCGGGGCAGACGAAGCGTTTTCAGATCAAGGTGTTGGAGGTCGGGGAGAAGAAGCTCAGGACCGTCGACGACGAGTTCGTGAAGACGATCGGATTTGAGAACGTGGAAGACCTCCGCTCCCGGATCCGCATCCGGCTCGAGAGCGAGGAACTGGTCCGCTCTGACCGCGAGCTTGAGAACGCCCTCATCCAGCGGGTCATTGAACGGGGCCCCTTCGAAGCCCCCGACGTGATGGTGCAGAACCTCCTCGACAACCTCATCCGCGACCTCAATGTGCCGGACGAGAAGCAGGAGGAGTTCAACGAGCGCCAGCGCCCGGCGGCGGTCATGGCCGTGCAACGGATGCTGATCATCGACGCTGTGGCAAAGCGCGAGAATCTGGCCATTTCGGAGGACGAAGTGGCTGCGCTCATCCGGGAGTCGGTCGAGGACGAATCGAAGCGCGACCGGGCCGTGGCCGAGGCGAAAAAGGACGGCCGCTTCAATCGGTTCCGCCACGAGATGGAGGAACGAAAGGCACTGGACTTCCTGCTTGAAAAGGCCGAAGTAGAAGAGGTAAAGACTTCTCGACCATCCGGGAAGATCCAGACACCGAGCTAGTCGTTCCGCCGACCGCGGCGGCAGCGTGAAAGGGGACGGATAATGGGGCTTGTTCCGATTGTCGTGGAGCAGACGAGTCGTGGCGAGCGATCCTGGGACATTTACTCCAGGTTGCTGAAGGATCGGATCGTCTTCGTGGGACAGCCGATCGATGACCACGTCGCAAACGTCGTCATCGCGCAGATGCTCTTCCTGGAGGCCGATGATCCGGACAAGGACATCCACATCTACATCAACTCGCCGGGTGGTGTGGTATCGGCCGGGATGGCCATCTACGACACGCTCCAGTTCATCAAGCCGGATGTCGCGACGATCTGCCTCGGACAGGCCGCCAGCATGGCAGCGGTGCTCTTGGCCGCCGGAAGCAAGGGAAAGCGCTCGGCGCTTCCGAACGCTCGTGTGATGATTCACCAGCCCCTGGGGGGAAGCCAGGGACAGGCGGCGGATCTCGAGATCTACACGAAGGAGATCCTCAATCTGCGCGGCTCGCTGAACAAAATTCTTGCGAACCACACCGGTCAGCCGATGGAAAAGATTGAAGAGGATACGGATAGGAACTTCTTCATGTCGGCCATTGAGGC
This sequence comes from uncultured bacterium, assembly GCA_964486455.1. Classification (GTDB taxonomy): domain Bacteria; phylum Eisenbacteria; class RBG-16-71-46; order CAZAMP01; family CAZAMP01; genus CAZAMP01. The sequence goes on along the minus strand of CAZAMP010000051.1, from coordinate 17,530 downwards.
CAAGGAGTATGGTATCGTTGACGAGGTGATCCAGAAGCGGGGCGAATAGCCGTTTTCATCGTGTCACGAGGATCCATGAGGAGCTAATGAAGAAGCGAGTCTCATCACCGCACCCGATCAAGTGCTCGTTTTGCGGGCGGGGCCAGGACGAGGTCGCCAGGCTGGTGTCCGGGCCCAATGTTTACATCTGTTCGGAGTGCGTGAAGCTATGCAACGATATCCTCGAAGGCGAAGTCGAACAGGATCTGCCGACGATCAAGGAGAACCTCCACAAGCCGGCGGAAATCAAATCGATCCTCGACGAGTACGTCATCGGGCAGGAGCGGCCCAAAAAGGTCCTCTCCGTGGCGGTCTACAATCACTACAAGCGGATTTTCAACCCACAGGGCACGACGATGGATGTGGAGCTCGAGAAGGGCAACATCCTGCTGGTCGGCCCCACGGGTTCGGGAAAGACGCTCCTCGCGCGCACCCTGTCGAAGCTGCTCCGGGTGCCGTTCGCGATGATCGATGCCACCTCGCTCACGGAAGCGGGATACGTCGGTGAGGATGTCGAGAACATCCTCGTACGCCTCTTGCAGGCCGCCGACTTCAATCTCGTGTCCGCCGAGCACGGCATCGTCTACATCGACGAGATCGACAAGATCGCGCGCAAGAGCGACAACCCATCGATCACGCGAGACGTTTCCGGCGAAGGCGTGCAGCAGGCACTGCTGAAGATCCTCGAGGGCACGGTCGCCAACGTGCCTCCGCAGGGCGGCCGGAAGCACCCGCAGCAGAAGTACATCGAGGTGGATTCCAAGAACATCCTCTTCGTCTGCGGCGGCGCGTTCGACGGGCTGGAGAAGATCGTCGCCGATCGGATCGGCAAGAAGACACTTGGGTTCAAAGCGGATCTTCACACGACACACGAAATGAGCCGCGGCGAACTCATGCAGCACGTGCAGCCGGAGGACATGGTCCGGTTCGGGCTCATCCCGGAGCTCGTCGGGCGACTCCCGGTCATCGCCGCGCTGCAGGAGCTGTTGCACAACGACCTCGTTCGCATCCTCACCGAGCCGAAGAACGCGATCTCCAAGCAGTATCAGAAGTTCTTCGAGATGGAGGATGTGCGCCTCGAGTTCACACCCGAGGCGCTGGAGGCCGTGGCGCGGCAGGCAGTTCTGAGGGAGACGGGAGCGCGCGGACTTCGCGCGATCCTGGAAGACGTGATGCTGGACATCATGTACGACCTCCCGTCGAAATCCGACATCGAGAGCGTCGTCATCACGAAAGAAGTGATCGAGGAGCGCTCAATGCCGACGATCAACCATAGGGAAGGAAAGAGACGGGAGGCATAGGCTTCCCGGTTACATAGGGATTAGGGGCGTCAACTTCGTTTCCTTGGCGATGGACAAGGGTCCCCTCTTTGTCTTGACCGCTCGCCGCTGGACCGCCCCTGAAAGCGATGCACCTGCGCGAATCGTTCGGGTTCCCTGAGCGAAGCGTCAGCGATTGAGGGCGAGCGGTGTCTTCCAATGAAATTCGAGATGAACTAGAACGTCTTCCGCAGCGGGTGCCACTTCTCCCGCTACGGGACGTGGTGCTGTTTCCCGGTGTTTCCCTTCCGTTGTTTGTCGGCCGCGAGCGATCCGTTGCCGCGGTGAAGCAGGCGCTCGAAGAGAACGGCCTGCTCTTCGCGGTTACGCAGAAATCCGCCGACATCACCGAGCCGACCGGCCGCGATCTCTATCGGGTCGGGACCTACTGCCAGGTAACCGAGCACACGCACCTCCCGGACGGGACGATGCGGATTGTCGCGACCGGCATGGCCCGGGGGCGACTCAATCGCCTCATCGTGACCGGCCGCGCCTTCGAGGCGAAGACGACCGCGTTGCCGGACCTGGATCCGGAAGAGGAAGAGCCGCCGCTCGAGGAGCTTCGGGACGACGTGCTCGGCGCGTTCGAAACCTATGTCTCGCTGGGCAGACGGCTCAGCGGCGACGTCGTCTCCACCGCCCGTCGGTTCCAGGGCCCATCAGAATTCTCGTTCTTTGTGGCCGGCTACGTGGTCGCATCGGTCTCCGTCCGGCAGCGTTTGCTCGAGTCCAAGGGCTGGCTGCCGCGGCTGAGACGTCTCAGAGAGATCCTCTCGTCGGATGTAAGGATCCTCAAGCTCGAGAAGCAGGGTGGGCGGCCGATGCGCGTCATCCCTGCAAGCGATGATCTTGGACGCGACGATCGCCGGCGCGGCGGGGATCATCCGGCGGATGACGGCGACGATATCGACGAGCTTCGTGACGCGGTGGAGAAGGCGCAGATGCCCGACCCCATCCGCACGAAGGCCAACCGCGAGATCCAGCGTCTGTCGCGAATGAACCCCATCTCCCCCGAGGCCACCGTCAGCCGTACCTATGTCGACTGGCTGCTCTCGCTGCCGTGGAAGAAACGCTCCCGGGACCGGCTCGATCTGGATGGAGCCGAGGAGATTCTGAACGAGGATCACTACGGACTTCGAAAGGTCAAAGACCGAATCCTCGAATACATCGCCGTGCTCAAGCTGTCGCGCACGCTCAAAGGCCCCGTGCTGTGCCTCGTCGGGCCTCCGGGGGTAGGGAAGACGTCGCTCGGGCGATCGATCGCGCGGGCACTCGGCCGGAAGCTTGTTCGCATGAGTCTCGGCGGGGTGCGCGATGAGGCTGAGATTCGCGGTCACCGGCGGACGTACATCGGATCGATGCCGGGCCGGATCATTCAGGCCATGCGCCGCGCCGGTACGGTGAACCCGCTCATCCTTCTCGATGAGATCGACAAGCTCGGTTCCGACTACCGGGGAGACCCGGCCGCCGCTCTTCTCGAAGTCCTGGACCCCGAGCAGAACAACGCGTTTCAGGATCACTACCTGGACTGCGACTACGATCTGTCCCAGGTCATGTTCGTCGTGACGGCTAACAGCCTCGACGGCGTCCACCCGGCACTCCGCGACCGGCTCGAGGTGCTCAAGCTCCACGGCTACCTGGAGCACGAGAAGCTGGAGATCGCCAAGCGATATCTTGTCCCGAGGCAACGGGAAGCCTGTGGTCTCTCCGAGACGGATCTCACGGTCTCCGAGGACGCGCTTCGGGGTGTCATTCGTGAGCGAACGCGTGAGTCCGGTGTTCGGAACCTGGAGAGGGAGATTGCAGGGTTTTGCCGCAAGGCGGCCCGCCGCCGGGCGGCGACGGTGGACGATCAGGGGCCGCTGGTGGTGACCGGTTCGAACCTGACGGCGCTCATGGGCGCGCCGCGCTTCGTCTGGAGCGAGGTGGTAACCCAGGAGCGCGTGGGTGTGGCCACCGGGCTCGCCTGGACCGAGGTCGGGGGCGAGATCCTCAATGTGGAGGTCACGCCGCTTCCGGGGCGTGGTCGCTTGCTACTGACCGGGAAACTCGGCGAAACGATGCAGGAATCGGGGCAGGCCGCCCTCAGCTACATCCGGGCGCGTGGGGCCCTCTTCGGTCTGGATTCCGACTTCAACGAACGACTGGATATCCACGTTCATCTCCCGCAGGGTGGTGTCCCCAAGGACGGGCCGTCCGCCGGTGTAACGATGGCGCTTGCCATGGTGTCCGCCGTGACCGGTACACCCACCAGGGCCGACGTGGCGCTGACCGGAGAGATCACCCTTCGTGGGACGGTCCTGCCGGTCGGAGGACTGGCCGAGAAGCTCATGGCCGCGAAGCGGGCCTCGATCGCGTGCGTCCTCGTTCCCGAGGAGAACGCGCCGCAGATCGCGGAGCTGCCGGAGGAGCTTCGTGAAGGCCTTGAGATCATTACGGTTCGGAACATGGACGAGGTAATCGAATACGGACTCGACGGGCGTGTCGAGTCCGGCGAGCATATCCCCTCCATCGCGGCCACCCATTAAGCCCCCATCTTCCTGATATTCATAAGGTTTCGCTCTCCGGCTGTCGAAATTCATCACTGTGATGCCGGGAGGATCCGGCATGCCCTTGAGGTATGCCGCCTCTTTTCGGCGTGGACCCCATGCAGGCATGAAGGAGGAGGGGATGCTCCGGATCATCCGTTCGGATCGTGGATTTACCATGATTGAGATCCTGGCCGTGCTCGGAATCATTGCGGTTCTCGCAGCTGTGATGACGCCGTCGATCCTGAAGCACATCAAGGACTCCAAGATCTCGCGTGCGACAAAAGACTGCGAAATGATCGCGACCGCTATGGCGAGCTTCTACAAGGACACCGGGCGCTGGCCGACGGACCTCGACAACAATCACAGGCCGAGCGACCAGGAAGTAAGGCTTCTCTGGACAAACACCGGCGAGACCCCGGGTCAGACCAACAACACCATCGGCTGGACCAACCTCAATCCCCGTGACACGTTCGAGAACCAGCTTGTCCTGAACACACCACGCGGTCGTGCGCGAAACGCCTACCCGACGACGGGGCAGAACAAATGGGACGGCCCGTACCAGAACGAGTTCAAGGCGGATCCTTGGGGACGTCGTTATCTCTGCAACGTCTACGAGTTCCATCCGAACCGGACGGGTGCTGTTTGGGTCATCTCAGCGGGACCGGATGGGATTATCCAGTCGGCCGCTTCGGCGACGACACTGACCGGGGACGACATCGCGTTCTTGTTGAGACGATAAGCCGGCTCAGCTGACAACCCGCGCTCGAAAGGAGCGTCATGTCGGGACCGCCATCCACTGGTAAGCAGGGTGGGGGGCGGCTGGGTGAGCGACTCGTCGATCGTGGCTGCATCACGGAAGCGCAGCTCTCGCTTGCGCTGAAAGAGCAGCAACGTACAGGCGCTCGACTCGGGGAGATCATCACGTCTCTCGGCTTCGCGACCGAGAATGAGATCACCTCGAGTCTTGCCAGCCAGGCGGGAGTCGAGCACGTCGACCTCGCCAATATCAGCGTTCCCCCGGCTGTTCTGTCCCTCCTGGAGGAGTCGTTCTGCCGCGAGCACAAGCTGTTGCCGCTCGCCGCCGACGAACGCCGCATTCGCGTGGCGATGGCCAACTCGTTCGACGTTTTGACCGTCGATGCCGTGAGCCAAATGTCAGGGCGTGCGGTGGAGGTCATGGCGACGACCGAGCCGGCGCTGCTCGCCGCGATCGATCGCGTGTACGGCACGGATATCTGCAAGTCGATCGAGTGCCTGATCGAACAGGCGGTTCGCGCCACCGAGAAGACCGACGCGTCTGAGATCCGAGGTGTCGTAGGCGAACAGCCGGTGATCCAGCTCGTCGATGCGATTCTCCGCGACGCGGTTCGGCGCGAATGCACCGACGTCCATTTCGAGCCCGAAGCACGGATCGTTCGGACGCGGTTTCGGATCGACGGGATTCTGCTGCCCAGCGTGACGCTTCCCAAAACGCTTCAGACAGCGGTTGTGGCCCGCATCAAGCTCTTGGCCGACCTCGATATCTCCGAGACGCGCCTACCCCAGGACGGGAAGCTGTCGAGCAAGATCGACAGCCGCGCGGTCGACATGCGGGTGTCGACCCTGCCGACGGTGCACGGCGAGAACGTCGTGCTCCGCATCCTGGACAAGGCCAAGATCGTGCTCAGCCTCGAGCAGTTGGGCTTCTCGGAGCGGAATTTCCATGTCTTCTCTGACGCGATCAAACGTCCTGCCGGAATCATCCTCGTCACCGGCCCCACGGGTTCCGGAAAGACGACGACGCTCTACGCGGCGCTCAAGGCGCTCAACACCATGGATATGAAGATCGCGACGCTTGAAGACCCGGTGGAGTACGAGCTTCCGGTCATTCGGCAGTCGCAGGTCAATGTGCAGGCGGGCCTGACGTTCGGAAAAGGGCTCCGCTCGCTCTTGCGGCAAGACCCGGACGTGATCCTGGTGGGTGAGATCCGTGACGCCGAAACGATCGAGGTGGCGCTACGCGCCGCAATGACGGGGCACCTCGTGCTGAGCACGCTCCACACCAACTCGGCGCTGGGTGCGATACCGCGCATGCTGAACATGGGTGTCGAGCCCTTCATGATGGCGAGCACGCTCGTTGCGATCGTCGCCCAGCGACTCGTCCGACGGCTCTGCCGGGTGTGTCGGGAGAAAGAGACCGAGCCCGATCCCGTTGCGTGTCGGGCGCTCAGCATAACCGCCGACGAGATGGCGGGTCTCTATCGGGCTGTTGGATGCGATCAGTGCAACGACACGGGCTTCCGGGGCCGCCGCGCCATCGCGGAGGTTCTGTGCGTGACGCCTGCGCTTTCGGCCGCCATCGCGTCCATGGCGAACCATGAGACGCTGCGCGAAATCGCGATCCGGGACGGAATGGCTATGATGAACGAGGAGGGCCGGAATCTGGTCCTCAACGGCGAAACATCCATGCAGGAGGCGCTCCGCCACATCTGGGACTCGCACCAGGAAACGGAAGAGCCCGAGGAGGCCGCGGCGTAGCCGATGCAGGTCTACACGTATGAGGCCGTCATGGGCGACGGCCGCAAAGTGGAAGGCGAGATAGCGGCCGACGCGGTCGACTCCGTCGAGGATGCGCTGCAACGGCAGGGCCTCACGCTCGTCAAGTGCGGCGCCCGACGTACAAATCGTTTCGAGTTCGGACGCGGCAAGAGCAGCGACGATGAGCTGATCGAGTTCACGCGCAACATGGCCAGTCTGCTGGAAGCCGGTGTGCCGCTTCTGCAGGTGCTCGAAGACCTTCAGGCCCAAGCGGAGAACAAGTTCTGGCAGAAGCTCCTGGCCGGTCTGAAGTTGCGGATCGAGGGCGGAACCTCCGTGTCGATGGCCATGGCCGATCACCCCCGCACGTTCAACGACATCTACGTCTATCTCATCCAAGCGGGGGAAGAGAGCGGAAACCTCGTGCAGGTCTTCAACGAGCTCGCGAAATACTTGGAGTGGAGCAAACAGATCAAGAGCGAGGTCCGGAAGGCGCTTTCCTATCCGGCTACAGTCATGAGCGCGCTCGCGATCTTCATCTGCGTGCTGACGTTCTTCGTCTTTCCCCGCATGGGCGGGCTCTTCGACAGCATGCAGATCGACCTGCCGCTTCCCACGCGGATCATGCTGGGGATCGGGACGTTCGGCAAGACGGGCTGGCCGTATCTCCTCGCGGGCGGGATCGCGTTCGCCGCCGCCTTCCATCAGTTCCGCCGCCGGCCGGTCGGCAGGGAGTTCATCGACAACCTCGCGCTCCGGTTCCCCCTTGTCGGGGAGATCACCCGGATGGCGGCGTTCTCGCGGCTTGCGAGCACGCTGAAGACGTTGCTGAACGCCGGCGTTCCGCTCGACCGTTCACTCGATCTGGCGCACCGCGGGGTCGGAAATCGTGTGATCGCCCGCGCGATCGCATACTCGCGCGAGGAGATTCACGGCGGCGCCACGTTTACCGAGGCGCTCATGCGGTCCGGATCGGTACCCAGCGTGTTCATCCGGATGGTCAAGGTCGGAGAGTCGACCGGAGACATCCCGGGAATGCTGGCGCGCCTCACCGAGCACTACGAGCGGGAGATGCCGCACCGCGTGCAGAAGGTGACGTCGGCGATCGGACCGATCACCGTCATCATCCTGGCGGCCGTGGTCGGACTCGCGGCTCTGGCCGTGTTCATGCCTATGCTCGAGATCGCCGGGGCGATCAACTAGGTGGAACGATGCGAATGAGCATGAAACTGATGAATGAAACGGGCACGCGCCAGCGATCGGTCTCAGGCTTCACGCTGATCGAAATCGTCGTGATTCTGGCGATCATCGCCGTGATGGCCGGCGCGATGGCCCCCTTCGCGATCCGCCAGATGGAACAGGCGAAGATCGGCGCGACCGAAAAGGAGCTGGAGTCCATCGAGGCGGGGCTTCTCGCGTACTACCGGGACTGCCAGGCACTACCCACGCAAGGTTCCGGTTTGGGCGCGCTGGTTCAGAACCTGGACTCCAATCCGAGCTGGGACGGCCCCTATGTCGGCGGCTCGGGCGCGATCGGAACGGAGATCGCAAGCGACGCTTGGGGGAGTGTCTATACCTATGCCCTCGCCCCGCGCATCCGTGGCATGAGCGATCCTGTCGATTTCATCGTCATCAGCGACGGCAGCGATCGAGCGCGAAACAGTCGTCTACGGGGCGGCCGCTGGAGACTCGATACGGACGCCGACATCGTGCTCGTCGGGTCGACGGCCGGCGTGGACGAGTCGTGGCAGGCGCAGACGGAAGAACATCTCGACGACATCGTTGACGCGATCACGCGCTACTACCTCGATGTCGGGTCGTTCCCGCCCGGGAATGATGACGCCGCGCTGGCGGAGCTCGTCACGTCGACGGCGAGCGGATGGGCCGGACCGTATCTCAAAGGCACGGCGACGACCGTGACGCGGGATGAGTGGGGAAGTGTCATTCGCCTTCGCCAATGCACGCGCGTGGACGGGCAATCGATTACGGGTCGACTTCTGCTGAGCGATGGGCCGGGGGCGCCCAACGCGACCCGGAGAGGGACGCGCTGGCAAACGGGGTCGAACGACATCCATCGGGAAATCGCCGAAGCGTCGCTCACGGCGCTTCTCAATGAAGAGCGTATCCGTGAAGCGCGACAGCGGATGAAGATCCTGGCCGGCGAGGTCTACGCATCAAGTCCGAATCAGTCGCCCAATTCGTATCAACTCACCACCTCCGATCCGTGGGGGCGGCGATATCGCTATCACAAGCAATCCACGTACTCCGGCTTCGTTTACTCGCTTGGGCCCAACGGGACCGACGACACCGGTCAGAACGATGATCCGGTCGAGGGCCTCGTCTGGGACGGCGGCGCCCAGGGGGGCGGCGGTCAGGGGGGTGGCCAGGGAGGTGGCCGCGGCAATGGGCGCGGCGGCGGAGTGGGTGGCGGACGTGGCAGCGGACGTGGTGGCGGCAGCGGCGGCGGCAGACGCTGAGTGGTTTGAAGGGATGCCCAATGAGCCTCGATAGACTCATGAAGAGATTTGGCGCGAAGCAGTCGTGGGGGCTCGTTCGTGTCGCCGGGCGCGACCGTCTGGTGTGCGCGTCGCGCGGCAAGCACGGCATCGTTGTCGCTCCCGCCAAGGAAGTCATCGGGGAGTCGACTCTGGGGGCTGTCGCGTCGGACAGTCCGGGTGTGGTGATCCCGATGGCGGACCTCTCTGTCCGGCACGAGCACATGCGGATGCCGCCGATTCGCGGTCGAGGTCTCAACGGCGCGCTCGCCCGGGACCGCCGCAAGCGCCTGACACGCGACGAAGGCGTGAGCGTCAGCTACGCACAGTATCGTAACCGCAAAGAGAACGCCTATCTCGTGGTCACCGTATCGCGTGAGCTGCCCGAGACGACGCTCAGGTGGGCGCGCGATGCCGGCTATCGCGTGGGACGACTGGTTACGCCCGGGGCGTCGATCGCCGGCCTCATCACGACGGTGCTCGGACCGAACGGCACAGACAAGGCGACGATCGCGGTTCATCTCGGGGAAGAGATCGGGTCCGTGGCCTACATCCTCGACGGGGTTCTGCAGCAGGCTCGGGAGTTCCGGATGCCCGTCGAGGCCCCACCCGCGGATGGGGAAGGCGCGGCGTCGACTCCGACCCTCGATCCCTCAGTGCACGAGCTCATCATCGGTGAGATCGGGCGCTCGGTTCTCTTCTTCAATCACCAGTTTCAGGGGAAGCCGCTAGAGCGCGTGTTGATCTCGAGTGATCTGGACGGGATCGAGGAGCTGGTGCCGGCATGCGTGGAGCGTTTCCGGGTTCCCGTCAGTCTGACGGCCGACGTGATCGGTCTCGCGGAATGGGGTTTCGGGGACGGGAACGACGAGGTCGAGAAGCCGGGGCTTTGGCTGAGCGCGATTGCGGCGGCCGTGATCGGGCTCACGAACGACCCAGATGTCAATCTGCTTCCTCCTGAGAAGCTCGACGAGACGTCGCGGCGCCGGGCCGTTCTCTTCGCCACCGTCGCGACGCTGCTGCTGGCCGGGGGCATGTTGATATCTCACATCTCGCACCAAGCCGCGATCAACGCCGCACGATCGGAGATCGATCATCAAAGGCTGCTGTACGACGCGTCGGACGATTTCCTGACCGATATGGCGGAGGTCCGCGTCGCGCGTATCGAGACACTGGAGCGCGCCGAGTTCCTGGAGAGTGCGCGACGCCCGCTCGCGATGTACGGCGAGACGCTCAGGCTTCTCTCGCTCGTCCAGACCGATAGCCTCCGCGTCGAGTCGATCTGGCTTGCTCCCGACGAAGCGATCGGGGGCGTGAACGCCGACCAGGCCCCGCTCTCGCTTCGCGTGAAGGGCCAGGTCACGGACGTCAACGGAAAGAACGCACACGAGCAATTCAATCGTTTCGTTGAACGGCTCCGTCAGGCGGAGCTTTTCTCGAATGCGACAATTGAGCCGCTCACGGTCGATCACATCGACGAGCTAGGGCAGAGCATGTTGCGCTTCGAAGTCGTGTTGCTGGTCGAGAGGTAGGAGGGACGGTGGTACCGGGTGCCAATAGATCACTTCGCACCATCCTGATCGTGGACGGGATCGCTCTCGTTCTCTTCTCAGCGATTTTCCTCTTGGGCGCGAAGCGTCAGCGCGCGGAGATCGCCGCCCTCGCGATGGCGGGGATCGAGATCCGGGAGGCGACGCAGGACCGAGCGGACGTGATGCAGAGCTGGTCCACGCTGTCGTCTGACGAACCAGGCATCTGGTCGGCCGTGGAAGGCGGATACGCGGATGCGGTGCAGGCCGGCGATATCCGGCTGTCGTTCTCGCTGGAGCTGGCGAGGTTGGCCACGCGATGCGGTATCGAAGACCTTCGCCTAGTCGAGTCGGAAGACGAAAGCGACTGGGGCGATGAGGACGGCTACGCGCTCACCGACGGAGAAGAGGGCGGCGCCGAATTCGGCGAAGATGAATGGGAAGAGGACGATTGGGAGAATGAGGACGAGTGGGACGAGTGGAGCGATGAAGGCGACGATGAGGTCAAGAGCGTCGTCGTGGTCACGCCGCACGAGTTTGCCCTGGAGTTCCATGCCTCCTACGACTCGCTCGTACGGTTCATCGGGGAGTTGAGAGAGCTCACGCGCGTCGTCGAAGCGCGGCGGGTATGGACGTCTCGGGACGGGCCGCTACTGACCGTCCGCATGACGCTCGCGACGTACGGGAGGACGATGTGAACTGGCGCTCGCGACAGATCTGGCCGTTCTACGGAGCGCTCGTGTTGACGGCGGTCGTCGCATCGTTCGCGTTCTGGGGGAGCGCAATCGCCCCGTCCGGCGGTGACGGCGCGGGTGAGATCGGCTTCGACGGTGATTGGCTCAGCCAACCGATCCCCCCGTCATTGGATTTGGATTCGGGGCCGGGAGGGGCGGCGCCGCTTCTGTCTCGCCACTGGGGACAGAACCCGTTCATGGACGCGAGCGAGCACGTGAGCTTTGATGGCCCGCTCGCCAGTGTGAGCGGGCATATGCCGGACGAAGTGGCGGGCCCGGGGCTTGAGCTTCACGCCCTGATCGATACCGAGGGCGACAGGATCGCGCTCATCGACGGAATTCCGGTGCGCGTGGGTGAGAAGGCCGAGGGAGTTCTGGTCGTGAGGATAGATGGGAAGCGCGTTCTCGTGGATGGAGCGGACGGCCGCGCATGGCTTGAGCTCGCGTCGCGCGAGGGCTTCGAGATAAAGGAGGCGAACTGATGGCATCCGATCGCTACATTCTGGCGCTCGTTGCCTTGCTGGTGCTCGTCGGGGTTCCGGCGAGTGGGCCCCGCGCCGATGATGCGGAGCCCATGGATGAAATGCTGATCTCCGAGCCCGAACCGCTGGATCCGGATCTTCTTCCGGAGAAGCGCCGCGTGTCCTTGAGCGCGCACATGGCGGATATCAAGAGCGTGCTCCTGACCGTGGCCGATCAGGTGGGGCTCGATCTCATCATTGATCCCGACGTGAGAGGGACCGTCACGATCGAGGTCACCGACAAGGCCCTCGATGCGGTGCTCGACGCGATCATCTCACAGAGCGGCTATCACTATCGTCTTCATGACGGACCTCTGCGCGTATACGGCGAAGGCCTTCAAACGCGCATGTTCACCGTCGACTACGTCACGGGGATCCGCATCGGCTCGACACGGCTGGCCGCCTCGAGTGGTGGAGGCGGTGAGTCGAGCGACGGAGGCGGCGGCGAGAGCAGCGTGTCGGTCGATTCGCAGGTCTCATCGAACCCGTGGGCCGACATCATCAAAGGCCTCGAGATGATCGTCTTCGGCGGCAGCGAGGGGCAGGCGGAAATCGGTGGAGCGGGCGGTGACGTGGCAGGCGGCGACCTGATGGATGACTCCTCTTTCGAGGGCTCCTCGGGCGATGAAGGTGACGGCGTCGGGGTCCGCGAGCGTCTGGTCGTCCATCCTCATTCGGGCGTGGTGCTCGTGACGGCGTCTTTCTCGAAGCTCAACCGTGTCGCGGACTTCCTCGAGCGGATCGAAGGGTCGACCCACCGCCAGGTGTTCATCGAGGCAGAGATCGCGGAGGTCGTTCTCAGCAAGGAGCGACACCTCGGCATCGATTGGAGCCAGATCCCGGTCGTGGGTGACGTTACCGATGTCTTCGGTCAGGACGAATTCGCCGTGGCCCAGGATCTCTCGCTGGGAGACGCGGTCTTCGGGGCCGCCTTCTCCGAGGGTGACTTCGACGTGTTCCTGAACGCGCTGGGGAAACAGGGTGACGTCAAGGTGATCAGCTCGCCGCGCGTGACGACGCTCAACAATCAGAAGGCGATCATCAAGGTCGCTCGCGAGGAGAGTTTCTTCTCGCAACAGATCGATTACGAAACGCAGCCGGACGGATCGTCCGAGCCCATCATCACCGTCGAGCCTGAACGGGTGACGATCGGGCTCGTTCTCGACGTCACGCCGCAGATCAGTGCCGACGGTGACATCATGATGAACATCCACCCGTCGATCACTGAGCTTGTCGGGGAGGACGTGTTCCCGCCGGGCGCGACCGGCATGAATATCCTGGCGAACGCGCCGATCCTGGACATCCGAGAGGTGGACGCGGTGGTCCGCGTACGGAATGGACATGCGCTCGTCATCGGCGGACTCATGAAGGAACGCGTCCGGGAGGACGTGTCGATGGTTCCGTTTCTGGGCAGAATTCCGCTGCTCGGACACTTGTTCAGACGGACCGACCGGATCGAGGAGCATGTGGAGTTGGTGATCGTGCTCCGTCCCAGGGTCATGGTCGGCCGGGAAGCGAATGAGTTCGCCATGCGCGAGCTCGAACGAATCGAGGGGGCATACTAAAGGTGACCTTCGACGAAAACGACCCGGGCACGGATCCCCGGCAGGAAGAGAATGGCAGCGAGTCGACGACCGGCTCGATCGAGAGTGGGTATGACTACAACGATGGCACGCAGTCGTACGCAGACAACACCACGGGCGGCGAAGACACGGGTGGCGCGACGAGCGGCATCGGCGATGCGGCGGAGATCGGGCCGGCTGAGAATGCCGTTCCGCTTCGCGGGGCGAATCCGATCCGTTTCGCAGGCTCGAAGTTCTCACTTCTCGCCCGCCGAAAGCTGATCGTTGTCGGAGCGCTCGTGATCGGACTCGGGGCGCTCGCTGTTACTTGGCTCCCGGATACGATCGGGACGAGCAAGTTCGAGTCGGCCACGCGCGATTCGGCGGAGACGATGTACTCCGACGACGACGCTTACGATGACAGGTACGTGGATGATGACGCCCACGCGGACGCTGAAGCGTCTGACGGCGCGTACGGTGATGAAGCCGAGCATGGGGGCCGGGCCGATGAGACCCTCGATAGCGAAACCGCCAAACCGAAGGCGTTGACGCAGGAGACGGTTGCGCCGCGGTCTGTCGGGCCGCCGACGGTCGCACTCGAGACGGCCAAACCGAAAACGGCCACGCCGAGGGCGATCACTCCCGCACCGGCGCCTCCGAAGACGGTCACGCCCAAGACGGCCGCGCCGAAGCGCAAGCTACCCGGCCCGGCGGCACTGACGCCGTCCGGTCGAAAGGCACACGATTCCGTCGCCGGCGCGCTCCGGCAGTCGGGGCGAACGGGTGCCGCCGACCGATACCTGGCGCGATCTCTCCGGGCGCTCGAGGAGGGCGAGTTCGCGACCTCCGTGCGGGCCGGGGCGACCGCGTGGAACCTGGACTCGACGGATCCACGAATCGCCAACCACATGGCCGCGGTGCATCTCCAACTCGGCGATTGGAAGTCGGCCGAGGCGTGGAGCCGACGCGCGCTCGCGATCGACATCGAGTTCAGCCGGGCCTGGACGAACCTGGGCGTGGCGCTCCTTCGTCAAGGGTTTCCCGAGGCCGCGGAGCGGATCCATCAGAACGCGGTCGACGTGGACCCAAACGACTGGAAGGCGATCGCCGGGCTCGCGGCCGCCCGTCGCGCGCTGAACAACTATGACGGCGCGATCGACGCCTATCAGCGGGCCCTGATCATCGCTCCGGACAAGGCCGAGCTTCGCTACAACCTGGCGCTCACGCTCAAAGCGGCCGGCCGGATCGCCGAGGCGAAGGAAGAGTTCGGGCGATACCTCCGGCTCTCGGACGGAAGCGATCCCGACCGGGACGCGAAGGTCCGCGACTGGCTTGGCCGATAGGGCGCGTCCACTGGGCGTTTGACCCGTAGATTCCTACTTGCTATCCTCCGCCGTTCTTCCCCGCGCACCCATTCGGGGCTGCGCGGGCATATCCTGTTGTACGCGGCCTGGAGGATCTCCGCATGGGTGTAACGGCACTGGTCGGTTGCCAGTGGGGCGATGAGGGCAAGGGGAAGATCGCCGATATCCTGAGCGCGCGCGTCGACGCGGTCGCGCGGTACCAGGGTGGGGCAAACGCCGGTCACACCGTCGTCATTGGAGATACCACCCACATCCTGCATCTCATTCCCGCCGGCATTCTCCGGCCCGGAGTGACCTGTCTCCTCGGAAACGGCATGGCGATCGATCCCGAGGCATTCCTCATCGAGCTTGATACGATTCGGCAGGCGAACATCGACGTGGACGGACGGCTCTTCATGAGCCCGCGCGCTCATCTCATTCTTCCCGATCACAAGGCCGTGGATACCCACCGGGAGGCGACGTCGGATCGTCCGATCGGAACGACGCTTCGTGGCATCGGTCCCGCGTACGAGACGAAGGCGCTACGGACCGGCCTTCGCGTGGGCGATCTCTATCGTCCGGAGCGCCGCGATCAGGCGCTACGAGGTATCCGGGAGTGGGCACTTTGCGTGGGTTGCGAGCCGACCTCACTCCAACCGATGGATCAGGTCCGAGAGACGCTCGATGCGCAGGCCGAGAGTTTCAGACCGTTTATCCGCGAGGTCAGGCGGATGGTTACGAACCTGATCACAACCGGCCGTGAGCTTCTTCTGGAAGGTGCCCAAGGCGTTCTCTTGGATTTGGATCACGGCACGTATCCGTTCGTGACCTCATCGAACCCCTCGACCGGCGGGGCCGTGGTGGGACTCGGGATGCCGGCGACGACGCTGTCGAGCGTGGTCGGCATCGTGAAGGCGTATACCACCCGCGTGGGTGAGGGACCGTTCCCGACGGAGCTGCTGGGGGCGAGTGCCGAGGCTATCCGCTCTCGCGGAGCGGAGTTCGGGGCCACGACGGGTCGTCCGCGTCGTTGCGGCTGGCTCGATGGTGTGCTGCTTCGCTATGCGGTGGAGGTGAACGGTGTGACCGCGCTCGTGGTGACAAAGCTCGACGTTCTGGATGGGGAAGAGACCCTCCGGATCGCGACGTCATACGAGGGCGCGCCGGATCCCGTCCTGGAGGATCCCATCGACACGCTCGATCAGTGCAAACCGGTGTATGAGGAGATGCCGGGATGGTCGGGGACGGTCGGAAACGCCAAGACGTGGTCGGATCTTCCCGAGAACGCGCAGCGCTACGTTGAACGGATTGCCGAGATCGCGGGCGTGCCCATCGCAATGGTGAGTACCGGCAGTCGCCGCGATAAGATCATACACGTCCGTGAAGATCTGCTTCCGCCACTCCGGGACTGATGTCCGTTCTCATCACAGGGTCGACCGGGCTCATCGGGTCGGCCCTCGTGACGTCCTTCATTTCATCCGAGGATCACGTCGTTCGGTTGGTGCGGTCGGGTGGATGCTCCCGGGCGGCCGGCTCTGCTGCGGGGTCTGCGGGTGACGTGTCGAGCGTGATGTGGGATCCCTCTCGAGGCGAAATCGACGCCGCCGGTCTTGAAGGCGTCGATACCGTCGTGCATCTCGCCGGCGAGAGCGTTGCGGGGCGGCGATGGAACGACGCGCAGAGGGCGCGCATCCGTGACAGCCGGGTGTTGGGGACGCGGCTACTGGTGGGGACGCTTTCGCGGCTTGAAACGCGTCCGCGCGTGCTGGTGTCGGCATCGGCGGTGGGGATCTACGGTGACCGCGGGGATCAGGTGCTTGGGGAATCGGCGTCGCACGGAAGCGGTTTTCTCGCCGACGTATGCCGGGAGTGGGAAGCAGAGGCGCTTTCGGCGGAGGCGTTCGGTGTTCGTGTCGTTCTCTTGCGCATCGGGATGGTGCTTTCGGGTGCGGGCGGTGCGCTGGGGAGAATGCTTCCCGTGTTTCGGCTTGGGCTGGGCGGGCGTCTCGGCGATGGTGCTTCGTACATGCCGTGGATTTCTTTGGGTGATCTCGTGCGGGCAGTGCGGTTCGTCGTGTCGAACGAGTCAATTGCCGGTGCCGTGAATGTGGTCGGGCCGAACCCGGTCATGAACCGGGAGTTCACATCGGCGTTGGGGCGCGTGTTGGGGCGACCGGCGCTCTTCGCGGTACCCGCTTGGGCGCTTCGGATGATGATGGGGGAGATGGCGGACGTCGTCTTGTGGAGTCAGCGCGCCGTGGCGCGTCGGCTTCTCGATAGCGGGTTTCGTTTCGAGTATCCGGAGCTGGAGGGGGCGCTTCGGGAGACGCTGGGGAGGTGAAGGGTTGGCGGCGAACTGCCTCCGAGGCGGTAGGCCGCGGTTGACCTTCCCGCCAGAAGTTGAGACTATCCCCGTCGGCAAATTCGGTGGGCCGTTAGCTCAGTCAGGTAGAGCATCTGCCTTTTAAGCAGAGGGTCCCGGGTTCGAACCCCGGACGGCTCACCATCCAGGAGTCCCAAGTTGATCATGCTCAATGCGCTAATCGCATCGCTGCCCCTCTCGACGCTACAAACCCGCCAACTGGGCCCCGCGCGGGGCTCTAACTCACGCGATCCTGCTTGAGGAATAGGGAAGAGAGCAATTCGTGTGCTCTGGAGTGCACAATGTCGGATGAGGACTCTCTGACTCTCGCCTTGACAACGCTTCTAGATGGAACGGAACATCAACCCCGTCAAGACGTTGGAGATTTCGGGACCCACACAACCTGGTTGGTCGGCCGAGAACGGTTGGATGGTCATGAGTCGAAACGACTCCCGATTGTCGTGTGCCAGACTAACCATGATATCCTCTCCCTGGATACTACATCTGGCCAATGAATAGAGGGTGTGTAAACGCCGGCTGAAAACCGCGGCACCCCTTTCGCCGGTCGAAAAGTGCGG
>CAZAMP010000050.1:0-29332 GCA_964486455.1 uncultured bacterium | reverse complement strand
CTTAACCCATCAACCCAGCCACCCAACGAGAGTGAACGAGGCGGGAAAAACTGACTTTCAAGTAACTATAGATTCTAACACGAGTTGGCCCCCGGAGCCAGCCGAATTCCGCCTCCGGAGCCATGATCCGCCCGCGACGCGACGCGGCGCGACGTGGCGTGGCGTCGGAGAGACCGGTCGCACCTTCTGATCGCTTCATCGACTTTGTCAGGAAATCTCCGTGTAAGATCTTGCTTCTAAGCTGGTTGCCCGATTGAAGTGGCTGATCTCCGCCGCTGATAGAGGCGAGGCGAGGCCAGTCTGCATCGGAAGATCGTCAGGGGATGTTCTTGCCGTTCGCCGCCTCTTGTGTCCGCTGAACCGCTCCTCACCATCGCGGTCTTGGTGTAGAATCACGCCCTGAGGGTGCCGCCCGCTTGAGCGACCGTGTCGGCCCGAGTGGCAGCAGCCACGGTCGTGAACACGCGCCGGGGGGCAACGACAGCCGGGAGGTCAGCCATGGCAAGGGTATGCTTAGCGATCGTATTCGCGTTCCTGGCAATGGGCATCACCGGCTGCGGCAAAGACGACAGTCCGAATCAGCCGCAGGATACGCCGTCCAACATTCCCACCGCGCTCCAGGACGTCATGGGTGACTACGACGTTACGTATGACGCGGAGATCACAGCGGCCCTGACGGGTGCGAAGCCGATGGCCTTGAGCGCATCGCCCGCGACCATCAGTCTGAAGGCCTCGCAACCGGGCGTCATGGCCGTGCCGCAGGGCATGGTCATTCCGGGGATCGCGCCCGCAGACATCATCTTCGGGGCCGCCTACGTTCAGAACCCGGTCCACATCTTCTTGGGCACTCGGACCGCGAACCAGCACGGCGATTTCGGTATCTGGAGCTCGGTCTGGATCGGCCTGCCGCCCGGCGACGTCTACCTCAGGTACGATGGGTGTGTCGGCACCCGGTTCGCCTGCTCACCCGTCTTCTTCGAGAGCACGGACATCGTAGATGCGGTCAACCTGGTCTACTTCACGATTCTCGCGAATCAGAACCAGGATGGAAGCATCACATTCAGCGGCTTCCTGGCCGACACCCACGTCGCCGAAGCGTCGGCCGCCAACGGATTCAGCATTCTGGTGAACCACGACATCCTCGGTCAGTTCGTCGACCAGTTCATCTTCGACGCGGGGGCCAGTTTTCAGCTCACCGTCTCGGGCGGCGCCATCATCGGATCGATAGAAGGGGTCGGACGGTCGCTCGTCGGCTCGGACCCGAGCGTGGCGACGTTCCGCGTGACGATCAACGGCAACAAGGCACGCTGATCCGCGACGCGCATTCCCGGTTGCCTTCGCGTAGACGGGCCAATACCATCGCCGCGAAAAGAGCCCGGAACCACTCACGTCCATCGATCACCGAGCCCGGAATCATGCGCGTTTCCCGCCTTGTGCCGATCGTCTTGTCCCTGCCGCTGTTACTTTTGCTAATCAGGCGATTCAGCTTCGTCTGTGATGATGCATATATAACGTTCAGATACGCGCAGAACCTCGCGAACGGGTCGGGGCTCAGATACAACCCCGGCGTGGATCCGCCCGTCGAGGGTTACAGCGAGCTTCTCTGGGCGTTGCTGATGGCGGTCGTCGAGGGATTGGGCTGGGACGTCACAACCTGGTCGCGCGTGCTGTCGATCACGGTCGCGGTCGCGTTGCTGATCCTCGTCGTCCGATTCGCACGAGAACGCGTGAGCGCCTCGCCGTGGACGGTCGCGGGGGCGGCGCTCTTCTTCGCCGTCCTCCCTCCCGTTTCCATCTGGTCCACCGGCGGAATGGCCACAATGGCGTTCTCGCTGGCGATCTTCGTCTTGTTCGATCGCATCACGGGCGCTCCCGGTCGCGTTCGCACGGTTCAGGCCGGATTGGCGGCACTCTGCGTGATCTTGCTGAGAGCCGACGGGATCTGCTGGGTGGCCCTCATTATGTCGGCCGCCGCCGGAGCCGCCGTCCTCAGCGGGGAGCGGAGCCGGGATCAGTGGCGCCCATATCTGCCGACCGGCCTGGTGACCCTGATCGCCGCCGCCGCGCTCGTCGTATGGCGCCTCACCTACCACGGCGCGCTGCTTCCGAATACGGCGCAGGCAAAGGTCAGCCTGACGGCATTGGCGCATCAGGCGGGGCTCAACTACGTGGTCGTGCTTTTCCTGACCATCCCATCGTTGCTTCTCATTCTCGTCTCGTCCTTGTGGTTGCTGCGCGGGAGGCACTCGCTTCTCGCTCGGCAGTGCGTGCTCGTGATTCTCGGCTCCCTCGCGTACGCGATACTGGTTGGTGGGGACTTCATGTGCATGGGACGGTTCCTGGTGCCGGCAATGCCGTTCTTTGCCGTTCTCTTCGGGCTGATCCTCGATCGGATCGAGCGCGCGGAGCGGCTCAGGCTACCGTTCGCGGCGGTTGCGGTGGCGGCCGGTGTGATCCTTTCGATCCTGCCGGCGTTCAATGTGCACGTGACGCCCACATGGATGCGGGAGGCATTCCACTTCCGCTGGAACATCGGAGGGCACAGAACCGAGTTCGAGCAGTGGCAGACCATGAAGACGCGCGCTGAGAAGTGGGCCCGTCTCGGTAAGGCGCTTTCCATCCACACACGCCCGGGCGATTCCCTCGTTCGCAGCAGCATTGGCGGAGTCGGCTACTACTCGCGTCTGTTCATCTATGACCAGCACGGACTCGTGAGCCGGGAAGTCGTCGCGCATGGGGGCGGCGACCAACGGAAGTCGACCGGCCACCGCAAGCATGTGACTCCGGAGTTCTTCCGACCCTTCAACCCAACGTACTGCGGCGCGGATCTCGTCTTCATCGCCGATCCGTCGGCGGTGGTGTCGGGATGGGTGGAGGATCCCCGGCTGGGGATTCGCAGGCGAATCATCCCGCTTTCACAGGAGCAGGGGTTCACGGAGAAGCAGGCCCTTCTTCTGGCCACCTGGCGGTAGCCGGGGCCGGGCGCGTCGCCATCTGCCCACCTCACACGGTACTGACCACACGTCCTCGCACGGCTCAAGGACCCGGCGACATCCCGAACCTCTTGATGTGAGGTCGTTTATGCTCCTCGCCGTCTGCCGGGATCCAGGTGCGCCGTCACGCCAGGCGGGACAGCACGTCTCCGAGTGGCGAAGCTGGATGAATGTGGGGCTACCTTGGAAGGCCAAGTTGTCGTGTATTGGCGTCACTGCGATGCCACCTAGCGGCCTCATTCCGGTGAATGAAGCCGCGGAGAACGGCAGGAGTTCGAACGAGCGTTCGTTTATCGGTCGTTTGTGGACGGGGGCCGGGTCGAAGACCCCCGCTCGCGCGGTCGCGCCCACCCCTGGATCATCCCGGGCGCGCGGTCTGTCCATAACGGATCCAAACGCAATACTTTAGTGGCGCATCATCGCTGGACACGCGATGCAGCTCAATGAAGACAGTTGTGAATTTTTCGAGATGAATTGCCGAAGTAGATTGAGGCCAGTGGATTGTGGCCTCTAGCCGCAGTTTGGCCGTGACACGCACGCTGGGGTTCTGCTATAATTTGGTCCGTATGGCAGCAACTGTCTGCAGGACAGCGAGTGTCGTGAGGGAGTGATAACCAGGTCACGAGCTCACACGCATCCTGATCCACAGCAAGAAGGAGGAGACTTCACATGCTAGCACGTCTACTGCTTGGTGCCGTCCTTACGGTATCTGTCGCCGGTCTCGCGGTTGCGGATACGCTTCCGGGCTACAACACCATGCCGCCGCCGGAGTATCTGCCTCGTGCGACGGATCTCTATCAAGGTGACCTGATTCCTGAGATGGGTCTTGGTTGCTCGAACCCGACGGGTAACTCGGGTGGTCCGAATGACATCGCTGTTGGTGTCACGGCTACCTTCGTCCCGCCGTTCACGCTGACCAACCATTTCTACTACATCTACACTCAGGTCTCGACGACAATCACCGCTCTCAGCTTCGTGTGCTGGGAAGGTCCGGTTCCGGCCGGTCCGGGTGCTGAGATCGCCGGCTCGCGTACTCCTGGTATGGATTGGTCGCTAGGTTCGCACACTGCCCCGATCAACGTCGACATCTACTCGGCTGGTTTCTTCTTCGGACACAACCAGCCGCAGACCAATGTCGGTATGCGTTGGGGTCTGGACACCAGCAGCTCGGCGCAGTCCTCGTACATCCGTGCGCCTGCCTGCGGTGCGAGCTCCCACACGATGGTTGATCAGCTTGGTTTCCCTGGCAACTGGGTCATGTCCGTGACCGTGCCGGGTTCCACGCCGGTTGAGCTGAAGAGCTGGAGCAGCATCAAGGCCGCCTACAACTAGAGGTAGCCTGCTGCCGGTTTTGCAGATTGGGCACCGCGACTTTGGTCGCGGTGCCTTTTTGGTGCCGGCGATCCTTTCTTCCACCACGTAGATCCCCCTCCTAAGTGCGGACCCTGGGGCCACCAAGCGGTGTTCAATCGGCGTTGAACCGGGCGAATGATATACCCCCTGGTGGGAGCAAATGGTGTAGTATTGCCCCGCTTCGTCCGATATCGACAGATGCAGAACCTCTTAAACTGGAGTGGCATAGCCTTGATTCGTAGAAGCTGTCTATACGGGTTAGGCGCGGTTCTTGCCGCGCTCGTTGGTTTTGGATGTGGTGGTGGTGGGTCGGAGTCCGGGAAGGACGATCCGGACGTCGTGGCCGCCTACAAAGGTGGTGTGGTTCGGCGTGCGGAGTTCGACGGTTTCGTCCGGCCGGATCTGAAAGAAGACCCTCAGGTCGCCGAGGTAAGCGATCAAGACTGGAGAGAGGTCAACATTCGCGAGATCGTGCTGCGGAAGATGCTCGAGCCGGAAGTCGCGGATGATGATCCTGCGGTCCAATACGCGGTCCGCAACGCTCGTGGAAGCATCATGGTCGCGCTCATGACGGATGAGCTCGGTTGGAATCGGATTCCCATATCGAAGGAAGAGGCACAGGAGCAATACGACACGCATCCGCACCAGTACAAGGAGCCGGAGAAGTGTCGGATCCAGTTTATCTACCTTCGGGCCGAGGCGGGCGTCACGTCCGAGGACGAACGGGCCAAGGTCCGCGAGAAGCTTGAGGGGATTCGCGAGGAGATTCTTTCGGGGGCCGAGTTCGGAGAAATGGCCAAGCGCCATTCCCAGTCGGAAACCGCCCGCATGGGCGGCTTCTTCACGCTCAAGGCGGACGCGGACGCGTTTCCCGAGTTCAAGCGCGTTGTCTGGAGTCTCGAGCGAAACGAGATTAGTGAGGTCTTCGATACCCCCACCGGATTTCAGCTCGTGACGCTCGTCGAGCGATCAGAAGCGTTCGACCGCCCGTACGATGAGGTCAAGGAGTTCGTGATCCGCCGGGCGCGTCTGAACAAGCTCAAGAGGCTGCAGGCCCAGTTCGTCTCCGAAGCGGGCCCAGGATACGGCATGGAGAAACACTACGAGCGTCTCGAGGATCCGCAGACGTCGGAAAGCACGCCTCTGATCTCGATGTCGGACATGGTCTACACGTTCAGCGATCTCACCGGCGAGCTGCCCGACAACCTTGTTGAACAGCTCTACGCGGGCCACTATCCGGCCGTGCACGATTTCCTGGACAACGTCGCCGTCAACAAGCTTCTCGTTCTCGAGGCCGAACGGTTGAAGCTGCATGAGCGCGACGAGATCGCCGAGTTGATGACCAACACGGTCCGGGAAGCGAAGTACGCCAGCGCCATGAGCCGGCGCCTTAAAAAGAAGGCCGAATCGATAGACGATGCGACGCTCCAGGAGTATTTCGAGCAGAACGAGCAGCGCTATCACACGCTGCGTACACGGCATCTGGACGTGATCTTTCTCAAGCCCGCCGAGGACGAGCTTCTCTGGCAGACCCTCAAGCGTGGAGAAGATCTCGTTGAACGTATCCGGGCGGGGGAGGATTTCGCCGAGCTTGCGCGGGCGCACTCGAGCCACTACTCCGCGCCCAACGGCGGACGGATGGAGTACATTACCGATTTCGGATTCCGGTTGTGGATCCAGCCCAGAATGCTCGATCAGGTAAAGGCCTTGAATGAAGGCGAGGTGGCCGACGCGCGAATTGCGGAGTGCTATGATGCCACTCGTCTCCAATACATACAGACCGGCGTGGTCATTGTTCGGCTTGTGGAGAACTTTCCACCGGTCCAGCACACGTTTGAGAATCTCAAAGACAAGGTCCGCACCAACTACCTGCGGCGCAACTATCAGCAGTTCGAGGACGAGGAGACGGAGAAGCTTCTCCGGCAGGCCGATATCAAGATCTACCACGATCGGCTGCCGCCGATCTGATGCGGTAAGGAACGACCGATGAAATCGTCACGCGCATTTCTGCTCATCTTCTTGGTGCTTTGCGGCTGCGGTCGGGATGATCGATGGAACGTCTTGCTCGTGACGTTTGATACCACCCGGGCCGATCACCTGAGTTGCTACGGCTACGGTGAACCGACGTCTCCTAACGTCGATGCCATCGCCGAAGACGGCGTGCTCTTCACGCAGGCATTCACGACCAATCCGATCACGCTGCCGGGTCACGCGTCGATTCTGACGGGGACGTACCCCGTTTTTCACGGCGTGCGCGACAATTCGACCTATGTCGTTCGGGAGACCGTGACGTCGCTGGCCGAGGTGCTTGCGGATGAGGGCTATGACAACAGTGCCGTCGTAGCCGCGTTCGTGCTCGATTCCCGTTTCAATCTGGACCAGGGCTTCGCAAGCTACAATGACGACATTGACGAGGGCTGGTCGAAGGATGAGCTCGAGATGCGGGCCGTCAATGCATTCGGTTTCGCGGAGCGTAAGGCGAATCTCGTCACAGCGGCGGCGATCGACTGGCTGGAGCAGCCGCGGAGAAAGCCGTTCTTTCTCTGGCTTCACTACTTCGATCCCCACCAGCCCATCAATGCCCCCGAGCCGCATAGCAGCCGCTTCACCGAGCCGTACTCCAGCGAGATCGCCTACGCCGACGAGCAGCTCGGTGGCGTGCTGGAGCTGCTGAAGCGGCAGGGCGAGTACGATCGTACGCTGATCGTCTTCACGTCGGACCATGGAGAGGGCCTGTTGGATCATAGTGAATCGACCCACTCCCTTCTCATCTTCGACAGCACGATGCACGTGCCACTCATCGTGAAGTCTCCCGATGAGAAGTCTCCCGGGCGGCGCGTCGATCGTCTCACGTCGGTGGTCGACATCATGCCGAGCATCCTCGATCTCGTCGATGTCGAGTCCCCGAGCGATGTACAGGGCATCTCGTTCGCGCCGATCGTGCGCGGGCAGGAGGTGAGAGAGCCCGAACGGGCCGTCTACATGGAGACCCTGATCCCCGCGCTGCACTGTGGGTGGGGGGCGCTTCGCGGCCTTCGTACTTCCTCCGAGAAACTCATCCATGGACCGAAGCCGCGTTTCTATCGGGTGGGTGAAGATTCGGAAGAAATCTACGATCTCGCATCCGCCGAGCCGGATGCGGTCGAGCGCATGACGAATCGTCTGGAGCGCGAGATGGAAGCGTGGACCTCCGCGGAAGCCGCTGGGTCGCTCTCAGCTCCCGACGAAGAGATTCTGCGGAAGCTCGCCGCGCTCGGCTATATCGCGGGCGGAAGCGGCGTGCAATCGGAGTCATTCGATTCGCTCGAGGAAGTCCAGGGCCGGGAGGACCCACACGAGCGCGGCTGGCTATTCGAGATGATCGGCGTCGCGACCGAGAACCTCCGCATGGGTATGGAGTTCAAGGGGCTTCAGCAGCTCGAGGAGCTGGCCGGCATTGACTCCTCCAATCCCATGGTGCTGACCAACCTCGGCAAGGCCCACTACATCGTGACGAAGAACGCCGAGGCGGCCAAGCAAGCTTTCGAGCAGTCCCTGGCCGTGGATCCTCATCAGGAAGAGGCGAACCACTATCTAGCTAGAATACTTCGCGCCCAGGGAGACCTGGAGGGCGCCCGCCGGTGCGCCGAGAAGACGCTCGAGTTTCAGCCGTATTCGCTTTCGGCTTTGCACGACCTGGCGGCAATCCACGAGCACGAGGGAGACTTCGAAGGCGCGCGCGAGCATCTGCTGCACATTCTCGAGGTCGATCCCACTAATATCTCGGGGCTCGTCAATCTGGCCCTTTCCTACAGTATTCATGACCGCTACGAGGATGCCGGCCCCATCTTCAAGCGCGCGCTCGATCTCGCGCCGAAGAGCGCCTTCGTTCTCTACAACGTCGGGATCTGGCATCTGCAGGGGGAGAATACGGAGGAGGCCATTTCGAGCCTCACCCGCGCGATCATCGCGGATCCGACGCACGCGAGCAGCCACTACGTGCTGGGCAAGCTGTTCCTCAATCGCGGGGAGGCGGACCGCGCGCGCGAGGTGCTCGAGGTCGCGCGTGAGCACGCCCGGAGGGCCGCGCGTATCGAGGAGATCGACCGAATGCTGGCGCACATCGATGCCGGCGGGGTGGCGACTCCCGCCGACAGCAACTGACGTCACACTTTTCGCTGAAATGAAGACCGCCCCGGCCGTCCGGGGCGGTTTCTTGTTGCGCAACCAGCCGACGCGTTCGGGGGATCGGTTTCTCGATGTCCGCCCGAGAGGTGGCTGTTTTGAGAGAACCCGTTGAGGGCAGGCAAGCGTCATCAACTGCGATCGCTGGCTCGGTAGCCTTCGGAGAAGTCTCGACAGTTGCCAGCAGCTGCTAGTTGGACGCCCGCACAAGCCCAGCCCCGCATCTGCGTCTCCATCTGACGGAGATGTTATACTGGCAATCGGCACTCGTGAGTTCACACACCGCAAGGAGGCCGGCCATGCGGATCACCGTGTTCTTCATCGCCCTGTTCTGCGTTCTACTCGGGTCGGCTTTCGCTGCCACCTACATCATCGAATCCGATGGGTCGGGCGATTTTCCCACTATTCAAGACGCGGTCGACGCGGCACTGGACGGGGATGTCATCCTACTCGCGGACGGAACATTCATGGGGAATGGAAACCGCGACATCGACTATCGCGGCAAGGCGATCGTCATCGAGTCACAGAACGGGCAGCCTGATGTGTGCGTCATCGACTGCCAGGGCAGCGAAGCGGAGCAGCACCGCGGGTTCTCGTTCCACTCGGGCGAGGGTTCGGAATCGATCCTCCGAGAGATCACGATCACGGGCGGCTACAGTACCGAATGGCGCGGCGGTGGCGGCATCTGCTGCGACAGCGTCTCCTCGCCGCGGATCATGGATTGCGTCTTCACCGAAAACCACGCGTCGATCGGCGCGGGCATCTGCCTGGTGAACGATTCCTCTCCCGAGATCATCGATTGTGTCTTCCACGGCAACACCGCGGGAAGCGGAGGGGGGATCGCCGGCGTCCATTGGGACTCCGCCCCGACCATCACGGGGTGTGTGTTCTCATCGAATTCCACAGACTATGGCGGGGGCGTGTACTTCGACACCGCCGCCCCCACGCTCGTGGACTGCGTGTTTCGCGACAACAGGGCGGAGCAGCATGGCGGCGGACTCTTCTTTATGGAGTGTTTCATGCTGCCCGCGATCGTCGACTGCGTGATTTCACGGAACTCGGCGGGCTCCCATGGGGGCGGAATGTATCTCATCTATGCGTCCCCGGCTCTGAGCGGCTGTGTCATTGCGGAGAACGTTTCCGACGGGACAGGCGGGGGCATGCGCGTCGAGGACTCCTACTCTCTAGCTGTGACCGACTGCACGCTCCACGCAAATTCCGCTGCGTCGGGCGGCGGCATCGCCTTGCACGATACGGAGCCGGTCTTGGAAAACACAATCATCGCCTTCAGTTCCGAAGGGGAGGCCGTGTTCTGCGAGCAGCTCGCCGCGCTCACGCTCAACTGCTGTGACGTATACGGAAACGCGGGCGGAGATTGGGTAGGTTGCATCGAGGGCCAAAACGGCGTCGACGGAAACTTCTCAGCGGATCCGATCTTCTGTGATCCTTCGAACGGGGACTTCACACTGCACGCCGGCTCTCCGTGCCTGCCCGGCAATCATCCCGATGGATACGACTGCGGGCTGATCGGCGCGCGGAACGAAGGCTGCGGCGGAACGCCGATCGTCGAAACCACCTGGGGGGCGATGAAGGCGCGCTTTCGGGACTAGAAAGCGTTTTCGTTTCCAGGCTTCAGGGCCGCAAGGCACCGACAGCAACAGGCGCCCACACCACTCGCCGAAAAGAGAACCGCCCCGGCCGTCCGGGGCGGTTCTTCTGTGATGAGACGAATTCGTCTTCTTCGGCGCGCAGCTACCGAAGCAAGAGTGCCCTCTTCGATGCCTTGTTGCCGGCACCTACGAGGCGGAAGAAGTACACGCCGGACGCCATGGGATGCCCTTGATCATTGCGTCCGTCCCAGGTCGCACGATATGCACCTGGCTCGAACACCTCGTCAACGAGCTGACGGACCCGACGCCCCGACGCGTCGAAGACGTTCAATACCGCGCGTCCCGTCTTCGGAAGCCAGAACTCGATCGTCGTGTGCGGATTGAGCGGGTCTGGCATATTCGGCGACAAGAGCGGGCGCTGCCGACCGTGCGACCCGATTGTGACGCCCGTTGGTTCATCCGTTCACGAGAACGTATCGAGAGCCTCGCGGCATTCACCGTCGGGATGAAACGTCCACAGCCGAGCGGTGACCCCATCACGCAGTAAAACACCCCGTTCAGGAATCCTCAGTTGTATCCGTGCATGTGCTCGCTGAAGTAGACATCCAGACCAAACTCTTCCATCAGCGGCACGAGGTCGTCGCGGTGGCGGCAAGCAGGCGTGTTGATGATAAATCGATCAGGATTCAGGTCATGATCGTCCACTTGCCCACTCCCTAACGGCATGGGATTAATCCGTTGGTGCGGGACCACAAACCGGCCGGCACGATTCGTAGCATCGTCATGGGATCACTATCGCGGGAGGGCGCTGTGGGCACAACCCACGGACAACACGAGGCCAGACCGCCGGGCACGAACGACCGACCGTCGCCCGGTGAGAGCCTGGACAACCTTGC
This sequence comes from uncultured bacterium, assembly GCA_964486455.1. GTDB lineage: Bacteria > Eisenbacteria > RBG-16-71-46 > CAZAMP01 > CAZAMP01 > CAZAMP01. The sequence continues at coordinate 18,316 of CAZAMP010000050.1, read as the reverse complement.
GGCACGGGCCGCCGCCGGAGACCCTTCCGCGGAAAAGCTCCTCTTCAGCACGCTCCGTGAAAGATTCCTTCCGCTCGCCAAACAAAGAGTTCAAGAGGAAGACCACGAAGACATCGTTCAGGACGCGCTACGCGTCGTGGTGGCGCGCTATCGAGAACGTCCGTCGGCTGAGGGCATTCTTCCGTGGAGTCTCGTCGTGTTACGCAACGTCATCGGCAACTACTATCAGCGCAGATCGCGTAACATCCGGCACGAGTCGCTCGACGATCGAGACGACATAGAAGCCGAATTCGCGACACGCCACGCCTTGTCGCCCGACGTGTTCGACGATTCGCGGGAAGTGATCGAACGCGTGACGGGAGCGATCGCTCGGCTCTCCAGTGAGCGGCCGACCTGTGGGACGATCTTCCGACGGATTCTGGAGAGCCTCGAGCTGGGGGGAGGACCCCGCAAGATATCGGGTCGCGCGATGGCAGGCGTTCGGGAGGATCATCCGGATATGTCGTCCGGCAGCTTCTACGTGACGCTTCACCGGTGCCGGCTGAGGCTCAGAGAAATCCTGCGCGAACTCGAAGAGGAGGTTGCGCCATGATGCCCGACAACGCGTGCACCGATCCCGATCAGGGACGCTATCTCGCGGCGTATGAGCTCGGGCTCCTGGATTCCGGGCAGCGGGCGGCGTTTGAGAAACATCTGAGTCACTGCTCCGCGTGCCTGGATCACCTCTATGAAATGGTGGCGGTCTCATCGACCATGCGGCGAGAGCCGGGCAAGATCGTGGACCGATTGCGAGAGATCGCTCCCGCGCGCGACGTCGATGGGGAACGTCGTGAAGTGCCGTTGCGCGGTTGGATCGACTCCCTGCGGGACATGTTCCGCTGGCGCATCGTCGCCCCCGCGGCCGCGGCGGTCGCAATCGTTCTCTTCCTTGTCGTGCAGACCGAGTGGCAACCGCAGGACGAGCTGATGCGTCTCGCCCGGATCGAGCCGGTGCCCTACGTTCCGATCGAGGTCCGCGCGGGAGGGGCGTCCGATCGGTCGCGTCTCTACCAGGATGGGATGTTGCTCTATGCGGAGGGGCGCTACGCGGCCGCGGCCCGCTCGCTGGCCGAAGCGGTGGTGCTCGAGGAGTCCGGGGCCGAGTGGGACAAGATGGACCAGGCGCGCTTCTTCCTCGGGTTGAGCTTCCTCATGGAGGGCGATCCGGAAAGCGCGCGGATCCATCTCGAGGCATCCGGCCGATCGTCGCTCCCGGTAGTCGCGGACAGGTCCCGGTGGTACCTCGCGCAGGCGTATCTACTCCTCAATGACCCCGCCGGCGCGCTCGGCCACCTCGATGTGCTCGTGGAGTCGAGTCCGGTCTACGGAGAGCGGGCAGCAACGCTTCGTGATGAGATCAGAGAGATCGTGGATCCGGACGATGTCTCATCGGGACCGTCGGAGTAGCGGGACGAGCTCCGGATCTTGAAGCAGAACCGATTCGGAGGATGGGTTCTGCACGATCTCGGTCGCGAGCGCCTCGCGCGCTTCCTCCTCGAGCCCGAGACGCAGAAGCACCCTCCCCTTTTCCATCCACGCGTACGGCTCGTCGCTCCGGATCTCGATGGCCCGATCGAGCGACACGAGCGCATCTTCCGCCCGTCCCCCGGCGGCCAGTGCCTTGCCGAGGTAGACATAGTACCGGGCGAGATCGCTCCGAATGGCAACCGCCCGTCGGAAGGCGTCGACGGCGTCTTCGTGGCGTTCAAGAAGCAGATAGGCGAGGCCCGCATTGAACGGGGGCAGTGGATGGTCCGGCATTGCCGCCGCCGCCCTCTCGAGCAGAGTGGCCGCCCGCTCGGGCTGTCCGAACTTCACGAGAAGAAGCGCCGTCGATTGAAGGATGTCGGGATCATCGGGTGATTCGGCGAGCGCCTCGTTGTAGGAGGCGAGCGCACCCGAGCTGTTGCCCGTGCGCTCCAGCGCGATCCCGCGAAGGTATGTGCTCCGCGCCGGGGCAATGCGGCGCGCGTTTCCCGGATCGGTCCAGGAGAACACAAGCGCGCACAGAAGCGTCGCGCCGATACCGATGGCGGCTCCGCGTTCGGTGGGCGATCGCCCCGCGAGCCAGGCGCGCAGACGACCTACCCATTCCACGACGATGAAACCGCCCGCAACTGCCATCGCCGGGTAGGCGGGCACTCGATAGCGGGAGGTCACGAAGAAAACGATACACGTGAGCCAGACCGAGCCGATCATCAGAAGGAGCAAACGCCACCCACACCGGCGCGTCACACCGAGCCACACCAGACCCGCAAGCGCGATCGGGCCGACGATACCGAACGGTAAGGTGACGAAGCGAAGCGGTGAGTCGTCCGCGATGAAGGCCGAGGGTGGGAGGTTCCGGTCGACCCATAAAGCGGACCAGAACTGCGCCCCCTTTCGGACCAGGCGCCCCAGCGCGCCACCCGGGTTGTCCACCATGTCGGCGAGTCCCGCCCCGTAGTAGCGCCGGTCCCACGCTCCGTATCCATCATCGAACGGTGCGATCCGAAACACGTCGGTCTCTTCCAGCGATCGCGGTGAACGCGACAACCGTTCCCAGGCCATTCCGGGGCGAATGTCGATGAGCTCGTCGTGTCGCACGGCATTTCCGATGAAGAAGTTGATCCCGCCGTTGTTCGAAACAGCGACCCACTCGTTTCCCACGATCCGGTTTCGCACGGCCGCCGACCCGCCGACGACGACGAAGAGCAGTGCCGCCAGCACGATCGACCGTCCGCCGAGAAGCCGGGTCCGCTCGCTCGGCACGCGTCGCGCCACGGCCGGATAGAGAAGGGCCGGGACGACGAACAGAGCGGAGGTGGGGCGCGTCAGAATCGCGAGCGCGCCTGTGAGCGCCGCGAACGCGAACTGAACGCCGGATCGACGGGTGAGTGCGCCGTCGACGAACAACACGCATGCAGCGAGAAGCGCCGTCTGAAGCGTCTCGTTCAGGAGCTGTCCTTCGAGGAGGATCGGAAGCCGGCTAAGGGCGATGATGATCCCCGCGATCAGGGCCACGCGGCGTCCGAAGAATCGCGCTCCGATCATCGAGGTCAGTGCGATCGTGAGAAGTCCGAGGATCTGTTGCGCCACGATGACGACACGCATATCGGTGCCGAACAACTTGTAGAGCCCCGCGACGGCGTAGATGAAGAGGGGTGGGCGCGCGAACGGCCTCTCGGGGTATGCGTTTCCGTCCGCGATCCAGACGGCCTGCTCGTGAAACTCCTCCGCGTCGACGAGCGGCGTCAGGAAGAACGGGGAATCCCAATTTCCGGTCACGAACACGACCCGAAGGATCAGCCCGACGAGCACGGGGATCAGCACGTGCCACGCGATGCGTGATGTCATGAGGCTCTCCCGGTGGTGGGCCGCCGCGGCCACGCGGCTCCTGTCCTCCGGACCGCGGGTTCCTCGATCATCCACGCCCGGCAGTGTAGACGAGGACGCCATCGGTCGCACGGTCGCCTTGCGGGCGCCGGCGGATCGGGTCATGATCGTGGAAACACGAAGGATCTCCACTGGGTAGTCGGTCGTCATCCGACCATGGCGGAGGCATGACGATGAACAGAGCTTTGAAGATTGTCATCGCGGTGGTCGGCGGGATCATCGCGCTCGTCGTAGTCGTTGCGATTCTTCTTCTCCTCTTCTTCCCGAGAGATCGCCTGAGGGAGATGGCCGAAACGCGGATCGAGCTCGAGACGGAGCGTCCCATCTCGATCGGGTCGGTGAGCCTGAAGTTCTTCCCGAAAGTGCAGGCAGCCCTCTCGGACGTGTCGTTCGGGGAGCGGGCCGAGCCCGGGGCGCCGAAGATCTCGGTGGATGAGATCTCGCTCGGCATGAAGGTTCTTCCTCTCATCGCCAAACGATTCGAGGTGACCGAGGTCGTCATCGAGCGGCCGGTCGTCGAAGTGGTGCTGGAGGAAACCCCCGCCGGACTGGAAACGAGGAAGGAACCCGAGCGCCACCGGCCGGGCGACATGAAACGACCGCCGCGACGCGGAACCAGGGGCCAGACCCCGCGCGGGATGAAGGAAGATGCGGCGGCAGGCGAAGCCGCGCGGACAGTGGGCGCCGAAACCGAGACCGCGGCGCAGCAGGCCGGTGTGAACCTCAAGATCGAGAGCGTTCGAATCCGGGACGGTCGGATTCTGGTGAGGCTCCCCAATGGATCGCCGTTCGCGGAGATCGGTGATCTCGATGAGACGCTGAGCGTCGAAGCGACGGAGGAGGGCGATCTTCGCCTGGTCGGTGAGACGCGCATCGGGGGGATCTCGCTCAATCTCCCGACCGGCAGGCTGGGGGAAGGGATCGAGCTTCGCCTGGAGAAGTCGCTTCAGTTCGATGCCGGTGACGACAGGTTGACGATCGAGAAGGCCGAGCTGGACCTCTCGGGTCTTCCGATCGCCGTCACGGGCTCCATCAGCGGCGTGCAGTCGGAGAAGCCTTCAGCGGACCTGAGCCTCGAAGGCGGGCCCGGAGACGTATCGGACATCCTCGGTCTCGTGCCGGCCGGTCTCGCGCCCGAGATGGATGACATGACGTCGAGCGGAACCCTCTCGCTCCGCGCGCGCGTCACGGGAGATCTCACCGACGAGGACGGGCCGGACTTCGATGTCTCGTTGCAGCTCGCCGACGGCCGGGTGAGCTATCCGGCGATGTCACGTGAGATCGAGTCGATCGAACTCAAGCTCGACGTCCGGCCGGACACGGTGAGGATTCACACGTTCAGCGTGCGAACCGGCAAGAGTCACCTCCACGCCAAGGCGCTCGTCTCCGGATACCGCACCGCCCCGCTCATCGACGCCGACGTCGACGCCGCCCTCGATCTCAGTGAGATCGGCTTCTTCCATCCCGCCGCGGAGACGTTGGGTCTGGGCGGCACGATCCAGGTCGATCTGCACGCGGAGGGGGATGCCACCGACGCCGACAACATCGGTGTCTACGGAACCGTGCGCGCGGACGGGGTGAGCGTGAGCCCGCCGTCGATGGCGGCCCCCGTGCGGGATCTCAACGGAAGCATCCGCTTCAACCGAGACGAAGTGAAGCTGGAGGGTGTCACGGCGCTCATCGGATCGGGTGACCTCCGCGCGGAAGGAACGCTCCGGCAGCCGATGTTGCTGGTCCCGTCCGAAGGTGAGAGCGGGCGGGCGCACGTGTCGATCGACATCCGAAGCCGCCGGTTGAATCTCGACGAGCTCATGGTGGTCGAGTCCGATGAAGCGGCGGGCCGCGTGTCGCCGCCGGGTCGATCGGGCCGGCCGCGCACACGAGCGGATGAACCGACACCGAAGAAGGGCATTCCGCCGCTTCCGCCACTCGACGGTGTGGTGACGTTCAAAGGCGACGAGATCATCTACAAAGGGATACCCGCCACGAACGTCGATGCCCGACTCACGCTCGATCGCGGCATTGTGACGCTCGACGACGTCACGGCGCGTGCGTTCGAGGGCGGCCTTGCGCTGGACGGCACGATGGATCTGACGGACCCCGGCGCGCCCACCTTCGACGTCGGTGCCAGCGTGACCGATGCGCGGGCCGAACATCTCTTTGCTTCCGTGCCGAAGCTGAGTCGCTTTGGGGAGCTGGCCGGCGTTCTAAGCGGCGGCATCACGACAGAGGCGCGCTTCTCCGGGTCACTGGATGACACCCTCGGGCTCGATCTCGCGGCGCTCATCGCCGACGGAAACATGGATATCGAGGAGGCCATGCTGAAGAATCACCCCGTTCAGAATCAGCTGGCCGGCTTTCTGAAAACGCCGGATCTCAACACGCTCGCGGTGAACGAGTGGAGCCAGGCGTTTCGGATCTCGAACGGACGGGTCGAGGTTCAGGACCTGCGTCTCGGGGCGGGGGACATCGAGGTCACCGCCGGCGGCTGGCAGTCACTCGACGGCAGCGTTGAGATGTCCTTCGATCTCTGGCTACCGCCCGAGTATGTCGGTGCGGTTCGCGGCATGGTGCCGGCTGAGGTGAGCGGTCTGCTGTTCGGTGGTGACGACGAGCGATTCCTCGTACCGGTCAAGCTGAGTGGGAAGAGTCCGTCGCCGAAGGTCTCGCTCGACCGGGACCGCTTGGTTGATCTGGCCGCCGTCCGAGCTGAACAGCGCCTCGCGGAAGAGAAGGCGAAGGTGGGGGAGTCCATTCGCGACGAAGGCGAGGACCTCCTCCGGGATCTCCTCGGTAAGGACGACGCCGACTCGACGGACGGGAAGAAGGAACTCAAGGACAAGCTCAGGTCGATCTTCGATTGATCGGGGCATGCGAGCAGCTTACCGAAGTGACAGGATTCCGCCCTGCGGGGGCGTCAGCGCTGGTCACGCGAATGAAGAGCTTTGATCCGCGTCCACGAACTCTCTCTCGTGGGGACCGACCCTTCTTTGCAGGGATTGTACCCTTGGCCATCTCCGATCCCCACGCGTCCCAAGTACCCGGGTGGAATGGCAATGTCCGCGCCATCGCAGGTGGTGACGCTCGCTTCTCCCGTTCTTGGGTCTGGTACCAAAGAAATCGTGCCAGACACATCGTCTGGAACCTCGATCGCTAGACATACTAGGAAATGAACACCGTCGGTTATCGTATGACAATCATCGAACGCTGTCGCCGTTACTTCAAGCTCTGGCCCCGCAACGGTGTCTGTGATAGTTGTCAAGAAGTCATCAAGACATATGAGATCTGTTAGGTGGCTCAAGTCATCCGAGAGAAGGAGACCGAATCGTACTTCCTCGACGCGCTCAACCCCGTTGAGAAAAACCTCGACCCAGTACATCGTGAGGTTGCACGGCCAGTGGACTTCGAATACGTCACAGCTTCTTCCCTCTTGCCAGACAGGACATCCACAGAATCCGCTCTTGAGATGCGCGATTAGCTGAGGAGCATCGGCCTCTGCATGTGCACTGGTCGCCGCGATCGTGAGGATCACCAGAGCCCAGACAACGGTCGATTTCATGGTCACACTTCCCTCTAAGTTCACTGGTCTGAAGAAGACGGTCCGTCGCCAGGTGTTTCGCACCTCGATCAACGCGCGATCACGATCCGTTGCTGAAGCGATAGACCCCCGCCGCGAACACGCGCGAAGTAGACTCCACTCGGAACGGTGTTCCCGCCTTCGTTCTTCCCGTCCCAGCGGAAGCGATGCGTCCCGCGCGGGAATTGACTCGGCATCGCGATCCGCCTGACCAGCGCGCCCCGCACATCGAAAACGGCGATCTCCGCCACGGTCTCCGCCTCGCAGTGGAAGCGAATCATGCACGACCTGTGCGCCGGGTTCGGTCTCGGGGCGAAGAGAATGACACCGTTTCCCGCGACCGCGCCGCCGTCGTCATCGACACTGATCGCCACGTCCAGCTCGACAAAATCGATCTCTTCGATGTCGTCAGTGCCGAGGTTGTAGGGGGCGCCGGCGGCGGAGTGAACATGACTCGGGTCCACCGCGCCTAGACCGTGGTTCGCGCGCTCTTCGTTCAGCTTGATGGTCGAGATCCAATCCAGCGCGACCGGCTCCAGTCCGCACAGGAAGCTGTTGTACGCCCAGTTCGGCGGGGTGTGCCACGGCGGGGTGTAGCCCGGACCGCCGTCGTAGAGGCCGAAGGTCGCGTCGACCAGCCAGAGCTTCGTCTTGTCACCCAGCTCGTCGCGCAGCACCCGGTTGAGCTCCGGTTCGCCGCGCGTGTGGCCGTCGCCGTACGATCCGGAGACGTGCATCTGCCAGATCGAGATGTTGTCGAACGAACCGTAGTGGTTCTTGAGCGAGAACGTGACCGCGGAGTCGGAGTGGTCCTTGATGACCGCCGCGTTGATCATGTAGTCCGAGTGTTTGGTGATGATGCTGGATGGATGGTGCGCCGATGGCCCACTGTTCGGATGGTCGATGTAGAACGTGTGATTGAAATCGAAGCCGACATCGCCGTGATCGGTCCCCACATACTGCACCCCCGGGCCGCCCCAGTTCTGCGGGTATCCGGTCTGCGGGCAGAAGAACGCGTTGTCGAGGTCCCACACGATGATGTGCTCTTCGGGAAGCTGCTGTCCGTCCAGATCCATCATGAGAAGCCCGTCGATGATCGCGTTCACGACCTCGGGATGCGTGGGCACGTCCCCGCACGCGAGGTTGATCTTGATGGAGACCTTCTTGTCCACGGTGATGCCGGGGAAAAGGCTCTTCCAGGCCTCGGCGAGATCCTGAATGCCGGTCAGCTCCTTGACGCCCGCGTGCACCATTTCGTTCACGGGCCCTTGATTCACGGTGTCCCAGCCGGTCGTCGCGTTGTCGTGATGGGTCCGCACGATCTTGGTCAGCCGATTGCCGCCGAACGCCCGACTAGGCAGCAGCAGCTTCGGGCCCGCGAGAAGTCCCGCGGTGCCGAGGGCCGTGTTCCGGATGAACCGCCGTCTCGTCGTTCCGTTTTCGTGGCGCGGCTTGGTCGCCTCGTTTCGGCCGAGACCGTGATGGTGCGTGCGCGGACAATCGTTCCTGTTGTGCATCGCCGTTCTCCTGCTGCGTGTCGGCGGCCCCGGGCCGCCGGTTTCGGTGCCTGATATCTATCGAAATCGAGTCTTCAGGTCCCCCCAGGACGCGTGCTCGGCGGGGACCATCTGTACTGTTGTCATGATCGCGTCGGCGAGACAGCGGGCTCTATCGGATGCGTCGCCTTCGCGTGAGCCGATGACGATCGATCCGAAGAGACACTCCTCCCAGAACTGAATCGTGACCGTGAGAAGGTCGAGCTTGAGACGGCCCGCCCCGGATCCCGTCCAGTCACCGATCGCATCGCCGCTCCCGACGTTCGGATCCTCATAGAGGGCCTCTGCATTGGCGGCGGTGCCTTGATTGAAGACGCTCACCATGATCCAGACAGGAGCCTCGCCGATGACGGTTGCGTAGCTCTGGATGGCGGCCTTCACGAAACCGTACTTCTCGTAGAGATACGCCTCGCCATTGATGGGTCCGTCGGCCAGCTCCTGCACGTTGTTTGCGATGAACGTGTCGCCATCGCGCGTGATACCGGCGCATTCCTCATCGAGGGGAAGGAGAGATGCCGGACAGATGTCCACGCACGCGGCGGACAGCACGGCAATCGGTAGGCAGACAAGGACAAACAGCGGGGCCAAAGCCCCGGAGCAACAACCGGCCATTCTTCACCCCCAAGTAATGAATTGTAACGCATTTCATTACCAGGCGGTTGGTCGATTTGGCCGGCCGACCTATTTGAGCAGAATCGCTGCGTTTCCGGCGTCGGTCTCTTCCAGCAAGAGCGCGCGGAGTTGCGGCCACTCATCCGGCTTGATCGTCGTGGCGGTCAGCTTGAGTGTGCGTTCGATGGTGATCCAGTCGTCGTCTTCCTCGACGGTGACCGCAAAGCTCCCCACGCCGTTCGTCACCTCACGCGCTTCGGGCAGGCGGATGACCTCGTGATCCCCGGCCTTGATGCGGAGTTGCACGCGCTGGGTCAGCGGCGACGCGAGAAGCACCGGTGACGATCGTCTCTCCATGTAGAGCGTCACGTTGCCCGGGAGGTTGTCCATGACAGCGCCCGACGGACTTCCAACGGCGAAGGCCGTTCGGCCCTGGTCGTCCGGTTCGCTCTTGTCCACGCTGATCGCGAAGCCTGCCGTTACGCGCTGCCGGTGGAACGTCGATGGGTTGTAGCTTTCCACGTTCGCCCCGTCCAGGATGGATTCGGCGAGACGGCTGAGAGTTCCGATCGCTTCGCGCTCGAGGCCGACCATCGCGTGGTGGGGGCACAGGATCCCCCTGGCATCCAGATAGCCACTGCCGCTCCAGTGGCCGTCCTCTTCGGAGTCCAACGTGATTATCAGCTCGAGCGTGCTCGAGCCCTTGCGCAGCGTTCTTTCGGCGAAGAACGTCGGACGATCCTCGAGACCCGGGTACCAGAGTGTCGCGCCGATGTCCGGTGGATCCGAAAGGGTGCCGTTGCCGGGGTCGTACGTGGTCTGCATATCGTCGCCGCTCAGGCGAAGGTGCATGGACCCGAAACGCGAGAGCCCCGGGATAACGGGATCGAATCCGGCGCGGCTGAGTGAATGGTAAGCGGGCCGGACGTCGAGCCCGGCCTCGCGGAAGAGCGCGGTCGCGAGCACGGCGCGATCGAGGCGATGACCGTAGGCCGTTTCATAGGTGCGCGACGCGGTCCGCGGACCGTATTCCCAATGCTCGTCGGAGTAGCGGATGGAACGCGTCGACTCGTCGATGAAGTCGGCGACCGCCCGCGCTCTCGCGGCTTCGTTCGGTTCGTGCTCGATACGATCGGCGACGCTGTCCTTGAGCGCGTCGGTGAGTAGCGTGGCGCCGTCGAGCGTGGACGTTATCTTATCGCCCAGGGCTTTCCAGTCCACCCATGTCGACCATTCAACGACCGGCGCGTAGGTCGCCGGATCGTCGAGGTGGGGTGTGCCCAAGCGCTCGACGAACGACATCTCCCAGACGTAACTATCGGATTCCCCTCCGCCCTCTGATTGTTCGGGTTGCGGGGCGTCGTTTGCCGATCGCATGTGAAAGGTCGTCCCGGCCGGAACGGTGAGGCTGAAACGTGATCGCACCACGGGATCGTCGTGGGCAAAGACGTAGAGCCCGTCCGCCCCGTCCGCAGCGGTGCCCTTCTCGACGATGAAGTAGGCGGTCTCCACCACGCACGGTAGCTCCACCCCGTCGTGGAGAAGCATCGCCTCGCGCATGGTCGTGTAGTCATCGGTGCGGTCGAGCGCGAACGGCATCGTCTCGACCACGGCGGTGGGACTGATCGCCGGTTCACGGGGCCACCACTGTTCATCTCGCCACGTGCGGAGCGCGGTGACGTTGAGCGTCGAGTTGGCCGTATTCCACGGAACACGATGGTCCGTGTACTCTTCGATCCCGATCTCCGTCTCGATCCACACAACCTGGTGCGTGCGCGTGACCCGGTCTCCGTTGGGGAGGATCGATACCTCCAGGCTGTTCAGCAGTAGGATGGCATCCAGAGCGGCGAGATCGTAACGCTCCTGGGCCTGCGCCATGAGATCATCGAGGTCGTATCCGCCGGAAGGGCCCATCACGTTGGCATGGGTGACCAGGGGCACGACACAGATCGCGATCGCGCACACAACAGCGGGGCGGAGCAGTGCCGCGAACGCCGCAATCCGAGCTATCAGCGGGTGGCGGCTCATTCGTCACCTCCCGTCTCGATCCGGAATACCTGTTCGCCCCACTCCGTCGCAGCGTCCATGGCTTTCTTGAAGCCCTCGAACCCGTCGGGCGGGATCTGACGGCGACGCGCCTCCGCGTGCTGGTTGATGATGAGGTCCCCGTCGTCCATCTCGCTGGTTCCTTTGAAGTATGCGTACGTCTCATCGACTTCGTCGGAGGATGGTGGATCGTTCACGGCGTAGCCCTTCGGAAGCCGGATCGTTTCGGTCCCCAGGAGAAGCTGGGTGTTGTAAAGAAGAATGTCGGTCTTACGTTCGTCCTCCCAGCGCGTTCGTCCCGCCCGAAAGAGCGTTCCGCTACCTTGCGTGACCTGCATCATCGGGCTCGTGAACTCGTATGCGTCGCCGATGGGAAACGCGAAGCGTGGAATCCGATAGTCGATGCGGACCCAGATGTCTTCGCTGAAGTCATCCGGCTCGATCGTATCGACTCGGACATCTTCGACGCGGTCGCTGATGCTTGAGAGGAGACGTGCGAACAGCTCCGTGCGATCGGCGCGGCGCGCGTAGAGGAGGAGCCCTCGAAGCCGACCATCCATCGCGCCCGAGGCCTCTAGCTTGAACGTGCCCTCGAGCGTGCCGTCGTCATCGAGCGTCGCGTCGTGTGAAATGTGTAGCGGAGATTCTTCGGGCGGGCTGTACGGGATGCGCGCGAGCGTTTCTCCCTCGGGCGAACCGATGACGTAGTGCTGCTCGGCTTCGAGCAGCGACCAGATGCTGTTGTCGTACGGGACCCAGGTGGGGTCATACATCTCGAAGCTGCCGTCGGCCTTGCGCAGCGCGCAGACGCAGTGATTGAACTGGTCGGCCGGCAGATCGTCGATCCGGCTTCCGGCGTTCGTCATTGCGGCGTACGAGTCCATCCCGGCGGCGCGCATCATCGCGACGAGCATGCCGGCGATGTCTTTGCAGACACCGCTTCGCTGCTCGAAGATCATCGGCGCCGGATGGAGCATGTAGCCTTCTCCCTTGCCCATCGTCTGGCCGCTGTAGCGAATGTTTTGCGCGACCCAATGAACGAGGAGCTCGGCTTTCGCTTCTTCGGATGCGTTGCTGAGGCCCGCCTCGTCGAGGATTTCCTCCACCTTCGCGCTGATGGCGGACGTCACCTCGAACTGGTCGCGGTTGATGTCGAAGAACCAGCGGCTTTTCGCTTCCCAGCTCTCGGCCGTGGACATGACGACCTTCGTGACGTAGTCGGGTGGGTCCGGCTGCCGTCCTTCGCGGGGGCGCGCGGGAAGATCGAGGCCCCACCACGCGTAGAGCGTGCTGTCGGGCGAGTAGCTCGTGCTGGCGTAGAGGGGACCGTTGTAGATCTCGGAGTGAAGACGTTTGTCGGCCGGAATGGTCAGCACGTACTTCTTCTCGACGATGGGGACCGATGCGGCGAAGAGAACGATGTCGAAGTACTCACCCGGCATCGGCGGGATGAATCGCGCGTCGTCGTCGGTCTCATCGAACGACCCGGCGCCACCAGCTTCGGCACTCCCTTCGCCCGTCAGAAGCGCGTACGTGAAGCCCTTGCGAAACGTCCGCACCTCGATGCCGTCGTTTACCTGAAGGCGGGGCAGCTGCAATGTCTTGATTCGGTCCCGCCAATAGATCCACGACTGCGGCGCCGGAAGATCGCGCACCTTCGTGACGTCAACCGCAATGCGCACACTGTCCCGGATGACGTTGACTTCGCGAATCTCGACGTGGCTGCTCTGCGGATCGTAGCCCCAGCGGAGCACCGACTCGTTTCGGCAACCCGCGGCGGTGAGCACCTTCGTGATCGTGTAGGTGTCGACGTGCGTCACGCCGGACGACTTCATCCTGTTCATGGCGTAGTCGTAGACAATGACGTGCGCGGCGCCGTCGTGCTCGTCGGCCGTGCCCGCGTTTTCGACGCGCGAGAAGACGGTCGGCGGGGGCGTGTCGCCGGGAGGGAGCTCAGTGGCTTCGGCGGCGTAAGCTGATGGAGCCTGCGCCAAGATCCACCCGATCACTCCCACCAGCAGAGCTACTCGAAGACGTACATCGGCCCGCCATATTCCATGATGCAAGGCGTCCTCCCCTCCTCGCCCGCATCTCTCACCAGCTCTCTACTGCGGTCGCGAAAGTACCCTCGCGACAAGACCTGGTGAGACATGCGGGCTAATCCACGTCCACCCGGCTCGATCGTCTCTTGAGAGAGAGAAGGGTACACCGGTGTGACCGGCAACTCCAGCGCCCGCAGGCCGACGGCACGCCGCGAAACCGCCGTAAGTCCGCTGCCGAAAGAGCAATCCGCGCGCGGCTGATCTGAACCGATTCGAGCAGCATCTTGTGATCCTCGCCCGCACTCCTCGGTGATCGTAAGATCGGTGCCGTGGGGGGGTGTCGATCTGCTAAGATTAATGGGTACATACAATTCACACCTGCCCCGCCGAAGCGGGGCGCTGCATCCGCATCGCCTGGAGGAGCTCCGTTGAGGCTCGCGTGTTCTCTCGCCGGTTTGATCGTGCTCTTTCTATGGGCGGTGCCCGCAGCGTCCCAAATTCTCCTCAATGAATACGTTTCGTCCAACGTCGACGGTATCCGTGATGAGGACGACGATACCTCCGACTGGATCGAGCTATACAACGGCGGGCTCACCGACGTGAACCTGTCGGGATACGCAATCTCCGACGAACCCGCCGAGCCGTTTCGATGGCTTGTCGGTGACCACGTTCTTCCCGCGCAGGAGCGCGTGGTGATCTTTGCGTCCGGAAAGGACAGGCATCCGGAAAGCCTCCATTGGGAGACGCTCATCGATTGGGGCGACCTCTGGCGCTACCGGGCGAACGAGTCCGAGCCGCCCTGGTACTGGCGGGAGACATGGTACGACGCACAATCGTGGGACGAAGGCCCCTCGGGCTTCGGCTTCGGCGATGACGACGACTCGACCGAGGTCTCACCCGTTGTTTCCATCTCCATCCGGACGACGTTTGAGGTTGAGGATCCCGCCAACGTCATCTCGATGTTGCTCCACGTCGATTTCGACGATGCGTTCGTCGCGTGGCTGAACGGGCAGGAGATCGAGATCGCGCGCCAGAACATCTGGAGCTACGGTCCGCCGGAATGGAACCAGCCGGCCGACCACCAACACGAGGCAAGGATCTATCGCGGACTGCCGCCGGAAACGTACTTTGTGGGTTGGGCGGTAGGCGCGCTCCAGCCGGGGACGAACGTGCTGGCGCTCGAGGTCCACAATGCCGAGGGATCCAACGACATGAGCCTCATTCCGTTCCTCACGCTCGGGTTGGCGGAGCCGCCGCAGGGTGGGGGAGACGGGCTCGCCGAGATCCTCGAGGGCCTGCTGCCTCCGATGCACGCAAACTTCAAGCTGTCCGCCGAGGGCGAGACGCTGTCGCTCCGGGATCCGCAAGGGGTGCTCGTCGACCAGGTGGAGACGGGGCGGATGGTCGCAGACATCTCGCGCGGACGTGCGCCCGACGGAGGACCGAGCTGGGTCTACTTCACGGACCCGACGCCGTGGGAACCGAACGGACTGAGCGGGTTCGAAGAGTTCGCCGACGACCCGATCTTCTCGGTGGCCGGAGGTTTGTACGACGCACCGCTTTCACTCGAGCTGTCATCACCGGACACGAACGGTGTCGTCTACTACACGACGGATGGCGGGGAACCGGATGAGGCGTCGATCCCCTATACAACGCCCATCTCCATAACGGAAACGAGCATCATACGGGCACGCGCGTTCGAGCCGGGCACGCTTCCGAGCGCCACCGTGACCCAGAGCTACATCTTGAACGATCCCTCGACGCTCGCCGTAACGTCGTTCGTGACGGATCCCGACAATTTGTGGGATCCGGAGATCGGAATCTTCTATGAGGACAACGTCTGGGCGGGCTGGGAACGTCCGATGAATGTCGAGCTCTTCGAGCCGGACGGAACCCCCGCGCTCTCGCAGGAGGCTGGCGTCAAGGTCTACGGTGGGTGGACCCGCACGTTTCCACAGAAGTCGATGCGGCTCATCGCGCGCGGAGGCTACGGGTCGAGCTCGTTCGACCATCTGGTTTTCGACGAGAAGCCGATCACGTCGTTCAAGCAGATCGTTTGGCGAAACTCCGGAAACGACTGGTGCGCGTCACACCTTCGCGATGGTCTGATGCATCGCATCGTCACCGACATGGACATCGACCGGCTTGCCTACCGTCCGTGCCGCACCTACATCAATGGCGAGTACTGGGGCATCTTGAACGCGCGCGAGCGGATCGACGAGGACTACCTCGCGTCGAATCACGGCATCGATCCCGACAACGTGGATCTCATCAAGCTCTACTATGAGGTTGTCGCAGGCGACCCCATACACTACTTCAACATGATCCAGTACATCGAGGAGGATGGGCTCGCGAGCGACTCGAGCTATGCGTACATCCGGACACAGATGGATGTCGATGAGTTCGCGGAATACCAGATCGCCCAGATCTTCTTCGCGAACACTGACTGGCCGGGGAATAACGTCGCCAGCTGGCGTCCGCGCACGCCGGACGGGCGATGGCGCTGGATCATCTACGACACGGACTTCGGGCTTGGGCTCGAGGACAATTACTACCACAACACGCTCGCGTTCGCGCTCGACCCGAACGGTCCGGAATGGCCGAATCCGCCCTACTCCACGTTTCTACTCCGGAACCTGGTGGAGAACGCGACCTTCAAGAACGACCTCATCAATCGCTACTGCGATCATTTGAACACGACTTTCTTGTCGGCTCGGACGGTTCCCATGGCCGAATCGATCGCTGGGGTCGTCGAGCCGGAGGCCGCGCGGCACTATGCGCGCTGGGAGCGTCCGCTCTGGTATTTCACCGAGAGCATGAACATCATCTATGAGTTCCTGAACGAGCGGCCCGCCTACGCGCGAAATCATCTTAGCCAGGAGTTCAATCTCGGCCCGCAGCTCACCCTCTCTCTCGATGTGTCGCCTGCGGGAAGCGGCGGCATCCAGCTCACGGGCGTCAAGATCGACACGTCGTGGTCGGGGACGTATTTCGAAGGGATCCCGATACCGCTCACTGCCGTGCCCGACCCGGGCTTCGAGTTTGTCGAGTGGTCGGACCCGATGCTGCCCGACACGTCCTCGGTCGTGATCACGCCGGACGGTAACTACTCGGTCACGGCGATCTTTCAGGAGACGGTCATGCCCGGGATCGCCGTCATCAACGAGATCAACTACCATTCGGCCGATACGTTCAATCCCGGGGATTGGGTCGAGCTGCACAATCCCGGCGACCTGTCGCTCGACGTCGGCGGCTGGACGTTCAAGGACGAGAACGACGCGCACGTCTTCGCCATTGCTCCCGGCTTCACGCTGCCCGCGGATGGATTCGTAGTGCTCTGTGAAGATACGACGCTTTTCAAGGCCCTCTTCCCAGAGGTCTCTCCGATACTCGGCAATCTCGGTTTCGGTTTCAGCGGCGGTGGCGAGATGCTGCGGCTCTTCGATGGGCAAAGCGCGCTCTACGACTTCGTGCAGTACGACGACGATCCCCCGTGGCCGACGGAACCGGACGGGTTGGGGCCGACGCTTGAGCTGATCGATCCCTATCTGGACAACAACGTGGCGTCGAGCTGGCAGGCGTCGCTCGATCACGGCTCGCCGGGTGAGGTGAATGGCGGCGTGGTTGGCGTGCCGTTCGTTGCGCCACCGATGGCGCTGCTTCTGCCCGCCCCGAACCCGTTCAATCCTCAGACGCGGATCCGCTTCTCCCTGGACCGCCGTCGGCAGCTGGATCTCTCCATCTACGATGTCGCGGGCCGGCGTGTGCGCGCTCTCGCGAACGGCCCCCTCGATGCGGGGCACTACACGCTGACGTGGGACGGCCGGAGCGATCGGGGACTGGTTCTGCCGTCGGGTGTGTACTGGTTGCTCCTCGACGCGGAGGGATTCCGATCGACCGCGAAGCTCGTGATGATCCGGTGACACGACCCCGAGCGCGCCGCGCCTGCTAGGATGCCAAGACTACTTGCGGACGCGATCCTCAAACCCAGATGCATCGTACTCTTCTACAGGCAGCCACCATCAGGTTGTCTACCACATGGCGTGTTCATCTTGAGGAGGGGCGATTCTGAAGACATCTGACGTGCCATCGAAGAAACCATATATATATATATATCAGTCCAATTTAGAAAATAAGTGCAAACTAGACAGATATGATGTATCCTGATTGTGTCACGGATTTGGAAGAGACACCAGACCGGAGGGTGGGTCGGTGAGAAGAGAGCCTCCGGAAAAGAGCAGTCGCGTCAGCCCATCTCTCGGGCGATCCCTTCATATGCACCCCGCATGGCACTTGACCTTGAACCCAATCCCTATGCTGCCTCATTGCCCCGTGTTCCGAACCGTCGGGCGGCGTAGCCGATGCTTCCTCGTCGCTACTGTTGAACTCTTCCCGTGGGTGTCTTGTAGCCGCGAACGTCCCAGATGGCATTTTGAGAGGAGGTTTGGCGATGTGCTCCATCCTCTTGCGGTCTAGATGGTTTCTCGCTGGGTTGCTCCTGGCGACACCCGGTGCTTTGAATGCCGGCATCTTGGATGTTCCGGCGGAGTACTCCGAGATCGCCGACGCGCTTGCCAACGCCGTGCCCGGCGATACGGTCCTGGTTCAAGAAGGGGGGTACATCGAGGGGCTGCTCGAGATATATCCCGGCGTGACACTCCTGGCCGCCGGTCGCCGGGAAGATTCCTGGATCATCATGACGGATCAGTTGCTGATGCCGGCGGGCGATGACTCAATGGAAGCTATCCTGGAGGGTTTCACTCTGTGGCTGCCGCATCCGGAATCGGTAGGAACAGCGATCGAATTGGATAACCCGCAGTCTGTTGTGCGAGACAACCACCTACTTGACTACGAGTATTCGCTGGGAGGTATCTCGCTGGCCGTTAACGCCGGGGCACACATCGAGGGTAATTTGGTCGCCTCCGGACGCTGGTATGGCATCCGACTTACCAGCGATGTCCAGGAATGCCGTCTTCTCTACAACACCTTCGCCGGCTGCCCTCAGGTCTCGAGTAGTCGTCCACTAGATGTCTGGTGTGATGCCTGCTACGTTGAGGTCCGAAACAACA
>CAZAMP010000049.1:0-30794 GCA_964486455.1 uncultured bacterium | reverse complement strand
CCCTGCACAGTAAACCAGGGGGGGGAGAGTGTCTCAGCTACGTTGGCACACAGGGCATGTGATAGAGCAATTTGAGTGGCAGGTTGTGGCGTACTGAGAACGGCATGCAAGATCGGGGCAAAGATGTGAATGATTCCATCATGCCGGCCCACCGATCACTGAGGGAGAGCTCTATCCGTAGCTTCGCATGAGACCTATTGCGTCACTGTCCATAAATTATATACGTTCGGCCATTTTCTCTCAATAAGGAAATCCGTGAGTGAGGCACGAAGGTCTGGGCCGGAAACATGCACCTACCGCAGCTCGTCCATGCTCCCGATGATCCGGCAGTAGTTGTCGTAGCGCCACTCGGCCAACTCCCCCGCCTCGACCGCGTCGCGGATCGCGCACTCTGGCTCATGGACGTGGCTGCACGCGCTGAAGTGGCACGACGGCACGTACGGCGCGAACTCGGGATAGGCCAGGAGCACCTGGGCGGGCGTCATCTCGTCGAGTCCGAACGACCGCATGCCCGGGGTGTCCACCACAAACGCGCCGTCCCCCAAATCGAGAAGTCGCGAGGCGGACGTTGTGTGACGGCCCTTGAGCGTGGCCTCGCTGATCCCGCCGGTCTTCAGCCGAAGATCGGGGTTGATCGTGTTGAGAAGCGTCGACTTTCCCACACCCGACTGTCCGACGAAAACCGACGTCCGGTCTACGAGTAGCTCGCGCAATCCATCGATCCCCGCACCGGTCGTTGCGCTCGTGGTGCGACAGGGGATCCCGCCGCCGTCATAGACGGCGGCCACGTCATCGATGACGGCACTTTCGTCGTCCGAAAGAAGGTCCATCTTGTTGATGCAGAGACAGCCCGGGATATCCGACACGTGGGCCGCCGCGAGGCAGCGGTCCACGAAGCCCGTCCGGAGTGCCGGCCGCTTGGCCGCCGCCACGACGATCACCCGGTCCACGTTGGCGGCCAGGACGTGCCGGATGGCCCTCCCCCGCCCGGGGACACGGCTGAGCTCGCCGGATCGAGGCAGGACCTCCGTGACGACGCTGTCATCGCCCGCCAGATCGAGCCGGACCTGGTCGCCGACCACGAGGATCGTCCGCTCTTTACGCCGGGCCAACGCCAGGCGCCCTCGGATACGGCATTCGACCGTCCGGCCCTCAACCAGTACTTTGCAGCGCGCCGCGTGGACTTCGGTCACGCGGCCGGTCGCCTCTCGTCCCATCCGCTTCCCTTCGACAAGGTGTCGCTAGACCCGGAATTCTCACCAGCTTGCTGCTGCGACCACGAAAGCGCCTGGTGAGAACTCCAGTCTAGCGAAAGAGATTGTAGTCACGTCGATTATCCGGAACAAGGTGTGGCCTCGGGAGTTGCCCCGGTCTGCCGGTTCTGCTAGCGTCTATGTCGAAGTCCCACTACTGCGGCTGCTGGGAGGGGTGGGGCGGTGTATGGAGGTGTGGAGATTTCATGATGATACGAACCACGAGAGTCCTTGGCTTTGCGCTCTGGCTCCTCGTAGCCGTAAGTGGTACCGCCACCGCCCAGTTCGGAGATTTCGAAGAGATCGCCGAAACACGCTGGGGAGCGACCGTGTACGGCGGCGGGGATCCGGACGACATCCAGAAGAACTACCTCTTCGGCCTCCGGGGCAGCTACAAGTTTCTCGAGCTCGACCCCCTCATTCGCATCAGTCCGGAGTTCGGTGGTGAGTTCAGGAAGAACTTCCTCCTCGCAAAGGTCGGTGGTCGGCTTGACTCGCGAGAGCTG
Source organism: uncultured bacterium (assembly GCA_964486455.1). Classification (GTDB taxonomy): domain Bacteria; phylum Eisenbacteria; class RBG-16-71-46; order CAZAMP01; family CAZAMP01; genus CAZAMP01. The sequence goes on along the minus strand of CAZAMP010000049.1, from coordinate 29,035 downwards.
GTCCGCTTCTCACTCTTCGGCGGCATCGGCCTTCTACGCATTCAGGACATCACAAACGCCGGCGGCGACGGCTATGATGTCGACACGTCAGCGGAGACGACCTACCTCTACTACGGTGCCAAGTTCCGGATGCCCAAGCTTTCGGAGATCCCGGTACTGGGACGCATTCTCGGCGAGTTTCCGATCGAAGGCGTGTCGTTCTTCGTCGCGCAGGAAACCACCGGGCTCACCCCTCCGGAGCTGGGAGACGATCACGCGCGGGAATTCGTCGTGGATGAATGGTACGACAGCGCGATCCACATTGGCGTGATGATGGGTTCCGCGACGGGCTGGCACAAATCGTCCAACTAGCCGGGCACCAAAAGCAATGGTCCGGACCGCTGATGCGGCCGGACCGTTTGCGTAGCATTCAATGATGTCGAACCCGCTCTCGCGGGCTAGTTGATCAGCTCTTTGACCGCTTCCTCGCCGTAGCACAGGACGGCGGTCTCGTCACTGCACGCCGGCAGTGTCAGCGCGGCGGTCCAGGCGGCCGGCACCTCACCCTGAACGATCGTTCCGGTGTCGGCATCCGCCAGCAGACGACCTTCCGGACTCTCGACGACGACCCAAACGCGGTCGAACACTTCGAGTGATACCCGCGGGAGCACGAAGTCATCCTCAATCACCAGAAGCGGGTAGGCGCGCAATCCGGCCCGGTTTGCCATCGCGCACAACAGAATGGCCTTGTCGATTGATGTCGCGCAGTCTTGCTTGTTGGTGTCAACCGGGCGATGGACATCGTATAGCGTCGTTCCGAGTTCGGCGGGAAGCGTCTCCAGGCGACCGGCCACGTCCGCGAGCAGCAATTTCATCTTCTCATGATCGCCGCGCGCACCGGACACGATGCGCTCAACGCTCCTATCCAGGTGGCGAATGTTCCCGACGTGCTTCTTCAGGCGCTCATCCGCGAAGCGCTGCGCCACGAACTCCCAATCGAGGGCACCGTACGATGCTTCGGTCGGACTGAGCGATTCCTCGCCGAGCTTCTCACCGTGATGTCTCGAGCCCGCCATCATGCCGCTCAGCGCCTGCGCGCTCAGCGTGGGGCCGTGGTAACCCATCCGTTCCCCATACGCGGCCTGCCCGGCTCCTTGCACGACGATGCCTTTCTGAACGGCCAGCTCGTCAAAGGTCCACGCAGTCATCACCGATCTGGGCTGCTTGTCTGCGGGGGCGACACCGAGGTCACGCTCACCCCATCGGAAGCGCCACGCGGTCGGCCGCTCCCACGCTTTGTGCGAAACGGCACGCGGCCATGAACCGGCCCACCAATGCCAGCCGGGACCGAACTTTTCAAAAAGCTCCGTCGGTACTTCGATGGTGATGTCGGACTGAAGCACGGGCAGCTCGCGCTCGAAGGCGTGCGAGTAGACCGGATTGTCACCTTCGAGGGTCGTCTTCGAGCGGATCGCCAGGATATCGCCGGCCTGGAGATCGCCGAACTCCACACGCCAGCTCTTGTGCTTGCGATACGGTCGGCAGTCGTACGTCTCGTCCTTGCTCGCCTTCACCTGTTTCCGCTTGCCGTCGGAGATGATGTAGGCCTCGATCTCGTCGATCTTCTTCCCGCGGTACTCATCGAACGTCACGGTACGAAACTCGGAAAGCTCGTCCGGTGTGCCGACCAGGAGAAGCCACTCGCGTTCCACCTCAGCGACGACGCTCCCTCCCTGTTTCTGCATGCGTACGCGATCTCGATCGAGAATGACCATGCCCGGCGTCTCCAGCACGTTCATGAGGCTGTCGCGAAACGCCGTCTCTTGAAAACGGGAGAGATTCCATCCATCAGGGCGCGGCCGGGCGGCCGCCGGCAGAACCGTCATGATCGCCGCGACCAGAAGGCCGCTCATCAGCCAAAACCTGTGAATTCGTGTCATGGTTTACTCTTCCCTCGGTGTCTGGGCGGGAGCCAGACTATTATACGTCATTGCCCAGAAGAGGTTTCACCGGGTTAGCGACTGTCGGGCAGGCCCCACAGGGTTGATTCCCGGACTACGGTATCCGGGAAAAAGCAGCTTCGAAACGAGGATCCGAGCGCAGGGGATCGAGATCGGAATCACGGGCGATTTGGTCGCGGTTGGCGTATCCCGCCCGGATGGCGGCCTCGAGACTCGCCATCGCGTCGTCCAGGCGGCCCCGCCGGGACTGCAGGCAGGCGATGTTGTAGAGCAACCCGGGATGATTGGGGAAGGACATGGCCGCTCGTTCGAGCGCCGCCAGCCCGTCGCGGTCGTTTCCCATCTCGACGTACCAGTGCCCCAGATGAAGCCAGAACTCCCCCCAATGCGGAACCAGCTCGACGACCGCCCGACGGAGCACGCTGATCGCCTGATCCCGGCGCCCCGTGGCCCAGAGGGCGCGCGCGTAGACGTACTCGAAGTGAGGGTCGCCGCCGAGGTGGTGCCGCGCCGGAGCGAGGACGGACAGCGCCTCTTCGGCACGGCCGATCTCGAGCAACAGCTTCCCGTGGTTGTATCGGGCCGTGGTGTTGGTCGGGTGAACGGCATGCGCCCTCCCGAACCGCTCGGCCGCGCGAAGCGTGTCTCCTGTTTCGTACGCGATCACACCGTCGAGAAGGATCCCGTGGAAGTAGTCCGGGTCGTGCGCCAGTCCCCTCGCGAGCGATGCGCGCGCCGAGTCGATGGCGGTCCGCTTGACCTCCGCGCTCGGGTGATCCGACTGCGTTTCCATGTACCACGCGGTCGCGAGCCCCACGTGTGCGCGGGCGCTGTGCGGTGCCTTCCGCGCGGCGTCGGTCCACACACGGATGTCCGAGCTCCAGACCGGGTTTCGCGCAAACGTGAGCGCGCCGAACCCCACCGCGACAAGCGCCAGCACCGGCCAGCCCCGCTTGCCCAATCGGGCGAATCCCACGCCCGCGATAAGTGAAACGCCGACCGATGGGAGGTAGAGGAAGTGTTCCTGCGCGGCCTGATAGAGCGGAAGGATGTTCAGCACCGGAACCAACGGAATGAGCGTCGCCGCTATCCCCAGGGCGACCAACGGAGACCGCCGGTACGACCACACGACGATCACGACAAGCGCGGCCGCGATAAGAAAGCCGAGAGCGGAAGCAGCGTCAATGCTCGTTCTGGGCGTGATCCCGTCCTCGAGCGATAGTGAAACCGGCCAGACAAGACGGCCGAGATAGAAGAGGAGAATTCGCCCGACGGCGATGAGTCGCGAGGAGACGCCATCTTCCGGCGTCCACCACGCGGAAGGATCCTGCCCCGGGATCATCCCGATGGCGGCCCCAATCGCGGCCTTCCGCACGACGAGGAGCACGACCAGCAACACCAACGCGACCGTGATCGCGATGATCGGACGCCGCCAGCCGACGGGATCATCCCGCCGAAGCGCCAGCTCCAGGGCAACCAACAGCACGATGCCTACGGCGGCCACCTCTTTGGAGAGAAACGCCAGGGCAAAGGCGACGACCATGAGGACGAAACGCCACCTCCCACCCTCCTTCCGCCAGCTCAGGTATGCCGCCAGAAACGCCACGAGGAAGAAGGTGGCCATCACGTCGGTCCTGCCCGCGATCCATGCCACCGACTGAGTGTGAATCGGGTGCAGCGCGAAGAGCAGCGCTCCCCCCAGCGCAACCATCGACGATTGCGGATGGAGGCGACGAAAGAACGCGTAGATCAGAAGCACACATCCGAGGTGCCAGAGCATGGTCTGAACGTGGAAGCCACGCGGATCCATCTTCCAGAGCTGGGCGTCGACGAGAAAGCTCAACGTCACGATCGGTCTGTAGTATGGCGACGGATGGCGCGTAAGCTCCCAGAAGTCGGTGGTGAAGTGCTCACCCGCCCGCTCCCATCCGCCAATCACGAGAGGGTTCTTCTCGATGAGATCGTGATCGTCGTAGACGAAGCCATTGCCGATCGAGGGCGCGTACGCGACGAGCGTCACGATGACCAGGAGAAGAAGCTGAAGCGGCGATGCGATCGCCGAACTCCCCTTCGGCGATGTCAGCGGTATCGCCTTATTCGTCACGGGTCGCGAGCGCCTCAAGCTTCGTGATGGCATAGGTGTCTCCCGGATCGATGCGAAGCGCGTGCCGGTAGGCCGATTCCGCATCGCTCGATCTGTCGAGTTCGACGTACGTGTCCCCCAGGTTGTCCCAGGCCGTCGCGTCGCCCGGATGACCGGCAACAACGGCCTCCAAAATACCGAGCGCCGCGTCGGGCCGGCCGGCCATCCGATAGGCAATCGCGAGATTGACCCTGAACGCGCGGATATCCGGATACGCTTCGGAGAGGCTCTCGGCGATCGGAACCGCATCAGCCGCCCGCCCGGTCATCGTGAACGATATGCAGAGGCTCTGCCCGACCGACGCATGCGTCGGGTCCCGCTCCCAGACAAGACTGAGATGAGGGACGGCCTCGTCGTGCCGGGCCGCTCGGTAAAGAAGCCGCCCGAGGTTGCTGTGAGCCTGTAGGTTCTCGGGATCGATCTCAAGCGCCCGGCGGAAACAGCGCTCGGCTCGGGCGAGCTCCTCACGGTTTCGATAGTAGCTGCCCAGATTGACCCAGGACCGCGCATTGTGCGCGTCCTCGCCGTCCCCCTCGTCGATGTATCCCAGCGCCGCCAGCCGCTCCATCACGTCTCCATCGAATGCGCCTCCCGCGAGATCGGCCTGCCGAGACTTCAACCACGCAGCGTCCTCGTAGCTGCGTACGCGTGGACCGGGCTGGAGTTCGGGTGGAGTGATCTGAGCAATCACCTTCCCCTCCATCTCCCGAGACGCGGGAAGCCCCGCCAATGCGAGAACGGTCGGGCACACGTCACGTATCGTCGCGTCGCTGATGGTCGCGCCCCGGGTGACGTTCGGCCCGAGCGCCAGCAGCGCCCCTTCGATCCGATGCCAGCGCACGGCCTCGATGGTGATGCGCGCCGGATCCACGCGCGCGGGGCGATCTGATCCGGTGAGGAAGCCGTGATCGGAAACGATGACATAGGTGGCGTCCTCGCCGACGGCGGCCACGAGCCTGCCGAGAAGACTGTCCTGGTAGCGATAGAACTCGGCGAGCGTATCGCCGAACCGCTCCCGCTCCCCAGCGGTAGTCGAGGGGTGATCGGGTGGCGCGAAGCGGCCGTAGGTGTGACCCGCGGAATCGGTCCCCTCGAGATAGACGGCGAGGACCGCCGGACGTCGTTCACGGTAGAGCGTCTCCGCCAGCCGGGTCATGTTCTCCATCGTGACGTAGATGTGACGGAAATGACCGATCGGATCGGTAAAGTCGAGAGCGTCCTTCGCAGCGAACTCGTCCGGCGTGACGTTCATGAACCGCCGCGCCTCGTCGAACGTCACATCCGATGGTGACCGAAGTGACCCCAGAACGCGATCCGTGAGAGACGGCGGATGGACGAGCGCCGCCCGTGGCCGGTGCTCCCCAATGAATGCGTGATAGCCGACACGGTCCGAAACGACGAAGCCATGCTCCAGCGGCTCGGCCGGCCAGGTCGCCCACCACCCGATGACACCCACGGAAACACCTTGCTCGGAAAGCAGATTCCAGAACGCCTTCGCGCGCCGGTGGAGCGACGTGACGACCATGGGATCGCCACCCTCCGGATCGGGCGCCGTGAAGTCGAGCACGCGGTGGCGGTCAGGCGGAAGCCCCGTCGCGATGGTCGACCAGATGATCGGGGAGAGAAGCGGCTCTTCGGATCGGAGGATGCCCGTGGAGCCTTCCTTGACGAAACGCGCGAAGTTCGGAAGCTCCCCCGCTTCGATCATCGGTGTCAGGATGTGCCAATCGAGACCGTCGAGTCCGATGAGGACGACCGGCGGCCGCCCACCCCCGCAACCCACAAGAAGCAAAAGACCGGATAGCAGGACGACCCAACGCGAGCATCGACTCATGCGCCGCACCTCCAAAACATGCAAATGCGTCGTTGAGCCTACTCGGATCCCGAAAACCCGGCAACAGGAGGGTCAAGGAAAAGGGCCCGGGACAAACGGCCCGGACCCTATCCTCAAACGCAGATCTCTCGAACGCCGATGCTAGTCTTGATCCTCGGTGCCCCGATACTGCTCCTTGATCGTCGTCCAGCTCGCGTCTTCAGTCGGCGTGCTTCCGCTGTTGAACAGCGCGAATGCGTTCTCATAGAGCGGCCAACCGGGCCCCTCACTTCCCGGCACCCAGTCCGGGAACCCGAAGAAGTCGGACCTGAAACAGCATTCCTGTCCGTTGCCGTCCCCCGTGCCCCAGTACCACTGCGGCGGCCAGCAGAAGACGGCCGTGATGGAGATGCAGTAGTCTACGCCGTCGGCCTTCTGGAATGGCTCGGCGAGTTCCGCGCAAGCGCTTCCGTCTTCGCTCTGGATGAAGTCGGGCGTCTCGTACGTGTACACGAGCTCGCCCGGGCACCCGTCCGCGTCTTCCGTGTAGATGCTGATCCGGAACATCTCGACTTCCGCGATGAACTCCGTGCCCCACCAACCCACCGACTGGATCGCGCCACCATCACCGGCGAAGTCATCGGCGGTCTCGGCCAGAAACGGATAGCAGACATCGTCCTGCGCGGCAGTGCCGCTGATGCCGTTCGGAAGCTGCTCCCACTTCACGACGCCGGGGCAATCGTATGCACCGGTGTCCTCACGGATCTGATAGGGGCCGGATGTCATGTCGAGGGCGGCCGCGCCAGCGGCGCCGAGCAGCAAGAGCGCCGTGCAGAGGGATACTACCTTCCTCATTGGCTCTCCTCTCAGTTGAGGTCGGTTCCGGCGCGGACGCGACGCGCGCGATCCACGGACCGGAGGGCGGGGACTCCCCTACCCGTTTTCCCCTGTAAATCGGCCCACGAGAGACGAAACTGCAGACAAAAAAGGGGTCCCGGGCTCTTGACCCGGGACCCCCGAAGGCAACTATTAGCCAGAAAGGCTAGCTATAGAGATCCTTGACGCTGGACCTGCTGACCTACCGATCCGACGTGTGCTTGCTTCGACAAAGCCCTCGAAGCAGCATCCTTGCCGTTGCGTCCGCCTGTGCACCAGTATCACATGCGGCTGCTGAAGGTAGCCTTGACGGGAATGCTGTAGCTCATCCCACCAAGTGCTTCGGCACCATCACCCAAGAGTTGCGAGCGATCACAGCGAGGATTGGTTTGCGAGCTCGTCTCGCTCCCTTTCCCCATCCACAGCTTTTTCGAGGCTGCATCCACCTGCGTCACCCGGGCGATCATTAGCGCCAGTGCCTTCATCGGTCTCGATGCACTCCCGATCCAAAAACAACCGTGAACACATCAAGCCTACACCAGCACGAATGCAGCGAGCAAAAGCCGAAATCTTCTATAGGTGCTCCTCATGGCTGCAAGGCCTCGAAAGGCCACGCTTACGTTGCACACCCTACGGTGAAAACAACTTCGTTGCAGTGCCTAGCGAATCACACTCCAGACGTCTAGGCATCCCTCCTTTCCAGGCGTTGAGTCTAAGCGCTGGCGCTTACCAATTTGATAGAATCTCCTTGGTAGCGCACGCAGAATTATACCCCAGATTTGTGGCCTCGGTCAACTGTCAGGCGGGTGAAGTGATTTTATCCCATACGGTTCGGGTGGGGTATTGGGAGGGAACACGAGGGCCATTCATCTTCGGTGACGCCGCGATCACAAAACCACGTGTTGTGTAAGTACCCATACGATGGGCCATTGGCCCATCAACCCTTCGAATTGATCCACTCTCTGGCCGCCTGGATCCCGGATTCCTGACCTAGATCGTGGAGTCGAACCCCGAGCTCGACGCCAAGAAGCCGCCTCCGGAACACCATGTGACGAAACCGCGGAACGTCGTCCAGCTCAGCACCGGGCTCCCCGTCCCCCGGGAGCCAGTCCGGTTCGGCGAACTCGGGCGGGACGATCGACCGGCCGACGGCGCGGGGCGCCGAATCTCGCTCCGGTGCGAGCTCCAGGCGCCCGCTGCCCTTCGGCTGCAGAGCTCGGATTCGATGGATTCCCGCATCGATCGGCTCCAGGTGGACGAGCCCGCAGTTGCCCTGACGGGCGGCATCGGAACGACTCACTTCGATAAGCCCCAGCACCGGCTCACCGAACCGGTCGAACGCCGAGCCCAGTGTTGTGAGGGGCGGCCGCCCTCCGACGAGGAAATTGTCGGGCATCACGAGCGCGAACGGTTCGTTCGCGATGAATGCGCGCGCCCGCGCGATCGCATCAACGACCCCGAGAGGGCGATCCTGTTCGAAGAGAACGATCCGCGGCCAAGCACCGAGATTGCGTGAGTCCGACATCGCCGGGTGGAGGCGCTTGATGAACGTTTCCTCCGGATACGGGGGAAGATTGGAGAGCAACTGGGTAAGCTCCACCTTCTCGGGAGAGACCACAAGCGCGACCTCGCGCACGCCCGCGCAGGCCAGCTCCAGGAGCGCCAACGCGATCATAGGGTAGCCGGCGACTTCCAGACATTCCTTGGGGTGACCTCGCGAGAGCGCGGCGACACGAGTTCCCTTTCCCGCGGCGGGGATCACGGCTTTGTGGATCGGCACTCGGCTATCCTCGCTTTCGGTTCGACGACACAACACAGCCCGGCACACAAGTGTATACGGAGAGCGCATGGACGGCGCAACCGCTCGATGATACCGTCGCGTGCGAACACGTACGCATTCACACACGCGAACAACCAGGAAGGAGAAGCCGTATGCATGCCGTCGGATTCCATGAGCACGGTGGACCCGAGACACTCACTTCCATCGATCTGCCGACCCCGGATCCGGGGCCGGGCCAGGTCCGAATCGCCGTACACGCATGCGCGCTCAACCACCTCGACCTATGGGTTCGGCGCGGAATTCCCGGACTGGAGATCCCACTGCCGCATGTCGGCGGCTCCGACTTCGCCGGGACGGTGGACGCCGTCGGTGCCGGAGTGGAGGCGTGGCGCGAAGGCGATCGCGTGACCGCCAATCCGGGCCTCTGGTGCGGCACGTGCGAAACCTGTATCAAGGGTGAACACAGCCTGTGCAGCAAGTACCGGATCATTGGCGAGCATGTTCGGGGTGGATGCGCCGAGTGCGTCGTCGTCCCGGCGGCAAATCTCGTCAAAGTCCCGGACGATATCCCGTTTGAAGCGGCGGCAGCGGTTCCGCTCACCTTCCAGACGGCGCTGCGCGCCCTCTTCTCGCGGGCACGTCTCAGATCCGATGAGTGGCTGCTCGTTCTCGGGGCATCCGGAGGCGTGGCGGTCGCGGCCGTCCAGCTGGCGAAGCTCGTGGGCGCCAAGGTCATCGCGGTGACGAGCGGCGACGAGAACGTGTCGAAGACGCGCGATCTCGGCGCGGATGAAGTGTTGGACCGGACCCAGGTGGATTTCGCACGCGAGGTGTACGGACTCACGGGCAAACAAGGCGTAGACGTCGTCCTCGAGAACGTGGGCGCCGAAACCTGGAGCTCAAGCATTCGCTCGCTCCGCCGGGGCGGACGTCTCGTCACCTACGGCGCGACGACCGGGCCGCGCGGCGAGACGGACATCACGCAGCTATTCTGGAAGCAGATCTCGCTGATCGGGAGCACGATGGCCTCGCACTCGGAGTTCCTCTCGGCGATGAAGCTTTTCTTCGAGGGCAAGCTGAAGGCGGTGATCAGTCACGAGTTCCCACTGGAGAATCTCAGGGAAGCGCACGAGGTCCTCGAACGATCCGATCAGTTTGGGAAGGTGGTACTCAAGGTTCGGAGCGATTGAGATTCGCTCCGTTCGCGAGGAAATCGGGAGGGGAGGCGCCGGTCACTTCGATCAGGCGAAGAATCGCATCGCCGATCTGGCTATCCGGGCACGATGCCCCCGCGGTTACGCCGATGCTAACCTGACCGGCCGGTAGCCACTCCATCGTCACCGTCTCACTCCCGGTCACAATATCGAAGTGTGACAAGCGGTCGGCGCTGTCGATCAGTCGAGCGTCCTGAATGAAATACGTGGGGACCGTCGACGACGCGATCTCGACCAGATGCGTCGTGTTCGACGAGTTGTAACCGCCGACGATCACCATGAGGTTCGGTCCCGACTCGAGCAACGTCTGTACCGCATCCTGTCTGTCTTGAGTCGCCCCGCAAATCGTATCGAAAGAGAGGAAGCGCTCGGCCGGCTCATCGTCGCCGTAGCGCTCGGCCATCGCGCGTCTCAGGACTTCCGCCACGGCAAGTGACTCGCTGGAGAGCATGGTCGTCTGATTGGCGAGTCCGATCCGTTTGAGATCCCGGTGCGGATCGAAGCCGTCCGAGTAGTGACCTTCGAAGCGCCTCAGGAGCTCCGCGGCCTCCCGCTCACCACGGATGAATGCCGCCAGCTCTTCCGCCTCGGACACGTCCAAGACCACAAAGTAATGTCCGCCCAAGCTGAGCGTCTGGGAACAGGTGGCCCGCGTCTCCTCATGCTGCGCCTTGCCGTGCACGATGGCCGTGTGGCCCTTCTGCGCGTACTGACGGACGCGTTTCCAGACGCTCATGACCGAGCCGCACGTGGTGTCGACGAGGATGCAGCCGCGGGCCTGCATGCGCTCCAGGAGTGGAACGGTCGCCCCGAACGCCGGGATGATGACAACGTCGTCCGGCCCGAGCGATGCGGCCGTTTCGTCGTCGATGTGATCGCCCGGCAGAATGGTCACACCCATCTCCATCAGGCGATCGTTCACACCCGGATTGTGGATGATCTCGCCGACGAGGCTCACGCGCCGATCGGGATACATGCGGACCGTTTCGTACGCGTAGTCAACGGCCCGTTCGACGCCATAGCAGAAACCGAACGCCTTGGCGACACGGACGGTGAGACGGCCCGACGACAACGTGTAGTCGTTGACCCGGAGCCAGTCCATGATGCGGCTGCCGTAGTCCGCTTCCAGGTCATCCCGGATGAGGTCACGGATTCCGAATCCCTTCTGGAAGATCTTTCCGTCCGTCATGACGTCGTGTCGATCCTACGCGTGCGTGAAGCGCGGCCTATGCGAGAGATGGGTCCCCGTCAAACCAGCCCTTCGATCTTGAGCTTGCTCTTCGCGCTCTTCCCCACCTTCGAGCGCGGAGTCTCCTTGACGATCGTCTGGAGGATATCCGTCCCAAGGGCGCGCTCATCGGGTGAGCCTTCGACGAGATGGAAACCGAGGTAATAGAAGTCCTCGCGCTCGAGAAGACGCTTCTCGGCCCGCAGGCGCTTCACGAGAGGGAAGTCCGGATCCTGGACGAGTCCCTTGATGAGGCTGAGTGCGAGATCTGAATCCCGGGTGATGGCCCCCGCGGTGGCGTGCGAGTTCTTGAGCGACACGATCGCGAGATCGAATCGCGCGTCGTCGGTGCACAGCTCGTTTCGGGTTAACGGCTTGAGACAAAGCTCTGCTTCGGCGAACTGCTTCTTCCGTTTCCACTGGAGTCCGCGCTTGTGCAGCACCTCAAAGTGAACACGCGGCGCCAGCGTCCGGACCAGGTTGAGCATGGGATCGGCGATCGGATCGCCGTCCTCCAGTCGACCCACCGCTTCCTGTGCCACCTTCTTGAGGGTGTCACCGGGGATGCGGGCCCCTTCCTGCTTGACCGCGTGGACCATTCGCCAACCGAGATCCACATCCTCGCACGTCCGGAGCCCTTCGATGATGACCTTCCACGCACCGCCCTGCGCCCTGAGCGACCGCGACGCCAACTCACGGATCATGGGATCACTGTCCGAGAGCGCCGAGACGAGCGCGCGCGTCACCCGGACCTGACTGAGTCGGCTCATCTTCGTCAGCGCGAACTTCCGGACCAACGGATGTCGGCTCTGAGAAAGCTGGATGAGGAGGTCCGCCGCGCGGGTCGGCACGTCGAGCGGCTGCAACGCCTCGAGCGCCGGCGAGACGAGGTTCTGGAAATCGTCCTCTTCGAGATACTTCAGAAGTAGGGCGACGGCCGAATCTCGGGATTTCGCCTCCGGCAGCACCCATCGAAGCCCCTGAAGCGCGTAGCGCCTGACGATCGGCGGATGGTCGGCGCCGGAATGCTTGAGCAGCAGCTTGGCGGACGCCGGATCCCGGAGATGGCTCAGGAGCAGAATGGCCGCCTCCACGGCGTTCCGGTTGCTCGCGAAACCCTTCCTCTTCAGGGTGGTGCGGATGTGGGCTGAGAGGGTACGCCGCTCCTTACTTTCCAGCCGAGCCGTCTCTTCGCGGAAGATGTTGACGGCCTCGCGGACAATGCTGACGTGCGGATCACAAAGCACGTCCAGAAACACGCTCATCGCTTCTTTGGTACGCAACGCGGCCAGCACCTGCAGCAATGTGCGTTTCTTCGCCAGGGGCGCGTCAGGGAACGTCGACTTGATGAAGGAGACCGCGGGGTTCCCCGTCATGGCAACCGCCCGCGCGGCGGCCTGACGCACGCCCCCTTCTTCATCGAGGAGTGGATATAGAATATCGCGCGCCTGCGGGGTGCCGATCTTCCCGAGCGCTTCGATCGCCTTGAGACGCAACGTCAGATTCTCATCAGACGCGGCCGAGGCGAGATGCTTGACGACGACTTTCTCGCGAGGGGCAAGCTCACCCAACACGATTGCGGCTGCGATGCGTTGCTCGACGGTGCCTTCTGTTAAGAGTCGATAGATCCTTCCGATTAGCGCGGCCATCGAGACACTCCCTCCGCATCGGAAACGCAAACTTGATGCCACCGGGACGGCAACCCGGCCAGCACCTGCGATCTGGCTGTTTCCTGGGGAAACCCCAGTATCATTAGCAGATCGGACTTGCGTACGCAACGCGGAGCCGGTCGTCCCTCTTCCCCGACCCGTTGCACTCACAGAACCGTCCGCTTCTAATCCATTATTAAACAATGTGTTACGAGAGACGCGATCGACGGAACGTTACTTTCCGCTGGTACCGTCACGGAATTCACGGTAAACTCTTCTGTCCCTTTTCCGCAGGTCCTCTTTATGCAGGAGCATGGATTTTGAAAGCACAATCGATCGAGCGCCTCACCCTTTGCGCTGCCGGCCTCCTCGCCGCTGTCATCGCGGCTGGCATCTTGTTCTTTTAGAGCAACTTACGCCCGTCGAATTTAGATATTTACAATGGCCGCTCCATTTTATATTGTCTTATATGAAATAGTCATAAATCAGTTTGGAGGGAAATATGCATCTGCAATCCACTCGGAGGCGAATCCTTCACCTTCTCAAGATGCAGGGCCCTTTGACCGTCTCCGACCTCAGCGGCGAAATCGGAATCACCCCGATGGCCATCCGGCAACACCTCGCCACGCTCGAAGGAGACGCCCTCGTTCACCGTCAAACGCTCAGGCGGGGTGTTGGGCGACCCAGCCACATCTTCTCGTTGACCCCGCAGGCGGAAGGGCTGTTCCCGAAGAGCTACGATCGCCTCGCTCACGAGCTGCTCACCAGCCTGGAGGCCCTCGAAGGCCGCGAGAAGGTTTGGGAAGTCTTCCGCAAGCGGATGGACAATCTCTACGATGAGATAGTGCCACGTCTGGAGGGAAAGACACTTCCTGAAAAGATCGAAGAACTGACGAAGGTCCAGGAAGAGATGGGGCACATGCCCGAGTGGCGGCGCGAGAACGGACACTATGTCCTCATCGAGCACAACTGCAGCATTTGCAGCGTCGCGGAGCGCTTTCCGGTCGTCTGCGAGCTCGAGGCCCGACTCTTCAGTCGACTACTGGATGCCGACATCAAACGTCACAGCCGGATCGCGGAAGGCGACATCGCCTGCAGGTTCGATGTGATGATCGCTGAAAAGTAGGCTCAGTTCGCAGGCTCAATCCGCTACGGGCTCGTCGGGGATGCGGGCCGCCAGCGTGAGAGCCACCCGGATCACGCTGTGGATCGAATCTTCGGCTTTCTTCCGAGCGAGCACGTACCCGATTCTCTTGAGGTCCTCCTCCTTCCCGATCCCGATTAGCTCGCCGAATAGCCTATCGGCGGATATGTGCTCCCCCAGAGCGATGATCGGCTCGATCTCATTCACCGCTACGATACGGCGGCTTCTTCCCACTCCAACAGCCAGATAGAGAAGATCGCACGTGGTGCATTGCGGATCGAATTCGATCGGAAACAGTCGACCGAGCCGGCCGCCCCTGCCGAACGCCTCGCCGTACCATGCCGAGAGACCGAGATCGAACGCGTCGGAGGCCAACCACGGCGCCTCCGACGTAGCGAGCACGGCAACACTGTCGGCCCCGGGGAAGGCGCCGCGCACGATCGCTTCCCGATCACGTTCGGGCGCCGAGAGCGTGCGGTAGTTGAGGAGCAAGCTGCGGAGCTGTGCGGAGAACTCGACCCCGGGACGATCCAGATGCCGGACCTCGCCCTCCGGATCGATGAGCACGTGCACAGGACGATTGAGCACCCCCGTGACCCGGAACACCGACGTTCGCGAGTGAAGGATTCGACCTCCGCAACGTCGGGCGTCATCCGCATCGACGGGTTCACCTTCCGTGATCACGATGAGATCGAGACCGAGATCCGCCCAGATCCTCCGATGCGATTCCCACTCCGGGATGTTGTCCAGGCCATTCGGGGCGGTCAGAGGACACAAGGCCACGACACGCCAACCTCCCCGCCAGGCCGACGGCGGGCTGGCCTCGCCGTCCGGGCCGACGAGTTCCATTTCCGGAAACGTCCCTCCCAACCGAATCCGGCTGACACTGGACGCGGGTCCGGGCGGTGTTTCGTCCGCAGCGTCCTCGCCGGCGCAGCCGATCGCCGTCAGGACGAGCGCGAGTAGACCGAGTCTGCCGAGAAAGTCGCGCAAGTCGCCTCCATGAGTGTCGGATACGGACATCGAGCCGACTCTAACCAACGAACGTCGCGTCTCCAAGGCAATGGACCGTTGAAAGACGTTCTTGCCTCTTTCGGCGCGCCATAGCAAGATTGTCGCCCAGCGGGCGAGCGGGCCGTTTGGTAGGCCTGATCACCGTCCCGCGGCCAACGGAGCCGGACATGAAACTGCTCAACACCGTCATCGCCCGAACGCTTCCACTGGTGCCCAAGTCGCTCGTCGGACGGGTCAGCCGCAAGTATATTGCCGGAGAGACCCTCGACGAAGCCGTCGCCACGATCCAGACCCTCAACGCAGCCGGCTGCATGGCCACGCTCGATGTCCTCGGTGAGTTCATTTCGACGCTCGCGGAGGCGGAGCAAACCGCCGAGACCTACCTCGAGGTGCTGGAGCGGATCGACAAAGAAAAGATCGACGCCAACATCTCGATCAAGCCGACCGGACTGGGCCTTCTGATCGATCCGGAGCGCTGCTATCAGAACGTGCGGAGGCTCGTGGAGCGGGCGGGCGAGCTCGGCGACTTTGTCCGCATCGACATGGAAGATTCGTCCTGCACCCAGCCTACGCTGGAGCTCTTCACCCGGCTGCGGGGCGAGTTCGAAAACGTCGGTGTCGCCATCCAGTCCTATCTCCGTCGGACCCTGGATGACGTCGAGCGCCTTGCCGACATGGCCGCGAACGTCAGGGTCTGCAAGGGAATCTACGTCGAGCCGAGACGCATCGCGTTCAAGGAGCGCGAGATCGTGCGACGGAATTTCATCGAGGCCTGCCGCATCCTGCTCAGCAGGGGCGCATACGTGGGCATTGCCACGCACGACGAGGTTCTCGTGTGGGAGGCGGAGCAGGTGGTGCGTGAGCTGGGGCTTCCGCGCGACGCGTACGAGTTCCAGATGCTGCTGGGTGTGGATGAACAGCTCCGCTCGCTGATCCTCAAGGCCGGCCACCGCATGCGCGTCTACGTTCCGTACGGCCCGCACTGGTACGCCTACTCGATGCGACGCCTCAAGGAGAACCCGAGCATCGCCGGTCACGTGATGAAGGCGGCGCTGGGTTTCGGCCCGGACCGAAACGGGTCGGGGCCGTAGGCAGGCCCGAGCTAGAGCCGTCCCCGCGCCCGCCAGCCGATGCGCCGCACCCAGAGCAGCGACCGCTCTGCAAGCACGTAGAACGTGGGAAGAATCACGAGCGTCAGCGCCGTCGAGGCGAGCAGCCCCCCCATCACGGCCCGCGCCATGGGGAAATAGTACCCGCCCGCGATGTCCGCCTTTCCGACCGCGAGCGGAACGAGGCCGAGGATCGTCGTGAGCGCGGTCATCAGGATCGGTCGGAACCGTTCCTCTCCGCCGAGCAGAATCGCCTCTTCCCGGCTCCGACCCGCGCGCCGGTAGTTGTTGATGTGATCCACCAGGATGATCCCATTGTTCACGACGATACCGATCAGAATGACGATGCCGATCATCGCCAGGATGTTGATCGGCGTGCCCGTGAGCATGCTCATCCATGCGACGCCGAGCCCGGCGAACGGGATACAGAACATGATCACGAACGGATGAAGGAGCGACTCGAAGAGCGACGCCATCACGAAGAAGACGCAGGCGAGCGCGAGCACGATGTTGATCATCAGCTGACCCATTTCTTCTTCCTCTTCGCGCATCTGCCGTCCGAACGACCATGAATAGCCTTCCGGAAGCTCCATGCTGTTCATGATCGTCTCGACACGGTCGCGCACCTTGCCGAACTTCTCGCCTTCGTAGCTCGCGCGAATGCCAAGCGCCGTCTTCCGATTCTCGCGGTAGATCCGGGTCGGGCCTCGAGCGATCCGGAAATCAGCGACCTGTCCGAGCAAGATGTCCTGACCGTCGATCCGAGAGACCACCATCGATTTGAGATTCTCGATGTTGCGACGATCCGACGGCTCGAGCACGATGCCCATCTCGATCTCACGATCGGGCCCCTTGAACTGCCCCAGCGGCACGCCGCGGAAGGTGAGATTCAGCACCTGCGCGATCGACGCCGGCGTGATGCCGAAGCGTCCCGCATCTTCCCGGCGAAGCGACACCTGAACCTCTTCCCGTCCACGGTCGAGGGCCGTCTCGACGTCTTCGAGCCCTTCGACGAGTTGGAACCGTCGCTTGACCTCCTCGGCAAGCTCCGCGAGATATTCGGTGTCCTCACCGAAAAGCGTCACCGAGATGCGCTCGATGCCCGCCGCCTCTTCCTCGTCCCGCGCGAGAACGTAGCGGCACCCCGGCAGCGGCGGCAGCCCCTTGCGAAGGTGCTGGCGAAGATCGCGGATCTCGGATTCGGACATCACCAGGTCACCGAACACGAGACTCGAATAGAGCGCGTTGTCCGCGTAGTAGGTGTAGACGGACTCGAACCCCAGTGAGTCCTTCACCGCGAGGAGGTAGGTTTCGAGCCGATCGACGTACTCTTCGACGGCGTAGAGGTTGAAGTTGTCTTCGAAGACGACTTCCACCCACAGCTCATCCTGCTTTTCTCCGCGCTCCGATTCCGGTTCCGGCTTCACCCCGAGGGCCGCGCAGCCCCCGATCGTCGCGCCGCAGAGCACGAGCACGATCCCAAGGGTCGCGACCGGGTGTCGGATCGCCGTCCACTGGAGAATGATCTTGTAGCGCTCGCGGGCCGCCACGATGGACCGTGACAACTTCTCGCTGCCGTTCTCGACCGTGTGCCGAGTCGCCCGTGAGAGCCGACTCATCATGAGTGGCACGAGCGTGAGCGAGATGAGCAGTGAGAAGCTCAACGCGACGATGATGGTGTGCCCCACCTCCCCGAGCCAGACGGAAATCATGCTGTTGGGCGTGAGCACCACCGGCGCGAACACGCAGATCGACGTGAGGGTGGCCGCGATGACCGCCCGACCGACCTCCTGAGTGCCGATCCGCGCGGCGTCGGCCGCGTTCTCGCCCCGCATGTGCCGCCGATGAATCGATTCCAGTACGACGATCGCGTTGTCGACAAGCATGCCCGTCGCCAGCATGAGGCCCATCATCGTGAGCACGTTGAGCGTGCGGCCGGTGAGATAGAGAAACACGCAGGTCGAGATGATCGAAAACGGAATCGCCACCAGGACGATGAGCGTCGTCGTCAGCCGCCGCAGGAAGAAGAACAGAACGCCCAACGCGAGTATCGATCCAGCGATGCCGGCCTTGAGCAGCGACCCGAGGCTGTTCGTGATCTGTTCGGCCTGATCGAGGAAGATCACCACGTCGATGTCTTCGAGCAACGGATCCTCACGGATCTCGTCCAGCTCCGCGTGGACGCGACGGGAGAGATCGACGATATTGGCACCCGACCCGCGCTGGATCTCGAACGCGACGGCCGGCTCGCCGTTCAGGCGTCTCCGATAGCTCGGCAATGGTTCGTCGTAGATAATCTCCGCCACGTCGGCCAGCTGGAGCCCCGACTCATCCACGACGAGGTTCTTGATCTCGTCGATGTCCTGGAACTCCGACAACACGCGAATGGCGTAGCGATCGCCTTCCATCGTCGTGCGGCCGACCGTGAGATTCAGGTTGGACGAGTACAGACGTTGAAAGAGCTGCTCGACGTCGACCCGATGCTCGAGGATCTTGTCGATGAGAAGGTAGATCGAGATTTCCGCGGGGAGAACGCCGCCGATCTGAACACGCCCCACCCCCTCGATTCGCTTGAGCCGCTGAACGATCCGGCGGTCGAGCAGATCGTATGACGACGACAGATCGCCACCCTTGGCGGATATCCGCCCGATCATGACCGGAATGTCGTTCGTGTTGAACGTGAATACGAAGAGATCCCGAACGTCGCTCGGCAGCAATGGACGCACCTGATCGAGCTTCTCTTTCACCTCGAGGCGCAACACGTCCACGTTCCGCCCGAACGCAAAGAGCACGCCGACGAAAGCGTATTCGGATTGGGACTCTGAGAAGAACTGCTTGATGTCGCCGAGGGTCGCCAGCACCTCTTCGATAGGGCGGGCGATCTCCCGCTCCACCTGCGAGGGAACCGCGTTCGGGTACGGCACAAACACACCGACGAACGGCAGGTCCTTCTGCGGAAAGAACTCCAATGGCAGGCGCGTGATGCTGACGGCTCCCAACACGATGAGTGCGAGGATGCCGACGCAGACCGCAACCGGGCGTCGTATGGACCATTCGGTGATCTTCATCGCTTGCGATCCGCGAGGTCGTAGAGCACCGGTATCAGGAACAGCGTAAGGAAACCGGAAATCGCGAGCCCTCCGATAACCGCAATGGCCATCGGAGCCCGGATCTCGGCACCCTCTCCGATCCCCAGCGCCATGGGCAAAAGGGCCAGAATAGTCGTGAGCGTGGTGATCAGAATGGGACGGAGACGGTGTCGGCCGGCGAGCGTCAGCGCCTCGCGCTTCTCCATGCCGTCCCTCCTCAGCTGATTGACGTAGTCGATGAGAACGATGGCGTTGTTCACCACGATGCCGCAGAGCAGGATGACGCCGATGAACACCACCACACTGATCGCGGTCGACGTAACCAGGAGCGCGAGCACCACTCCGATGAGCCCCATCGGCACCGTGAACATGATGAGAAGCGGGTGCATGAACGATTCGAACTGCGCCGCCATCACCATGTAGACCATTAGCACGGCCAGGATGACGGCGAAGAGCAGGCTACGGAATGACCGCGTCAGCTCTTCCTGCTGCCCCCCCATGCGCATGAACATCTCAGGCGGGACCGGGACATCAGCGATCGCGGCCTGCACCGCGCGCATGACGCTGCCGAGGTCTCGTCCGGCCAGGTCCGCAGACACGACGGCGGCGCGTTGCTGATCCAGATGCGTGATCTGGGACGGTCCGCGGTCGACGACCACGTCGGCCACGGTCGAGAGCAGGAGTGGGCGCCCCGCCGTTTCATGAACGACGAGATTGCGGATTCCCTCGACATCGATCGAGCGAACACCGGCGGAACGAACGCGGACGTCCAGCTGGCGGTCGCGCTCGCGGTATGTGGTCGCCACGTGTCCCCGAATCATATTCCGAAGCGCGCGCGAAAGCTCGGTGATGTTGAGGCCCAGCATGGCCATCCGTTCGCGATCGAAGCGGAGCTGGATCTCCGGGCTCCCCTCCTCGACGGTGCTTCGTACGTCCCGGAGGCCATCGACACCGCTGAGCCGTTCTTCGATCGACTCCGCCACCGCGCCCAGATCACCGAGGTTGTGTCCGACGATTTCGATCTCGATCGGTGTCTTGAACGTGAAGTAGGTTGGGCGACGGAACCGGTAGGTCAGCTCGGGTCGTTGCGACACATGGTTACGGATCCGCTCCATGACCCGGCTCTCGGACTCCTTGTTCGAGCGATCGGCCATGACGATGCCGAGCTGCGCCAGGTTCTCCTTCCGATCGGAGATATCACCGCCGAATTCCGCGGCGGCCCCCACGCGCGCGAAGAGAAGATCGATATCCGGATCGTTCACGAGCTCACGCTCGAGATCCGCCATGACCGCGTCCGTGATGGTGAGCGGCGTGCCCGGCGGCATCTCCATCTCGAGTGTGAACTCGCCTTCGCTCAAGGTCGGGATCAGCTCTCGGCCCAGTTGGGGGGTAAGAAACATCGTGCCCACGAACAGGACTACCGCGATCAGCACGATGATTGCGCGATGGCGAAGCACGGTCTCGATCGCCCGCCCGTAGGCATCTTCGACGCGCCGGTAGAACGCCTGGAATCCGCCGAGCGGCCCCCGGCTCGCGCGCTCCGCGCCCGATCCGAGCTTTCGGCCGCTCCAGACTCCGGCGGCGGCGACACCCGTCGGCGCGTGATAGAAGAGCGCCCGCGCAACCTTCTTCAGGATGAAGAGCGGCCAGCCGCGTCGCCGCGTCGGTCTGGGGATTTCGTCGAGCGGCTCGGGATCGATCGCGAAGGCGAGATCGCGGCGGCGGTGGCGACTGCCCAACGCCGTGAGCATCGGGATCAGAGTGAGAGAGATGGCCAGCGACACGAGAAGCGCGCTCGTCACCGTCTTTGCCTGATCGTTGAATATCTGCCCGGCGACACCTTCCACGAAGATGATCGGTAGAAAGACCGCGATCGTGGTCAGCGTCGACGCCGTTACCGCGCGGCCGACCTGTGAGGCACCTTCGTTCGCGGCCTCGAGGAGGTTCTTGCCGTCCTCCCGCTTTCGCGCCACCGATTCGAGCACCACGACAGAATTGTCCACGAGCATCCCGACGGCCAGCGCCAGTCCGCCGAGCGACATGATGTTGAGCGAGATGTCGAGCCGACCCATGAACACGAAGGTCACCAAAATCGAGAGCGGAATCGATAGCGCGATGATCAACGTGGAGCGGAGGTTCCTCAGAAAGACAAAGAGAACGAGGACGGCGAGGATCCCGCCGACGATGGCGTTGCCGCGAACCTCGCTGATCGCCTGACGAATGAAGATCGATTGATCGAAGAGCGGTGTGAGCTGGACGTCTTCCGGCAGGCGGTCCGCGAGATCGTCGAGCCGAGCACGGACCCGCGCGGCGACCTTCACCGTGTTCGCGTCGCCTTCTCTGTAGACGGCAAGCTCCACGGCCTCTTCCGCCTTCACGCGCGTGATGACGTCACGATCCTGGAACCCGCGCCGAACGGTGGCGACGTCACCGATCTTCACCACGCGACCCTCGAACTCGAAGAGGACCGTTTCTTCGATGTCGCTCAGGCGATCGAACTCGTTGACGGCACGTACGAGGAACTCCGCGTCGCGATCGCGCAACCGACCGCCCGAGGCGTTCACGTTCTGCTCATCGAGGAACGCGGTCACACGGGTGAGCGGTATCCCCAGGGCGCCGAGACGACCGGCATCGACGTCGACCTGGATCTCCTGTTCTAGCCCGCCGCTCACGCGCACGCTCGCGACGCCGTCGACTCCCTCGAGGTCCTTCTTCACGACCTTGTCCGCCATCTCCCTGAGGGCGGCCAGGTCGTAGTCGCCATGCAGCGCGATCCGGAGGATCGGGTCGAGGTTCGGGTCGAAGCGTAGGAGCACCGGCGCGTCCGAATCGTCGGGGAGGTCGACGAGATCGATCTTCTCGCGGACATCCAGCGCCGCGTAGTCCATGTCCGTGTTCCACGCGAACTCGAGCGTGATCTCGCTCCAGCCGGTGCGGCTCACGGATTGCACGCGCCGGAGTCCACGAATCACGCTCACGGCCTGCTCGAGCGGCTCAGTGATGAGCGACTCGACTTCTTCAGGCGCAGCGTCGGGGTATTCGGTTTGAATGGTGAGCGTGGGGAACGAGATATCCGGCAGCAGATTGATCGGTAGTCTGCCGCTCGCGACGAAACCGAAGAGCACCGCGGCGAGGGCAACCATGAACACGGTAACCGGATGGCTCACGGAGAAGTGGACGATCCGCATCCGTCCTCCTAGTCTTCGGCGTTGATGATGCGGACCTTGGTCCCGTCCTTGAGCGAACCCTGGCCGGCGGTGACAACCCGCTCACCTTCCTCGAGCCCCGTGAGGATCTCGGTGAGGTCGCCGTGCACGTAGCCCGCCTCGACCCTCACGCGGCGAACACTGTCGCTCTCCGCGCGGTAGACGAAGCTCTCGCCCCCTTCCTCGACGACGGCCCGGCCCGGCACCACCAAAGCTTCCGCGTGTCGGTCAGTTTCGATGAACACGCGAACGAATGAGCCGGGCATCAACGTGCCTTCGTCGTTCTTATCGAGCTCCAGAGTAACTTTGATGGTCCCGGTGCGACGATCCACGACCGGGGCGATCCGCGCCACCCGGCCCGAGTACTCGATGTCTGGCTTTGCGTCCGCCTCGATGCGAACGCGCTGATCCACCGAGATCTTCTGGACGACGCGCTCCGGCATGAAGACGCGAACGAGCAGGGGATTGAAATCCGCCACCCGGAAGAGCGGTGCGCCGGGTGCTACCGGTTGCCCCAGCCCTATGAACCGTTGCGTGACGACACCGTCGAAAGGGCTCCGCACCTCCGTGAAGGTATTGGTCAGTGCGGCAGCCTTCTGACGCGCTTCGGCCGCCCCGAATTCGGCGCGCGTGCCCATGAGGTCGCGTTCGCTCGCGAGGCTCTGCTCGTAGAGCGACTCGAGCCGTTGCAGCTCGTGCCGGAGGCGCTCGGTGCTCGCTTTCGCTTCCTGCAAAGCGATCTCCTGTTCACGGCCGTCGAGCTCCAGAAGCAGACTGCCCTCATGAACGCGATCACCCTCCTCAACGTGGATCGCTTCCACGTTCCCTGCCGCGCGCGCGATGATTTCGGCTTCGTTCTCCGCCTCGAGAACCGCGGTTCCGGTGAAGAAGGCCGGGACGTCACTCCGGCTGACGGACGCGACTTCGATCGGCACACGGTCGTCGCCGTTCTTGTCGCCATCCTTGTCACCCTTTTCGTCGCCGTCGCGCTCTTCACCGGGTTCGACGGCCGTGCTGTCGGATTCATCGGCCGACGCGACCGGCGACCCTCCGCCGTTCTGAACGAGGGCCAGAATCACGACGACGGCGACCACGATCACAAACAGCCCGATCAGCAGCGGGAGTCGCCGTTTCCGTCGACGCGCGCCGGGCTGGGCGTTGGTCTCACTCATAGGAATCCCCCGCGGATGAGAAGTAGACAATCTGTTCGTAGTACGTCAGATCGATGGTCATGTTTCAGTCAAGCCTCTCCGGAGGCTGCTCGTCGGCCGGGCGAAAGTCAAAGATCAAATCGTACGGCTCGAGGCCGAGTCGCCGCGACACGATGGGGCTCTTGAGCGTGGCCAGGCGGAGCGTAGGAACGGAAAGCTGTGCCGTCCACGTCGTTTCGATGGCGCGGCCTTGCCCCTCGATGACGAGTAGATCCGCCGCCTCGGCAGCCGCATTGAGCGCGTCGGACACACGCCGAAAGTCGATTCCCGGGGAGGCGTTGCCCGTGGATATAGTCTTCAATATACCGTCACCCAACGATTTCTGAATGCGCGGATCGCACGCCGCTATCTCGCGCAGGACCGCGCCCGCCTCATCGGCCGTGATGTCATTGAGCGACGGCAGCTCGTTCGCCGCAAGCACCACGCGGCACCCCGCCGCCAGAAACTCTCCGGCCAGAGGAACGCAGCCGAGCACGAAGTCCATCCCCGCGTTGTCGACCAGGATCACGACAGTCGGCTCCCGAGCGCCGAGAACCGACGCGAGCGCCTCCCGAAACGAACGGCGATCGTCGATCGCGAGCGGGCGCTCCCTGGCGCGCCGGACCAGATCCGGGAAATGAAGGCGCCCGGCGTGGTAGTCCGCAGCCACGCTCGGAGAAGCCAGATCGAACACGTTGCCCGCGAAGACCCCCCAGAACGCTTCCTCAATGCCGTCCCCCTCCCACGATTCATCGCGGTAGAGCGCCAGAGATCGTTCGTTCTCCGTCTGCTTGATGTCATGATACGCGTCGGGCACACCTTCTTCTCGAAGCAATCCATCCCTCACCTTTGTCAGGTGATGTACGGTCGGGTGCTCGCCGTTGATCTCGGGCTCATCGAGACACGAGAGAAACTCACGCCACCGGATCTCGGCCCGACAGGCCGCCGCGGTCATGCCCGCGTCCCCTCCCGAGCGTACGACGTCGACGATGTGCCCCATGTTCTCCCGCAGCCGCTCGGCCCAAACTCGGCGGGCCTCGGGATCGGTTCGGAGGTCCCAGAGACCGGGAAGGTATGTCTCGCTGTTCAATAGACGCACGAAGGCCGGCATGCGTTCACGTCCTCCATCAGAAACTCGGATACACGATACCGTCATGCTACCAACCGGCGGCGGGATTTTCCTGCTGAAAGCGCGGCCCTCTTCCATCAAGATAGGATCGTTGCACTCTTCCTTGGAGGAACAATGCAGAAAGAGGAAGGTCATCGCCCGTGGGGCTACTACGTCGTCCTGGCGGACGAGCCGGACCACAAGGTGAAGCGGATCGTCGTGAACCCCGGCCAGCGGCTCAGCCTGCAGCGCCACAAACGACGCAGTGAGCACTGGCATGCCCTCTCGGGCAAGGCCGTGGTCACACGCGACGATGAGGAAATCACGCTGATGCCAGGCGAATCGGTCGACATACCCACCGGCGCGCGTCATCGCATCGCCTGCCTGAGCGACGAGCCGTTCGCTTTCATCGAGGTGCAGCGCGGCGACTACTTCGGTGAAGATGATATCGAGCGCTTCGAGGACGACTACGGGCGTGGCTGATCCGCCCGAGGGCTGGCCGGAAGATCCTGCGCCCACCGTGCATACCGGCACTTGCCTGTCGCGCGACGACCGTGCGAACGCATCGCGCATCGCCGACCGTTTCACCTCCGAGCCGGCCTCCACGGAATCTCCCGAGTTTATTGCCTATAGATCATATAACTCGATAATCTCAAGGCATTTACAGACAACAACTTAACTTTGTACCCGGGTATAGGGCCCGCTCCGTTCATAGACCCGCGTATCGCATGACAATGCGTCATATGTGCGGTAAGGCGTTGATCCAAAATGGATTAACTCGTTTGAGCCTGGGACTCCCGTCGATCACTCTCGGCCCCAACCGATGTCCAGAGAGGTCAGATCGAGTCAGGCCGGACCGCATCAGGCCAGGCCGGCAAGCAGATCATCCTCGCGCCCATCGCCATCCTCGAACGATGGAAGAACCCGCACGAAGAACTCCTGATTGAAGATCCCGGCGTCGTAGAGCTCGCGAAACGGCGGACCGGCCTGCTGGCTCGCGTGGGCCTCGATCGCGGCCCACTTCGTGTCGGCGAAGGCGGTCGTGTCGATGATGGTGGTGATCTCATCGTGCGTCGATGCGTAGACCTCCCTGGGCCAGTCGACCTCCCGCAGGCGCGCATCATCAACGGTCATGTGGTAGAGCTTCGACGGCGTATGCGGTGGGAGCATCTCGACCTTGCCCTCCCCGAAATAGCCGACCAGGCCGCTGCCGATGAACGCGTCCGTCAGCGCCATCGTCACGATGCGGTGATCCGGATGTCGTGAGATGCCGGCGCCGTGAAATGTCATCACGACATCCGGTTTCACCCGACGGATGATGGTCGCGAACGTCTCGGTGATGGCGAGAATGTCCATCTCCGCGAGCCGGCCGTCTTCCCAGCCGAGAAAACCGAGCGATTCGATGCCCAGAACCTCGGCGGCCGCGGTGGTTTCCCGCCGCCGGATGGCTTTGAGCTCCCCGTTGTCCGCCGGTCGCTCTTCGAAGAGACGCCCCGCCCCTCCGTCGGTCGCCGTGACGCAGGCGACCCGATGCCCGAGCGACGCGTACTTGGAGAGCGTACCGCCCGGCCCCATCGATTCGTCATCGGGATGGGCAAAGATCCCAAGAATGGTTTTCTGATTCATCTCTCAAAACCCTGTCGCCGCGCCGGCCTTGCAACGTCTGCGCCGACGGCGGAATGCCGCCACGGCGGCCGCGCGCGATGATGCGAGCGGAGTCCAATGATATAGTCATACGTGCGAACGGCAAGAGCGGAGTCAACCCCGGAGGCCGTGTGCTGACCCTCGACACGTCGTCGTTGCCCGAGCAGCTCTACCTGGGCACTTCATCGTTCAGCACCAACGACTGGCGGGGCGTCTTCTACCCCGCCGATCGTCCACCTTGCGAAGCTCACCGATTGCCAGCGGCCCCGGTCGAAGGCGTCACCGCACCACGGTCACGCGGAGCTGACTGATGCGCTTCTCACGTTCCGCGCGGACCAGGTACACTCCGCCGGGAACCCGCCTGCCCTGCGTATCCGTTCCGTCCCACGCCACCGGTCCCTCGATGATGTCGTTTCGGACGAGCTCACGGACGAGCCTGCCCTGCGCATCGAATACCGTGACGGTGACGGCCTGGTCGTCCGCGACGTCGAGTGTGAGCTCCGTGGTCCGTGAGAAGGGGTTCGGCGCGGCGTGGATGATCGAGGGTGGGAGCGAGGACTGCTCTTCCACACCCACGGTCTCGTCGATGATCTTGAAGAGCTCGCCGTTCGCCGAGCTGGTGCCACGATCGATGATGTACAGCTCACCCGCCGCGTCCCGACCGAGGGCGGAGATGTTTCGGATCGTTCCAACATCGGGCACGAATGCGTTCGTCCAGTCGTTGAGCTCCGAGATGCCGTTCGCGCCGTCCCAGATCAGGCTCCAGATCTGATTGCTGCACCAGTCAGCGAAGAAGTAGTGGCCTTCAATGGCGTCGATGGAGCCGCGATAAACGTATCCGCCGCTGATCGAGCAGCGAAACGGATTCCCACCGTGCGTGTACTCGTGGATCGGGAGCGTCAGCGAGCCATCGTTGCAGTCTGTCGGCGGATTGAAGCAGTGATTACCTTCCATGAGCCGCCAGCCGTAGTTCTCCCCGCCATCGGAAGCCGCCGGCTGCACGTCCACTTCCTCGTAGACGTTCTGACCGACGTCAGCGATGTACATGTCTCCCGTTGCGCTGTCGAAACTGAACACCCACGGATTCCGAAGCCCCTTCGCCCAGATCTCGTCGCGCCCCGCGCCACCGACGTTCGGGTTGTCAGCAGGAACGCTGTACCCGCTACCGTAGCCGCCACTCACGTCGATGCGGAGCATCTTCCCGAGAAGCGTCCCGTCATTCTGCGCGCGGTTGCCGGGATCGTTCGCGGAGCCTCCATCGCCCATGCCGATGTAGAGCATCCCATCGTGACCGAACTCCATATGTCCGCCGTTGTGATTGGCGAACGGTTGGGAGATCGTGAGGAAGATCTCTTCGCTGCCGGGATCCGCCACGTCCGGGTCACCGCTCACGAGATAGCGGGCGACGACCGTGTTCGACTGCAGATTAGTGTAGTTGACGTAGAAGATACCGTCGTTCGCGTAGTCCGGCGAGAAGGCGAGCCCTAGCAAGCCGCGCTCATCGTTCCCGGAGATGTTCGGGACCTTCGCGTCGATGTCGAGGAACTGTCCAATCTCACTTCCGTCCGGATTGAGGATCGTGATGAAGCCCGCCTGCTCGACGACGAACAGGCGATCGTCGTTCAGAGGTGAGACCATGCGAACCGGTCGTCTGAGATCGGTTGCGATTCGCGTCGTCGTGATCTCGGCCTGGACGGATTGCGCCGTCCCCAAGGCGATCACGAGAAGGGCAAGGGTAGCCAGGGACCGTCGAGACATGATTCGTCCTTTCGTTTCCTGAAGTCTTGTGACGAAACCGTCCCGGCCGCCCCATTGTGTCGACAATCGTCGACCCACTGAGGAGTGTTGCGTTACGTGAGCTTCTTATGTTCGTTGATCAGCGCTTCGACGACGGCCGGCTCGGCCAGCGTCGTGACATCGCCGAGCCCTTCGTATTCACCCGCGGCGATCTGTCTCAGAATACGGCGCATGATCTTGCCGCTTCGGGTCTTGGGAAGCCCCGGAGCGATCATGATCTCGTCAGGGGAAGCCACCGGCCCGATGACGTGACGGACCTGCTGCTTGAGCGCCCCGACCAGTTCTCCCGGCACGGTATCCTCGAATTCGGGATTGACCAACGCGTAAGCGAAGATCCCCTGACCCTTTATCTCGTGCGGAAAGCCCACGACCGCGGCCTCCGCGACCGCATCGTGCGCGACGAGCGCGCTTTCGATCTCCGCGGTGCCGAGTCGATGCCCGCTCACGTTGATCACGTCATCGACGCGACCGGTGATCCAGTAGTAGCCGTCCTCATCGCGCTTGCATCCGTCACCCGTGAAATAGAGACCCGGATGCTGGCTGAAGTACGTTTCCTTGAATCGCTGGTGGTCTCCGTAGACGGTGCGCGCCTGTCCGGGCCACGACTGCGCGATGCAGAGGTTGCCGCTCACGCCGTTTCCCTCGAGCGATGCGCCCTCTCCGTCCATGATGAGCGGCTTCACACCGAAGAACGGCAGAGTGGCCGAACCCGCCTTGAGCGGGGTGACACCCGGGAGCGGCGTGATGAGGATGCCGCCCGTCTCGGTCTGCCACCACGTATCAACAACCGCGCAGCGCCCCTCGCCCACGACGTCGTGATACCAGCGCCACGTCTCCGGGTTGATCGGCTCGCCGACGGTGCCGAGTACGCGGAGTGATTTCCGTGAGTGCTTCGTGACGTGTTCGTTACCCGCGCGATTGATCGCGCGAATGGCCGTCGGCGCCGTGTAGAAGATCGTCACGCCGAGGTCGTCAACGACTTGCCAGTATCGACCCGCATCCGGATAGACCGGGAGCGATTCGAACATCACGGTCGTCGCCCCGTTCGCGAGCGGTCCGTAGATGATGTAGGAGTGGCCGGTGATCCAGCC
>CAZAMP010000048.1:17147-30849 GCA_964486455.1 uncultured bacterium | reverse complement strand
GGGGAGGATACGCCGTCCTCTCGCTCAGCTCATACACAACTTCCGACCATAGCTCCTTCAGATCTTCGACAGAGTCGACCCGGAGAATCCTCAAGAGATCGGTCAATTGACTCTCGAGCAGCAAGCATGGGACATGGCCGTCGAGGGAGATTACGCATACGTGACCGGGGTCGGTGATGGTCTGCGAGTGATCGACGTGTCGAACTCCGCAAGCCCCGCGGTCATCGGCAGCACGACGGCGATCGGAACCCTACGGAGCATAGCGGTGTCCGGATCGTACGCGTACTGCTCGAAGAGGCGGACGGACTTCGACGATCATCTTGTCGTGATCGACATCGGTGTGCCTGACAGCCCACAGGTGGTCGACAGCGTCTACGTGACGGGCATTGTCGGGGAGATCACGGTGGCCGGCAATGCTGCCTATCTCCGTGGTCAGGTCCACGCGGATCTGTGGGTCGTCGACATTGAGGAGCCGGAGAGTCCGCGCTTTCTCGGCGGTGTGAATGTTCCCCAGGATTGGGGCGGACTCCACGTAGCGGGTGACCATGTTTACCTCAGCGGTGAAACGCTCCGGATCGTGCCGGCCCAATGTGGTGGCGTGGACCCCGTCTTTCTGTCTGGTTTCGATGTAACCCGGGAGGGGAGCTCCGTTCTCATCCGATGGGCTTTGAGTCACAACAGTGATCTCGCTGAGTTCCGTGTGATCGCGACGGGGCGGTTTGACGAATGGGAAGTTCCCATAACAGAATTGTCGTCGCGCGCTTTCCAGGCCCGCGACGAAGTGGCGGCCGCCGTGAACGAGACCGAGGTCACGTATACGCTTGGCTATCGCGAAGAGGGACACTGGATCCGACTGGCATCCCGAAAGGTGTTTCTCGACGCTTGCCCAGTCGCGCACCGGCTGTCGGCGCCTCATCCCAATCCGTTCCAATCCGGTGTGATGATTAGATACGAGCTGACGGCGGACGACCAGGTCACGCTGAATGTGTTCGATCTCTCCGGACGGCTCGTGCGGGAGCTTGTGTCCGCGGAAGTCCAATCGATCGGTACACACACCACGATTTGGGACGGGCGCGATGCGCATGCCCGGGCCATGCCTGCGGGTGTCTACTTCTACCGCCTGACGGTGGGAGAGCACACTGAAACGAATCAGATCTCGCTGATTCGCTAACGTGAAGTAGAAGACAAGAACACGTCCGGTTCGCGCGCCGGCACGAGCCGGACGTGAGGCTCAAACGCTACCGCGGCTCACCGACGAAGAATCGCAGCACACGCTTCTCCGCGAAGTCGTAGCCGAGGTCGAGAAGCGAATCTCCCTCCGCGCTGAGGATCATGAGCGCCCCGTTCTCGCCGATCTCGTCCGGCGCTGATCCGCGTAGCCACCAGTGCCGGATCATCCCGTCTTCTTCACTGTCGAGAAAGCTGAAGGTATAGGCGCCGGGCTCGAGCGCCATTCGGTCGTCGGTGACGGCATCGTCCTTGAACGTATCGCGCGATGCCACGATGTCGCCGCTCCCGTCGGTGATCGTGTAGCTGTTGTCCGCGGCACGGCCGAATCCCGGACTCTCGACGTGGATGATGAACTCGGTCGGCAAGATGTGCGGTGCCGCCACCTCCATGCTCATGCGATCGTTGCAGCGATTGTCGTCCTGTTCGCCGTTCGGAAGCGCAACCGAAGCCTGGAAGCGGGACCCCGCCTTCATCCCCGTCCAATCCGGCGCGGGAAGGGTGACGCGCTCGCTCTCCAGAAACGGCAGCTCGCCCGACCACTCGTAGCGGCTCTGCCGACCATCTTCGAGACCGTAGTGAACGACCAGTGACCGAAGTGGCCGCCTTCCCACGTTTCGGATGCGGATCAGCGCCTCACCGGGCACCGGATTGAACCGCCGATACTCATCGTGTGCTGACGGAGCGATGATATCGACGATCGCCGCGTCCAGCTCGAAGCTCGGTGGATCGTATGTGAAGAGCTGATGTGAGACGACGAAGCGTCCGTCGTCCTCGAAGATGTCGGGGTCGTACGGCTCA
Source organism: uncultured bacterium (assembly GCA_964486455.1). Classification (GTDB taxonomy): domain Bacteria; phylum Eisenbacteria; class RBG-16-71-46; order CAZAMP01; family CAZAMP01; genus CAZAMP01. Next base: position 28,821 of record CAZAMP010000048.1, on the reverse strand, counting down.
ACGGTGTAGTCGATCGCGACCTCATCACCTGGCATGACCCACGGCGTCAGCTCGTGGTCGTACGTGTCGACGAACGTCCCCGGGCACCAACCGGCGCGATCGAACTGCCAAGTACCGCCCTGAGGATGGACGGGATTCATGCCGCAGTCCCGCCATACATTCCATCGAAACCGCTCGAGTCCGGCGACCTTCAGGATGTGTTCCTTCGGATCCCACTCGCAGCAATGGCGCGGGCCTGCGTGACCGTGGCCGGAGATGCGTGAGCGCACAAGAAAGCCGGCCGCGTCCGGATCGAGATCGACCGCGATCGGCCTGACCTCGGTTTCGTCGACAAGATCGCTGTAGCGGTAATTCTTCTTCGGCCAGAGGTTCTTGATATCCCGCACCCGGCGGGGCGGAGTCCCCTCGATGAAGACAAACTTCAGATCGAGAAGCTCGAACGTGTTGGCCGCCTGCAGATCGACCCGGCCGCGGAGCAGCGGCGCATAGCCCGTCACGTCGTAGACCCAGGTGAAGCCGTCGTCGCCCAGATCGAGTCGTTTGCCGTACGGCGTGATGAAGCGTGCCAGCTCGTATTCCTCGACGATCTCGAATGGTTCGCTGAACGACGTCCGTTCCACTTGTGTGAGCGTCTGGGCGGTCTCGATCGGTTTGTCCTCGAGCCAGTTTCCGTCGCCGTCGAACCACGAATCGTAGGCCGGCCAGACGTTCATCACGCGCGTCAGCCGCTGGGGATCTCTCTCGTCCTCGAAGAGCTTCACGCTCAGCCGCGGGGCGGGAATGCTGTCGGTCCGAAGGACCGTCGTGGGGCCCGGTTTCAGCGCGCTGCGTCCCGCGTATCCGAACGGTACGCGTTGAGGCTGTCCAAAGCTCTCCCCGTCATGACCGTGGGGGGAGCTATCGATCGCGCGCCGATTCTCGAGGTCGGTCGGGTCGTCGAAACGGTATTCGGCGCGAAGGTGTTCGTAAGAGGGATGCGCAGGTGTCACGGGCCGGTGCTGCCAGTGGGCTACGGTTTCCTCATCGAGCGCGATGTCCCAGATGCGGATGTCATCGAGTCCGCCGGCATACCAGCCGCCATTCCGGTTGAGGTTGGCGCCGATGGTGAAACTGTCGATGGGGAACATCGCCTTCGTCATGTTTCCCGCTCGGTGCCACAGCTCTCCATTCAGGTAGATGCGCATCTCGCCGGTTCTCGCGTCCTTGGTAAACGCCCAGTGGTTCCATCGGCCCTTGTAGTGGGCGGGCTCGGGGCTCTTGCTGAGGCGGTTGTTGTTTCCGGAGAGGCGACCACCCGCGTCCCAGTAGACGACACCATTACCCCAGGGGAGGTGAATGTTCAGAACACGGCCGCCCGTGTTGCCCGCTTCGATGATGTGGTCGTTGATCGGCTGATCCGGGTCGCCGCGCATCCAGAAGGAGACCGTGATGCTCGAATCTATTCCCGCGAGTGCTTCCGGTGGAACGGTGATGCAGTCGGTTCCGTCGAAATGAAGGTAGTGGTCGCTCGGGACCGGGCCGTCCGGATCATCCCAGTAGGTGACGTAGTGAAAGCGGGGGGAGTCGCTGTAACGGAGCTCGGACGGCGACTCGCCCTCCACGATGAAGGACGGATGGAGCCGTAGAGTCGAATCGAAGACACCGGTGTGGACGTGAGCGATCGTGTAAGTGTTCACATCCCATTCGCCGCAGGGATAGGAATCGCCGACGGTCGCCTCGTCGCACTTCAGCGTGTAACGCATCAGGATGCGCTGCCAGGTTCGATCATCGTCCGGGAAGTCGAACGTCGCCCGACGTGTTTCGATATCGCTGAATTCGAAAGTCTGGACGATGAGCGTATCGCACGATTCCGCCCGGACGTCCACGGCCGACAGGGCGATCATGCTCAGGGCTACCACGGTGATGACTACCGGCGACGAGGTCACCGGGAGGCGTGCCGGACCTGTATTCATGATAGAAGCATCTCCCAGACTGCCGCTCGCGAGGCGAAGACACCCCGGAGCACGACCCGACAAGACAGCATTTCTGTATCGATTGTCCCAGGATAGGTCATGATTCAGCCTCCCGCCAGGAGCGGAGAATTCGCGCTTACTTGATTGTCTTCGCGTGACGGGGGAGAATTGCCGCACGGTCGTCCAATCGAGATTACTTTCAGAGAAGGCATATTGATGAGATCAGGCAGCGTTGCGCGCGTGCTCTGTCTCTTGCCGGCGGGCATCGCTCTGGCGGGCTCCGGCGGCGTGGCGCTGGAAGATAGCGACCGTCCCTTCGAGGGGTTCGGCGCGACCACCGAAGGTGGAGCCAACGGAACACCCTATGTCGTCACGAGTCTCGCCAACAGCGGCGAGGGTACGTTGCGGGACGCCGTCTCGGAGAGTAACCGGAACATTACATTCGACGTCGGCGGCACGATCGTACTCGAGTCGTACATCGGTATCCCGAGACACCACATCACCATCGACGGCTCGACGGCGCCGCCGCCGGGAGTAACGCTGCGTCACTACGGGATGAGCATCGCCGCGACATCGTCGGATACGGCGCATGACGTCATCGTGCGCCACATTAGATTCACCGACGGCAACGACAATATGGCGATCGCGTACGGCGCGCAGGACATCGTCATCGATCATTGCTCGTTTCGCAGAGCGTCGGACGGGAACATCGATCTCTTCGACGGGGCGCACGACATCACCATCCAGTGGTCGATACTCGCGGACAACCACAAGAACTCCCTCATTCGCGATGACGTCACCAACCTGTCGCTTCACCACAATCTCTATGCGCATGGCGACGAGCGCAATCCGCAGGTCCAGGCGAGCTGTCTCGTGGTCGACGTCGTCAACAACGTCATCTACGACTGGGATCCTCCAGAGGACGACTGGGGCGGTGTGCCGGGCTACGGGACCCGCTTCCGAAGCTCGTCCACGGGCAATCTGATCAAGAACGTCTACGTCCCGAGCGACAGCAGCGACCGGTCGTTGGCCGTGATCCTCACGCCCTCGACGCTGGTCTACACCGAAAGCAACGTCATACCCGACGAGAGCGACGACACGGGGACAACCGAGACGAGGTGGCCGGCGCCACCGGTAACCGAGATGGCGCCGTGGGAGGCGCTGGACGCCGTGCTAGCCGAAGCCGGCGCCTGGCCCAGAGACGCGGATGACTCCACCTATGTGGCTCGCGTGTGGGACGCGATCATCGGTGTCGACTCGGATGTGTCTGGGGCGGTGGCGCGGATCCTGCTGCCGGCCACTCCCAATCCGTCCGGTGCGGGAGTTGGATTCACGTACGTGTTGTCGGCGGGCTCCGACGTGCGACTCTCGGTCTACGATGTTGGAGGCCGACACGTGCGCGATCTCGTTCGTGGACTTCGGTCCGCCGGCCTGCACGAGACTATCTGGAACGGCCGGGACACACGAGGACGAGACACGGGCTCCGGCGTCTACATCGTCCGGCTCGAAACGGAGTCGGGCACGCATGTACGGCGGATCGTCCGACTGCACTGACTCTCTGGGAATAACGGAATGAACGCTACGGATATCGAAAACACGCTCCACCACATTCTCCCGACGGTCGAGAGGCCCGGGCGCTACACCGGCGGAGAGCTGAACCAGATCGTGAAGCCGTGGGACAGCGCCTCGGTCCGGGTCGCGCTCGCGTTTCCGGACATCTACGACCTCGGCATGCCGAACCTGGGCCTGGCGATCCTCTACGATCTTCTGAACCGTCGTGACGACGTCTTGGCGGAGCGCGTCTATCTGCCATGGATCGACATGGAAGCCGCGATGCGTGAGGCACGAATTCCGCTCTACGCGCTGGAGTCGAAGCGCCCGGTATCGGAGTTCGACATCCTCGGTGTTTCGCTTCCGTACGAGACGCTCTACACGAATCTCTTGAACCTCCTCGATCTTTCGGGGATTCCGCTGCGCGCGGCTGAGCGCGCGAACGACGATCCACTCGTCGTCGCCGGCGGACATGCGACGTTCAACCCGGAGCCCATGGCCGACTTCATCGACGCGTTCGCGATCGGCGACGGGGAAGGTCTCATCACCGACATCGTCGATGCCGTCCGGGAGTGGAAGAACAGCGGCTCTCCGCGCGAGGCGCTGCTCCGCTCGCTGGCGCGGATCGAAGGCGTCTATGTACCGTCACTCTATCGGGTGACCTACGATGAGCAAGGCCTGCCGGAAATCGTCGAGTCGCTCGCCCCCGAGGCCCGCACACCCATTCTCAAGCGAATCTGTCCGGAGCTACCGCCGCCCGTGACGCGCTTCATCGTTCCGTACATCGACGTCGTGCAGAACCGCGCGGCGATCGAGATCATGCGAGGGTGCACGCGTGGCTGCCGATTCTGTCACGCGGGGATGGTCACGCGTCCCGTCCGCGAGCGCGCAGTGGACGAGATCGTCACCGCCATCGAGGAGGCACTCGCGCAGACGGGCTACGAAGAGGTCGCGCTGCTGTCGCTCTCATCGTCGGACTACGATGAAATCCTCGATCTCGTTCGGGAGGTGGGGAAGCGCTTCGGTGAGCAACGCATCAACGTCGCGCTGCCGTCGCTTCGCATCGAATCCGTCTCGGTGGATCTCATGGAGCTTCTGCAGGGAAGCGGCCGGCGTGGTGGGTTCACGTTGGCGCCCGAGGCGGCGAGCGAGCGAATGCGGCGGCTCATCAACAAACCGGTCTCGACCGACGGTGTGCTCTCGACCGCGCGCGAGATCTATTCGCGCGGCTGGCAGACAATCAAGCTCTACTTCATGATCGGTCATCCGAGCGAAACACTCGACGACGTGCGTGAGATCGCGCGCCTGGCGAAGGCCGTTCTCACTGAAGGCCGAAAGGCGATCGGGGGCCGCGCGAAGGTTAACGTAGGGGTGAGCACGTTCGTGCCGAAGCCGCACACACCACTTCAGTGGGTGGCGTGCGATGCCGCGGAGCAGGTAGAGGCGAAGCAGCATCTCTTGAGCAGAGAACTTCGCGGGAAGGGCCTCAAGCTCAGCTGGAACGATTTCCGCGAAACGATGGTAGAGGCGTGGCTCTCGCGCGGCGATCGTCGACTGGGGGAGGTTGTCCTCGAGGCCTGGCGGCGGGGCGCCAGGTTCGACGCATGGCAGGACCAGCTTCGCTACGACGCATGGCTGGACGCGTTCGAGTCCGCCGGGCTGGACCCGGCGTTCTACACGCACCGGGATCGCGCGCTCGACGAGTTGCTGCCGTGGGACCACATCGACGCGGGGCTCAAGAAATCGTTCCTGATCGAAGACTACGGCTGGAGCCTCGAGGATCGCACGCGCGTCGACTGCCGAGACGAGTGCTTCGCTTGCGGCATCCTGCCGAAGTTCAAGAGCCTCCGCCGCGAGCATCCCGGAGACGTTTGGGAGTGTCCGGAGAGCGGAAAGAGCGCCGGCAACTCCGCGCCTGTCGAGAGGGAGAGCCGGACGTGACCCAACACGTGAGCTTCCGATACCGAGTCGCATTCTCCAAGACCGACGCGATGCGCTACACGAGCCACCTCGATCTGCAGCGAACGTGGGAGCGGACGTTTCGACGCGCGCGTCTCCCGCTCGCGTTCACGCAGGGATTTCATCCGCACCCGCGTCTCGTCTTTGCGGCGGCACTTCCGTTGGGGCTCACGGCGGATGAGGAGCTGATGGACCTTTGGCTGAGAGAACACGTTTCTCTCCAGCACCTTCACGATGCTCTGTCGGAAAGCGTGCCGGCGGGGCTCAGGCTCGTGGCGGCGGAAGTCGTGAGCCCGACGGCACCGTCTCTTCCGCACGACGTCATCGCGGCCGAGTACAGGGTTTCTCTCGATCGATCGGTGGATCTCGACGCACTGGCAACTCGAGTCGCCGCGCTTCTCGCCGCGGAGCGGCTCGAACGAGAACGCCGGGGGAGGAAGTACGATCTCCGTCCTCTGGTCGAGGCTCTGGAGCTGATGAACGGTGGCGCCGAAGTGGCCGCTCTGCGAATGCGTCTCGCGTCGCGCCCGAGCGCCACCGGACGGGCGGACGAAGTTCTCGACGCGTTGGGGCTTGATGTCGCCCTCTGCCGATCTCACAGAACGCGGCTCGTTCTTGCGGCGACCGGGACGTGACGCGGGCCTACACGATCGGGGAACCAACCAGACGGCCGTCAGTGACGCCCGTCAGGCGCGTGTTCGTGATCCGATTGCGGTGGTCGGTGGTCTCCCGGGCGAACGCTTCCACCCGCAGATAGTTGTCCGTCAGTCCGCGCCAACGCGGCGGGTCATCCTCCGATCCGCCCGACACGCTCTCCCAAAGAACCGGGCGTGTCGATCCAACGAATCGTGAGAGGTATGCGTGCTTCGTCTCTTCCGCGACGGCGTGTAGCTCGCGGCTCCGCGCGCGCGTCACCTCGGCCGGCAAATGCCCGGGGTAGCCGGCCGCCGCCGTACCCTGCCGAGGAGAGTAGGTGAAGATGTGAATGTGGCCGAACGTGCTCTCTCGCGCGAACGACAAGGTGTCGGCCCATTCCGCATCGGTCTCGCCCGGAAAGCCGACGATGATGTCGGTCGTGAGCGTGAGGTCTCCGATCGCCGCGCGGGCTTCGGCCACGAGCCGGCGATAGCCTTCCGTGTCGCATCGGCGCCCCATTCGCTTCAAGACACTGTCCGCGCCGCTCTGGAGTGGAAGGTGGATGTGGGGCATGAGCCGCGGGTTCCTCCATAGCGCCCAGAAGTCGACAGGCAGGTCCCACGGCTCGATCGACGAGAGGCGAATTCGGGGGATGGATGTTTCCGCCAAAACGCGCCCGACGAGGCTCGTGAGGTCCGTGCCGAGATCGTGACCGTATCCACCCAGGTGGACGCCGGTGAGCACGGCCTCCTGGTAGCCGTCCCGATGAAGCGCATTGATCTCGTCGACGAGCGTCTGGATCTCGCGACTCCGTTCGTCACCGCGGGCGATGGTGACGATGCAGAACGTGCATCGGTGTCGACACCCGTCCTGCACCTTCACGAACGCCCGGGTCCGGCCCGTTGCGAAGAGATGCGCGCCGTCCGGTTCGGTCGCCATGCCAGGCATCGTGACGATGTCGAGATCATCGAGGAGCTTCTCGACGAGGCGCTCCTTCTCCTCGTTTCCCAAAACGACGTCCACGCCGGTGAGCTCCGCGACCGTCACCGGCTCCAGCTCCGCGTAGCAGCCGGTGACGACGAGCCGCGCGGACGGGTTTCGACGATGAATGCGGCGAACGAACTGGCGCGACTTGCGCGCCGCCTCGGCCGTCACCGCGCAACTATTGAGCACGACGAGATTCGCGGACTCGGGTTCGGCGACACGCCGACAGCCGCCGCTATGAAACGCACGGGCCCATCCCTCCAGCTCGGCCTCGTTCAGGCGGCAGCCGAGCGAGTCGAGATAGATGGTGGGGCGCTGAGATTGATCGGTCGTCATGATATCGGTTAGTTAGTTGTCTTCGGCTCCATCGGCGATCCAGGTCTCGACGAGCGCGATCTCGTCATCGGCCAGCGCGCCGCCGCCGAGCGGCATGCGGCTTCCGACTCCATCGGCGCCTTCGAGCTTCAGCAGAAGAAGCGATCCGGCCGGATTGCCGGGATCGACCCGGAGCGCGGGGTCGTCATAGGTGGGCGATTCTACACCAACCAGCTCCGCGTGGCTCATTCCTGTTTCGAGGGAGAGGCCGCCCGCGTCGGTGGCGGAGTCGTGACAGTCGGCGACCGCGCAGCGCGCCGTGAAGATCGGCTGCACGTCGGCGGCCAGTGAGATCGTGTCGTCGGTCCCCTTGTTGGATTGCGTGGGGCCGCCTTCGTCCCCGCACCCCGTGGCCAGGAAAAGGGCCGCGAGGATCAGCGGGCGCGCATATCGTCCCTTCATGTAGTTGTCTCCGATCGTCAGTCCGCAGCGGCGGCGAAGATATCGAAGGAGATGGTCTGCTCCTCACCCAACTTGAGGAAGAGGAACTTGGGCCGCGCGATCTCATAGTCGCTGAGATCGACCTTGAAACCACCGGTCATCCGAAGTCCCTGGTGGCCGGGCCCGGTAAGAAGCGTTACCTCGACGGGCACGCGGATGGTGCGCGTCACGCCGTGCAGCGTGAACGTACCCTCGACCTCGAAGCTCGTTACGATGGTCGTGAGAGCGCCGCCACCACCGTTGATGACTCGCGCTCCCTCGAAGAGTGCCGTGGGAAAGCGGTCCGTCTCGAGATGGTTCTCGCGCATGTGCCTGTTCCGAAGTGAGATCCCTGTGTCGAGGCTCGCCAGGTCCACTTCGATGCGGATGTCGATGCGATCGCCGATCAGGCTCGGGTCGATCTCGACGTGGCCCTCCAGCCGATCGGTCGTCCCGTGAAACGATTCCACGGGCGCCTTCGAATCGAAACGGACCATGGAGTCGTTACCGCCCGGCCGGATGGCGAACCGTTCCGCGAGGGCGGCGGTCGCGAGAAACGTCACCAGAGCGGGGATCAGCAAGAGCTGTCGCGGCTTGAACATGATCGTTCCCCTTGGTTCGGGGGGATGCCGGTGAAGGCAGTTTCGCCACTCATCTAATTGTACACCTGAGCCTGTTGAATTACATGGGGGTAGAGTAATTCTTTGCCGCCCCTTGCGGATTTGATGCTCATAAACATATGTTATTCAAATGGTTAGCGGAGTGTGTACGTTGACTTTTAGCAACAAAACACGATAGAATCTCCGTGATTCCCCCACTGAATTCCCGTACGGCTATTCATCCATGGAGGCACAGATGTCGCGATCTGGGATACTCATTGCGATTGGGACCGTGTTGGTTCTGGCCGGGAGCATGGCGGCGAATGTCCCCGAGGCGAAGGCGTTCTCGAGCGGTCCGCCCGACGGCCGTGCAGGCGATCCGCCGAGCTTCATGACCTGCGTCGAAGGTTGCCACAGCACGTTTCCTCTAAACAGCGGCGACGGCTCTCTGATGATAATGGGACTGCCGACCGAGTATACGCCGGGAACCGAGTACGTTCTCACGATCGCCATCGAAGACCCCGATCAGTCGCGTTGGGGATTCGAGATGACGGTCATCGACGACAACGGCGATCAGTCGGGTGACCTTGCCACTCAGGACGGAACGACCCAGCTTTCCGAAGGCGCGGGCGACGCGCGCGACTACATCAAGCAGACATCCTCTGGTTCGTACCAAGGCCAGCCGGACACCGCGGACTGGGAGGTTTCGTGGACGGCGCCTCCGGCGGGATCCGGCCCCTCCAGCTTCTACCTGGCCGGAAACGCGGCAAACAACGCCGGCGGCAACAGCGGCGACTATATCTACTCGATCGATGTGTCCATCGACGAAGCCTCGATCGGCGTCGAGGACGCTCCCCTCATTGCGTCGACGATCCTTCGCGCCTTTCCGAATCCGGCCCGATCCACCGGCGTCACGCTGCAGCTCGACGCGCCAGGCGCCGGTCCGGTGTCGATCGGCGTCTTTGACGCGCAGGGCCGCGCCGTGAAAGCCTTCTCCGAGATGGTCTCGGGCGGCGGCACGTTCGAGTTTGCCGTCGAGCTGGGTGATGTCTCACCCGGTCGCTACTGGGTCCGCGCGGTCGGTTCGTTCGGGACGCAAGTGCTTCCGCTCACGATCCTCCGATGAGGCGGTAGATGAAGCGTTTTCTCGGGCCGGTGGTTGCCGTGATCGGTGTGGCCACCGGCCTTCTTGCCTTCACGGGCACGCCCGCTGAAGGCGTACCGCGCTATTCCGCTCGCTACAACCGGTCGTGTGATCTCTGTCACGTCAATCCCACGGGCGGCGGGATGCGCGCACTCTACGGTGCGCAGTTCTTCTCGTACACTGACCTCGCCATCAAAGAGCTTCCCTTCGATGAGATCGAATCCGTTCAGCCAATGCTGAACGATCGCGTTCAGGTCGGCGCCGATCTTCGCACGACGTACTTCGGAAGCGACGAGCCTGCGGCGAACACGTTCATGCAGATGCAGGGCGACCTCTATGTGAACTTCGAGCTGTCGCCGGAGTGGGGCGCCTATTTCGACAAGGGACTCTACGGCGGCTTCGAGGCGTTCGGCGTGGGGCACGTGCTTCCGTCGAGTGGCTACATCAAAGCCGGACGCTTCTACCCGCCGTACGGACTCCGCGTGGCCGATCACAATGTCTTCGTGCGCGAACGAATGGGCTTCAGCCAGCGATTGACCGAGAGCGGTATGGAGATTGGATTCCATCCGCAGGTCGTGTCAGCGGCTGTTGCCGTGACGAACGGGTCAACCGGCTTCTTCGACGACGACGAGGCGAAGGCGATCACGGGCCGGACGGACGTGCGGTTTCACGTCGGCGAGCTCTTCCTGTGGCTCGGGGGAACGGGCCGATATAACGCGTCGGCTACCCAGGATGACGTCCACGGCGGCGGCTACGGGGGCATTTCGCTCGGTCGCGTGACCGTTCTGGGCGAGGTCGTGCTGCGCGACTTCGAACGTCAGTCATTGGCGTCGTTCATAGAAGCCGCGGTGCTGCTCACGCGTGGCGTGACGCTCAAGGTCGAGCACGACTACTTCGACCCGGATCGCGACTTCACGTCGGGGGCGGAGAACATGTTCCTTCTTGGACTCGAGGTCGTGCCGACCGGCTTTCTCCAGCTGATCTCCAACATCCGCTATCACGATCGCGAACCGGGGGATGATCCAACGACGGCGCTGATCGCGTCGGACGACTACTTCGAGGGCGAGATTCAGCTCCATCTCTTCTACTGATAGCGACTACCTGAGCAGCGCGGCCTTCCGAATGCGCTCCTCGCCGGCGGCCTGAAGCCGATACCAGTAAACTCCTGACCCTAGCTCCTTCGGCTGCCAATCCACACGATGTTCGCCTGCCGACAGTGCGCGGTTCACGAGCAGACCGACCTCGCGTCCGGAGACGTCGTAGATCGAGAGACGAACCGGTCCGGCCTTCGGTAGGCTGAAGCGGAACTCGGTCGTCGCGTAGAACGGGTTCGGATGGTTCTGGGCGAGCATGATGCCTGTGATCAATGTCGTCGCGCCGGGATCATCGACTCCGACGATGGCCGCGTCGATCGTGATGGCGCGTGACAGCCCGCCGCCGTCGCCCTCGCAGCGATAGACGCCGTAGTCGGAGGCGCCCACGCCGCCCAGCGTAAGTTCGCTATCGGTCTCGCCCGGAAGCGGAATCCCGTCGCGCGTCCATTGGTAGCCCGCGGCCTGGATGTTCGAGTCCAGCACGAACTCCGGCACGTCGATGCCGGCCCCGGTGCCGATGAGCTGATCCGCTTCACCGTCGACGCGCACGGTGGAGTTGTCCCAGATCCCCTGGTTCTCGGCGTCACCGAGAAGCACGACGGTGAACGAGCCGCCGTTCTCCGTGACGGAACCCACATTGAGAAGGAGTCCTTCGATCTCGATGTCGACATTGTTGTATGCGCGGTTGACGAGTGTGCCTACCACTCTGACGCCATCGGTGAAGCGCGCATCGCCGCCAATCGTGAAGTAGCCGCCCACGTCCGCCGATTCGATCTCGAGACCCCATGTCGAGCAATAGCTTCCCGACATGTGAACTTCGTTGCCGTTCGCGATCAGCGTCCCGGGATCCCATACCGCTCCGGTCAAGATGCTGTGTCCGCTCAAGGTGAGGTCGCTACCGGGTTCGAGGACCATCGTGCCGATCCCAAGACCGACGATCCCCGAGGTCGTGAACGGTGT
>CAZAMP010000048.1:0-17047 GCA_964486455.1 uncultured bacterium | reverse complement strand
CGAGGACCATCGTGCCGATCCCAAGACCGACGATCCCCGAGGTCGTGAACGGTGTGTCGACGAAGAGCGTTTCTTCGATGATCTCGGGCAGATAGAGCTGCGCTTCCATGACGGCGCCTTCGCCCATGCTGAGGTGATAGGTGCCGCCGTCCCGGAAGCCGATCTGACTGTTTCGGATCTCCCCGTTGTTGATCAGATCGCCGGTGAGCGCGATGGTGAAGCCGTAGGTCGCGCTGTTGCGGATCTCACCCTCATTCAAGAGCGTGCCCTCGATCGTCGTGAAGCTCGAACCGAACGACTGATAGTTCTGAAGAGTACCCTTCACCGTGAGACCTCCGGTGAAGTGCACATCGTTCGAAGTCGTCTGCGCGTGACCGTCGACGACTGCGTTGTCGACGGTGCAGTCCCACAGGAGGGCCGTAGGTGGTTCGAAGAAGATCGTGTTGCCGCTCGCCAACAGCTCACCCGCGATGAAGCCCTGCGCGATGGTAAAGGGGCAGTCCGGTCCGAGCAGCATGCGGCCGCCCTCGACGTCGACGGTGCCCGTGATGGAGATCGGCGTCGTGACGTTTACGTCGCCGCCTGCGCCCGGAGCGAACAGGATCGTGCTGGCGAAGTCGGATGCCGGGGTCATCGAGAACTGCCGGTCCGACGTGCCCGTCAGCAGTGTCTTGTCGAGAATCCACTCCGCTTCGTTGGACAGGTCGCCGCCAATCGCGATCGTGAAGGTATAGACGTTGTCTCGGATCGATCCCTGATTGAGGACATTGCCGCCGGCGGAAAGTGTGAGCGTCGGGGCGATCGCGTTGTACAGCTCGCCCGCGGGCAGGACGGTGAGATGGTGGCAGTCCGAGGAGATGTCCACGATGACCGGCCCCGCGATGATGACGTCGTCATCGGCGTTCGGGACCGCACCACCCACCCAGGTACTGCCTTGGCTCCACGAGCCGCCGGTTGCTGTTGAGGTGATGGTCTCCGCGCCCGCGGGGGAGGTGAGTAGTAGGATCACGATGACGGTAGTGGACGCTCGTCTCACGTGAAATCTCCTTTTGAGTGCGGAAGGCCTAGTGGAGTTGCCAAGTGTAGCAACATATTGGAGATGCGACAATATATAGGGCCTAAACTATAGAAAGCGGTCACGGCTGTACGAGGGTTGGCCATCGCCGCTATGATGGTCCGCGATGAGGATGCACGGATACTACGATGACAACCTCGCGGCGGGCCGCCTTCGACGCTGCTACGAGCTGGCGCCACCCCGAATCCGGCGCTACCTCCGCGCCGAGATCGACTACGTTCTCGGCTTCGTCACGCCGCTCCATCGCGTGCTCGAGCTGGGCTGCGGGTTCGGCCGGGCCGTCTCACCCCTTGTCGGAAAGGCCGACACGATAGTGGGCATCGATAGCGCCGCCGAAAGCGTCATCGATGCGTACCGGTTGCTCGGCAACATGACCCGCGGCCCGGTGTCCCCACCGATCTTCTGCCGAATGGATGCCGGAAGGCTCGGCTTCCGCGACAGGACATTCGATCTCGTCTTCACGATCCAGAACGGAATATCCGTATTCGGCATCGATCCGGTCGGGCTGATCAAGGAAAGCGTGCGCGTCACGCGCTCGGGCGGGAAGGTTTTATTCTCGAGCTACTCGGCAAAGATCTGGGACGCGCGCCTCGAATGGTTTCGGACTCAATCCAAGCACGGCCTTCTTGGGGAGATTGATGAGGAAGCGACGGGCGACGGGGTGATCGCGTGTCGGGACGGGTTTCGGTCCACCACCGCAACGCCTGAGCAGCTCATGGCTTGGACGAGCGCCCTCGATCTCGACGCTCGCGTGGTCGAAGTGGATGACTCCAGCGTTTTTTGCGAGATTCGTGTGGCGTGAGCCGTGAGGCGCCGACTCAAGAGGCTTCAAGGCACGTAATCAACTCGCCGCGTCCGTCACCCATGGCGAGGAGGACGAACGTCATGAACGATTCCCAACCGCCTCGATACCCTCGACACTCGTGTTCCCTGATCGCGGCCGGCTTCCTCGTCACCGTCGTGTTGGCCTCGGCGCACGCTCAGCGTGACGCCGACGTCTTCGGGACGTTTGACGGCGATCCCATGTACACACTGCTCGAACCGGACGCCATCCCCGCCATTCGCGACCCCGAGTTTGTGAGCGGGGAGGAGGCCCGTGCCCAGATGTCGGCCGACGAACCGGTACTCGGCGTGGTGATCGGCGGAGACGCGCTGGCCTACTCGCTCTGGCAGCTCGACGCGCACGAGATCGTGAACGACGTCGTCGGAGGTCGCGCGATCGCCGTGACCTGGTGACCGCTCTGCCACACGGGCGTGGTCTACGCCCGACGTCTCGAAGATCGGACGTTCACGTTCATCGTCTCCGGAAAGCTCTGGCGAAACAGCCTCATCATGCAGGATGAAGAGACCGGTTCGCTCTGGAGTCATGTGTCCGGCACGGCGCTCTACGGAACGATGCAGGGGCAAGAGCTCGAGCTATTCCCGACCGTTCAGACGACGTGGGCGGAATGGGTCGCTGAGCACACCGATACGGATCTCCTCAAGAAAGAAGAAGCGGTGCGAAGCTCCCACTACGAGCGCTACTTCAAAGACCCTGATCGGATCGGGATCTTTCGCGCGCGATGGCTCGAAGAGCAGATGGCCGGGAAGACACTCGTTCACGGTCTCACACATGGCTTACACGCGCTCGCGGTCGCGAATCACACTCTGGTGGCCAGGTCTCTCGTGAACGCGGAGTTGGGCGCGAGGCCCGTCGTCGTTTTCCGCGCGCCCGACGGCGTCCGCGCGTTTCTCGCGGAGGCCGAGGGGCAGACGCTCACGTTCAGCGGCTCCGACAATCCGCCGGCGATCATCGATACGGAGACGGGATCGACGTGGAACCTCGCTCTCGGTGTTTGCGTCGGTGGAGCGCTAGATGGTTTCGCGCTCGAGGAGATCGTGATCCGCACGGCGTATTGGTTCGCCTGGAGCGGGTTCTTTCCGAACACGGAGGTCATCGACTAGCATTCCGTGGAGGAGGCGTCCCGATGAAGATCGAGGTCTGCCGATTGGATCCGTCGCGTCACGTCGACTTCTATCGCGTGCACAGCGAAGAGAATGGGGCCGGGTGGTGTTTCTGTGTCGCGTGGTGGACCCCCACCTGGGACGGGTGGGGAGAGCGCACAGCCGATGAGAACCAGCGACTTCGTGAAGATCTCTTCGCGGACGGCCACGATGACGGATACCTTCTCTACGTCGACGGCGACCCGGTCGGATGGTGCCAGTGCGGAGTCCGCGATCGCCTCACGAAGCTCACGAATCGTTTCAAGCTCGACCCTGATCCTTCGGCGTGGGCGATCACCTGTTTTCACATCAAGCCTTCGCTTCATGGTCAGGGTTTGGCGCATCGGTTTCTCGCCGGCGTGCTCGACGACCTGAAGCGCCGAGGCGCGGCGTGGGTTCAGGCATTTCCTCGTCGAGGCGAACGTCTCCCGGTTGACGACGTCTGGACCGGTCCGGAGGCCCTCTTCCGTGGCGCTGGGTTTCAGCTCGAAGAAGACGACGGTAAGTATCCGATCTACAAGCTGATCCTCGACTCGTCGGGCGGATGAGGAGCGGGAGGGGGTAGCGCCGTGGGCTATCGCGTGCTCGCCGACTCGGTCGTGGTGATTCACTTCGCCTTCATCTTGTTCGTTGTATTCGGTGGGCTGTTGGTCCTGTGGCGAAGCCGCGCGGCGTGGCTGCATCTACCCGCCGCGATCTGGGGCGTGCTCATCGAGTTCGCGGGCGGGTACTGTCCCCTCACGCCGCTCGAAAACTGGCTCCGGTTGCGGGGAGGAGCGGACGCCTACCCCGGCGGCTTCGTGGAACACTACATACTGCCCGTCGTATATCCGACGTCCCTCACGCGCGAGCTGCAGTTCGTGCTCGGCGGGCTTGCATTGGCTGTCAATTTGGCCATATATGCATGGGTCCTTAGGCGCCGCCTGAAGGCCGTCAGCTGACGTGTCGCGCCCAACCCGAGCGGGGATGAGAAACATGCGCCAGAAAGATGACTCGACGCGAGAGATCGGTCCGATTCCCGAAGATCCCCCCACGCCGCCACCGCCCCCGCTCGCGCCGGTCGCGCTCGTCGATCGCGTGAACTCGGTCGATGTGATGCGCGGTGTCGCGCTGCTCGGGATCCTCATCATGAACATCTACGCGTTCAGCATGCCCATGTCGGCCTACTCGAATCCATTCACCTTCGGGGGTTCGACCGGGATCAACCTGGGTGTCTGGATCTTCACGCACATCTTCGTCGAGCAGAAGTTCATGACGACCTTTTCCATGCTCTTCGGCGCGGGGCTCGTTCTGATGTGGCAAAGAGCGCAGGCCCGAGGACGCAAGTTCGGCGCCATCTACTACCGGCGCACGCTCTGGCTCATCGTGTTCGGGATGATCCACGGCTACCTCATTTGGGGTGGGGACATTCTCTTCCACTACGGTCTCAGCGGTCTTGTTCTGTATCTGTTCCGCAAACGCTCCGCCCGGACGCTCATCATCGTTGGGATGGTCGGACTTCTGATCACCGTCGGGCTCAGTATCGGGCTCGGGAAGGTGGTGGGATTCATGCGAGACACCGCCGCGGAGGCGGAGGTGGCCCTCGCCGCCGGCGAGTCGTTGACCGAGCTGCAGGATGGGATGCGGGAGAACTGGAACGGGATGCAGGCCTTCTTCGCCCCGACGGCGGAAGATATCGCGCGGGAAGTCTCAGTCTATCGGGGTGGCTACATCGGCATCCTGATCGAGAGGGCACCGCAGACGTTCATGATGCACACGTTTATGACGATCCTCATGATCTTCTGGCAGGTGACGGGAATCATGCTCATAGGCATGGGGCTCATGAAGTCGGGCGTCTTCTCCGCTGAGCGGACGGTCGGCTTCTACGTAAAATGCGTTATCCTTGGCTACGCGATCGGGCTTCCCCTTGTCGCGTTTGGGACGTTGGATCTTTTCCGCAACGGCTTCGATGCCGTTCGGATGCTCTCGGTGAGTAGCCACTTCAACAACGTCGGTTGCGTCGTCGTGGCATTAGGCCACGTCGGGGTTGTGATGCTGGTCATCAAGTCCGGTGCACTGAGCGCGCTCCGGACGCGGCTCGCGGCGGTGGGCCGCATGGCGCTCAGCAACTACCTATCGCACTCTGCCATCTTCACGCTGATCTTCTACGGCTACGGGCTTGGATTCTTCGGTCACTTCGAGCGCCTGCCGCAGATGGGATTCGTGGTGGCGGTCTGGATCCTTCAGCTCGTCATCAGCCCGATATGGCTCAGCCGTTTCCGTTTCGGACCGGCGGAGTGGCTGTGGCGGTCGCTGACGTACTGGAAGCGGCAGCCGATGCGTATCCGGCCGGTCGGAGAGTAGCGGTCAGCCGAGGATTTTTTGAGAGGGACGCGAGATGCAACGACGAGACCCCGATCGCGTCATTCGGGGTGAGGTGATCGTCGCGGCGGAGCCGGATCAGGTGTGGGATGCCTGGACGACACCCGATGGTGTCTCGAGCTTCTTCGCGCCTGCCTGTCAGATCGAGCTGCGCATCGACGGCCCCTATGAGATCTACTTCAACCCTGAGGGTGAGCCCGGATTTCGGGGCGCTGAAAACGTCCGCATCATGGCTATCCAGCCGAAGACCATGTTAGCGTTCACCTGGAATGCCCCGCCGAACCTGCCGGAGGTACGGCGGCAGCATACGCACGTGACCGTCCGTCTCTTCGACATGGGCGACGCGACGACGCGGGTCACGCTGACGCATGATGGGTGGGGCGAGGGCGGCGAGTGGGACGAGGCGTTCGACTACTTCACGAGGGCGTGGTTGGAGGTCGTCTTGCCGCGCCTTCAACATCGATTTGCAGTCGGTCCGGTGGATTGGGACAATCCTCCGGCGTTCACATAGCGTTGCACCAACGAGCTTTCATCAGCGAGGAGACCGATGTCTATTGTTCGACCCGAACAGACCGGTGACCAGGGTCCGGTCCGCAATCTCAATGAGCTGGCGTTCGGCCGTCCGAACGAGGCCGATCTGGTTGACGCGCTTCGCCTGCGGGGTGCGATCGCCTTCTCTCTGGTTGCTGTCGACAAGGGTGCCGTCGTCGGACACATTCTGTTCACGCCGGTGTCGGTCGAGTCGGGAGCGTCGTCGTTCTCCGCGGTGGCGTTGGGGCCGATGGCCGTGCTTCCGGATTATCAGCGCACGAGCATCGGTTCGGAACTCATGCAGCTCGGGCTTCAATCGTGCCGCAAGGCGGGACACGACATCGTGGTCGTGTTGGGACACCCCACCTACTATCCACGCTTTGGATTCGTGCCGGCCCGTCCGCTGGGTATCACGTGCGAGTTCGATGTTCCCGACGAGGTCTTCATGGTCGCGGAGCTTCGACCGAACGCGCTCAAGGGGCGCAGCGGCGTCGTGAAGTATCAACCGGAGTTCAACACGGTGTGATCGGGGCGGGCTCTGCGTTCAGCGGGGCCGGCTCGTCGGTGAAGAGCTACAGAAACCCCAATTCAAGCTTCGCCGCTTCACTCATCAGGTCGGGCGACCATGGCGGATCCCAGACGAGCTTCACGCCCGCACGCGTCACGCCGTCCACCTCACGAACCGCCGCCTCCACCTGGGCCGGCAGTATCTCGGCAACCGGACACGCCGGTGAGGTGAGCGTCATCTCGATGCTGACCCCGCCGTCATCGTCGACGTCGATGTCGTAGACGAGGCCGATGTCGTAGATGTTCACGGGGATTTCGGGATCATGGACGGTCCGGAGCGCGGCGATGACCGGCTCACGAAGTTCTTCCGGCTTCACGGCGATCTCCTATTCCGTCGAGACGGTCTCGCCCTTGTCCTGCAGGGCGGCTTCCAACGTGTGCCAGGCAAGCGTGAGGCACTTGACGCGCGTGGGAAACTCCCGGACGCCGGCGAAGACGATGAGCTTGCCCAGTTCCGGGGCGTCCACCGGTGACTCGGGATCAGATGTGGCCACCTCATGGAGCTTTTCGAAGAGCGCGTGGACTTCGGCGACCGGCTTTCCCTTGAGCGCCTCCGTCATGAGCGACGCCGAGGCCGTCGAGATGGCGCAGCCGGACCCCTCGAACGAGACGTCCTCGACGACGTCGCCGTTCACCTTGAGATAGAGCTTCAGCTTGTCGCCGCAGAGCGGATTGAATCCCTCCGCGGTCGTCGTGGCGCCCTCGAGCTTCTTGAAGTTCCGGGGGCGCTTGTAGTGATCGAGAATGGTTTCCTGATAGAGATCTTGCAGCTCGCTCATCGTCCAAACACCTCGAAGACCTTGCGGATCGCCGCGGCCAATGCGTCGATTTCATCCGTCGTGTTGTAGAGGCCGATCGATGCGCGGGCCGTGGCCGGCACACCGTAGAAGTCCATCACCGGCTGAGCGCAGTGGTGGCCGGTGCGAATCGCGACACCTTCCTGGTCGAGGATCGTGCCGATATCGTGCGGGTGGACGTCCTCGAGGACGAATGAGAGGACACCGGCACGTTCCTTGGCCGTGCCGATTGGGCGGAGGCCGTCGAGCGCCGTGAGCATGCGTTCCGCATATTCGGTGACACGGTTCTCGTGGGCGGCAATCGACGACTGACCGATGCCGCTCAAGTAATCCAGCGCCGCCGCGAGGCCGACCGCGCCCGCGATGTTCGGTGTGCCCGCCTCAAACTTGTGCGGGACGTCGCTGTACTCCGTCTTCTCGAACGTCACGTACTTGATCATGTCGCCGCCGCCTTGAAACGGCGGCATGATGTCCAGCCATTCCGACTTGCCGTAGAGCGCTCCGATCCCCGTCGGGCCGTAGATCTTGTGTCCCGAGAAGGCGAAAAAGTCGCAATCGAGTTCCTGCACGTCCACGGCGAAATGGGGGAGCGACTGCGCTCCGTCCACCAGCACGGGCACGTCGTGCGCGTGCGCGATCTCGATGATCTTTCGAACGGGATTGATCGTTCCGAGCGCGTTCGACACGTGCACGATGCCGACAAGCTTGGTTCTTGGGCTCAGGAGCGGCTCGAATGCGTCGAGATCGAGCTCCCCGGACTCGGTCATGGGGATGACCCGAAGCTTGACGTTCTTCTCCTGACAAAGGATCTGCCACGGCACGATGTTCGAGTGGTGCTCCATCGCCGATAGAATGATCTCGTCCCCCGGTTTCAGGCGGAGTCGGCAGAAGCTCTTCGCCACCAGGTTGACGGCCTCGGTGGTGCCGCGCACGAAGATGATTTCACGCGGGTCGCGGGCGTTCAGAAATCGCTGAACGGTCTTTCGGGCGTTCTCGTATGCGTCCGTCGATTTCTGGCTGAGCTGATAGACCCCGCGATGAATGTTGGCGTTCGTCTCGGCGTAGTACGTCGAGACCGCGTCGATCATGGCCTGAGGCTTTTGCGTCGTGGCCGCGTTATCCAGATAGACGAGTGGCTTGCCGCGCACCGTCTGGCCGAGGATCGGAAAGTCCTTGCGTATCGCCCCGATGTCGTAGGCGGGAGGATGAGCTGTCGTGCCCGCAGCGTCGGGTGTCGTCGAGTCATGCGCCGTCTTCGTCCCCATCCCTTACCTCTTCTCGTTCTCACGCATCCGTGCCGCCAGGTCGGCGTCCAGCCAGGCGCGCACCGGCTCGACTCCGATCCGGCCGATGATCTCGCTGGCGAACGCGTGGGTCAGAAGCGCCCGGGCCGCTTTCATGCCGAGGCCTCGCGACTGCAGGTAGAACAGCTCTGTTTCATCGATCTTTCCGGTCGTTGCGCCGTGCGTGCACTTCACATCGTCCGCGTAGATCTCGAGCTGCGGCATGCTGTTCGTCGTGGCGTCGTCCGACAGGAGCAGATTCCGATTGGTCTGTCGCGCATCGGTGCGTTGTGCGCCCTTGCGGACAAGGATGCGCCCGTTGAAGACGCCAGTCGACTGATCGTCAAGGATGCTCTTGTAGAGCTCGTGGCTGTTGCAGTTTGGTTTCGTGTGGTCCACGAACGTCTGGTTGTCTACGTGCTGGTCGCGACGGGCCATAGTGAGCCCGTCCAGCGTGCACTCTATCCCCTCGCCGTCGAGCGTGGCGCGGACGTCGTTTCGGACCAACGCTCCGCCCATGGACACCGACGTGGACGCGAAGTGGGAATTGTCGCGCTGCTCTATCAACGTGGATGAGATGTGATAGGCCGACTCGCTCTCGCGCTGGAGATGGTGCAGGTTTAGGCCGGCGTTCGCGTCGCACACGACGTCGGTCACCGTGTTCATGAGATACGTGTGATCGCCGAAACCGATGTAACTCTCGACGATCGTCGCGCGGCCGCCTTCTTCCGCGACGACCAGGTTCCGCGGGTGACACCGTACGGGGTCACCGACCGGCGTCGACACGAAGAGAACGTGAATGGGATCTTCGACCAGCGTGTCCTTGGGAATGTTGACGTAAGCGCCGTCACACATGAACGCGGCGTTGAGCGCCTGAAACGGGTTTCGCACGTCGGCGAAGTCCGAACGCAGAAGGGTTTCGGCACGCTCCGGATTTCGCTCGATCAGCGAGTGGATGTTCCCCAGCTCGATGCCCGTCGGATGGTTCCAGACCGCGGACAGGTCTTTCTTGAACTGGCCGTTCACGAAGACGAGAAGGTTGGCCGTCGGGTCCCCAAAGGTCGCGCATACGAGCTGCTCACTCTGTAGGCCGTTGGGATCCTGGGGCCGCGCGCAGCGAAACGGGATCTTTGACATCGGTCCGACGTTGGTGAAGCGCCACTCCTCGTCGCGCTTTGTCGGAAAGCCGAGCGCGCCGAATCGCTCGATCGCGGCCTCGCGGGTCTTGAACAGCCAGCCCGGTTCCTCGCGCTTCCGCTCGGCGGCAATGGCGGCGAAGTCGGAGAGGTATGTGTCCGTTTCCTTGGTGGTCGTGACCATGTCGGCTAGCCCTTTCGTGATCCCACGGGTTGCGTCTTTCTGCCCGGGATCTCGGTCCAGCTGTAGCCCTTTTCCTCGAGCTCCAGGGCGAGTTCTCTTCCGCCCGACTTGACGATCTGACCGCCCGAGAGAACGTGGACGAAGTCGGGGACGATGTAGTTCAATAGCCGCTGGTAGTGAGTCACGACCAGAAATGCACGGTCCTTGTTGCGCATGGCGTTCACTCCGCGCGCGACGATCTTGAGCGCGTCGATATCGAGCCCCGAGTCCGTCTCGTCGAGGATTCCGAGCCGCGGTTCCAGCACGGCCATCTGAAAGATCTCGTTTCGCTTCTTCTCGCCACCCGAGAATCCCTCGTTGACGGACCGCTTCATCAGCGATTGATCGAGCGCGAGGAGTTCCATCTTCTCGCGAGTGACGTTCAGAAAGTCCATGGCGTCGACTTCGGGCTCGCCGCGGTGCTGCCGCACCGCGTTGTAAGCGGCGCGCAGGAAGTACGTGTTGTTCACGCCAGGGATCTCGACCGGGTACTGGAACGCGAGGAAGACGCCTTCTCTCGCACGCTCCTCCGGATCCAGATCCAAGAGGTTTCTGCCGTCGTAGAGGACATCACCGTCGGTCACTTCGTAGGCCGGGTGCCCGGCAAGGACCTGGGCCAGCGTGCTCTTCCCGGACCCGTTCGGCCCCATGCATGCGTGAACTTCACCGGCCTTGAGCGTGAGGTTGAGTCCGTGAAGGATCTCCTTCCCCTCGACTCGGGCATGCAGGTTTCGGATTTCAAGCATCGATCTCGTTCCTCTCCATGGTGGATAGGCCGGCGCTGGGTTATCCAACGCTTCCTTCGAGGCTCACGCCCAGAAGCTTCCGGGCCTCCACCGCGAATTCCATCGGAAGCTCGCTTAGGATCTCTTTGCAGAAGCCGTTTACGATCATCGAAACGGCATCCTCGGTCGAGATCCCGCGCTGGTTACAATAGAAAAGCTGATCGTCTCCGATCTTGGTCGTCGTGGCTTCGTGTTCCACTTGCGCGCTGGCGTTTCGCGTCTCGATGTACGGGAACGTGTGCGCGCCGCACTCGTCGCCGAGCAGCATCGAGTCGCACTGTGAGAAATTCCGGGCGTTCTCGGCCCCCCGCATGACCTTTACCATCCCGCGATACGTATTCTGGCCGTAGATCGCCGAGATCCCCTTCGACACGATCGTGCTCTTGGTGTTCTTGCCGATGTGGATCATCTTGGTGCCGGTGTCGGCTTGCTGGTGGTTGCTCGTGAGCGCGACCGAATAGAACTCGCCCACGGAGTTGTCGCCCTGCAGAATGCAGCTCGGGTACTTCCACGTGATGGCCGATCCCGTTTCGACCTGCGTCCAGGAGATCTTTGCACTCTCCATGCACTTGCCGCGTTTGGTGACGAAGTTGTAGATGCCGCCCTTCCCGTCCTTGTCGCCGGGATACCAGTTCTGAACGGTGGAGTACTTAATGTGCGCGTTGTCGTGCGCTATGAGCTCGACGACCGCGGCGTGCAGCTGGTTTTCGTCGCGCATAGGGGCGGTACAACCTTCGAGGTAGCTCACGTACGCGCCCTCGTCCGCGACGATGAGCGTGCGTTCGAACTGACCGGTCTTCGACGCATTGATGCGGAAGTAGGTGGAGAGCTCCATCGGACAGCGCACGCCCTTCGGGATGTAGCAAAACGATCCATCCGTGAAGACGGCGGAGTTGAGCGCGGCAAAGTAGTTGTCCGTCGTGGGAACGACAGAGCCCAGATACTTCTTCACCAAATCCGGATGGTCCTTTACCGCCTCGGAGAAGGAGCAGAAGACGATACCCAGGTCGCCCAGTTTTTCCTTGAACGTGGTGGCGACCGAAACGCTGTCGAAAACGGCGTCCACCGCGATGCCGGAGAGAGCTTTTTGCTCTTCGAGCGGGATGCCGAGCTTGTCGAACGTTTCGAGCAGCTCCGGGTCCACCTCATCGAGGCTCTTCGGGCCGTCTTTGGGCTTCGGGGCGGAGTAGTAGATGATGTCCTGGTAGTCGATGGGCGGATAGTCGACCTTGGGCCACGTGGGCTCTTCCATTTTCAGCCAGTGCCGGAGCGCCTTGAGCCTCCACTCCAACAACCACTCCGGCTCACCCTTCTTCGCGGAGATGAAACGGATGACGTCCTCGTTGAGGCCCGGGGGCGCTGTGTCCGCTTCGATGTCGGTGACGAACCCGTACTTGTATTCCCGCTTCGCCAGATGTTCCAGTGCTTGTGCTTCGTCCATCTCGATCCTCTCCGGTGTATTCCGGTTCTCGTTAGGCGGTCTTTTGCCGGTTCGTCTTGAAGTGGACGGCCGCAACCTCGGCGCCGTCCGGCGCGCGTCGCATCGGAACCGACATGTCGGCGAGCGTTATCGTTCTGAGCGCGTTCAAGATCATGTGATTGACGCGTTCCCAATTGTTGCGCACGCCGCAAATCTCAAAGCGGTCGCACTCCGGTTGCTCGTCGGAGATGCACGCCGTAATGGCGAGCGGTCCCTCGAGGGCGGAGACGATGTCGGCCACCGTAATCTCTTCCGGGCGTCGCGCCAGGCTGTAGCCGCCCTTCGCGCCGCGATGCGAGTCGAGAATCCCCGCGCGCGCGAGCGGCTTGAGTGTCTTGCTGACGGTGGGCTGCGCGAGATTCGTCGCGGTCGCCAGATCACGGGCTGTATACGTCTTGTCCCGCTCCGCTCTGGCGAAGTAGGTGAGAAGCACGATCCCGTAGTCGGTCTGTTTCGTCATCCGGATCACGAGAATTCCACCCTGAAAGAGTACACTTTCGGTTCTCTTTCGGCAGAGCCTAACAACCGCGCCAGGAGTTGGTAAAGAAAAATCAGTACGGATTCAGTACTGTATGGTGACGTCAGGTCAAATTCTTATTAAACGGTGAAAATAGGAGAGTTATGTAATCGAACGACCATTCGGACCCGGCGATCTCCGGGGGTGGGGAGATGAGGGACTCGGTCGGAAGAGGAGGTGCAAGCGGGTATTTTCACTTTCTAAACTCGTGCGGACGAGCCTGTAAATGATCGAGCAGTAGGTTATATCGCCCAGCAAGTAAGAGTTGACGCGACGGTGAAAATGTGGGTTGTTACCGACTGTTGCCAAGTTAGTGATGTTCGACTAGGGCGTGGTGGGTGATCCGGCATGGCTGGGTTCGTGATCGATCGTCCAGGGCCCGCGATCGGTCTCTGCCGACTCGCCCATCCAGGAATGGAGTCTGTGGGCCTGTCAGTTCGCAAGGAGGCTTCCAAAATGCGAATCGCACTCATTACGCTGCTGCTGCTCATCACGGCGATCCCCACGTTCGCCACCGAGAGCAGAATCACTGCGCTCGGCGGGATGGCGGGGTTCGTCCCTGACGACGTGGACGTGTTCGGCTTTCCGACCACGCTCTCCAACTACCGCAACTTCGCCGTTGGAGAGATGCGGGCCATAGGTACGCCGTTCGCGCTCCGGTCGGGCGGCGTCAATTTCTACTGCTCGCGCTTCGACGCCGACGTGGGTGTGTACGTGAACCGCACCGCGCCGGTGAACTTCTTCCAGCAGAACTACAACAACCTGCAGACCGTCAATCAGGAGCACCTGATTCTCGTCTCGAAGAACGGTGTCGCCGGTGGTATCGGTATCGGCGCCGATAGCTGGAGTGCAATGTCGGATCCTGAGCCGGTCGACGGTACGCCCACCGATGAGAGCACGTCGATGTTCTCGCTGCACGGTGGTTACGAGGCAGAGCTAAGCGGCGGAGTCGCGGAGCTAGGCGGCCACTTCTGGACGGGTAGCGGCGAGCAGCTGTTCCAGGGCGACACCATGAAGGATGTCGAAGACGGCGGCAGCAACATCGCGCTGGCCGCTCGTTTCACCAAGGACAAGGGCAACGGTGTCAACTGGGTCGGTCTCCTCGGCTTTCAGACGGTTTCCGGCGAGCTGAAGAACGCCACGGCGGATGATGACGTGACCAGCCTGAGCGGCATGTCACTCCTTCTCGGCGGCGTCGTTCAGAAGGCCGTCAGCAAGAGGACCACGGCCGTTTTCGGCGTCATTCCCTACGTCATGAACAAGGTCGAGACCGAGGTGTATACGGACGCCAACGAGACCACCGTGACGAACACCGTCACCACCACCGCTATGCCGCTTCTCGCGTTCGCGATGGAGACGCAGGTCTGGAACTGGTTCACCGGCTGGGTGGGTGTCAACAAGACGCTGCTCAAGACGAAGAACGAGAGCGTGACGGATGACGACAACGGTACGGATACCGAGGGGACCAACCGCACGGCCCCGTTCGCGGTATCGCTCGGTGGCAGCATCAAGGTCAGCGACAACTTCCGGATCGACGGCGTGATGAACAACAACTGGCTCTTCACGGGACCGAACTTCCTGAGTGGACAGGCGCTGAACCTGATGAACCAGATCTCGATCGTGGGCACGTGGTAGAGGCTGTGGACCACTCATCTGTAGGGAGGTGTCCACAATGAGGCTTCTACTCATGACGCTACTCGTCATCGTCGTGGCGACGCCGGCGATGGCCACCGAAGCCAGGATTGCGTCGTTCGGGGGCATGCCGGTGCTCGTCGAGGATGACACCGACATCTTCCTCTTCCCGACGGCGCTGTCCAAGTACCGGAACTTCGCGGTCGCCGAGCTGCGCGGCGTCAACACGCCGTTCGCGAACAGGGCGGGGGGCGTGAGCTACTATGTCGAGCGTTTCGACGCTGACGTGGGAATCTTTGTCAACCGTGACTCGCCGTGGCCGTGGAACCAGTACGGTTACCAACAGCTGCAGAATCCGAACCAGGAACATCTGCTGTTGGTATCCAAGAATGGTCTGGCGGGCGGGATCGGGATCGGTGCCGACAGCTATGACACCTCGAGTGATCCCGAGTACGGCGATGGAACGGTCATCAAGGAGAGCGCATCCAATCTTTCGTTCCACGGTGGATACAATGCCGAGTTCGACAACTCCGTCGCCGAGCTTGGTGCCCACTTCTGGACCGGAAGCTCGAAGCAGGAGATCAAAGGGGATGCCCCCGACATCGAGGACAGCAACTCTCGTCTGGTCGCCTCGGCCCGCGTGAAGAAAGATCGCGGGAACGGCACGTCGTGGATCGGCGCTGCTCTCTTCGAGTCCGGTTCCGGAACGCTCAAGAACGACGGTGGTGCGGACAACGAGGCCAAGACCAGTGTCTTCAGCTTCGCGCTCGCCGGCGCGGTACGGATGGACGTCTCGAAGAAGACATCCGTCTTCTTCGGGCTCATTCCGTACGCGACGAACACGGTCGAGACCGAGGACCTGGTTCCCACGGTCGCCGGCCCGGTGCCGGATGTGACGACGACGACGACGTTCACCATGACGGCCATGCCCGTGCTCTTCTTCGCGATGGAGACCCAGATCCGGAGCTGGTTCACGGGTTGGATCGGTGTGAACAAGTACATGAACACGGGCAAGTTCGAAAACAAGGTCGACGACGGAAACAACGTGACCGGCGACGAGACGACGAACCGCTCGGCTCCGTTCGTGATTTCGCTCGGGGGAAGCGTTCAGCTCAGCGAGAACTTCCGTATCGACGGATCGCTGAACCCTAACTGGCTCTTTATCGGACCGAACTTCCTGAGTGGAGGTGCTCAGAATCTGACGAACCAGATCTCGGTTGTCGGTACCTGGTAAGGGCTTGACGGGTTCTATTCCATCGGCGGGCACGGCGGCGTGCCCGCTGTGGGGCGACCGGAGAAGGGAAGTGATGACATGATAGACATGATCGATAGATTGAGGCCGCGCGGCCGCGCGACGATGCACTTCTTCTGGATAATCATCGCGATAATCTGCTACGCGTATCCGGAATGCTGTGAGGAGAGCGACGCCGCGCCGGCAGCCGAACCGGTCGAGGAAGTGCAGGTCGTCATCGAATAGGCCGCTGGCAACAGAGGCCTGAGATGTGATTTTTCGGGGCGCAGTCCTCTCCACGCTGTGCCCCGTTTCGATACCCCCCCGCGTACCTCCCCCATGGAATGTGCAATTCACGTCCGGCCGAACGACATGGCGACCTAGCGGCTACCGCCGTGGGAGAGCGAGATCCGGTTTCACTGGTCTCCCATCCAGCTGGAATCTATACTCGGCGGCCATTGTCGTAATCGCGTCGAAGAAGAACTCGTTGAAGGAGCCGTCCCATGCCGAAAGGTGCACTCCCCATCTTGTTCGTGGTGCTACTTGCCATGCTGGCCCTGGCGTTCTTTCAGATTGAGATTCCCGTCTGGCTGGACGAGCTTCTACCGATCCTGATTCTTCTGGACGTCGTGGCGATCGTGATCGGCCGGCTGCCCAAGATCGAGATCGAGCACAGTGCGGCGCTCCGCAGACGGCGGCTCTTGAACTGGCTGCCGCTGGGACTCACCTACTCGTTTCTCTACATGGGTCGCTACAATCTGAAGGTCAGCAAGTTCGCCTTTGAAGAGATGGCGAGTGGCAGCGGCGGCGTCATGATGGGAAACGACGCCTTCGGTTGGATCTTCGGCATCGGTACCGCCGTCTACGGCGTGTCGTTTCTGATCAACGGACCGCTCACCGACCGTTACGGCGGCCGGTTCTCGATCCTCTTGGGCGCTGCGGGCGCCGCGGTGATGAACGTGCTGATGGGCTTGGTCTCCTTCTCCTTGCTGAATCAAGGCCCGGGCCATGAATTCTTCGCGGCCCACTTCGTCTACGTCTTCTCGGTTCTCTACTCCCTGAACATGTATTTCCAGAGTTTCGGTGCCGTGGCGATCGTCAAGGTCAATGCCGGCTGGTTCCACGTACGCGAGCGCGGTGTGTTCGGGGCCATCTTCGGCGTCCTGATCTCCCTTGGGATCTTCTTCGCCTTCGACCTTGGCTACACGATTCTGAACGGCCTTGGCTTGATCTGGGTCTTCTTCGTCCCCGCCATCCTCCTGGCCGTCTTCTGGGTGCTGGACGTCATCTGGGTGCGCAACACGCCGAGCGAGGCCGGGCTTGCCGACTTCGACACCGCCGACGCCTCCTCCGGCGACGAGGGGCCGCAGCTCAAGCCGCTGGTGGTATTTAAGATGATGCTGCGCAACCCGATCATCGTGACCATCGCCTGCATCGAGTTCTGCA
>CAZAMP010000047.1:0-31550 GCA_964486455.1 uncultured bacterium | reverse complement strand
GCCGCACTTTTCGACCGGCGAAAGGGGTGCCGCGGTTTTCAGCCGGCGTTTACAAGGCTATCTGCGACGACCGCGAGAGTGCTCCGCGTCAGGCCGAGAAGCAAATCAAAGTACTCCGCGCCCGCGATCGCCTGCCAAGAGAAGACCGGGGTCACCGGTACGGAAAACGCATCGTCGGCGGGCGTGGGTGTGTGGATCGTCTCGACGAGGTCAGGGCCGGTGTTGCTGTCGGAGCACCCGAAAAAGCCGCCCATACATGCGATGATCAGACCGATCGCCCCGATGGTGTAGCGTCGCTTCTCCATGCCTCACATTATAGGCCAGACAAAACACGGCCGCCCGCTTCGGATCGAAACGGACGGCCATGAAGGCGTGCCTGTGGCCCCGGCGGTCGCGACGTGTGTCTAGACCCCCGAGAATTGCGCCTCGTCGAAGCGCAGGCTGGGAATCCGCATCGACGAATACGGATACGGATCGTTCCCCAGCTCGATCAGGTGATTCCAGAACTCGAGATGATTGCCGCTCAGGTTCATCTCAGCGATCGGACGCACACGGCGGCCGTTCTCGATGAAGTGACCGCGGACACCGATCGACGCGTCGCCGGTCGTCGAATTGGAGTTCCCTCCCATGAAGCCGGTGATGAGGATTCCCGTCCCCATCTCCGCGAGTAGCGCCTCGAGATCACGGTCGCCTGTTTTGAAGACCAGGTTCGTCCGTCCGCTGGTCGTCGGCACCATTTCGAGCTTGCTGGCGTAGTAGGTGTCCAGATAGAAGTTCTTCAGCACACCCTTCTCGAAGATCGGCATCTTGCGGGTCGCCATACCCTCGGAATCGAACGTGCTCGACCCGAACCCGCCGACCACGTGCGGATCATCGATGACCGTCAGGATCGGATTGGTGATCTGCTCGCCCATCTTGTCCGCCAGGAACGAGCGCTTCTGCTGGATGGCGCGGCCGGAGAGCGGACTGAACAGCCCACCGATGAGTCGGCCGGCGACCCGGTTCTCGACGATACACGGGTAGACGCCGCTCTTCTCCGGCGCCTCTCCGATCCCCTCGAGTGCGCGCAGGGTCGCGCCTGCGCCGATCGTCTCGATCGGCTCGAGGCTGCCACGGTGGAGGCTGACGGTGTAGTCGAAGCCACGGGGTTTGCGGTCTCCTTCGTCCCGAACGGTCACGTCCGAGACCAGGACGAAGCTCGTCCCCATCTCGGCTCCTTCCATGCCGTTCGAAACCGCCATTGCGGTCTGGTAGAGATTGTCAGACCACCGGCTCGAGACCGACACGATCTTGTCCGCGCCTTTGACGGATCGAGCGGCGGCCTCGAGCGCTTCGGCGGCACGGCGGCGATCGGTGCCGGTGAGCGCTTCCGCGCCCGGCCCGT
Organism: uncultured bacterium; assembly: GCA_964486455.1. Classification (GTDB taxonomy): domain Bacteria; phylum Eisenbacteria; class RBG-16-71-46; order CAZAMP01; family CAZAMP01; genus CAZAMP01. The sequence goes on along the minus strand of CAZAMP010000047.1, from coordinate 30,166 downwards.
CGTATATCTTCAGATCGCCGGTGAACCGATCCGCGTAGCGCGCCGGGTCCGGGAGCTTTCGATGCGTATCCTCGGCCAGTAGCCGAGTCATGCCGATCGTCTCGTCCAGAAACGTGTCGAGCGCTTCCGGACGCAGGTCGCAGGTGTTGTGAGCTGAGTAGCGCCCATCGACGTAGAGCGACATGTCGAGCGACATGGTGGTGGATTGCCGCACGCGGTCGAGGTCGCCGTCGAGCCACTCGACCCGGCTGTCACGATTGCGGCTGATCACGGCGCGAACGCCTTGTGCCCCTCGCGCCTCGGCGCCCTTGATGACGTGACGTGCTTTGTCTAGTAGTTCCCGACTCACGCGTTCCTCCCCCCGACGGACATTGAGCCCGCCCGAACGGTCGGAAGACCGAAGCCTACCGGTACGAACTGACCGTCTTTGCCGCAGCTTCCGCCGCCGACCATCATCGCGGCGTCATTGCCCACCATGTCGATCTCGGCGAGGACCTGCGGACCGTTTCCGATCAGGTTGGCGTCCTTGATGACGGCCGTCAGCTTTCCGTCCTCGATCAGACGACCCTGCTTCAGGTAGAACGTGAAGTCGCCCGCGCCGATGTTCACCTGCCCGTTGGAAAACGTTTCGGCGTAGATACCGTTCTTCACGGAACCGATGACTTCCTCCGGATCGTGGGGGCCGTCGAGCATGTACGTGTTGCGCATGCGCGGCACCGGCGGATAGCGGAACGACTGTCGGCGTCCGGACCCCGTCACGTCGGTCTTGTAGTGACTGGCCGAAATGCGGTCGTGGAGATAGGAGCGCAGCACCCCGTTCTCGACAAGCACGGTCTTTTGACCCGGCTGACCCTCATCGTCCATGTTGATCGAACCGCGGAGCCCCGGATTGGTGGCGTCGTCGATGATCGTGACGTGCTCGGAGGAGATCTTCGCGCCGATGCGATCGGCGTAGATCGAGATCCCCTTGCGATTGAAATCGGCTTCCATCGGGTGACCGATCGCCTCGTGAAGCAGGATGCCCGAGCGGGCGGCAGCCAGCACAACGGGCATCTCGCCGATCGGGGGCAGCACCGCATCGAATCCACGGACGACCTGATCGGTGGTCCGCATCGCGAGATCGGTCACGTTCTTGCCGCTTACGAACGAGAGATCGGCCCGCCCGGAGATGCTGTCGGACGCAGTCTCGATCTGATCGTCCTGCTGGGCGACGCAGGTGACCCACATCGTTGCCATCGGCTGCGAGTCTTCGACCAATCGTCCTTCGGAGTTGACCAGCAGGATGTGCGATGACTCGTCGCCGAGGAACACCGAGACCTTGAACACGCGCGAGTCGCGCTCGCGGGCGGTCTTCTCGGCAAGCTCGATGACGGGAAGCTTCCGCTCGGTGCCGACCTCTTCCCAGGGAACTTCGACTGGATAGTGGTTCGCGACCGTGTGGGCGGCCAGCGGCTGAGGATGAACCAAGCGGGATGAGTCGGCGACCGCCGCCGCGGTTCCAGCGGCGGACATGAGGGCCTTTTCGGAGAGATCTTCGCAGTAGGCGAAGCCGGTGGCATCGCCCTTCAGCACGCGGATGCCCGCGCCCAGATCGATGGTGCTGTAAGCCCGGTTGACCTGTCCGTCTTCCATGCCGGTCCAGTGCTGGACATTGTGCTGAAGAAAGATGTCGCAGAAATCGCCGCCGCGGGAGAGTGCCTTCTCCATGGTGCGCTGCAAGAGCGCCTGGGAGACCCCGAAGTTGTCGAAGTAGGTTGTGTTCGCGCCCGAGGAAGTCGTTCCCTTCCCCAAGAGCGTCGCCCTCGACCCGCAGCTCACCAGCGCGGGTAGCGAGACGACAGCGGCACCGGCCCCCGCGACCTTGAGGAACCTCCGCCGCTCCATTTCACTCCTCATACTGCCCTCCCTGCATGAACCCGACACGCGCAACTCTATCAATAGCACATGGATACATGCCATACCGTCGCATGTCGAGCGCCGTCGAAACCTCGTGCGTCCTGTTTCTTGGGGGATGAAGACGCTTCTACTACGCTTCCCCGCACGGATTTGTTCTCCAAAATGCGCCTAAAAGGACGGCTTGCGATGGGAGCCTATTCTTGGCTGCCGTATCACTTTAAAAGCACCAACCGGCGCGACGCCTCGAAGCTCTCTCCAGCGATCCGAACGAAGTAGATTCCCGGCGCCATCCGCCAGCCCAGCTGGTTCGTTCCATCCCAGACGACACGATGTCGCCCCGCAGGATAGCTTGCCGCAATCATCACGCGCACCTGTCGGCCCGTGGCATCGAAGATGCCCAGCCGAAGATCGTTTCGCTTCGGCAAATCGAACGCGATTGCTGTTTCAGTCCGAAATGGATTCGGTCGGGCCGCATGTAGCGCAAAGGTCACCGCCATCACATTCCCATCTGGTGTCGTCGTCGGGCTCGCAATCGTCGCCGCATCGCTCTCGTTGTCCGTGTGGTCGGACGTGGTGACGTGATAGTAGCCGTAGGGATCGCCTGAAACATCGCAGGTCGGGTCTACGCTGTAGGCAATAAGGGCTGCCGTCTCGTCGAGGATCTCGCTCTCAGAACCGTACACGGTGTGGTGGGCAAAGTCTTCCTCGGCTGCTTGATCCCACTCGAGCACTTCCGGTTCGCCGAAGACGAGATTCTGCGGCACGCCCGGGGCGAGGTTGTCGACGGAGTAGCCGCTGTCGGGCAGGCTGGCGAACCAGATCGAGGGCGTTGTCGTGTGGGTCGTCACGAAATGGACCGACCACGCGATCCCTCCTTCCCCCGTCGAATCGGCGAGCGTCGGCACAGCCACCGTGTACGACTCCTGCTGCGTGGCAAACACGTTGGCCACGATTTCCCACATCCCCGGCGGGAACTCGCCTTGCGCGTTCGACCCACCCAACAGATAGTTCCGGCCATTCAGGGTCCGAATCTTCTCGGGCTCAAAGGAGGCGACCATCGTTCCTTTCACGTCGTGCCCGGATGGAGTGTGCCCATCCTCGCGGAGTCGCATCGCGAATGCCCCATTATCCACCCGGCGGTAGACCTGGTACCCCGTGACCGGCAGTTCGATCTCGTCGGCGAAGTCGTAGCCCGATCGGGTGAAGGTCAGGCGCACCCATCCGCCCTGATCCTCGGGAACGTCGGCGATCGAGGCGATCGGGCCGAACTCGTTTAGCCAGTCGATGGTCAGATCCGAGACCGTAGGATTCACACCCGGCGACCACGTATGCGTCGAACGCCACAAGAGATCGTCACCGGGGGCAGTGATTCGCACCCAGGCGCCGTCGGGGATGAAGGCGGCCCAGTCGGCGCCCGCGTCGGTGCTCAGCTCCCAGGATACGCCGGTGGTTTCCGTGCTCGTCAGACGGGCGCGCGGGATCGCAGCGGAGGCGCCGTCGATAGACAGCGATTGGCCGATGGCGCTGCCAGCCATGACCTCGTGCTGGTACGCCTGGATTACCTCCAGACCATCATAGTCCGCCACAAAGGCATGGTCCCCCACCACCGCGACGCTAATGGCAAAAGATGCCGTGTCATAGATTCCAGCGAGGACGGGACTGGTAGGATCGCTGATGTCGATCACCTGTAGGCCGCTTCCATAGTCCGCCACGAAAGCGTAATCCCCGGCGACAGCGACGTCCCTCGCCCACCCGGGAGTGTCGTATTGGCCGACGAAGTCGGGGTAGGGGGGATTGCTGATGTCGTACACATGCAGACCCTCGTAGTTGTGTGCCACAAAGGCATGGTCCCCCGAGATCGCCACGTCAAGGGTCCTACCCTCCGCGTTGAAGGCGTTAATCATCACGGGGTTGGTTGGATCGCTGATGTCGATCGTCCACAGACCGCTGTCATCGGCCGCCAGGTAGGCGAGATCCCCCGCCACCGCGACGCCAAAGGCTTCCCCCCACGTTAACGCGAAGGTGCCGATGAGCACGGGACTCATGGGATCAGTGATGTCGATCACCTGCATGCCGATATCACCGTCTGCGATGAAGGCGTGGTCACCCGAGACCGCGATGCCCTGGGCCCAACCCGGCGTGTTGTAGCTGCCGGCGGATACGGGGTTGGACGGGTCACTGATGTCGACCACGCGTAGGCCGCTGATGAAATCCGCCACAAAGGCGTGGTCACCCGCCACCGCTACGTCCGTGGCCGCTCCCGGCGTCTGGTAGCTACCGGCGAGCAGGGGATTCATGAACAGGCCGACCCCAATCACCTGCAGGCCACCCATACCGTCAGCCACGAAGGCGAGATCCCCCGCGACCGTGACACCAAAGGCAATACCCGGCGTGTCGTAGCTCCCGGCGAGCACGGGATTGGACGGATCGGTGATGTCGATCATCTGCAGACCGCCGTCATGGTCCGCCAGGCAGGCGAGGTCCCCAGCGACCACGACGCGGCGGGCTATGCCCGGCGTGTCATAGCTACCGGCGAACATGGGGTTGGCCGGATCGCTGATGTCGATCACCTGAAGGCCACTGCCGTAGTCCGCCACGAAGGCGTGGTCTCCCGCGATTGCGACGTCAAGGGCGAAACCCGGCGTGTCGTAGCTGCCCACGAGCACGGGACTCGAAGGATCGGTGATGTCGATCACCGCCAGACCGCCGAACCAGTCCGCTACGAAAGCGTGATCCCCCGCCACGGCGACACCATAGGCATTACCTGTGTCGCAGCTGCCCACGAGCGCGGGGTTGGCCGGATTCGTGATGTCGATCACCTGCAGACCGCTTGCGTCGTCCGCCACGAAGGCGTGGTTTCCGGCGATCGCGACGTCCCAGGCGGAACTCGGCGTGTCACAACCGCCGGCGAGCACGAGGTTAGCCGGATCGGTGATGTCGATCACCTGAAGGCCATATTCGGCGTTCGCCACGAAGGGCTTGTCCCCCGCGACCACGACGCTGTACGCATAGCCCGACATGTCGTAGCTGCCGGCGAGGGTGGGCGCAAACGGGAAGAGCTTGAGCTCTTCGACCGTGGTGTTCCAGTCGGCGGTGGTGTTGATCTCGTCCTTGTAGGTCGTGGTGGTGAAGTCCTCGATGTACGTGTTGGACGTCGCCGAGATCGGCGTCGTGAGAGCGGCAAGGATGAGCGACGCCAAGACTCTGGACACGACGCGACCCGGACACGACCGAGGAAGAGCTCTGCCGCCGAGGTCAACTACGATGTTCATTGTTCCTCTCCTTGCCTGGGCCGCCGGACCTCATGACCCAGCCGGACTAGTTGATCAAGGTGACCCGTTCGCCGACGCTTCTCGTTTTGGTGGCCAGCCGTAGGAAGTAGACGCCGCTTGCCGCACGCTCACCGCTGCGGTCCCGACCGTCCCACAGGCTTTGATGGCTGCCTTCTCCTACGCCAGTGGCGAGGACTCGCACCACGCGGCCCTGAACGTCATAGACCCGAAGCGACGCGGGACCGTCGTTACCGGTGATGGCGAAGCGGATCTCGCCGCCCGCGTGGAAGGGATTGGAGCTGAGGGCCAAGCGAAGACCGTCTCGCGAGTTCTGATCCCATGGATGATCGTTCGAGACGCCGGTCGCATCGCTTCCGTTGAAGAGCATGAACAACGGGCCATTCAGTCCGCCGTTCCCTGGCGTTACGAACACACCCAGCGGAGAGCCGTCGGTGCCGTCGTAGCACAAGACACGGTTAAGGAAGTAATCGATGATGTAGAGGTTCCCATCCGAGCCGAACGTCAAGCCCTCGGGCATGCCCAAACCTCCACTGCCTGGCGTCACGAAGATGTCCATGAAGCCGCCGCTGGTCCCATCGAAGCGGTGGACCGAGCCGCCGTCATAGAGATTGCTCACGTAGAGATGGCCGTCGGCGCCGAACTCGATGTCCCGGGGTGCGTCCAAACCGCCACTATAGGGTGAGACGAAGTAGTCGATGAAGCCGCCTGTCGTCCCATCAAAGCGAACCACGCTGCCGTTGTTCATGTCGGTCACATAGAGATTGTCGTCCGGGCCGAAGGCCAGGGCGTAGGGCGCGTCGAGCACGTATTCATTGCCATAGTCGATGGGAACGAAGAGGTCGATGAATGTTCCCGTTGCGCCGTCGTAGCGAAGCACCCCTTGCGTGGCACCGACAACGAACAGATAGGCACCGTCCGGGGCGAAAAGCAGGTCGCGGGGATCGACCAGACCGCTTCCGACTTGAGTGAAGTTGTCGATGAAGCAGCCTGTTTCCCCTTCATAGCGACGCACGACATCATGATCCTCGTCACCGATGTAGACGTTGTTGTCAGGGCCCACAGCGATGCCCCGAGTCCTGCCGAGGCCGAAGGTGATTTCGGCGAGGACGGCGATGAAATCCCCCGTCTGCCCATCGAATGCCATCAATCCCGTCTCATAGGCGGCAAGGTAGAGATCGTCGTCCGCACCGAAGACCAATCCGTAAGGTCGATCCAGCCCGCCGCTGCCCGTCGGGATGAACTCGCCCAACGAGCTCCCCGAGATACCGTCAAAGACGAGAACTCGGTCTGCGCCAGTGTCAGAGACATAGAGGTTGCCGTCCGGACCGAAGGCAATGCCTTCGGGCTGACCCATCCCACCATCCCCGTACGCCACGAAAACACCTTCGAAGCTTCCTGTCTCCCTGTCGTACCTGTGGATGGCGCCGCCGTCGTAGAGGTTGCTCACGTAGAGATAGTCACCCTCGATGACCATTTCCCGGGGCGCGTCCAGGTCGCCGTAGTAGGGAGGCACCAAGTAGCCGACGTAGTCGCCCGTGGAAACATCGAACCGCAGCACGCTCCCGTTGTTCATGTCGCTGATCAGGAGTTGGTCATTCTCGGAATCGACGACGACGGATGACGGCGCGTCGAGTACATACCCGCCGCCGCCGCTGACCGGAATGAACAGATCCTTGAAATCGCCCGAGTCGGCCTCGTACCGAAGGACGCCCTGAACGCTGCAAACGACATAGCAATACGATCCGAACGCCAGGTCGACCGGATAGACCAGACCGCCGCTCTCCGCGGGCACGAACTCACGCTCGAAGCAGCCAGTCACGCCATCGAATCGCAGGATCCACGCGGCGGCCCAGTCACAAACATAGATATCATCATCCAAGGGATTGATTGCTACGGCCCTTGGCCCCCAGAGTCCCCCTCCGGACGGCGCGAATACGCCGGTGGGCGCTCCCGTCTCTCCGTCAAAGCTCCGAACATCTTCGGTGTTTGCACTGGTGATGAGAAGGTCGACCGCCGCGTGAGCGACTCCGATAGTGCCACCCAGCGCTAGCGCCAACATGAGTGCGACAAGTCGTTGCGTTCTCATTGCTCAGTCTCCTTGTTCGATCTTCTTTCGAGTCCCGGTCCAGAGGCGTGCAAGACGATCCCGCCACTTGGTACAATTGATACCGGCCGGTGCGGGACCGAACCTGCTCGTCATCTCAATCCGGCCTGTCATGGATCAGTTCGATTTCGAGTCGCTGAAGCGATCAGGAAAAGTGAGGGTTGCTCGAATGGCTGAACAGCCGGTCGGGAAGGTGACCCAGATTCTCCAGGCGGCCGCGGAGGGCGACCCGAAAGCGGCTGAAGATCTGCTTCCCTTGGTCTATTCCGAGCTCCGCCGATTGGCCCGTGCCCGGATGGCCAAGATCCCACCAGGCAACACGTTGCAGGCAACGGCTCTGGTCCATGAGGCCCACCTGCGGCTCGTCGATAGCAACGAGGCGGACTGGAGCGGCCGCGGGCACTTCTTCGCGGCGGCAGCCCAATCCATGCGGCAAATCCTCGTGGATCAAGCCCGACGCAAAGCCCGCGTGAAGCACGGAGGCGATCGTCAACGAATCGACGTGGACAACGCGGAGCTGGCGATTGAACCGCCATCGGACGATGTTCTCGCCCTCGATGAAGCCCTGACCCATCTGGAATGTGAGGATCCTCGCAAGGCCGAGATCATCAAGCTGCGCTACTTCGCAGGCCTTACGGAGGAGGAGACTGCGGCCGCGCTTGGTGTCTCCGCCCCCACCGTTAGACGGGACTGTCGCTTCGCCAAGGCGCTGTTATCGATTCGACTTCAAGATCGAAAGGTCGGGGACTAACGGGACTCGCCATGAACGATGAACGTCGTCAAAGGGCCGAAGTGATCTTCCATGACCTCGCCGATCTCCCTCCGGGGGAGCAGGAGGAGGCGCTGGCCGCGCGCTGCGGCGACGATGAGGAACTTCGCGCGTTCGTTGAGCGGCTCCTGGACGTCGACAGCGTCGGCACGGACGACGTCCTGCGCCCCATCGCGTATCGCACGGATGAGGATGACGAAGCCGATGAGATGTCGTCACGGGTCCCAGAGCGCATCGGGCAATATGACATCATCCGAAAGATCGGCGAAGGTGGGATGGGAACCGTCTTCGAGGCCCGGCAGGAGACCCCGAGACGAACCGTGGCGCTCAAGATCCTGCGTCCCGGACTCGCTTCGCGCAGCCTGCTTTGGCGGTTCCGCCACGAGGCGGACTTCCTCGGCCAACTTCAGCACCCTGGGATCGCGCAGGTCTACGAGGCCGGCGTCGCGGACGTGATCGTTAGCGTCGATGGTGCCCCAGTGCCCGCACTACGGCAGCCGTTCTTCGCGATGGAGTTCATCCGTGGCGTGCCCCTAACGGACTATGCGGACGCTAACAACCTCGATAAACGTCGGCGGCTCGAACTGATCGCTCGGGTCTGCGACGCCGTCCAGCATGCTCACCAGAAGGGCGTCATACATCGAGATCTGAAGCCAACGAATATCCTGGTCGCTGACGACACTGAGGCGGCATCTGATGCGGATCCATCCTCATGGAGCACAGCCGGCTCGCTGACGGTAGGGTCGCGTGTCGGTCAACCAAAGATCCTGGACTTCGGTGTGGCACGAGCGACGAACTCGGACGTGCATACCGTGACGATGCAGACGGGAGTCGGCCAGCTCGTCGGCACAATTCCATACATGAGCCCTGAACAGGTCATCGGTGATTCCAACCAGATGGACACGCGATCCGATGTGTATGCGCTCGGCGTGATCCTCTACGAGTGCCTGAGCGGGACCTTGCCTCATGACGTTCAGGATCTATCGATCCCGGAGGCGACCCGCAAGATCCGAGACGAAGAACCCCGTCGGCTTGGCTCGCTTGACAGAGCGCTTCGCGGCGAGATCGAGACCATAGTCGCCAGGGCCTTGGAGAAAGACAGAACACGCCGCTACCAGTCGGCATTCGATCTCGCGGCCGACATCCGGCGCTATCTTCGCGGGGAGGCGATCGAGGCCAAGCGCGACAGCAAGGTCTATGTGCTGAAGAAGGCGCTTGGACGCAACAAGTTGGCCACCGCGGGCGTGCTGGCTCTCGCCATAACCGTCACCGGGGCGGCCGCGGCCCTCGGCGTCCTCTACCACAAGCAAACTCTGGCGAACGAGGAAGCGCTGCAGGCTCGGATCGAAGCCGAGGTCAGCGCCAACAGTGCCCGAAAGGAGGCGGCGGTCTCCAGAGCGGCTGTGGACTTCCTGCAGCGCACGCTGTCGTCGGCAGATCCACGTCAAGAGAAAGGCCCGGACTACACGATTCGGGAGGCGCTCGTTCAGGCCGCGAAGCGCGTGGAGGAAGACTTCTCCGACCAGCCCGACGTGGAGGCGGCGATCAGAAGCACGATCGGAATCACGTGTCAGGGCCTCGGGATGATGGAGCAGGCCGAGCCTCACCTGCGCGCGGCTCTCAGGGTTCGGCGGGATCTCCACGACGGAGATCATCTGGACCTCGCGGAGAGCATCTACCAGATGGGATCCTTCGAACATCAAAAAGGCAATCACGAGGACGCGAAACGACTGTCCGCTCAGGCGCTGGCCATGCAGACGAGGCTTCTCGGAAGCGAGAACAGAACCGTCGCAAAGAGCCTCAGGCTCTTCGGTATGTGCATGAAGGAGCTGACCGAGGTGGAGGCCGCCGATTCGCTCTTGTCTGAAGCCCTCGCATTGGACCGCCGACTCGATGGAGGGCGGCACGAGGGAGTTCTCGAAAGCCTGAACGAGCTAGCCTACGTGAAAATGATAAAGGGAGAGAACGAGGCCTGTCGCCGACTGCTGGAGGAATCGCTCGACCTCACACGCGAGTTGACCGGCGAGGATCATTTGCCGTTCGCCCGGCAGGCTGGGAATCTGGCGGCGCTGCTTACCTCGATGGGTGACCACGCCGCCGCCGAGCCGTTGATCCGGAAGTCAATCGCGATCCGCCTCGCCAAACTTGATGAAGATCACCCGGACGTCGGCTCAGCGAGGATCGTGCTCGCGCGATTGCTGCAGGCCAAGGGCGAATTCGACGAGGCGGCCAGCGTTCACCGTGAAGTCCTCGCGAGCGACCGGAAGACCCTCCCGGCCGGGCATCCCTATCTGGCCGGCGATCTCATCAACCTGGCGGATACGCTCGACAGGCTCGGCGAGCACACCGAAGCGGAAGCCTTGTACCGTGAAGCACTCGAGATTCAGCTGTCACAAGGCCGCGACGAGCATCCCCGGACCCTCACCGCCATGATGGGCCTCGGTCGGTGTCTCATGGAACAAGGTCGGCTGGACGAGGCCGAACCGTTGTTGAGAGACGCCCTCGATTCGCGCCGTCGATTGATCGGTGAAGAGAACCCCTCAACGCTCATCGCAATGAATGACCTGGCGAATTTGCTTCACCAACAAGGCAAGCATGCGAAGGCCGAGCAGCTCTTCAAGGACGCACTCGGTGGACAACGAGCGATACTAGGGGACGATAATCCGCAAACGCTTACTACGGCGCACAATCTGGCCCGGCTTCTCATCGACACGGGCGCACTCGATGAAGCGGAGTCATTGCATCGCGGCACGGTCGATGGTCGACGCCGCATGCTTGGGGAAACTCATCCTCATACGTTGATGTCGATAAGTCTGCTCGATCGGCTTCTCGTCGAGCAAAGGCGATCAGAGACAGTCGTGGGGCCAGGCGCAACGGATGAATAGACGCGCGGTACCTAGATATGAGCGTCTACCGGCCAGGGGAGATCCGCGTGATGCACGGGTATCGGCACTCCCTCGCCGTCCGCTCCGTCGGAGGGGAGGTTCACGCTGAGAGGCGCGTCGACGGCCGTCGCCAGCGACGTGAGCAGAGAGATGTCGACGTGCGTGCGACCGTCACCAAGACCGTCACCAAGAACGACGATCTCCCGGACGGTCCGCGGAATGACATCGTTCGAGCCGAGACGAACGAGCGCGCTCGGCTCCTCACCGACCCGCCACCAGCTGTCGCCCTCTTCCCATAGGCTTCTCATCGACTTGGGGCTGTGGTGCCCACACGTCACGGTCAGGTACATCTCAATCCGCTTGTCGATTTCGAGGAGAGCGACATGGTGCGTCGCCGGGCCGGGCTCGACATCCACACGTCGGGCACTTCCCTTCGGCGACGGGGGCGTCGACTGCTTTCGCTTGCGCCGGTGGGCGCGGCGCTCATCGAGCGCGCGGCGGGCCCGCCTCACGCTGCGGCGTAGCGGGAAGAGCAGCGGAGAGACAAGTGTCTTTCGTTCCGCTTCGAGAAGCAGCAAGGGCGGAGTCGACGTCGTGAGACGGTCCTTCTGCGATCCCCTCCCCGGCATGAAGTCGAACACGTCAGGCGCGAATCGCTGCCTGACCTTTTCGTGAACGCGCCAGAGCAGGATCGTGCCCGGCCCCATCGCCGCCATCTTCTGGTCATAGACGTTCCGGTAACCGAAGAACACTTTGCCGATGCAGAAGAAGATCGTCGCGGCCGCCGGGACGCCTCCCACGCGTAGCACGCAGATGCAGGGCCAGCCGAGCGGCTCGGTGAGCCGGAGAAGCTCCCGCCACCTGTGTGCGGTATCGTCCGGCACCGCTCCTTTCCAGCTCTTCGTGTGCAGCCGTAAGTAGATGTCGAGGCCTTCAAAGAGCGCTTCGTCGCCGGGGCCGTACGCGTCCAGGGTAACGTCGGCGACGCGCTTCGCCCTGTTGAGCGACTCCTTGGCGCTTCGACCGTACGCCCGAAAGCGCTTGCCGTGCTCGCCTCCGTTGCTGTTGCCGTTGCCGTTCACGGTGGCGATCGATTCGCATTTGCCTTCGCGTGTGGAGAGTTCGAAGCCCGCGCGTTTCAGTGCGTCGATCAGCACGCGCGTGGCCGGATCGCGTGTCGGGAGGTTCAGCAGCGTGAGGTCTTTCACACCGATGGATGCCGCCTCTTCGGCAAGGAGCCCCATCGTCTCCGCATCAGGCGCCTCGGAGGCGATCACAGGACGATAGCGCGGGCGTATTCCGACGCCGGCGTTCTCGAAGCGTCCGGGCGAGCACTCAACCAACGGCAGGAGTGCCACGGGCCGACCACCCGCGAACACCGTCGGCACTCTGATGAAAGACGCGGCGGCGGACCCCTCGGAGGCGAGCCAGGCGGATATCCACGCGTGGCTGTCGAACAGATCGGCGTGCACGCCCCGGCTACCGGGAAGCGCATTCCATGCGGCGGCCAGCAACTCCAGATCAGATTGGCCGCGAAGCGTGCGTCTCTCGATGCTCATACGTGATGCAGCTCTCTATTTCTTTCTAATACCGCAAAATCATCCCGCGAATCACTTCGCATACGGCGCGGTTGGGGACTACGAAGTCTTCGATGCGGCCAGAAGCATATCCGTCTTCACACCTCGATTCGCACTACCGAATAGACCGATCTTGTGCTTCACGAGCTCTCTGACGGCTTCGCGGGGCGCGGCCAGGATCTTCCTGGGATCGAAGAGCCCTGGCGTCTCGGCGAGAGTTTGCCTCACCGACGCAGAAAATGCCAGCCGGAGATCGGTGTCGATATTGATCTTGTTGATGCCGTTTTCGATGGCCTTCCGATAGGCTTCATCCGGCACGCCCTTCGCGTCGCTGATCTCGCCACCGTATGCGATGAACTTGTCGACGATGTCCTTGGGAACGCCGCTCGCGCCGTGCAGAACCAGTGGGATCCCGACGCGTTTCTTGATTGTCGTGATGCGGTCGAAGTCTAAACGCGCCTCTTCCTTGAACTTGTAGGCGCCGTGGCTGGTGCCGACGGCCACCGCCAACGCGTCGCATTCGCTCTCCAACACGAACCGCTCCGCCTCGTCGGGATCGGTCAGGCACGCGTCCCGGGCATCCACGGCAATGGTGTCTTCAATGCCGCCCAGCCGCCCCAGCTCCGCCTCGACGGTGACGCCGAACTCGTGGGCATAGTCGGCCACCTCCCGCGTGATCCGGATGTTCTCGTCGATCGGGGCGTGCGAGCCGTCGATCATGACGGACGTGAAGCCGGCGTCAATGCACTCGAAAACCTGCTGATGGGTCGATCCATGATCGAGATGGAGGACGACCGGGATCGGCACTTCCTCCGCGGCGGTCCGCACGATCGCCGACAGGGTCTCGAGGCCAGCGTACTCGATGGCGGAACTGGATGCCCCGAGGATCACAGGAGCGTTCATCTCCGCGGCCGCCTCCAGAACGGCCTGCGTGAATTCCAGATTCGAGACGTTGAACTGCCCGATGGCGTAGTCGTGATCGTTCGCGTAAGCGTATAGCTCGTCCAAAGCAACCAGCGGCATGACACCCTCCTGTCCGTGGTCGGATTTATCGGTATCTATCGGTACCTATCGGTGTCATGGCGCTGAAGATGAAGATTCCCACGAGATTCGGGGGCAAAAGACCGATGAATCGAGAGATCAGATTTTAGGACATCCCAACGTCACTAGGAGACCGCCATGATCAAGACTCACGAGACACTGCGGATACGACCGAAACTCCCTGAGGAGCTGTCGGCCCTCGAGGAGCTCGCCTTCAACCTCCACTGGACATGGCACCACGAGACCATCGAGCTCTTCCGCCGTCTCGACAGAGACCTCTGGGACGCCACGGGTCACAACCCGGTGCGAATGCTCGGCTCGATCCCCCAGGATCGGTTGCACCTGGCGGCCCGCGATCACGGCTTCATGGACCACCTCCGCAGGGCCTACGACCACCTCCAGGATCACCTGCACGGTCCCAAGTGGTTCGAGGGCAAGTACGGAACGTGGGACTCGCCCAAGATCGCCTACTTCTCGATGGAGTTCGGTCTCACGGAATGCCTGAGAATCTACTCCGGCGGCCTGGGGATTCTCGCTGGCGACCACCTGAAATCGGCGAGCGAGTTGGGCCTGCCGCTGGCCGGGGTCGGGCTGCTCTATCAGGAGGGATACTTCCAGCAGTATCTGAATGCCGACGGGTGGCAACAGGAGACATACCCGAGCAACGATTTCTACAACCTGCCACTGCGGCTCGAAACCGACGCGACCGGCGCGGCGATCATGGTCGACGTGCCGTTCCCGGGACGCACGGTGCGCTGCCGCATCTGGCGGGCACAGGTCGGGCGCGTGCCACTCTATCTCCTCGACACCAATACGCCGGAGAATCAGGAGCGCGATCGACGGATCACCTGCCAGCTCTACGGTGGTGACGAGGAGATGCGCGTTCAGCAGGAGCTGGTGCTCGGTGTCGGGGGCATGCTCGCGCTCAGGAAGATGGACATTCACGTCCACGTCTGCCACATGAACGAGGGCCATGCGGCCTTTATGGCGCTGGAGCGGATGAACCGGAGGAAGCAGAAGGACGGCCTGACCACCGCCGAAAGCCTCGAGATCGTGAAGGCCGGAACGGTCTTCACCACCCACACGCCGGTTCCGGCGGGGATCGACGAGTTTCACCCCGGGCTGGTGCAGAAGTACCTCACCCCCTATCTGGATCGGATCGGATTCCCGACTCAGGATTTCATGGCGCTGGGACGGCGGAATCCGGACGATCAGACGGAACCGTTCAACATGGCGCTTCTGGCGCTCCGGACCACCGCGTCCGCCAACGGCGTGAGCGAGCTTCACGGGAAGGTCTCGCGCGCGATGTGGCACTCGATCTGGCAGGGCGTCCCGCTGAATGAGGTGCCGATCGGCCACATCACCAACGGTATCCACACGCGCTCGTGGACGTCGAAAGAGATGGCCGACCTTCTGCTGCGCTACCTCGGACACGACTGGGAGAACAAGCCGGCGGATCAGTCGATCTGGGAACGTGTCGACACGATCCCGTCCGTAGAGCTGTGGCGCGTGCACGAGCGGCGGCGGGATCGCCTCGTCGCGTTCGCGCGGCGGCGCCTCGCGAAGCAACTCGCCCAGCACGGCGCGAACGCCACGGAGATCGAGAAGGCGCGCGAGGTCTTGAACCCGGATGCCCTGACGATCGGTTTCGCGCGGCGGTTCGCGAGTTACAAGCGGGCCACACTCCTTCTGAAGGATCCCGATCGCTTGAAGCGTTTGCTGCTGGACAGCGATCGGCCGGTTCAGTTCCTGTTTGCCGGAAAAGCGCACCCGCGCGACGGCGAAGGCAAAGACTTGATTCGCCAGCTCGTCCACTTCGCCCGTCAGCAGGATGTTTGCCGGAGCATCGTCTTTCTCGAGAATTACGACATGAACGTCGCCCGCTATCTGGTTCAGGGCGTCGACGTCTGGATGAACACGCCACGGCGACCCATGGAAGCGAGCGGAACCAGCGGGATGAAGACAATCTCCAACGGCGGGCTCAACCTGAGCATTCTCGATGGTTGGTGGTGTGAAGGCTACGACGCAGACACCGGTTGGGCCATCGGCGCCGGGGAGGACTACGACGACGCGGCCTATCAGGACGACGTCGAGAGCAAGGCCCTTTACGACATCCTCGAGAACGAGATCGTCCCGCTCTTCTATGAGCGCAGCGCTGACGGTCCTCCACACGGATGGATCGCGAAAATGAAGGCGTCGATGAAGAAGCTCGGGGCCGTCTTCAACACCAACCGGATGGTCCGCGAGTACACGGACTCGTTCTACATGAAGGCGCAAGAGAACTGGGAGCGCCTCTCCGCGGACGCGTTCGCGAAGACCAAGGCGCTACACGAGTGGAAACAGTTCATCACGGGCCGATGGGACTCCGTGCGAATCCTCGAAGCCGGTGTGAAGCAGAGGACGGCGCAGGTCGGGGACACCTTCACGCTCACGGCCCGCGTTCATCTGGGAGAGATCGTACCCGATGACGTGATCGTTCAGATCTACAGCGGCCCGTTGGATGCCGATCGGAACATCACTCAGGGCCAAACGGCGCTGATGCGGTGTGCGACGACGAGCGCCGATGGGATCGCGACGTACACGGGCAGCATCGCTTGCGACGACAGTGGACTCCATGGATACTCTGTTCGGGTCGCGCCAAACCACCCCGACATGGCTGACCGCTTCGACCTGGAGAAGTTGCATTGGATCGAAGAAGCGGCGCGGATGTCGGATGGGGGCGATCTTCCGGAGATCGGCAAGGCGCGCGCCGCCTGACGCGGTCGCCGCGACACCGCGCAGCGCAGCGAGGCTCTGCGCGACCCTCGATGGCGCGCTGAATAGGTCAAACAGAGGTCCATTGCATGTCGCTCCCCGCGTACAAGACGAAGATCGTTTGCACGATCGGCCCGGCTTCCCGGTCACCGGAGATTCTGGAAGAGATGATCCTCGCGGGGATGAGTGTCGCGCGCCTCAATTTCTCGCACGGGGATTTCGCGGATCATCGCGAGGTGATCAAGAGGGTCCGCGCCGCCGCGGGCGCCACCGGGCGGCGAGTGGCCATCATGGCCGACCTTCCCGGCCCTAAGATACGCCTCGGGAGATTCTCCGAAGAGCCGGTCGAGCTGCAGATCGGCGACTCATACACCCTCACCACCGACGATGTCGCGGGTGACCGAAGCCGCGCATCGACGACCTTCGATCGCCTCACCAGTGCCGCGAAGCTGGGTGACACGCTGTCTCTCAACGACGGGCTCGTTCAACTCGAGGTCGAGGAGATCGTCGGGAACGACGTTCGCTGCCGCGTTGTGGTCGGCGGAGAGCTGCGCTCCCGAAAAGGCCTGAACCTTCCCGATATCGACCTCGGCATGTCCGCCTTCACCGAGAGGGATCGCGAGTGCATGGCGTTTGCGCTTGGAGAGGGTGTCGACGCGATCAGCCAGTCCTTCGTCGAGAGCGCGGCGGACATCGAGGCCGTGCGCAGCGCGGCGGAAGAGATGGGGCACGATCCGTTCGTCATCGCCAAGCTCGAACGCTCGGCGGCGCTCGATCACATCGATGCGATTCTCGATGCGGCCGACGGCATCATGGTTGCACGCGGCGATCTGGGCGTGGAAATCCCCATCGAACGAATCGCCATCGTCCAGAAGGACCTCATCGGCAGGGCCAACGCGCTGGGCAAGCCGGTGATCACCGCCACTCAGATGCTCGTGTCCATGACCGGAAATCGTCGACCGACGCGCGCCGAATCCACGGACGTGGCCAACGCGATTCTCGACGGCACCGATTGCGTGATGCTGTCGGAAGAGTCGGCGATGGGCCAGTTTCCGGTCGACGCGACGGCCATGCTTGCGCGGATTGCCGGCGCGACCGAACCGAATCGCCCGAAGCACGGCGCCGGGCCGCCCGAGACGTCGGAGTTCGGTCCCGTCGCGACCGAGCTGAAGGACCTGGTCTGCCTCAGCATCCAGGCGGCCATGACACATGTAACACCCACGGCCGTGCTCGTGCCGACGCTTAGCGGCGCGTCCGCGAGGAGCCTGACGCGCTATCGGCTGCCGGTGTGGATCGCGGCCGTCAGCCCGCAGGAAAAGGTCTGTCAGGAGCTGCAGTTCTCATACGGGGTCATTCCGCTCCACGAGCCCGTAGTCCCCGACGACTGGAATGTATACGTACGAGAATGGTTGCACTCGCACGACATGGACGGTCGGATCGTTCTCATTATGGAAGGGCCGTCCAAGCGTCACCCCGACGCGAATCATCGAATGGAGATCATCGAGCTGGACGGTGCCTCCGCGTAGGTTCGAGTCCGCCGATCAGCTCGGAACTCTCACATCCCCGATGTACTTCCCAACCGGTAGCGCCCAGTTGATCTGGTCGGGGGCCTTCCCTCTGCACGTCACCGCGCCGTTTCCGTGGACGTTGCGATGATGATGTGACGCACAAAGTGTCGTTACGTTCTCCGGATCATCTGGACCTCCTTTTGACAGCACGTGCATGTGATGTCCATTGGTGTTTCGCCGGGCGAGACAGCCGGGGGCGGTGCACTGATAGCCGTCGCGCTCGAGGATGCGACGGTCCTTCGCGTATCGCTGTTTGTCGGCGTTCTCCCATGTTTCCAGAAAGTTCTCCAGCAGGATCATCAATCGCTGCCACGGCGGGAGCTTCTTGCCGGCCCGCCGCTCAATGTCCGCGTTGATGAGCCCCCACAACCGCGCGGACTCGGGTGGTAGCCGGAAGCGGATCATGCAGGGGAGGTTGGGGGAAGACCGACGTGGGGACGGCGGCGCCAACGTGTGCGCGTCGGCATGAGCTGCCGCACCATTGCCGCCGACACCCCCCGCGCTGGGCCGGGTACCATTCGCGCGGTCGGCCCGATCGCCGTTGGCATCGCCGTTGCCATTTCCAGCTCGGATGCCGGCACGATAGTCTTCATCCCACAACCCGACCCCAGGCCTGACGGGAGAGTTCTGCCCGTACGGCGGCACGTGACTCAGCGGCAGCGGTCCCCCGTCCCGTGCCCACCCTTCCGGGTCCGCCTCCCGCTTCCGGCGGCTGGTCGCGACCTCCCGCTCGAGGTAGCGCACCGTGACCTTCGACGCCCGCTCCAGCCACACGCGCTGCGTGTTACGCCGACAGATCGAGAGCAACAGCCGCGTCTTCGCCCAGCAGAGCCGGCCGCCGAAGTACGCCTTGCCCAGGAGCGGGAGTTCCTCGAACTTCCGATCGGCCCAGACCAGCTCCTGGGTCAGGCGCACCGATATCCCGAGCATCTCGTGGCAATAGTGCTTGAACGAGGTGAACGACAGCTCCCGCCATAGCTCTTGCTCCTTGAACGTGCGAAGCAGCCGCGCCATCTCGCCGTGGCGGATCTGCCGAAGCCGGAGGAGGCGACGGAGCCGCCGATCCAGCTCGAGTGGCTCGGCGGTGTCGATCTCGCCGGCGAGAGACGCATCGATCGTTAGCCGCTCGGCGGGGGTCTCAAGAAAGGACCACGTGTCCGCACGCGTCTCATAGCATGGCTCGTAGGCGGCGGACCGCTTGGCCAAAAGCTCCAGACGAAGTCGCTCCAATCCCTCCCCGTCGAAGGAGTCGTCGGAGGCGGGCATGGCGCCCTCGTCGCCGGTAGACGGAGCGGCACCAATGGGGTCACCCGGTGACGCATCGTCAGCCTCGGCAGAGCCCTCCTGACCACCCACACTGAACCCGATCCGCGCGACGTACTCGCCCATGAGATGGTCGACACACTGATAGACGGGCGAGTGTGATCCGGATGCGCGGCGGGCGATCTCGATCGAGAAGTCGAAGAGGTGGGCGGTGGGGACAGGAGCGCGGCACTGGATCCATTGCCAATCGATCGCGTCATCGTCGGCGGGATGGCCGTCCGAAGCGCCATCGCCATCGGTAGCGCCATCAGCCTCGGCGTCAGTCGCATCCACAGCACGCTTCGCCTTCTTCACTTCATCCGTCAGCGCTCGCACCGTGAGAGATCGCGCGCGCTCGATCCATGACCGTTCGTTCTCCGGTGTCACGACCGAAAGCAGCACATCCACCTTCGATCCGGTCACGTCCCCCGACTCGTACGCCCGCGCCAACTCCGCGAGCTCCACCAAGGCCCTCTCCTGCCGGATCCGCCGCTGTGCCCATCGAGGCGACAAACCCAGCCGCTCGCGCGCATAGTCTCCCGGACGCGCGAAACCCAGGCGGCTGAAGCCATCGCACGTCTTGAGACGAACCAGCGCTCGGCCCATCGCCCGATCGAGCTGCACCTGCAGATGCGCATAGCGCATCAGATAGCCGTGAACCGCCTTCGTCGGCACGGTGCGGTTCCAGCGGCCCCGGTTGATCAAGCCCAGATAGGATGCAGGCACCAGTCGATCGCCGTAGCCCACGGGGATCGCGTCGTTGTCCGCAGAACCCAACGGCGTCCGCGCCGCCAGAGGCTCATCGGGACCCGGCTCGGGCAGAGAGGGCGGCACGTACGGCACCCGCTTGCCGTCGACGAACATGTACTTGGGGTCGCCCCAAAGAAGACGGACGGACTCGGGGGGATCCCACCGGATCACCCGGCGCATGCTGCTCTCCAAGCGTGGAGAACCGCACCGCGCGGTCCGGGGGGACGCGTCAGGCGGCAGGCCGGCGAGGGGACAAATCCTCTAACCGACTATTGATAAAGATGTTGCGCGGGACGCGGGGACTATCGAACCTCTCGCGTCCACACCCACATACTGCACAAATGAATAGTAGAAGTCAACAAGAACTTAACGAAAAACTGCCGGCCACGAGAGCAGTTGACCGCGGTGACAAGCAGCGGCGATCCCGGGCAGAAAGCGCCGACCGCTGAGGCGGGTGACCGCCGGGGCGCGTGATCGCTGCAGCGATCGACAGCTAGGACGGCAAGCCGCCACCTACTCCCCCACCCCCTGCCAGATCTCGAAATCCTGATCTCTCCCGGTCCCGGAGATGCGGATGGCGTACTCGTGCCCGTCCGGAATCATCCGCGGCGCACCGTCCAGCGTCCACGTCGTCTCGATCGGCCGCCCCACCGCGATGTATCCCGGCGCCGGATCGGCCGAGCCCGTGATCGGATCCTCGTAATGGTAGCGAAGCCGCCAGAGCGCTTCATACGACGACACCGCATCGGTGGGCGTGAACTCGACCCGCATCCGGTAGCTCCGCGACGGATCGACGCGAGCCGTGCTCTCGGAGTAGCGATCGCCGCGATCCGTCGACGGCAGGTAGTAGTCGTCGGCCGTGATGATGTAGGCCCAGCTGTCCTCGAGCCGGTCCAGCAGGCTATCGGCCATGTCCCACTGAAGCGTGATCGCATTGACGCCGGCCGGGATCGTGAGCGGCAGTTCGGTGTCCTCGGAGATCTCGATCGTGTCGAATTCCGCCTTCTGATAGCCGGCGAGTGTGAGCCCGACCGTTCCGTCGAAGTCCGCGAGACCGTTCGCCAGCCGCGTCGTCACCGACGGCGACGTGTCCCCGTCCGCGTACTCCAGCTCGGCCTTTTCCAGCGACATACCTGTGAGCTGGATTACGAGATTCCCGGTCGACTCCCCGTACCGCAGCGATGCGTAGAGATCCACCTCGTAGATCCCGGGTCGCATGAGGTCCGGTCCTGAGGCGGTGGACTCGATCGTACGAAGCGTGCGGTTGTCCGCGTAGCCCGTGTAGCGCGTGAGCCCGCGGCCTGTCGGATCGTAGATGAGCGGCCGCATCCGGCACTCGACGTCCTTCGACACCGGCTCAGCCCGCGCGAGGAGCTGCACCGTTCCGGGCGGCACGAAGATGAAATGGCGCGCCATGTGACCCGCCTTGAGCGTGAAGTTCTCTTCTTCGAGGCGATAGTTTCGATCAAACGTATGCGGGACCACGATCGCGACGCGAAGCTGGAACTCCACGACGTCGTCATCGGTGACGCCACGAATCGTTCCGCTGTAGCACCCGGGCGTCTCCTCGAGCTGCTCGTCGTCGTACTCGATCTCGAGCGACTTCTCGTTCTCACCGCGGATGTAGAACTTCTTTCCCTTGAGCTTGATCCACGGCTGGTCGGCTTCCAGGCGATACTCGCGATAGAAACCGGCCTTATCCTGCGCGGAGAGCGAGTCGAGGATCGTCGGGTTCAACCGAAACGTCTGCGTCCGCCGCTCGGAGATCCGCGGATACGACCCACCGCGCCAGTACGCGGTCGGACCCTCGCCCTCGGCGTTTCCAAACGGGGAACGCGTCGTGATGTCGAACGCCACGGTCGGACGATCCGGATCAACGATCTCGCGAAGAACGTTCCACCCTTCCACGGCGTCGGCGATTCCCGCGCCCTGGGTGAACCACGGATAGCCGATGTCACGCGATCCGGAACGAATGGCGTGGAGCACGTCCTCCCGGAAGCAATCGAGATCTTCCGCGATGAGCGCGCTCAGCCAACACGCGATCATGCCGGAGACCTGCGGGCAGGCCATGCTGGTTCCCTGCCAGGCCTCGGTTCGTTCGTAGGACGGAACCGTGGACACGTGAAAGCCGGGCGCCATGCAGGTCGGATTGTCGGTCACGCCGCCCCGACAGCTTCCATAGAGCGGTTGGTCGCCTTCGACCTCGGAGTGCCAGAGCGACGAAACGATCTCCTTCGTGATGAGATTCCCGGCCGCGATGACGTCGCGCGCATGCGCGGGAGACCCCATGGATCCCAGCCCGGGGCCTTCATTCCCCGCGCTCGTCACCATGATGAGCTTCGGATGTTCCTCGAGTATCGCCTGGACATCCGCCGCGCCCTGATCTTGAAAGTCGTAGATGGGCGTGCCGCCGTACGACATGGAAATGACGCACGGTGTCTCCGGATGCTCCTTCGACCAGTCCGCTGTGAACTGGATCCCCTTCACGATGCTGCCGTCGTTCGTCCAGTGAGCGCCGTACTCTCCCGACCCGATCTTGAGCGAGATGATCTGGGCGTTGGGCGCGTTGCCGTTCAAGTCGTCCCGATCGTAGAGGCGGTAGCCGGCCGCGGTGCCGGCCACGTGGCTCCCGTGACCGCCAAGCGTCCAATGAAGTGAAAGCTCACCCTCTCCCACCGTGGGGGCCAGTAGCGTGTAGACGGGCGTTTCCAACGTGTCGCGTAGCGCGAGGGAGATGGCGTCCCGATCGAGATGGAAGCTCCTCGTGAACGTCTCGTCTTCGAGATGACCGTCCGCATCGCTGTCGAAGAGAAGCCCCCACTCATCACCCGTCTCGTCCGGGTAGACGAGGATGGCGAACTGGTCGTCGCGACCGTTGCCGTTCGGGTCTTCCGGGATGTCGGCGTGCGAGATCTTCCCTTCGTCGAGGAAACCGAAGTAGCAGAGGCTGTCGGCGGGAAGCGCGATGCGTGTCGTGTCGATCACGGCCGATACGTCTAAGTCTTCGGCGCTCACCTCGACCTCACCCCCACGGCCGGCCGAGAACACGGCGGGTTCCAGGTCGATGGTTCCTTCCTCGGTCATGTCACGGGCATCGATGACCTTGGGCCGACCGTCCCGGCACTCGGTGAGTCCCGCGACGGCGAGATCGACACCCGTGTCGAGTATGAAGATCACGACACCCTTCCCATCGTGACCAGTCGATTCGATGAACTCGTTCGCCCGCGTCGTGTAGTTGTCGACGAACGGCGTCGGTTCGTCGGCGCTCAGCGGCACGGCCATGCAAACAAGTACGGCGATGGATAGTCGTGCGAGAATCGAGTGGCCACGCATCATAGGGTCCTTTTCTTTACCGCCCGGTCGGCGTCGGGAAATCCATCTCCATCTTCTCGAGTCCATCGGGAAGCACGAACAGATCATCGCTATTGTCCGTCCTCTTGATGGAGCTCACGTTTACCGTTTCACCCGCGCTATCCTCGTCGAGCTGCTCGATGCGGATCGGGAACCCCGGCAACTGGTTCTCTTCGGCGGGGCGGGTGAAGTCGCGGAGCATCGTGGACATCTGCGCCTCGAACGACGGAAACCCGTCGCCCAGAAACGCGGCGAACTCACCGAGAACAGCCAGGTCCCCTTCCTTGAGACCCGCCTTCTTCGCGTCAGTCGTCCAGACCCGGGTCTCCGGCTCCCCCTCTTGGGTGACCTCGTAGGCTTCGCACTTGAAACCGTTGATCTTCTCCGACTTGCCCAGGGAACGGATGACGGGCGCGGTCACGGCCGAACCCGGCATGTTGCCACCCATCATCTTCTCCATCTGGGCGCGCTGGTCCGCAGGAAGCTGATCGAGCTGAGCCTGCATCTGACTCATCATCGCCTTCATACCTGATTTCATCTGATTGAGTTGCGCTTCCGTGAGCTCCTGATAGCTGTTTTTCTCCCTGTCCACGATCCAGAGGGTCTTTTGATCCCCACGGAAGATCACGAGCGCATCATCAGCCTCGAAACGGAACCGATGCTCGTCGAACCAGCCCTTGAGCTGCATCGACTTCGCTCCGTCCTCTTCGGTGTGGGTCACGGTGATCACGACTCCGGCCTGCGCGACGATCGTAATCAGGGTGATCATCGCGGCGGCGAGCAGCGCGCATCGCATGTGAGTGAACATGGTCGTAGTCCTCCCTCGTATGATGATGTCCGGCCCGGAAAGTGACGAAAAGCATGACGCTTGCCGGCGATGAGGTCAAACGGGATTCGCGCGTTCGGAGCCGCTGGAGCGGATCTTGCCATCACACGGACGATCAAATACGCTGGCCCGATGCGACACGATCTCGATCCGGCGGTCATCTTTTCCCTGTTGCTTCCGCTCATCGGCGTGCTCGGATGCGCCTCGCCGGACGATCGTCCGGATGTATCTCCGAACATCATACTGATCGTGCTCGATACCGTCCGGCGGGACCACCTGTCGTGCTACGGCTATGAGCGCGCCACGAGCCCGAACCTGGACAACTTCGCCCGGGAAGCGACCCTCTACACGAACGCGATGTCGCCCGCGCCATGGACGCTGCCGAGCCACGCGTCGATGTTCACCGGACTCCTACCGTCACGTCATCAGGCCCATCACGAGCATCTCCATCTCGACGACGATCACAAAACCATCGCCGAGACGCTCGCCCACGCGGGCTACGAAACGGCCGGCTTCTGTAACAACCCATGGGTCACCGAACAGATCGGAATGACGCAAGGGTTCGAGCGCTACGAGGAAGTGTGGCGCACGCAAGTCTCGAAGGGGACGTTCGACATGACACTGTTCGTCGAGCCGGACGAGCACGGGATGAGCGATGCGGGAGCGGCCGAGACACTTCGTCGGATCGAGCACTGGCTGGGCGAGCGGGACGACGCGGAGCGGCCCTTTTTCCTCTTCGTCAACGTCATCGAGCCGCACGGTTTCTACGACCCGCCCGAGTCGCACCGAAACCGATTCACCCGTGAGCCGTTGTCCCGCGCCGACGTCAAGCGCGCGAACCTCGACTACATGAAGAACGCGTTCGCCGACAGCCTCACGGCCTCCGATGTCGAACACGCGATGGCACTCTACGACGGCGAGATCGCCTACACGGATGAATGGCTGGGGGGGCTCCTCGCTCTTCTCGACGTAAAGGGTCGCCTGGACGGTTCGCTGGTCATCATCACGTCCGACCACGGCGAGCTGTTCGGGGAGCACCGGCTCTGCGGCGTGCGACTCATCGATCATCAGCTGAGCCTGAGTCGCCAGCTTCTGGACGTACCGCTCGTCGTGCGATACCCCGACACCACCCGGACGGGACTCCGGATCGACTCACCGGTCTCGCTGGTCGACCTCTTCCCCACGGTTCTTCGCGCCGCCGCCATCTCGATCCCCGATAGGATCGACGGCTGTGTGCTCCCGACCGACGAAGACCCGCCCGCGCACGGCGTGCGGGCGCTTACGAGCGAGTACTTTCGACCGATCATCCATCTCGGATTTCTTCACGACCACGTGGCCGATACTTCGGTCATCGACTGTCTCGTGAACCGGCGGCTCGCGTCGGTCTGCGAAGACGACCGGAAGGCGATCGTAAGCTCACGCGGAAACGTCTGGCGCCACGATCTCGGCACTGATCCGGACGAGCTCCAACCGATGCCGAAGCCGGACACGCCGGATCCTCTCGTTACGTCCGCCCTCGAGCGGCTTCGCGTGATGGAAGCGAGCCCGTCGCTTCCACCGCCGGAGCTCGGTCCCGCAGTCGACGAGGCGCTCCGCTCGCTCGGATACATCGAGTAAGCGGGACGTCTTGATCCCACCCATGGGCCCCGGTAGGATCGCGCCCCATGAGCACTATTCTCAACGTCGACGGCGTCGTCAAACGGTTCGACGGACACACGGCCGTGGATCAGGTGAGCTTCTCGGTCGAAGCCGGGAAGGTTTACGGGCTTCTCGGTCCCAATGGGGCCGGAAAGACGACGACCATCCGCATGATCATGGACATCATCGCCCCCGACGAGGGGAGCGTGCGGATCTTCGGCGAGCCCCGGACCGACCTGTCCAACCATCGTATCGGCTACCTCCCCGAGGAGCGCGGCCTCTACCGCAAGATGACCGTCCGGGAGCAGCTCTCGTTTCTCGCGGAGATCAAGGGCATGCACCGGGCCGACATTGCGCCGCGGGTCGACGCGTGGCTGGAGAGGATGGAGCTCGTCGACTGGGGGCCCAAGAAGGTCGAAGAGCTGTCGAAGGGCATGCAGCAGAAGGTGCAGTTCATCGGGACCGTCATCCACGATCCGGAACTTCTCATCCTGGACGAGCCGTTCAGCGGGCTCGATCCCATCAACGTGAACCTCATAAAGGAGTTCATGATCGAGGCGCGAGAGCGCGGCACCGCGATCGTCTTCTCGACCCACGTGCTCGAGCAGGCCGAGAAGCTGTGTGACGACATCTGCCTCATCAACCGAGGACGCAAGATCCTGGACGGCCCGCTTGGAGAGCTTCGGGAACGTTTTCGCCGGCCAGCGTTTCTCGTGAAGGCGAGTGACGGCGCGACGCTCGCACGGCTCCCCGGCGTGAAGGGCATTCAGGTGAAGGGGGACGTCACGCGGGTCGAGCTCACCGACGACAACGCGCGGGAGACATTCCTTCTGGCCGCGCTCAACGCGACCACGATCATCGAGTTTCGTCCTGAGGAGCCGGACCTGGAGTTCATCTTCTTGAAGGCGGTGCGTGATGCGAGTGCATAAGGTCGGCGCCGTCGTGAGACGGGAGTATCTCGGGCAGGTCCGGACCAAGGGGTTCTGGATCTCCACCGCGCTGATCCCCGTCTTTCTCGTGGCGATCCTCGTCGGTCCCGCGCTCTTCTTCAACAAGCAGCAAGGCACCCTCCTTCTGGGCTGCCAGGATGCGACCGGACGGATCGCCGAGCTGCTGGTGGAGAAGATCGAGGCGGCGGGAGAGTATGGCGAGCCGCTCCACGTGACGGTCCGGACGCTTTCGACCGCCATGAGTCCCGACGACCTCACACGGCTACTGCTCGACGGTGAGATCGACGCCTACGTTCGTGTCGACGAAAGCACCATTCAACGTGGCGAGATCGACTATCGCGCGCGGGTGACCACAAATATCATCGTGCAGGAGCGGCTGGAGAACATCTTTCAAGAGATTTTCACGGCCGAACGGTTGAGCGCGCACGGTTTCGACGCGGCGAAGATCCAGGAGCTTTCCGCGGGCATTCGCCTCAATGTGATCGAAGTCGGCAAGGAGGGCGAAAGCGCGGGCGGCGAGGTCCGGTTCGCGATCGCCTACGTCATGTTCTTTCTGCTCTACATGATGCTGATCGGCTACGGGCAGCACATCCTCCGGGGCGTTCTCGAGGAGAAGTCCTCGCGCATCGTCGAGGTGATCATCTCGTCTCTCCGTCCGTCCGAGCTGCTACTCGGAAAGATCTTCGGGATCGGAGCTGTCGGCCTCACGCAGGTCACCGTGTGGGTCATCACGGCGGTGGTGCTGGCGGCCGGGCCGTCGATCGGGATTCTGGCATCGATCGGCCCTCTCCCATCGATCTCGCCGGTGCTGATCTTCCACTTCTTCTTCTACTTTCTCGTGGGGTTCTTTCTCTACGCGACGGTCTTCGCCACCGTCGGCGCTATTCACAGCAACGAGCAGGAGGCGCAGCAGTACAACTTCGTCGCGATGATGCCGCTCATCGCATCGGTGGTTCTCGTCTTCGGCGTGATCAACGCGCCGACCTCGACGTTCAGCGTCGTCATCTCGTTCGTCCCGCTCGTCACGCCGCTCATCATGCTGGCGCGGGTGGCCGTCGGCGCCGTCACGCCGCTGGAGCTCGTGGCCGCGGACATCTTGCTCGTCGCGTTCGTCGCGCTCGAGATCTGGTTCGCCGCCCGCATCTATCGCGTGGGGATACTCATGTACGGCAAGCGTCCAACCCTTCCCGAAGTGCTGCGCTGGGCGCGGTACTGACCCACGATGAAGCGGCTGGCGCTCGAGAGAACCGAAGTCGTCTTCCTCGGGCTCGGATTGCTTCTCCAGGTGGTCTTCCTCATCCAGTTCTGGGGCACGAGCCCTTTCGCCGACAACCTCATCGTCGACGCGCATCGGTACGACCACTGGGCGACGACACTCCTTGAGAACGGATTCCGTCACGATCACGCGTTCCATCAGGCCCCGCTCTATCCGTATGCCGTCGCCGTCGTCTACGCGATCTTCGGAGGATCGACGCTCGCCGTCTTCATACTCCAGGGCCTGATCGGGGCGGTCATTCCGTTTCTCGTCTACCGAATCGGGCGTGATCGCTTCGGGCGAACGGCGGGGATCTACTGCGCCGCGCTGGCGCTCGGCTATGGACCGCTTCTCGCGTTCACCCCCCGGCTTCTCCCAACGGTCCCGGTGATCGCGCTGGAGCTGCTCCTTCTGGACCGACTGCCCGCGACGACCGAGACGCGTTGGCGGCGATGGATCCTCCCCGGCATCATCTTGGGTGTGCTCTGCATCACGCGCCCGAATCTGTTGCTGCTCGCGGCGGGTGTCGCGCTCTTCGGACTGGCGCTAGCGCGGATCCCGCGGAAGTCCGCGCTGGCCTTTCTCGTCGCCGCCGCAGTCGTCATACTTCCGGTCACCGCGCACAACCTGGTGCACGGACGCGCGCTCGTGCTGGTCGCATCGAACGGTGGAGAGACGTTCTATCACGGTAACAACCCGCGTTCGGTCGGCACCTACACGTTGATGGCCGGCCTCGAGAGCGCCGACATCTACCAACAGGCCGAAATCAGCAAGGCGCTGGCGGAGCGAGAGAGCGGCAGGCGACTGAACGTGTCGGAGGTGCAGAACTTCTGGCTCGGCAAGGGATGGGACTTCATCCGTGACGATCCGGGTCGCTACGTCTGGCTCGAATTCCAGAAGCTCCGGCTCATGCTCGGCGCGGAGGAGGTGCCCGACATCTACTCGCCGGTGCTCGAGAAGTCGATGGGTGCCAGGCTTCTGCGTATCGTCTGCCTGTCACTACCGTGGGTGCTTCCGCTGGCACTCGCGGGCCTCGTCTGCTTCCGCTCGCGTCTCGGCCCGTGGCTCACGGGGCTTCTCATTGTGCACGCCGTGACACTTCTCGTCTTCTATGTAAGTAACCGCTACAGGCTCCCGCTCGAAGCGCTCGCGCTCCTCCCCGCGGGCGCGGCACTCGCCGGACTTCGGCAACGACGCGTGCAGGTCACCGTTCTCATCGGCGTCGTGCTCACGGCTGCGTTGGCACTCTCGTCGGATCCCGACCGCGCGAAGGAGAGCCGGGCGATGGTCCTCGCCAATCTCGGCACGAGCATGGCGCGCGCTGGAGATCACGCCGAGGCGATCCCGATCTTCAAGCGTGTCACAGACATGATCCCGCGATGGGCGCGTGGCCATCACTACCTGGGGAAAGCGCTCGCCGTGCGCGGCGAGATGGAGAGCGCATTCGCTTCGTTCCAGATGGCCGTCACGCTCGAACCGGAGCAGCCGGAGCTTCACATCGACTTGGCCCGGGCCAGCGCGGCCCTTGGGCGAGGCGATGACGCCATGCGGACACTCGATCACGCGGCGGCTCTCGCCAAGGACGACCCCGCGCGTCAGGCCGAGATCGGATCGGTCTGGACTCGGATCGGAGTGAACCGCGGGATGTCGGGGGACGCCGCGGGTGCGCGTGATGCGCTGCAGCGGGCCGTCGCACTTGCTCCCCGCGACCCTAACGCCTGGATGGCACTCGCCCGGGCGAACCTGGATCTTGGAGATTGCGACGCTGCCCGTGAGGTCGTCGAGAGAGGGGTTGCGGCGAGCGGGGTGAGGCGCGCAGTGTTCGGCGAGGTTGAAAGACTAATCCGGGAGCGCTGCGGCGAAGGTGCAGATCGCTAGCTTCTTCTGAGATCGATCCTAACGAAGAATGACGACCTTGACTGACCTGGCCAGTCTCGCGCCCTCAACCCGGACGAAATACGTGCCCGACGGTGCGGCGCTCCCAACACTCGTCAGACCATCCCACGTGATCTCTCTAGTGTCGTTCGTCACACGCAGATCGCCAAGATCCCTCACCAATCGGCCGGTGGCATCGAAGATGCCCACGTGGACTTCCTGAGGATCGGTGACGAGCACCGGCAGGCGCACAGTGCCGGAGGCCAGTGTCGGAGCCGCAGGAAACACTGTCAATCCACGTCCGAAGACGGGCACATTGTCCGGCACTTCGG
>CAZAMP010000046.1:0-31781 GCA_964486455.1 uncultured bacterium | reverse complement strand
AGGAGTAGGGCCCGAACTTTCACAAGCGCGCGATACAACACCGACAATGGACTACTTCTTTTCTTCTTCGTCGTCCTTCTTCGGTTCTTCTTCCTCAGGCAGCGGCACGCCCTGCTGCTCGGCCAGCGCCTCGGCCCGCTCCTTGGCGCGCTCCGCGCGACGCTCGGCCTTCTTCGCGGCCTTCTCCTCGCGCTCCTTGAGGTCTGCTTCCTTCACATCGCCCGACTTCACGAGCTCCAGGATACCCGTCTCTCCTCCGTCTCCCTTGCGGAAGCCGAGCTTCAAGATCCGCGTATATCCTCCCGGGCGCTCCGCGTACCACGGCGCGATCGTTTCGAAGAGCTTCTTGACGACCTTCTCGTCCCGGATGTAGCGCGCCACGTGGCGCCGGGCGTGTAGATCGCCGCGCTTGGCGAACGTGATCATCCGCTCCGCCACCCGCCGCGCCTCCTTGGCCTTCGGCACGGTGGTCGTGATCCGCTCGTGCTCGAAAAGCGATGTCACCATGTTGCGGAGCATCGCCTTGCGGTGACTCGCGGTGCGGCTGAGTTGCCGTCCTGTGCGTCGATGTCGCATCGTACCTATCCTCTATGCAGGGTGCCGTAAGTCGATCGACCGGGCAGGGCACGCGCCCTACTCCGGCTGAGGCACTTCCGCGCTCGGTTCCGGAGCCAACTCTTCGGTTTCGGCCTCCGGTTCCGGTTCCGGTGCGGGCTCCGTCGCCATAGCCGGAACCGCCGGACCGAAGACACCTTCCTCGTTCTCCTCCACCTCGGTCGTCTTGGCGGGGGGGCCGATGATATCGGTAACATCCATACCAAGGCGAAGTCCCATCTCGGTGAGAATATCCTCGATCTCCTTGAGAGACTTCCGCCCGAAGTTACGCTGCTTGAGCATTTCCTGCTCGGACTTCTGAACGAGATCGCCGATCGTCCGCACCTTGGCGGCACGTAGGCAATTGCCCGAGCGAACCGAAAGCTCCAGCTCGTCGACACTGCGGTTGAGCAGCGTGCGGAGCCGCGCCTTGTCCTCGTCCACGTCCTCTTCCGTCGACTCCTCGATGAATTCCTCTTCGAAGTTGATGAAGAGCGCGAAGTGGTCGCGGAGGATCTTGGCCCCCAAACTCATCGCGTCCTGTGGCAGGATGCTGCCGTCCGTCCAGATGTCCATCGCCAGCTTGTCATAGTCGATCCGCTGCCCGATCCGGGTGTTCTCGACGCTGAAACGCACCTTCGTGACCGGCGCGAAGAGGCTGTCGATCGCGATGACACCGATGGGACGGTCCAGAGACGTGTCCTGCTGATCGGCCGACACGTACCCGCGACCGGGCACGATCTCGACTTCCATGTTCAGCTCGCCTTCGTTGTTCAGCGTGGCGACGTGCTGCTCCGGATTCAGGACCTCGATGTCCGGCGGCACCTCGATGTCGCCCGCCGTAATCGTGGCCTCTCCGGAAGCCTTGAAGTTACCCTTCCGCTCCCCGTCCCCGTGATGCTTGAAACGAATTCGCTTGAGGTTCAAGATGATTTCCGAGGTGTCCTCCAGAACTCCGGGAAGCGTGGTGAACTCGTGTAGCGCACCCTCGATCCGAACAGCCGAAACCGCTGCTCCCTGGAGCGATGAAAGAAGCACGCGCCGCAGCGAATTGCCGATGGTTTCACCGAAACCCCGCTCTAGGGGCTCAATGATGAACCGGCCGAACCGCTCGTCCGATTCCTCTTCCAGCAACTGAATCCGCTTCGGCAATTGGAGGTGTTTCCACTTCATCGACCTTGGTCCTCCTTGGACAACGGGCCAGGCGTCGTATCACCTGGCGCCGCGAGACGCTACTTCGAGTACAGCTCGACGACCAACTGCTCCTGGACCGGTGTTGGGATGCCTTCCCGGCTGGGAACGGTCAGGATACGCCCTTCCATCGACTTGTCGTTCACAGTGAACCACTCGAGATCGCTGCCTCGACGGGAATCCAGCGCGTTCTTGATGATGGCGATGCTCTTGCTTTTCTCGCGCACTCGAATGACGTCACCCGCCCGGGCCGTGTACGACGGGATATCGACGATGCGACCGTTCACGGAGAAATGACGATGCCGCACAAGCTGGCGCGCTGCCGGCCGCGACGGCGCGAACCCCATCCGGTGAACGAGATTGTCGAGGCGAAGCTCGAGCATCTGCATCATCACCTCGCCGGTCACGCCCTTCGCCCGATCGGCCTTTGCATAAGTGTTGTGGAACGGACGCTCGGTCATGCCGTAAATCCGACGGACTTTCTGCTTCTCTCTGAGCTGCAGACCGTAGGACGATTCTTTGCGCCGCCGGTCCCGTCCGTGCTCGCCCGGGGCGTAGTTGCGGCGCTCGATCTCACACTTCTCAGTGAAGCAGCGCTCGCCCTTCAGGAAAAGCTTCGCGCCCTCTCGGCGACAAAGCTTGCAAACGGGTCCAGAATACCTCGCCATCCAGCGTTCCT
This sequence comes from uncultured bacterium, assembly GCA_964486455.1. Classification (GTDB taxonomy): domain Bacteria; phylum Eisenbacteria; class RBG-16-71-46; order CAZAMP01; family CAZAMP01; genus CAZAMP01. The sequence goes on along the minus strand of CAZAMP010000046.1, from coordinate 29,317 downwards.
CCGATCAGACGCGGCGCCGCTTCGGCGGACGACATCCGTTGTGGGGAATCGGCGTCACATCACGGATTATGGAAATCTCGAGTCCGGCAGCTTGGAGCGACCGGATGGAGGCCTCACGGCCCGAGCCGGGGCCCTTCACCCAGACTTCCACCTTCCGCATCCCGAGGGCGATCGCTTCCTTCGCGGCGGTCGAGGCGGCCAGCTGAGCCGCGAACGGCGTGCTCTTGCGGGAGCCCTTGAAACCGACCTTACCGGCGCTCGCCCACGTGATCACCGCTCCGTCCTGAGTCGTGATCGTGACGATCGTATTGTTGAAGGTCGCCTGTACATGGGCCACGCCCACCGCCGGCGCCTTTTTGTCTTTCTTCTTTTTCTTCCGATCCTTTGCCACGCTCGGATACCTCCCAGAGTACGTCTACTTCTTCGTGGCCTTCTTCTTCAGCGCAACTGCGCCCTTCTTCGGTCCCTTCCGCGTGCGCGCATTCGTCTTGGTCCGCTGTCCGCGGGCCGGGAGACTGCGACGGTGACGGAGGCCTCGGTAGCAACCGATATCCATGAGACGCTTGATGTTCATCTGGGTCTCGGTGCGGAGCGTGCCTTCGACGCGGTAGTTCGTCTCGATCTCGGTCCGCAGCCGGCCCGTCTCTTCCTCGGTGAGGTCCTTCACGCGCTTGCCGGGATCCACACCCGTCCGGTCGATGATCTTCATCGCCGACGTGTGACCGATGCCGAAGATGTATGTCAGCGCCACTTCAACGCGCTTCAAGTTCGGGAGATCCACTCCTGCGATACGCGCCAACTTAGATCCTCCTTATCCCTGTCGCTGCTTGTGACGAGGGTTGCGGCTGCAAATCACCCGCAGAACGCCGCGCCGGCGAACGATCTTGCAATGCTCGCAAATCTTCTTGACCGATGCTTTGACCTTCATGATTCATGCCCTTCGGCAAACCGATTCACTTGTATCGGTATATGATTCTGCCTCGCGAGAGATCGTACGGCGTCAATTCCACCGTGACCTTGTCGCCCGGCAGGATGCGGATGAAATGCATGCGCATCTTGCCCGACACGTGCGCCAGGACCTTGTGACCGTTCGAGAGTTCCACGCGGAACATCGCGTTCGGCAAGGTCTCGAGCACTGTACCTTCGAGCTGAATGCCCTCCTGCTTCGCCAACTTAGCCCTGCCCTTCCATTACCTGGTCGTTGCAGGCGCTGGGAACAGTCAAGACTTCCGGGCCGTCCTCGCTCAGCGCCACCGAATGCTCAAAGTGAGCCGACAGCGATCGGTCCTCGGTCTCGATCGTCCAGCCATCGGCCAACGTGCGAACCACGGCCGTGCCGATGTTCACCATCGGCTCGATGGCGAGGACCAGTCCTTCCTCGAGAACCGCTCCTTCTCCGGGCGATCCGAAATTCGGCACCGCCGGCTCTTCGTGGAGGTGCCGTCCCACACCGTGTCCGACGAGGGTCCGCACCACCGAATAGCCTGCCGCTTCACAGTGCCGTTGGATCGCGGCCGAGATGTCACCGACCCGGTTTCCCGGTCGTGCCTGCTCGATCCCCAGATCCAGAGCCGTCCGGGTCGCCTCGAGCAACCGCTCAGCCTCGGTCGAGATCGCGCCCACCGGATAGGTGCGCGCCGCGTCCCCGTAGTACCCGGAGAGCTTCACCCCGATGTCGACCCCCACGATATCCCCGTCCTCCAGGCGACGCGTGTCGGTGGGGATGCCGTGCACAACTTCGCAATTTATCGAAATACAGGCACTTGCAGGAAACCCTTGGTATCCCAGAAACGCCGGTATTCCGCCCGCCTCGCGAATGAAGCGGTCAATTCTACGATTTATCTCGCCCGTCGTCATCCCCGGAATCATCATCTCTCGGATGTCGTCCAGGGCGTCGGCGACGATGCGAGATGCCGCCCTTACCCGATTGATCTCTTCTTCGCTCTTGCGATAGATCATCCAGCGAGCTCCACCACCCGCACGAACACGTCGTCGGGCGGCAGATCACCGGCCACGTCCGCCAGAATGCCGCGCTCTTTGTAATAGGCCAACAGCGGCGCGGTCGATTCGTTGTAGACAGACAGGCGATTCGACACCGTCTCCGGCTTGTCGTCGTCGCGCTGTATGATGTGCTCCCCGGTGCGATTCTCCTGATCCGGACACTTGCACTTGCCGTCCGGCGGCGGGGGAAGCGTGTTCACGTTGAACACGGCCCCGCACTTCGTGCACACGCGCCGGGCCGTGAGCCGGTCCATGAGCACCTCGTGCGGCACAGCCAGGTTGATCACCTTGTCGATCTGGTAGTCCAGATCACCCAGTACACCCGCCAGCCCTTCGGCCTGCGGAACGGTCCTCGGGAACCCGTCGAGGATGAAGCCCTTCTTCACGTCATCCTGCGAAAGTCGCTCGCGGATGAGATCCAGCATTACCTCGTCAGGGACGAGCTTTCCGCTGTCCATGAAGCCTTTCGCCTTCGCCCCGAGCGCGGCGCCCTGCCGGACCGCCTCACGAAGGATGTCCCCGGTCGAGATCGAAGGGATCTCGTAGCGCTCGGTCATTCGGGCGCCCTGCGTACCCTTGCCACACCCAGGTGGTCCGAAAAGGATGAACACCATCACACCCACTCCCCATCATCGCGCGGCTAATAGCGCCGCGATTTGATGCGCCCCTTCTTCATGAACCCTTCGTAGTGGCGCATGAGCAGATGCGTCTCGATTTGTGAGAGCGTATCCAGCCCGACACCCACCACGATCAGAAGTCCGGTTCCACCGAAGTAGAACGGCAAATTCGTATGCGCGATGAGCCAGTCGGGCAGCACCGCGACGAACGCCAGGTACAACGCACCCGGCAGCGTAATTCGCGTAAGAATCCGATCGATGTACTCGGCTGTCTTCTTCCCCGGCCGGATCCCCGGTATGAACCCACCCTGCTTCTTCATGTTGTCCGCCAAGTCCACCGGATTGAGGACGATGGCGGTGTAGAAGTACGTGAAGAAGAGGATGATCGTGGAATAGAGAACGACGTACAGCATATTGCCCGGCGACATCAATCGTTGAACCGCGCCCATGAAATCCGAATTCGGGAAGAAGCTCGCCAACGTCGACGGGAAAATGATGATCGACTGGGCGAAAATGATCGGGATCACGCCCGCCGTGTTGGGACGGAGCGGTATGTGTGTGCTCTGCCCACCGTACATCCTCCGACCAACGACGCGCTTCGCGTATTGAACCGGGATCTTGCGTTGCGCCTGCGTCATCATCACCACGAGCGCGATGATCCCCACGGCGAATGCCATGAATATCAGGAAGAAGAAGACCTGCAGCTCTCCCGACATCATCGCCCTGAGTGTCTGCAGCATCTGGCCCGGATAGCGCGCCACGATACCGATGAAGATGACGAGCGAGATACCGTTACCGATACCGCGTTCGGTGATCTGCTCGCCCAGCCACATGACAAGGATCGTTCCGGTCGTGAGCGTCAGCATCGTGAGCAGCATGAAGCCGGTCCCCGGATACGGCACGATGGGCGCGATCCCGGGGGCGATCTGCTGGCTCTGGATGTTCAGGTTCGTCAGGAAGATCCCGATACCGAGCGACTGGACCGCCGCCAGCACCACCGTCAGATAACGGGTCCACTGGTTTATCTTCTTCCGACCCTCTTCACCTTCTCGCTGGAGCCGCTGAATCGCAGGAACCAACGCCCCGAGCAGCTGAAAGATAATCGAGGCGCTGATGTACGGCATGATCCCCAGCGCGAAAATCGTAGCGTTGGAGAAGTTGCCGCCAACGAAGAGATCGTAGAGGCTGAACAGGGTCTGCCCACCCGTTTCGGCCAGACGGTCAAAGTAGGCCGAAAGCGCCGAGCCATTGATCCCAGGCGTCGGGATATGGCTACCGATCCGGTAGATGAAGAGCATCAGAATGGTGAAACCGATCCGACGCTTCAGCTCCGGAACCTTGAACATCGAGCGGAAGCTCTCCTGGAGACCCATCTAGGTTACCCCTTCACCAGCTCGACCGTTCCGCCGGCCGCTTCGACTTTCTTCCGGGCCGCCTCAGAGGCCGCGTCGATCTTGAGCGTGAGCGCCCGGTCCAGTTCGCCCTTTGCCAGGAGCTTCACGGGTCCACCCTTCGCGTGGGCGAGCCCCGCCTTTACCAGCACTACGAGATCCACCGTGCTCCCCGCTTCGAAACGAAGCAGGTCGCGCACGTTGATGATCTGGTTCGGGACCCTGAAGATGTTCGTGAAGCCCCGCTTCGGCATCGTCCGGATCATCGGAATCTGTCCGCCCTCGAACCAGGTCGGCACACCGCCGCCGGAACGCGAGTTCTGGCCTTTGTGGCCCTTCCCGCACGTTCCACCCTTTCCCGAGCTGGAACCGACTCCGAGGCGCTTGCGCCGCTTGACCGCGCCCTTTGCCGGACGCAGGTTAGACAGCTTCGTCATGCTCCGCCTCTTCTACGTTCAAAAGGTGTTTCACCTTGAAAATCATTCCGCGAATTTGCGGTGTGTCGTTCTTGATCACGGTCTGGTGCATCTTCCGGATGCCCAGCGCCCGCATGGTGAGCTTCTGATCGGGCTTGCGGCCGATCGTGCTGCGGACCTGTGTGATCTTAAGCTTCTTGGCCATCTTGGTCCTTCCGCATGCCGTAGAGTTCGCGCACCGACACGCCACGGCGACGGGCCACGTCCTTCGACGTCTGCAGCGACTTGAGTCCTTCGACCGTGGCCTTCACGACGTTGTGCGGATTCGCCGACCCTAGACTCTTGGTCAGAATGTCCTGGACGCCGGCGACCTCGAGCACGGCACGAACGCCGCCACCCGCGATGACGCCGGTTCCCGGTGAGGCCGGCTTGAGAAGCACACGTCCCGCTCCATAGCGTCCGATGATCTCGTGAGGGATCGATCCCTTGACGAGCGGCACCACGAATAGCGATTTCCGAGCGTTGTCGGTCGCTTTGCGGATCGCCTCGGCGACTTCATTCGCCTTGCCGAGCCCGATTCCGACCTTACCCTTCTGGTCGCCGATCGACACGATGGCATTGAACCCGAAGCGACGTCCACCCTTCACCACCTTGGCGACGCGGTTAACGTGGATCAAACGCTCGACGAACTCGCTCTGCTCGGCCGACCGATCGTCGCGACGCCCTCGTCCGCGCCCACCGGGTCCGCGTCCGCGTCCACCGGGACCCCGTCCGCCAGGTCCGGGTCCACCGGGTCCGCGTCCGGGTCCACCGGGTCCACCGGGTCCGCGTCCGGGTCCGCCGGGTCCGCGTCCGGGTCCACCGGGTCCACCGGGTCCGCGTCCGGGTCCACCGGGTCCGCGTCCGGGTCCACCGGGTCCACGCCCGGGTCCACCGGGTCCGCGTCCGGGTCCACCGGGTCCACGCCCACTGGGTCCGCCGGGGCCACCTCCGCCGGGACCGCGAGGCGGCCGGCTCCCACCGCGATCACCGCCCTGCCCGCCGGGCTTTCCTCCACCCGTCTGGTTCGGGCCTTGCGGCCCACTCGTCTGGCTCATTGCGTACCCCTTCTAAAACTCCAGACCGCCCTCACGCGCGCCATCGGCGAGCGCACGCACGCGACCGTGATAGAGGAAGCCGCCGCGGTCGAACCGCACGTTGGAAATCCCCTTCTCCTTGGCGATCTCGGCGATCTTGAGTCCTACCATCTTCGAGGCTTCGATCTTTTTCTTGTCAGTGACATCACCGCGCAGGTCCTTCGACAGCGTTGACACGACCGCGAGGGAGCGGCCGGCGACGTCATCGATGAGCTGCGCATAGATGTGCTTGGAGCTGCGAAATACACAGAGTCTAGGGCGCTCCGGGGACCCGGCCATTGCCTTACGGATCCGTTTGTGGCGAGCCACTCGGGCCGCAGCCTTCTTCTTGGCGTCCGTCATCGTCTCATTTCCTCATGCCTAGGTGGCCGCACTCTTGCCCGCCTTGGTGCGCACTTGCTCACCCAGATAGCGGACGCCCTTGCCCTTGTACGGCTCCGGCGGTCTAAACGAACGAACGTCCGCCGCCACCTGACCCACGAGCTGCTTGTCGATGGAATCGAAAGAGATCTTCGATCCTTCGATCTGTGTGTTGATCCCCTTGGGGATCGGGAACTCGATGGCGTGTGAATAGCCCAGATGCAGGACGAGTGTGCTGCCCTTGAGCTCCGCCCGATAGCCCGTTCCCTGGATCTCGAGGACCTTTTTGTAGCCCTCGTTCACGCCGACGACCATGTTGTTGATGAGGGCCCGCGTGAGGCCCCACATCGCGCTCGCGGTCTTGTCGGTCGCGTTCTGTACGACTCGTGCTTCCGAGTCCTCAATTTCGAGTTCCAACCCCGGCAGCAGTCGATACCTGAGCTCGCCCTTCGGGCCCTTTACCTTGACCGTGCGGTCAACGAGCTCGAGCGTAACTCCTGCCGGAAGCGGTATTGCCTTGCGGCCCACTCTTGACATGGGTTCCTCCGCCAGAACGTCGGTTGACTACCAGACGTTGCAGACCCACTCTCCGCCGACACCCCTCTTGCGCGCTTCTTTGTCCGTCACAATTCCGGACGATGTCGAGATCACGGCGGTACCGAGACCATTGAGAACGCGCGGGACCTTGTCGCTCTTCACGTAGACGCGACGTCCCGGCGTAGATACACGCTGGAGGTCCGTGATAACACTGTTGTTGTCGCGGTCATACTTGAGGTAGACCCTCAGCTGCCCGTGCTTTTCCCCTTCGAACGTCTTGTAGCCGCGAATGAAACTTTCGCGTTCCAGCAAATCGACGATCGAACGCCGCATGTTCGAAGTGGGAACGACGACCCAGCGCTTCTTGACGCGAACCGCGTTGCGGATCATCGTCAGCATGTCCGCGATCGGATCCGTGACACTCATTTCGCTGCGCTCCTCCTCCTACCAGCTGGCCTTCACGACCCCGGGGATCTTCCCCTGGAGCGCGAGCTCCCGGAAGCAGAGGCGGCACAGGCCGAACTGCCGGAGAAACGCCCTAGACCGACCGCAACGATGGCATCGGTTGTAGGCCCGGACTTTGAACTTCGGCGTCCGCTTCCACTTCTCGATCAGTGCCTTCTTTGCCACGTCTACTTCTCCCTAAACGGCCACTTCAGTAGCCTGAGCAGCTCCTGACCTTCCTCATCCGTCCGCGCGCTGGTCACAAACGTGATGTCCATGCCGCGGACCTTCTCGACCTTGTCATAGTCGATCTCAGGAAAGATGATCTGCTCTTTGACCCCGAACGTGTAGTTCCCACGCCCATCGAACGACTTGGCCGAGAAGCCTCGGAAGTCTCGAATTCGCGGGACGGCAACGTTCAGCAGCCTGTCGTAGAACTCCCACATGCGCCGGCCGCGAAGCGTGACGGCACACCCGATCGGGATTCCCTCACGTAACTTAAAGTTTGATATAGACTTGCGCGCGCGACGAACGGATGCCTTCTGGCCGGCGATCATGGTCAGATCCTTCACGGAGCCATCCAGAAGCCGGATGTTCTGCGTCGCGTCCCCCGTCCCCATGTTGAGGACAATCTTCTCCAGGCGCGGAACGCGGTACGTGTTCTTGAACTCGAACCGCTTTGTGAGCGCCTGCACGACCTCGCTCTGGTAGAACGCCTGCAGACGAGGCGCTTCGGTCTTTGCCATCGCCTACGACCTCTCCTGCCGGGGTAGGATCTCCCCGGTCTTCTTCGCGACCCGCTCGCGCGAACCGTCCGCGAGTATCTTTTTGCCTACCCGTGTCAGCTCGCCGCTCTTCGGCTCGACGACCATCACATTCGATACGTTGATCGGTGCTTCCCGCTCGATGACGCCGCCCTGCGGAACACGCTGCGTCGCCCGGGTATGCCGCTTGATCAGGCGCACCTTCTCCACGATCACGCGCCTCTTGTCGGGGAAGGTCTTCAGTACCTTGCCGACTTTCCCTTTGTCCGCGCCAGCGATGATCTTGACCGTGTCACCTTTGACAACCTTCACCGCTCCAACCTCCTTGAGGACCGAAGTCCTAGATCACCTCTGGAGCCAGTGAGATGATTTTCATGAACCGCTTCTCGCGGAGCTCGCGCGCGACGGGTCCGAAAATCCGCGTCCCCCGGGGCTCCTTCTGTTCATCGATGATGACCGCCGCATTCTCGTCGAACCGAATGTACGACCCGTCCTTGCGACGGCGTTCCTTCCGCGTCCGAACGATGACGGCCCTCGCCACATCACCCTTCTTTACCGCTCCGCCGGGCAATGCATCCTTCACGGCCACGACGATGATATCGCCGACGTACGCGTACCGGCGTCGTGTTCCCCCGAGAACGCGTATGCACTGGGCCCGTCGAGCTCCGGAGTTGTCCGCAATCCGGAGCATGGTCTCTACCATGATCATCGCGCTCTCCTGATGAACTCCACGAAGCGCCAACGCTTGTTCTTGGACATTGGACGCGTCTCCATGAACCGGACGATGTCACCCTCTTTGCAGATGTCGTCCGTCGCGTGTCCGAGCGCCTCGGCGTCATAGTGGACGTGGAACTTGCGGCGCCGACGGACATAGCGCTTATAGACCGGATGCTTCACCAGGCGCTCGATCTGGACGACAAGTGTCTTGTCCATCTTGTCGCTGACCACGACGCCTTCGCGGACTTTGCGTCGAGCCCTCTCGCTCATCTCAACCCTCGGATCTGGTCGACCCGGTCGCCTTTAGCTTCCGGATGCCCTCTTCATGCTCGACGAGCACCGTCGTCAGAATGGCGATATCCCGTCGCACATTCCGGATCTCGAGCGGATTGTCGAGCTGCTTCATTGAATTCCGAAACCGGAGATTGAACAGACTCACTCTCAGCTCCCGGAGCCTGAGGCGAATCTCGTCCGGAGTCATCTCGCGGACCTTGTGTGCCTTGATGTCTCTGGGCATCTCCTAGCCCTCCTCGCGAACCAGAAAGCGCGTCTTCACGGGGAGCTTCGCCGCCCCCATTCGCATCGCCTCGCGGGCGAGCTCTTCGTTCACGCCTTCCAGTTCGAACAGGATCCGGCCGGGCTTCACGACGGCCACCCAGCCCTCCGGATTACCCTTGCCCTTACCCATGCGCGTCTCGGCAGGCTTCACGGTCGTGGGCTTGTCCGGGAAAACACGAATCCACATCTTTCCACCACGCTTGACGTGGCGCGTGATCGCGACACGCGCCGCCTCGATCTGGCGGTTCGTGAGCCACGCCGGCTGGAGCACCTGAAGACCGTACTCACCGAACGAGATCGAGCTCCCGCGGTAGGCCTTTCCGCGCATGCGTCCACGCTGAACTTTCCGGTGCTTTGTTCTTTTCGGCATCAGCATCGGATGCGCCCTCCTAGCGGCCGACCGACGCGAGCAGACGCTCGCGGAAATCGTGGACCTCTCCGTGGAAGATCCACACCTTCACTCCGATCGTTCCGTACGTCGTGCGTGCCAGGCTCGTGGCGTAATCGATGTCGGCGCGGAGTGTGTGGAGCGGCACGCGGCCCTCCCGATACTCCTCGCTGCGCGACATCTCAGCACCGCCCAATCGCCCGGAACACCGAACACGAATTCCCTTTGCCCCCGCGCGCATCGTCGATGAGATGGCCTTCTTCATCGCGCGGCGGAACGAAACGCGACCTTCGAGCTGCCGGGCGATGTGATCGCCGACGAGCTGTGCGTCCGTCTCGGGCTTCTTCACTTCGTGGATGTTCACGAAGACTTCCTTACCCGTCAGATGCTGGAGCTCATCCTTGAGCTGATCCACCTGCGCGCCCCGCTTTCCGATCACCAACGCCGGTCGCGCCGTGCGAATGCTGATCGTCAGACGCTTCGACGCGCGCTGGATCGACACATGAGAAACGGATGCGCGCGACAGACGAGTCTTCAGGTATCGACGAATGAAGAGATCCTCTTTGAGGTTGTCGACGTAGCCCTTCTTCGAGAACCATCTCGAGTCCCAGCTCCGAACGATCCCGAGCCTCATGCCGATTGGATTTACCTTCTGTCCCAAGAGAGCTCCTCCTGTGCCACTAGTGCTCGTCGCTCACGACGATCCGGATGTGGCATGTCCGGCGGAGGAGGGGAGTCGCCCGCCCCCGCGCCCTCGGAAGCCATCGCTTCATGATCGGTCCCGCGTCCGCGATCGCCTCGCGTACGTAGAGCTTCTCGACCTCTACCTCGCCCTCAATATCCACCGCGTTCGAGACCGCTGATTTCAGTACTTTTTGGATCCTCCGCGCCACGGGCCGGTTCGTGAACCGGAGGAGATCCTGGGCGCTATCCACGTTCTTCCCCCTGATCAGGCCGAGGACCTGCCTGACCTTTCTCGGAGAAGAGCGTATATAGCGCGCAACCGCTCGGCTTTCCATCCTGTCCACCCTCCGGCTAGCGGCGACCGCCCTTAGCGTGGCCGCGGAAAAGACGACTGGGCGCGAACTCGCCCAGTTTGTGCCCGACCATGTTCTCGGTGATGTAGATCGGGATGAACTTGTTACCGTTGTGGACCGCCAACGTGTGACCGACAAAGTCCGGAATGATCGTCGATCGCCGCGACCAGGTCTTGAGCACCTTCTTCTCGGCACGCCGGTTCATCTCCGCGACGCGATCGCGAAGTTTCTCCTCGACGAACGGACCCTTTTTGACCGATCGGGACATGGGCTAGCTCCTGTCCTTCTACTTTCTCTTCCTGCGGCGGACGATCAACCTGTCAGAAGGCTTCTTCCCGCGCGTACGATATCCCTTGGTCGGCTTGCCCCACGGCGTGCATGGGTGCCGGCCACCCGAGCTGCGACCCTCGCCGCCACCCATCGGGTGGTCGACCGGGTTCATCGCAACGCCGCGCGACTGCGGACGGCGGCCCAGCCAGCGGCTGCGGCCCGCCTTGCCAAGAGTGATGTTCTCGTGATCCGGGTTTCCAACCTGACCAATGGCACAGCTACAGTTCAGATGGAACTTCCGCACCTCGCCAGACGGCATCCTGATGTTTGCGTAGTCGCCTTCCTTCGCCATGAGCTGGCAAAGGGTGCCGGCGCTGCGGGCAACCTGGCCGCCCTTTCCGGGCACGATCTCCAGGTTGTGGATCGCCGTGCCGAGCGGAATGTTCCTGAGCGGTAGGCTGTTGCCGGGCCTGATTTCGGCGTTCGGCCCGTTCATGAGCTCGTCGCCAGTGTTCACACCGATCGGGGCGATGATGTAACGCTTCTCGCCGTCCGCGTAGTTGAGCAGCGCGATCCGAGACGACCTGTTCGGATCGTACTCGATGCTGACCACCTTCGCGGGAATTCCGATCTTGTTGCGCTTGAAATCGATGATTCGATAGCGCCGCCGATGCCCACCGCCGCGATGTCGCGACGTGATGTGCCCTTTGTTGTTCCGCCCGCCGGTCTTCTTCAGCGACCGCAAAAGCGACTTCTCGGGCTCCTTGCGCGTGATGTCACTGAAGTCCGAGACCGTCTTGAATCGCAAGGTCGGAGTGATGGGCTTGAACTTCTTCAGAGCCATCCTCGACTCCTCCGTTATACCTGATCGAAGAGATTGATCGTCTCGCCGTCTCTAAGCGTCACGATCGCCCTCTTCCAGTTTGCGCGATGCCCCTCAAATCGACCGAGGCGTTTACGTTTTCCCATCCGAATCAACGTGCGGACCTGCTTGACGTGAACATCGAAGATCTCCTCGATCGCCCGAGCGATCTCGATCTTGTTGGCGTTGATCGCGACCTCGAAGAGGTAGTGATTCGCCTGCTCACGCAGGAGCGCGCCTTTCTCGGTGATGAGCGCCCGATGAACGATGACCCTGGGGTCTTTCATGGCTTCTTCACCTCCTCGAGCTTCCCCAAGGCGCTCTCGGTAAGGATCAGCTTTTCGCAGTCCAGCACGTGGTACGTGTGCAGCTCGCCGACCGGCACGACCCGGAGATAGGAAATGTTGCGACCCGACAGGTAAAGCGTCGTTTCGCTCTTTTCCACCACCAGAATGCACTTCTCGCCGGACACGCCGATCTTCTCCAGAATGCCGGCCAGCTCGCTCGTCTTGGGTTCGCTCAGGGCCAGGTCACCAACGACGATGACCCGCTCTTCCTTCGCGGCCAGACTGAGCGCCGACTGGAAACCGACGGCCTTGACCTTCTTGGGAAGCCGTATCCGATAGTTGCGCGGCTTGGGACCAAAGGCCCGCCCGCCACCGACCCAAATCGGTGAGCGGATGCTGCCTGCTCGCGCGTGACCGGTCCCCTTCTGGCGCCAGGGCTTCCGGCCGCCGCCGCGCACTTCCGCGCGGGTCTTGACCTTCGCGGTGCCCTGCCGCTGGTGCGCGAGGTAGGACCGAACAGTGAGCCAGAGCACGTGATCGTTGACCTTCCCACCGAACAGGCTTTCGGGAAGCTCAGCCGTGCCGCTCTCCTCGCCCACGTTTGTGAATCGTTTCACCGATATCATCGCGTTTTCCTCGAGACTAGTCCCGCTTGCGAATCAACAGCAGCCCGCCGCGAGCACCGGGGACCGCCCCTTTGATCCAAACGATATTGCGCTCGGCATCCACGCCGGCGATCCGGAGTCCCCGGATCGTGCGACGCACGTTGCCCATGTGACCTGGAAGCTTCTTGCCCTTCCAGACGCGGCCGGGATAGGCACTGTTCCCGATCGACCCGGGCTCGTCATGGGTCTTCGCACCATGGGTCTCCGGCCCGCCGTGGAAGCCGTGTCGCTTCACGACGCCCTGAAACCCGCGCCCCTTGGTGATGCCAGTAACGGCGATCTTCGACCCCGGCTCGAAAATGTCCGCTGTGATGCTCTGGCCGGGCTCGTACTCACCCTCCGTGACCCGAAACTCGCGGAGCGTACGAAAGGCATCCGTCCCGCAGCCCTTGAAATGGCCGCCCATGGGCTTGTTGACCTTTCGCTCCACGAGAGGGTCGAAACCGAGCTGGATCGCGTGATAACCATCGCGCTCAGGTGTCTTCACCTGAACGACGGTACACGGCCCCGCCTCCACCACCGTCACCGGGATGGCATTGCCCTGCTCATCGAAGATCTGGGTCATACCCAGTTTCTTGCCGATCAGACCCGGCATGTCGTTTCCTCCACTCGTCTCCAGCCGAAACCGGCGACTAGAGCTTGACCTCGATATCGACGCCTGCCGGCAGGTCGAGTCTCTGCAAGGCTTCCATTGTCTGCTGCGTCGACTGCGTGATGTCGATGAGGCGCTTGTGAATGCGCATCTCGAACTGATCGCGCGACTTCTTGTCGACGTGCGGCGAACGGAGAACCGTGTAGAGGGACCTCTTCGTCGGAAGCGGGATAGGGCCCGAAACCATCGCGCCCGTCCGCTCCACCGCCTTGACGATCTCTCCCGCCGAATGGTCGAGGAGAACGTGATCGTAAGACTTCAGCTTAATTCGGATCTTCTGACCTGGCACGTCCGTCGTTCCTTATTTAATGATCTCCGCTACGACGCCGGCGCCTACCGTCCGGCCACCTTCCCGAACCGCAAACCGAAGCCCCTGGTCCATCGCGATCGGCGTGATCAGCTCGACTTCAACCGACACGTTGTCGCCGGGCATCACCATCTCCCGACCCTCTTCGAGCTTCACGTTGCCCGTCACGTCCGTCGTCCGGAAATAGAACTGAGGCCGATATCCCGTGAAAAACGGCGTGTGGCGACCACCCTCTTCCTTCGTCAGGATGTACACCTCGCCCTTGAAATGCGTGTGCGGCGTGATCGAACCCGGCTTCGCGATCACCTGACCCCGCTCGATGTCTTCCTTCTTCGTCCCGCGAAGCAGCAGACCGATGTTGTCTCCCGCCTGACCCTCGTCCAGGATCTTGCGGAACATCTCAACACCCGTCACCACCGTCTTCGCCGTCTCCGTGATCCCCACGATCTCCACGGTGTCGCCCGTGTGAACCACGCCCGCTTCCGCACGACCCGTCGCTACCGTCCCGCGACCCGAGATCGAGAACACGTCCTCGACCGGCATCAGAAACGGCTTGTCCACCGCGCGCTCGGGGATCGGAACGTACTCGTCGAGAGCCGCCATCAGCTCCGTGATCGATTGCGCTGCTTCCTCATCACCCGGGTTGTTCATCGCCGCAAGCGCCGTACCACGGATCACCGGAATGTCATCACCAGGGAAATCATACTTCGACAGCAGCTCACGAACCTCGAGCTCAACCAGATCCAACAGCTCCGGATCGTCCACCGTGTCGACCTTGTTCAAAAACACCACGATGAACGGAACGTTCACCTGACGCGCCAGCAAAATGTGCTCCCGCGTCTGCGGCATCGGACCGTCCGCCGCGCTCACCACAAGCACCGCACCATCCATCTGAGCAGCACCCGTGATCATGTTCTTCACGTAGTCCGCATGTCCCGGACAGTCCACGTGCGCGTAGTGACGGTTCTCCGTCTCATACTCCACGTGACTCGTCGCAATCGTCAGAATCTTCGTCTCATCCCGACGACCGTGAGCCTCCGACGCCTTCGCCACCTGGTCGTAGGATGTCTCCACCGCAAGACCCTTCGCCGCCTGAACCATCGTGATCGCGCTCGTCAGCGTCGTCTTGCCGTGATCCACGTGACCAATCGTCCCCACATTCACGTGGGGCTTAGTTCTTTCGTACTTCTCCTTGGCCATCGCCTACATGCCTCCCCGTCTGGGCGACCACTGACCTTTGGGCGTCTCGCGCAGTCTCACACCGTAGCTCCACGGTGGGCTTTGATGATTTCTTCCTCCAAGCTCGTCGGCACTGCATCGTAGCGTCCGAACTGCATGGAGTAGATCCCGCGACCTTGAGTCAGAGACCGGAGGGTCGTCGCGTATCCGAACATCTCCTTGAGCGGTGCGAGCGCCGATATCACCTGGGAGTCGCCCTTCTGCAACATCCCCCCCACCTTGGCGCGGCGGGACGAAAGCTCCCCGACCACGTCCCCGAGATACTGGGAGGGCACAATAATCTCCACATCCATCAGAGGTTCAAGAAGCTCGATCCCGGCCTTGCGGGCCGCCTCCTTGAACGCCATCGAACCGGCCGTGCGAAACGCGATTTCGGACGAGTCGACATCGTGAGAGCTACCATCCACGAGGGTCACGCGTACGTCGATCATCGGGAAACCCGCGAGGATGCCGCCCTGCATCGCGTCCTTCGCCCCCGCCTCGACGGCCGGAATGTACTCGCGCGGGATGGATCCGCCGACGATCTTGTTGACGAACTCGAAGCCCGCCCCGGATTTGAGCGGCTCGATCTCGATCTTCACATCCGCGAATTGTCCGCGGCCACCGCTCTGGCGCACGAAGCGCATGCGCGTGCCCGCGGGGCGGGAGATCCGTTCACGATACGCCACTTCTGGGCTTCCGACGTTCGCCGATACCTTGAACTCGCGGCGCATCCGCTCGACGAGAATGTCGAGGTGCAGCTCGCCCATTCCCGAAATGAGCGTCTGACCCGTTTCGGCGTCGACCTTCACCTGGAAGGTCGGGTCTTCATCCGACAGCCCTTCGAGAGCCTTCGCGAGCTTTTCCTCATCCGGGCGCGATCTCGGCTCGATCGCGACGGAGATGACCGGCTCGGGGAAATGCATCGATTCGAGCAACACCGGCTCGTCGGACGCGCAAATGCTGTCGCCTGTCTTCACTGTCTTGAGTCCGACCGCGGCCACGATGTCGCCCGCCCGGACTTCCTTCTCTTCCTCACGCTTGTCTGCGTGCATGCGCACTAGACGACCGATCCGCTCGTTCTTGTCGCGCGAGGTGTTGCGAACCTTCTGTCCACTCGCGAGCGTGCCCGAGTAGATGCGCATATAGGTCAAACGACCGATGTACGGATCGGTGACGATCTTGAACGCGAGGGCAGAGAACGGCGCCTCGGGACTCGGCTCACGCGTAACCTCCTCGGTGGTCTTCAGGTCCTCGCCCGTGATCGGCGGAACATCGAGGGGCGACGGCAGGTAGTCGACGACTGCGTCGAGGAGCCGCTGAACACCCTTGTTCTTGAACGCGGCACCGCACAGCACGGGAACGATCTCGTTCTGAAGCGTTCCCTTCCGGATCGCCCGCTTGAGCATCTCGGTCGAGATCGGCTCGCCTTCGAGGTAGCGATGCATGAGCTCGTCGTCGAACTCGGCCACCTCTTCAATCATGTGACCGTGCTCGATCTCCGCGCGCTCGAGCACGTCAGGCGATACATCGTGAATGTTGAAGGTCGCGCCGAGGGTCTCCTCGACGTACGTGATCTCCTTCATCTCGACGATGTCGACCAGACTGTGAATGATGTCGCCCGTCTTCACCGGGAAGACGATCGGCAGAGCTCGGGTGCCGAGGCGCTCCCGGATCATCTGTACCGTCTCACGGAAGTTGGCGCCGACGCGATCCATCTTGTTCACGAAGGCGATTCGCGGAACGCTGTATCGATCCGCCTGACGCCACACCGTTTCGGACTGCGGCTCCACTCCGCCGACGCCGCAAAACACGGCGATCGCGCCGTCGAGAACGCGGAGGGAACGCTCGACTTCCATCGTGAAGTCGACGTGCCCGGGTGTATCAATGATGTTGATCTGATGGTCTTTCCAGTCGGACGTGGTCGCGGCTGACGTGATCGTGATGCCGCGCTCGCGCTCCTGGTCCATCCAGTCCATCGTCGCCGCGCCGTCGTGGACCTCACCGAGTCGATGCAAGCGTCCCGTGTAGTACAAGATCCGCTCAGTAAGCGTGGTCTTGCCCGCATCGATATGTGCCATGATACCGATATTCCGAATCCGGCTTATGGGCACACGAACCGACATGAGTTCCTCCAACAAGGCGCAATATCCCCCCGTGAATACGGAGGTGAAATCTCCAGACGCTTCTCCGGACCCAGGTCGTTAATTCCCGGCGGCCAGCCAGTAGGCGGGTCCGATAACATGTCCCTTCACCAGCAGCGGGGGATAACCCGGAGCTCAGGGACCGTTGCCGGCCGGGAATCGCGAAGAACGGTTACCAGCGATAGTGCGCGAACGCCTTGTTCGCCTCCGCCATACGGTGCGTATCTTCGCGTTTCTTAACCGCGGCGCCCTCGTTGTTCGAGGCCGCCAGCATCTCGGCAGCGAGCCGCTCGCTCATCGTCTTCTCGGGCCGCTGCTTCGAAAAATTGATTATCCAACGAAGCGCCAGGGCCAACCGGCGCTCGGGACGAATCTCGACGGGAACCTGATAGGTGGCGCCACCGACCCGGCGGCTCTTCACCTCGACCGCGGGCTTGACGTTGCTGATCGCCTGCTTCATCAGCGCGAGCCCGTCCTGACCCGACTTCGTTTCGATGATCCCCAGGGCGCCGTAGAGGCTCCGCTCAGCGGTGCTCTTCTTGCCGCGACGCATCATCGCGTTGACAAAGCGCGCGACGAGCACGTTGTTGTACTTGGGGTCAGGAGCCATCTCCCGTTTCTCGATCTTCTTCCGCCTCGGCATCCGTCTCTCCTGTCCCGACTAGGAAGCCTTCTTCGTGCCGTACTTCGAGCGGCTCTGGTTCCGCCCTTCGACACCGGCCGAGTCGAGCGTGCCGCGAATGATGTGATACCGAACACCCGGCAGGTCCTTCACGCGACCACCACGGAGCAGCACGATCGCGTGCTCCTGCAGGTTGTGACCCTCACCCGGGATATATGCCGTAACCTCAATGCCGTTCGTGAGTCGCACACGGGCGACCTTTCTGAGCGCCGAATTAGGTTTCTTCGGTGTCGTGGTATATACGCGCGTGCAAACCCCGCGCTTCTGCGGACATCCCTTGAGCGCAGGTGAAGCGGTCTTCTGCTTGATGACCTTCCGACCCTTGCGCACGAGCTGACTCAGCGTAGGCACTGACGTTTCTCCTTTCGAAACAAACGGATGAAGAGTTTACCCAAGCGACTCTTCACCGGTCAAGGCAGAATCTAACCTGTTTCCGCCGATTCTGGCGTCGGCGTCTCGAACGGGTTGGTTACCTCCCCGAACAGCGGTTCGGGTCTCGGCTCCTCGATCTCGCTGGGGCGGATCCGGATCCGGCGACACTTGGACAACCCCGTGCCGGCCGGGATCAGGTGCCCGATCGTGACGTTTTCCTTGAGGCCCCGCAGGCCGTCCACAGACCCCTGGATAGCGGCCTCCGTGAGGATCCGGGTCGTCTCCTGGAACGACGCGGCCGAGATGAAGCTCTGCGTCGAGAGGCTGGCCTTCGTGATCCCCAGAAGCTGCGGCTTGAACCGGGCCGGCTGACCCCCCTCGGCCACCACTCGTTCGTTCTCTTCCAGCACCAGGATACGATCGGTCTGGTCGCCTTCCAGGAAGCGCGTGTCGCCGGGATCGTCGATCCGCACCTTCTGCAGCATCTGCCGGACGATCACCTCGATGTGTTTGTCGTTGATCGAGACGCCCTGGATCCGATAGACCTCCTGGATCTCGTTCAGAAGGTACTCCTGCACCTCCTTGATCCCCTTGATCCGCAGGATGTCGTGCGGGTTGACGTCACCATCCGTGAGCTTGTCGCCCGCCTGGATGTGATCGTCCTTCTGCACGAGCAGGTGCTTGCCGTGCGGGATCAGATAGTCCCGAACGTCCTGCTCGTCGGGGCTCGTGATCTGGACGGTCTTCATACCGCGCGTGATCTTACCGAAGTCCACAGACCCGTCGATCTCGCTAACCACCGCCTGTTCCTTAGGCTTACGGGCCTCGAACAGCTCACTGACCCTGGGAAGACCGCCGGTGATGTCACGCGTCTTGGAGACCTCTCGCCGCGGACGGCGGGCGAGCGACTGTCCGACCTTGACCGCGGCCCCGTCCTCGACGAGGAGCTGGGCGCCGGTCGGCAGCATGTATGTCGCCTGTCGCCGCGAGCCGGTCTTCGTCATGATCTCGATGTGCGGCTGGAGAACCTTGTCCCGGTCTTCCGTGATGACGGGCATCCGGAGCCCGGTGTTCTCGTCGACCTCCTCGCGCACCGTGACCTTGTCCTTGACGTCCACGAACCGGACGATTCCGGATTTCTCGGTGACGATGGGCTCGTTGAACGCGTCCCATTCGAAGACGACGTCTTCGTCGCTCACCGTCGCGCCGTCGGGGATGTGGACCAGGGAGCCGTACGGAGGCCGGTAGTGATAGCGGACCTTCCACTCCCCGTCGTCACCCTTGTAGCCAACGGTGATCTCACCACGGTGACCGACGACAATGATCTTGCCGTCAGCGCTCTTGACCGTGGGAAGATTGTTGAACCGGACGATTCCGCTGCACTTCGCGATGATCTTCGGCTGCTCCGCGATACGCGCGGCCACGCCACCGATGTGGAAGGTTCGAAGCGTGAGCTGCGTGCCAGGCTCGCCGATCGACTGCGCGGCGATCACACCGACCGCCTCGCCGATTTCGACGGGCTCGTTCTTGGCCAGGTTCCAGCCATAGCACCGGGCGCAGGTTCCGCGCCGGGAGTCGCACGTGAGCACCGAGCGGATCCGGATCTGCTCGATCCCCGCCTCGTCGATTCGAGCGGCCGTCTTGTAACCGATTAGATCACCGGCCTTTAGGATCTCCTCGCCGGTGTCCGGGTGGGCCACGTTGTCGATCACCACACGACCGAGGACTCGGTCGCCGAGCGATTCGATCACCTCTTCGCCCTCTTTCAGGGCGCCGATGTCGAGTCCGCGAACGGTGCCGCAGTCTTCTTGCGTAATGATCATGTCCTGCGAGACGTCCACCAGACGCCGCGTCAGGTAGCCCGCGTCGGCGGTCTTGAGCGCCGTGTCCGCGAGACCCTTCCGCGCACCGTGTGTCGAGATGAAGTACTCGAGTACGGTGAGCCCTTCCTTGAAGTTGTGGAGGATGGGGGTCTCGATGATCTCGCCGACGCCGCCAGTGATCTTCTTTGTCGGCTTGGCCATGAGCCCGCGCATGCCCGCGAGCTGGCGAATCTGCTCCGCGTTCCCTCGCGATCCGGAGTGGGCCATCATGAAGATCGGGCTGAACCCGTCCCCAACATCGGAAAGCCCGCTCATGGTGACGTTCTCGACGTCTTGCGTGGCCTGGGTCCAGGCGTTGATCACCTTGTTGTAGCGCTCGGTCTCGGTGATCTTTCCGTCGCGATAGCTCCGGTTGATTTGCTCGACCTCCGAGACCGCGCCGGCGACGATGTCCTGCTTTTGATCCGGGATGCGAAGATCGTCCACACCGACCGTGATCCCGGCGATCGTCGCCTGATTGAAGCCCATGTCCTTGAGCTCATCGAGGAACTTCGCCGTCGGCTCCGCGCCGATCCGGCGGTAGCACGTCGCGACCAAGCGCTCGAGGTTCTTCTTGTCGAGCTCGTCGTTCACGTATCCGATGTCAGAGGGGATGATCTCGTTGGCCAGCACGCGGCCGACGGTCGTGTCGACCATCTGCCCGCTGATGCGACACTTGATCATCGCGTGAAGCGCAACCTCGCTGTGGTCGAAGGCGACCCGGACCTCGTCGACGCCCGAGAACATCCGCCCCTCGCCCCGATCGCCGGGACGTGCCTTGGTCAAGTAGTTACATCCCAGAACGACGTCCTGCGACGGAGAGGCGCTGGGCCGGCCGTTCGCGGGTTTCAGGATGTTGAGCGGCGCCAGCATCAGAAGCCGGCACTCGATCTGCGCTTCGTAAGAAAGCGGAACGTGAACGGCCATCTGGTCGCCATCGAAATCGGCGTTGAAGGCGGTACAGACGAGCGGATGGATCCGGATCGCCTTGCCCTCGACCAGCACCGGCTGAAACGCCTGGATTCCCAGGCGGTGCAGCGTCGGCGCGCGGTTCAGCATCACGGGGTGGTCCTGGATGATCTCCCCGAGAATGTCCCAAACCTCGGGCCTCTCGCGCTCGACGAGCTTCTTGGCCCCCTTGACGGTCGACACGTAACCACGCTCTTCCAGCTTCTTGATTATGAACGGCTTGAACAACTCGAGCGCCATCGACTTTGGAATCCCGCACTCGTTCATCTTCAGTTCGGGCCCGACGACGATGACGGAACGCCCGGAGTAGTCCACGCGCTTGCCGAGCAGGTTCTGGCGGAAGCGCCCCTGCTTGCCCTTGAGCATGTCCGAGAGGGACTTGAGTAGCCGGTTGCCCTGCCCGCGCACGGCCCGGCTTCGCCGGCCGTTATCGAAGAGCGCGTCGACGGCTTCCTGAAGCATCCGCTTCTCGTTGCGGAGAATGACCTCGGGCGCCTTGATGTCGATGAGCTTCTTCAGGCGGTTGTTTCGATTGATCACGCGGCGGTAGAGATCGTTGAGATCGCTCGTCGCGAACCGACCGCCTTCCAGCGGCACCAGCGGCCTCAGATCGGGCGGCAGGATCGGGATGGCGTCGAGAATCATCCACTCGGGGCGGTTTCCGCTCTGGCGGAACGCCTCGGTGATGCGAAGGCGTTTCAGCGATTCTTTCTTGCGCTGGACGGACGTCTCGATCTTGATCGTCGCACGCAGATCGTCGGCCAGCTCATCCAGCTCGATCTCGCTCAGAAGATCCTTGACGGCCGGCGCGCCCATCTTCGCGCTGAAGTCGTTATTCTCGTCCGACTTGTACTCGAGGTACTCGTCCTCCGTCAGGAGCTCTTTCTTCTTGAGCGTCGTGTTCCCCGGATCCGTCACCACGTACGACTCGTAGTAGAGGACGCGTTCGAGGTCCTTCATCGACATGCCGAGCAGATGTCCGATCCGCGACGGTACGCCCTTGAAGTACCAGATGTGACAGACCGGAACAGCCAGCTCGATGTGTCCCAGCCGCTCTCGACGGACCTTCGCCTGCGTCACCTCCACGCCGCACTTGTCGCAGATGACGCCGCGATAGCGGATCCGCTTGTACTTTCCGCAGCTGCACTCCCAGTCCTTGACAGGTCCGAAGATCTTCTCGCAGAACAAGCCGTCTTTTTCCGGCTTGAACGTACGGTAGTTGATCGTCTCGGGCTTGGTCACCTCGCCGCTGGACCAGGATCTGATCACGGTGGGGCTGGCAAGCTGTATTTTGATCGCGGTGAAGTTGGATCCCCGTCGGGTCTCCTTCTCCCCCTTCGTGACCGTCATCTGTATGCCGGGAAACGGAGAGGAAAACCGCAGTCCGGAAACGTCCATATCCTGCATCTGTGGGCTCCTCGTGTTCCGGTTTATTCTTCGTAGTCGAACTGAACGTCGAGGCAGAGGCTCTTGAGCTCCTTCACCAAGACGTTGAACGATTCGGGAATGCCGGGCTCGGGCGGATTGTCGCCCTTTACGATCGACTCGTAGATCCGCGAACGTCCCTGCACGTCGTCCGACTTAACGGTCAATAGTTCCTGCAGCGTGTAGGCGGCGCCGTACGCTTCGAGCGCCCACACCTCCATCTCCCCAAACCTCTGCCCACCGAACTGCGCCTTGCCGCCGAGCGGCTGCTGCGTCACGAGCGAGTACGGCCCAATCGACCGCGCGTGGATCTTGTCATCCACGAGGTGAGAAAGCTTCAACATGTAGATGAAGCCCACCGTCACCGGCTGATCGAGCGGTCGCCCATCGCGACCATCGTGGAGAACGGACTTGCCGTCCTGGGAAAGCTCCGCCTCCGCGAGAAGAGCCTTGATCTCATCGACGGTGGCACCGGCGAAAACGGGCGTCTCGACCTTGACCCCGAGCTTCGCAGCGGCCCACCCGAGGTGGGTCTCCAGAACCTGGCCGATGTTCATTCGGCTGGGAACGCCCAACGGGTTCAAGATCATGTCGATCGGCGCGCCGTTCGGAAGAAACGGCATGTTCTCTTCCGGCACGATGGCGCTGACCACACCCTTGTTGCCGTGCCGGCCGGCCATTTTGTCACCGACGGAGAGCTTTCGCTTCTTGGCGACATAGACCTTGACCAGCTTGACGACACCAGGAGGAAGCTCGTCCCCCCGCGTCACTTTCTCGATTTCCTTGTCGAGCTCGCGATCGACCTTGGCAAGCGCCTCGGAGGCAACCTCCATCTGGGCCCAGAACTGACGATTGGTCTCGCGGTCCGCGACGATTTCCGACGCCCACGGGACATCGTCGAAATCGAGCTTGACGAGAACATTCTCCGACGCCTTCTGCCCCTGCCGGACCAGAATATCGCCCGTCTCGGCCGACGTGACGCGATTGAGGGCCAGTCCGCTGAGCAGCGTGGTCAGATGCTCGTTCCGCGTCTCCAAGATGCGGGTCTTTTCCTTGCGGGCCTCTCGGCGAAGCCTGTCGATGGTCTTTTTTTCCTGCTTCTTGGCGGTCTCGTCTTTCTCCTTACGGGAGAAGACCTTGATGTCGATGACCGTGCCGTCCATGCCCGGAGGCGCCTTGAGCGACGCGTCCCGGACGTCTCCGGCCTTCTCACCGAAGATCGCGCGGAGCAGGCGCTCCTCGGGCGTCAGATCACTCTCGCCCTTCGGCGTCACCTTTCCGACCAGGATGTCACCGGCGCGAACCGGCGCGCCGATTCGGATGAGACCTTCCTCGTCGAGATTCTTGAGCGCGTCTTCAGACACGTTCGGAATCTCGCGCGTGATCTCTTCGACGCCCCGCTTGGTATCGCGAACCTGAAGCTCGAACTCCTCGATGTGGATCGACGTGTAGACGTCGTCCTTGACGAGACGCTCGCTCACGATGATCGCGTCCTCAAAGTTGTAACCGCGCCACGGCATGAAGGCGACGAGCACGTTCTTCCCGAGCGCCAGCTCCCCGGCGTCGGTAGACGGACCGTCCGCGAGCACTTCACCCGCCTTCACCTTCTGGCCGGCTTTGATCAGCGGACGCTGATCGATACAGGTGTCCTGGTTGGAGCGGCGGAACTTCGTCAGTCGGTAGACATCGACGCCGCCGTCTCCCGTGAAATCGATCGCGTCCTGCTTGTCGTCACGCTTGACCACGATGGAGTTCGCGCTGACCCAATCGATGACCCCAGAATGCTTCGCGACGATCATCGCGCCCGAATCGGACGCGACACGCCCCTCGAGACCCGTTCCCACGAACGGCGCCTCGGTCGTGAGCAACGGCACGGCCTGGCGCTGCATGTTCGATCCCATGAGCGCCCGGTTCGCGTCGTCGTGCTCGAGGAACGGAATCAGGGCCGCCGCTGAGCTCACGAGCTGAATCGGGGAGATGTCCATGTAGTCGATCTGGTTCTTGGGCAGCTGGAGCACCTCGCCGTGGAGCCCCCGCGCGAGCACCTTCTCGCGCACGAAGCGTCCCACATCGTCGATCGGCGCGTTCGCCTGCGCGATGCTGCATCGATCCTCGTCGTCCGCCGACAAGTAAACGATGTCGTCGCGCTTCACCTGCGAGCCCTTGACCTTTCGGTACGGTGTCTCCAAGAAACCCAGCTCGTTCACGCGAGCGTACGTCGAAAGCGACGAGATCAGGCCGATGTTCGGACCTTCAGGCGTTTCGATCGGGCACATGCGGCCGTAGTGCGTGTAGTGCACGTCGCGGACCTCGAAGCCCGCCCGGTCGCGCGTAAGGCCGCCTGGGCCCAGCGCGGAAAGCCGCCGCTTGTGCGTCAGCTCGGCCAGAGGGTTGGTCTGGTCCATGAATTGCGATAGCTGACTCGATCCGAAGAAGCTCTGGATCACGGCCGAGATCGTTCGGGAATTGATGAGGTCACTCGGCGTGACGGTCTCGGCGTCCTGGAGCGACATCCGCTCGCGGATGATCCTCGCCATACGCGCGAGCCCGACGTTGAATTGATTCGCCAGAAGCTCACCCACCGAACGGACGCGACGATTGCCCAGGTGGTCGATGTCGTCGGTCAGATAGTTGGTCCCACGCCCTTCCTCGTACCGAAGCATCAGGAGATACTTGACGATAGCGATGAAGTCTTCCCTGCAGAGCGTCACGAGCTCTTCCGGGGGGCGCTTGAGCGCCAGACGCCGCGCCTTCGCGGTGCCGCCGAAGAGTGCCACGTGATCCAGCTTCTGGTTGAGCTTGTAGCGCCCCACCTTGGCGAGGTCGTAGCGCTTCTCGTTGAAGAACAGGCGGTTCAGGATGTCTCTCGCCACCTCGGCCTTCGGCGGCTCACCGGGTCTCAGAAGGCCGTAGATCCTGGCCAGACCTTCTTCTTCCGACGAGCACTGATCGCGCTTGAGGGTGTTGCGGATGACGTCACCCTCTTCACGCTGCGGCACGAGGAACAGCTCGATCTCCTTGAGATCGGTTTTCCCGAGCTCACGGATCTTCTCCTCGCTCATCTCCTCGTTCGCCTCGACGATGATCTCGCCCGTGTCGGCATCGACGACGTCCTCCGCGACGATACGACCGACAAGCGCGAGGTCCTTCTTCGAGCGTCCGGAACCGATCGGTAACTTCTCTTTCTCATAGAAGAGATCGAGAACGTCGTGATCAGAGACGTATCCCAGGGCCTTGAGCAATACCGTTACCGGGATTTTCCGCTTCCGGTCGATGTGGACGTACATCATTTCCTTGACGTCCAACGTGAACTCGACCCACGAGCCGCGATACGGAATGATACGGGAGCTGAACAGCTCCTTGCCGTTCGCATGAATCGTGCTGTCGAAGAACACACCCGGAGAGCGGTGCAGCTGGCTGACGATTACTCGTTCAGCGCCGTTGATGGTGAAGGTCCCCTTCTCGGTCAAGAGCGGCAGCTCACCGAGATAGACCTCCTGCTCGATGATCTCCCTGTCCTTCTTCTCGCCGTTCTCGTCTTCACGAATACGAAGACGCAGTGTCGTCTTCAGAGGCGCGGCGAACGTGAGGTCGCGCTCCTGGCATTCCGGCACCGAGTACTTTGGCTCTCCGATCGAGTAAGAGACGAACTCGAGAGAGAAAAGGCCGCGGCTGTCCTGAATCGGAAAGACGTTGTTGAAGACCTCCTGGAGGCCTTCGTTCACGCGGTCTTCCGGCGGCACATCTTTCTGCAGGAACTTGTCGAAGGACCGAAGCTGCACGTCCAGGAGATTCGGGATCGGAACATCCCAGCGTGCATCGATCTTCGAGTAGCTTCGACGTCCTGAGCTCTGTGGCATGATCAAGAGTTTTCCACCTTTCGGCTATGGAGTAGTCCCATCAACCCACCACAGCCCGGCTACTTGATTTCCACAACGGCTCCCGCTTCCTCAAGCTGAGCCTTAATCTTCTCTGCCTCGTCCTTCGAGATCTTTTCCTTGACGGCCTTCGGCGCCGCATCGACGACAGCCTTGGCTTCCTTCAACCCGAGCCCGGTGATCGCCCGGACTTCCTTGATGACGGCGATCTTCTTGTCGCCGGCGGCCGACAGCATGACGTCGAATTCCGTCTGCTCCGCCTCGGCATCCGCGCCACCACCAGCGGCCGGCCCAGCTGCCATAGCAACAGGCGCCGCGGCGCTCACGCCCCACTCCTCTTCAAGGATTTTCACGAGTTCCGCGGCTTCCTTGAGGCTCAGTCCGCTCAAACTCTCTTTCAATGCTTCCAGGTCCGCCATTGCCTGCTCTCCTTGTTCCGTGAAACCCGATATACGAATTTCCGTTGCTAAGTGACTATTCCTGCCCTTGCTCCTGCCTTGCGTCGACGACCCGCGCGAGCTGCGTCGCCGGGGTCGAAAGCAAGCGCACGAGCTGTGTCGCCGGCGTGTTGATCATGCTCAGCAACATCGCACGCTGTTCATTAAACGTCGGCAGCTTCGCGAGTGACGCGGCCTCTTCGGGGCCAAACACCTCGCCGTCCACAACCGCCGCTTTCAGCTTCGGCTTTTTCTTCTTCTTGGCGAACTCGACGATCAGCTTCGCCGGGCTTACCTCGTCGGTTTCACTGATGACGACCGCGGTCGGTCCCTCAAGGTACTGCTCGAGGTCAGCGAGTCCGGCGTCCGCGGCGGCGAGTTTCATTAGTCGGTTCTTCACGACTCTGAAGCTGACCGATTCGTCACGGCATCTCTTTCGAAGTTCAGAAATGCCCGCGACGTCCAGACCGATGTAGTCGGCCAGGTAGATACTCTTCGCGCTCTTGAGAAGCTCCGAGTATTCCCCTACCTGGGCGACTTTTTCAGCGTTGACCATCGTTCCTCCCGTCACGCCTATTTCACGGTCGCCAGGACCGACTGTGGATCGACCCCGACGCCAGGGCCCATCGTGCTCGTGAGCGTTACACTCGCGAGATACGTCCCCTTCGCCGCGCTGGGCCTCGCCCGCACGATTTCCCGTAGCAAGCTCGTCGTGTTCTCGAGGAGCTTGTCGGAACCAAAGGAGATCTTTCCGACAGGCACGTGGACATTGCCGTGACGGTCGACGCGATACTCCACGCGTCCCGCCTTGATCTCACCTACGGCCTTCGCGACGTCGGGCGTCACGGTGCCGGTTTTGGGGGTGGGCATGAGCCCCTTTGGACCGAGAAGCTTACCCAGCTTGCCGACCTGCCCCATCATGTCAGGCGTGGCGATCACCGCGTCGAAGTCGAACCAGCCACCCTTGATCTTCTCGATCAGGTCCTCGGATCCGACGTAATCGGCGCCGGCCTCTTCGGCTTCCTTGATCTTCTCGCCCTTGGCGAGCACGATCACGCACTTCGTGCGGCCCGTGCCGTGCGGCAGAACGACGGTGCCCCGCACCATCTGGTCCGCGCGACGCGGATCGACGCCCAGACGCGTGGCCAACTCTACCGTCTCATCGAACTTCGCGGACGCGAGATCGATGACCGCCTGGACGGCGCTTTCCAGAGTGCCCCTCTCAGGGACATCCAGCGCCGTTAGCTTCTCGACGGCTGCCCGATACCTTTTACCGTGTTTCATAGGCTCCCTCGTCTCCCGCCGCTAATGGTGAGCACGGCGGTGCAGTCGACGCCATCGCCGGTCGCGCGTCAGCTCTCGATATCAATTCCCATGCTGCGCGCGGTCCCCGCGACGATCCGCATGGCCTCCTCGACGGTATACGCGTTGAGGTCCGGCATCTTCTGTTCCGCGATCTCTTTCAGATCCACTTTCTGGAGCACTCCCACCTTGTCGCGATTCGGAATGCCGCTACCCTTCGCGATGCCGACGGCCTTCTTGATGAGCACCGAAGCCGGAGGCGTCTTGATAATGAATGAGAACGAGCGGTCGTTGTAGATCGTCACGACCGCCGGAACAATCAGGCCCGCCTGGCTGGATGTCTGCGAGTTGTATGCCTTGCAGAACTCGGCCAGGTTGATCCCGTGAGGACCGAGAGCCGGCGCCACCGGCGGTGCAGGTGTGGCGTTGCCCGCGGGCAGTTGGATCTTCACCTGCGCAATCGGTGTCTTCGCCATGCTTCCTCCTCAAATACGACGTCCCGGCCACTGATCCCACAGCGGGCCGGGCGTTAAAGACTCAATTCCAAAACCTATGTCTAGACTTCCTTAACCTGCAGGAAATCCAGCTCGACCGGGGTGGCTCGACCGAAGATCGAGACCATCACCTTGACTTTTCCCCGCTCGTGATTGACTTCGTCGATCACGCCTGTGAAGTCGTTGAACGGGCCGTCCACGACGCGGACGTGCTCGCCGACCTTGTAGGGAACCTCCGTGGTCTTCTTGGTCTTTGCGGCCTCCTCCTTGTTGAGGATCCGCTCGACCTCTTCCTCACGGAGCGCCATCGGCGCTTGCCCCGTACCGACGAAGCGCGTAACGCCGGGAATGTTCTGAACGATCCCCTGCGTGTCCGCACCCAACTCCATTTCGATGAGAACGTAGCTCGGGAACGTCTTCTTCTTGCTGACGGTCCGCTTTCCGTTCTTCATCTCTGCGAAGTCTTCGGTCACGACCAAGATCTGTCCGAACTTCTCCTGCAGACCGGCGTAGTCGATCGCCTTCTCGAGGTTCGTCTTGACCTTGTTCTCGTGGCCCGAATACGTGTGGACCACAAACCAGCGTTTGGACATGTCACCCCTCGTCCTACGTCATCCTCAGGATCTGCTGGAGAATGATGGCCAAGATCTTGTCGACAACACCCAAGATGAGCGAGAGGATAGTCACTGAAATGATCACGACCATCGTCGATTCCTTGAGATCGTCACGCTGCGGCCAGGTCACCTTGCGTGTCTCGACCACCACCTCGTTGATGAACGTACGAGCCTTTTGAATGACCGCCATCGTCTCTCTTCCGGGTTAATGGCAGGGCAGGGAGGACTTGAACCCCCAGCCACCGGTTTTGGAGACCGGTGCTCTACCAATTGAGCTACTGCCCTGCACAAGCAATCTATCGCGTCTCTCGGTGCGGCGTGTGCTTCCGACAGTATCGGCAGTACTTCTTGAACTCCAACCGGTCTGGATGCTTACGTTTGTTTTTATCCGTAATGTAATTCTTCCGCTTGCACACCTGACACGCGAGAATTACATGGTCGCGACTTGACGCCATTTTATTTAATGATCTCCGCTACGACGCCGGCGCCTACCGTCCGGCCACCTTCCCGA
>CAZAMP010000045.1:0-32514 GCA_964486455.1 uncultured bacterium | reverse complement strand
CTTCTAACGAATCAAGAGACCCTTTTCCATGTCTTGGTGAGATATTCGGGCTAGTGCTGCGCCTAAGGCGAGCGCGGGGGCTGACGATGGCGGGCGCGGGGGTGGTGATTACGAGGGCGGGGGTCTACGGATGCCTGCGCTACGACTCCTCGGTGAGCGTCCGGTGCCGTTCGTCGAAACGGGCGAAGAAGTTCCGGCCGTCCGCCGCGGCGCGGGCGAAATTCGGCAACGCGAATGCCGCGCGGTGAATCTCCGGATTGAAGTACCGGCAGCCGGCGGCGATCGCGGCGGCGCGATCCGCGTCGAAGAACGCGTCGTGCGCGCGATCCGCGCTCGCCCAACACCAGCTCCATGTGCCGCTGGGATACGTTGGAATGAAACCGAGGTAGGGCGCGACGTGCGCGAACGCGTGTCGGAGCTCTCCGTAGATCGCTCCCACCATGGGCGCGCCCCAGTGTGGGGATTCCGTCTGCGCGGCCATCACGCCGCCCGGTTTAAGCGCGCGCGCGGCCTTTCGGTAGAAGTCGCGGAGAAAGAGCCCGACCGCGGGTCCTATCGGATCCGTGCTGTCTACGATGATCAGGTCGAACGTCGAGGCGTGTTTCTCGATGAACGCAACGCCGTCGTCGAAGATCAGTTCCACCCGCGGGTCACGCACCGCATCGGCCACCCAGGGGAAATATTCCTCGCACACCCGCGTCACGCGCTCATCGATCTCACACAGCACCACGCGTTCGACCGACGGATGCTTGAGCGCCTCGCGGATGCAACCTGCGTCACCACCACCGATGATCAGCACGCTCTTCGGCTCGGGGATTCCACAGAGCGGCACGTGGACGAGCATCTCGTGATAGACGAACTCGTCTCGCTCCGTGAACATGACGAGATCGTCCAGCGCGAGCATCTTGCCGAAGAACGGGGTGTCGTAGACCGCGAGCTTTTGGAAGGGAGTGGTTTCTTCGTGAAGTTTCTCGGTGATTCGGATGCTGAGTCGCGTCGCGCCCTGATCTTCTTCGACGACCCACTCGCCGTCCACGAAACCGCGGCTTGGAATCGGGTTCAGTCCGTCGGGGAGATCTTTCGGATCGGGACCGGTCATGATTGCGGCGTGGCGGACTCACGCAGTGTGGTCATTCGCGTGATGATCTGGACGTCCTCGGGCAAGACCATGCCGTGGTCTTCCACGTCCTCCGGCAACCCACGGACGATCTCCTGCACGCGGTGGCTCTCGGCGCCGAGCACCTCGTCCAGATAGCGGAACCCCGGGCGTGGATCCAGGCCGCCACACGTGAAGATGTCCACGGCCACGTAGCGTTTCTCGGGCCAGGTGTGGATCGACAGATGGGATTCTGAGATCACGACCGTTCCACTGACACCTTGCGGTGAGAACTTGTGGAAGGCGTCGCTCATGACGGTCGCGCCGATTCGCTCGGCGGCGGAGATCATGTGTCGTCGAAGCGTTTCGACGTCGTTAACACACGCCGGATCGCAGCCATAGTATTCCGCGATCAAGTGTCGGCCGATGGTCTTCAATGATCAGATTCCTCTGGAAGAGAGCCTCTTTTCGAAGGCGATAGATGGTATCCGGCGTCACCCGGGGTGTCAACCGAGCGGCCGGGATCACCATCGGGCGAACGGCCTAGATGGCTTTGCCTTCCTCCTCGAGGTGCTCGACTGCGGCCTCGAAACCGGCAAGGGCCTTCTCCTTGGCGCGTTCGAAACTGCCCAGCGCGTCCCGACCGCTCTCGGCGGCGGCGCTGCCGTGCGATCTCAGGTACGACTCCACACCTTTCCCGTGGTGGTAGTAGTCACTCAACTCATAGAGCGCCACAAACTTGCCGCACTCCGCACAGCGGGCGTAGACCGACGCCGGCCGGCCGGGCTCGCGGACCAGAATATTGCGCATGCCGATCGAACCGCAGCTCTGACACCGCTGCCGATGCACTTCCATTTCGCGCCCCCTTTAGCGCAATCCGATGATCTCCCACCACCACCATCCGGCGGTAAAGGTGAGACCCAGCCCCGCTATCGTAGCGATCAATCCCGGCCTGAGGATGTCTTTCACGGCCAGCTCGTCCGTGCTGAACGCCATGGCGTTGGGAGGCGTGGAGACCGGCAACGCCATGGCCAGCGAGCAAGAGAATGCCGCTCCGACGAGCATGGGCGACATTCGCTCCGCGCCGACCCCGATGATGATGGGCATGATCAGGTTCGCCGTCGCCGTGTTGCTCATCACCGACGACATGACGCACGCGATGATCCCAAAGGCAAGCGCCAGAATGAATGGGTTCATCCCCTCCGTGGGGACCCGGTCGATCAGCCAGTCCGCCAACCCTCCGGCGGAGATCACACTCCCCAGACAAAGACCACCACCCATGACGAGCAGCACGTCCCACGAAAGTCCACGCAGGTCCTTCGTGGAAAGAAACCTCGCCCCGAAAAAGAACAGGACCGGAACCAGCGCAACCGTGCCGGACGAAACGCCGTGCAACGGCCCGGTCATCCACCCCACCGCCGTCAGGAACGCCACCCCGATCACGATGATCGCGCGCCGGGAGTACACGGACGGGTGAGGCTCGATGTCGAGCGAGATCCGGGTCGAAGCCCCACGATAGGCGATCATCAGGAGAAACCAGATCAGGATCAGCATACCCGAAACCCCGGGCAGACCGAGCACGATCCACTTGCCGAAGCTCGGCGCCATGCCCGCCTCGTGCATATACTGCATCGCGATGGCGTTCGGTGGCGACCCGATCGGCGTTCCCAGCCCACCGACGTTCGCCGCCAGGGGAATCGAGAGGATGATCGCCTTTCGGTAGCGATCCGTGCTCGGCAAGCGGGCGGCGATCGGGATGCAGAGCGCCAGCATCATGGCGGTCGTGGCCGTGTTGCTCAGCCACATCGAGAAGAACGCTGTGATGCACATGACCCCCGCGATCATGAGCGGAATGGAATGACCGGTCTTGGCGAGAATCCGGCGCGCGATGTCCTCGTCGATCTGATATTTGTGCAGCGCCGCCGATATGACGAATCCTCCCAGGAAGAGAAGGATGATATTGGAGAAGAAGGGGGCCAGAAACAGCGTCTCAGTGCTCTCCGGTCGAATCTCACGAATGAGACCCATGAGCCAGACTTTGCTCAAGAACAAGATGATGAGGCTCGTCACAAAGAGCGGAACGGCTTCGGTGATCCAGAGGGTGGCACCAACAAGGAGAATCACGAACGCGACCTGTGTCGGTTTCTCCATTCCCAGACCGGAGAAGACACCGAAGAGACCGCAGAGAATGAATCCCGCGACGAGCACCGAAGCGACGAGTCTGTTCGTATGTCGCCACATCACCTGCCGCCTGGTTGGTAGGATGGGTGACATTCCGGGCGTCTTCCGGCCACCAGCGCATACTAGAGTCCGGCCGCCTGGCTTGTCCACCGCCTCTCTAACTCGCGTGTGCTAGAGTCTTCCCATGGAACGACGGGATTTCTTGAGACGGAGCCTCTTCGTCGCCGGCGCCGCGCTCGTCGGCGACCTCGCTCCTCCGGTGCGCGCCCACCCCGACCCGTCCACCGCTACGTCCAAGGTTGTCATCGCCCGCGACCGAATGGCTCAGGCCCTCGACACGGCTATGCAATCCTTCTTCGATCGCGATGACCCGATCGAGGCGTGGCGTCAGGTCGTGCGTCCGGGCGAGGTGGTGGGCCTCAAGGTGAATTGCCTGGCCGGCAAGGGGCTCTCGACTACGCCGGAGTTGGTCGACGTGATCTCGGAGCGTCTCCAGCAGGCCGGGGTCGGGAAGGACCACATCGTCATCTGGGACCGACAGAACTCCGACCTCGAGGACGCGGGGTTTGGAATCATCACGTCCGGATCCGGCGTGCGCGCTTTCGGCAACGACGCGATCGGCTTCGAACCGCATCTGCAAACGTTCGGGTCGGCCGGAAGCCTGCTCTGCCGCACCCTCACGCGGGTCTGTGATGCCGTCATCAACCTTCCCGTCCTCAAGGATCACGGCATCACCGGTGTTTCGCTTGCGCTCAAGAACCTCTTCGGCGCGATCCACAACCCGAACAAGTACCACTTGAACGCGGGCGATCCGTACGTCGCCGACGTCTACGCGTTTCCCGAGATACGACGGAAGGTTCGCCTTACGATCTGCGACGCGACGGTCGCGCAGTACGAGGGCGGACCGGCGTTCATGCCGCGGTGGGTCTGGCCGTTCGGCGGCGTGATCGTAGGCACGGACCCGGTGGCGATCGATCACGTGGGATGGGGACTCATCGAGGCAAAACGCACTGAGGTCGGGATGACGTCGCTGACGGAGATGGGTCGCGAGCCGCGATACATCGCGACGGCGGCGGATGCGACTCATGAACTCGGTACGAACGACACCGGTCGTATCGAGATCGTGGAGATCTAGTCGCCATGGAGACGATCGACAGAGCACCGGCAGATCATGCACCGATCGATCGAGGTCCGGCCGACCAACCACTGAACCGGCGCGCGTTTCTCAAAGGTGCCGCGCTTCTCGGCGTCGCCGCGGCGTGCCCGTGCGCCGTCATCTCCTCCCGCGCCGCATCGGCCGCGACGATCCCCGGTGAGGACGACCGCTTCGTCACCGAAGCGGCATTCTACGAGAAGCTCGACAACCTCAAGATCCGCTGCGTGCTCTGTCCGAAAGAATGCGTCATCGACAACCGGGAACGCGGCTACTGCGGTGTGCGCGAGAATCGCGACGGCACCTACTACACGCTGGTCCATTCCCGCCCGTGCACGCATCACACTGACCCCATCGAAAAGAAGCCGCTCTTCCACGTGTTGCCGGGAACACGAGCGTTCTCAATCTCGACGGCCGGCTGCAACGTGAACTGCAAATTCTGTCAGAACTGGCAGATCTCACAGGTGCGCCCCGAACAGGTCCGGAGCATCCATATGCCTCCCGCAAAAGTCGCGTCGATGGCGAAGCAGGCGGGCGCGGCCTCCATCGCCTACACCTACGGTGAGCCCGTCGTCTTCTACGAGTACATGCGCGACGCGATCGACGCCGGCCATGCCGAGGGAATCAAGAGCGTGGTGATCACGGGCGGCTACATTCAGCAGAAGCCGCTCATCGAGCTCTGCGCGCATGCCGATGCGATCAAAGTCGACCTGAAAGCATTCTCCGAGAGCTACTACGCGGATGTCGTGAGCGGCGAGCTCAAACCCGTTCTCGACGCGCTCGTCACGATGCGGAAACACGGAACGTGGACGGAGATCGTCTACCTCGTCGTTCCGACGCTGAACGATTCCGATGATGAACTGACGGGTCTCTGCAGGTGGATCCGATCGGAGCTGGGTGTCGACGTCCCCGTGCACTTCACGCGCTTTCACCCCGACTACTTGCTGAAGCACCTCCCACCCACACCGGTCAGAACACTCGACCGCGCGAAGGCGATCGCCGACGCGGAGGGAC
The DNA here is from genome assembly GCA_964486455.1 of uncultured bacterium. Lineage (GTDB taxonomy): Bacteria > Eisenbacteria > RBG-16-71-46 > CAZAMP01 > CAZAMP01 > CAZAMP01. The sequence continues at coordinate 27,070 of CAZAMP010000045.1, read as the reverse complement.
TTCAGTATGTCTACGTCGGAAACGTCCCCGGCCACTCGTCGGAGAACACGCGATGCCCGGGTTGCGGTCAAGTCGTGATCGCGCGATCGGGGTTCTTTGTTCGTTCGAATCGGCTGCGCGACGGACGCTGCTCCGAATGCGATCACGAGATCCCGGGCGTATGGTCTCATTGACAGCCGGCCGGACGTCTCGGAGAATAGCATCCATCAATGAGGATCCTCGCCGCGGGAGACTGCCATGAACATCGCGCGCAAGTGGGTAGGACCGAAGTCCAAGTACGATAAGAACCTGCCCTACACCTACGAGGCCCGCGTCGACGCACTCTCCGGGCGCGGAAAAGAACCCCTCTATCAGCACTACTTCTCCGACACGATCTGCGGCCTGATTCAGTACTTGGAAGAGAACGAGATCCGACCGTCGGAGGTGAACGTATTCGGCGTGTATCGGAAAGAGCAGATCCCGCTGGAAGTCGAGCGTTGCACAACTCCCGACGGCGCGTGGCTCACCCGACCCCAGATCTGCCAGTCGCTCGAGGCGCACTTCAAGGAAACACTGGAAGAGCGCTACAAGGGACACGTCGACGACGGCCCGTGCTCCTTTGAAGATCGCGATCGAAAGGGCATCGGGCCGTACTGACGACAGTTTCGGGCGGACGCTGTCTCTCGTGCGCTAGAGCCCCCCATCCGAGTGTTTCGAGCACGGCGCCGAGGCGATCGCTCCACCAGGGGCATCGCCATCCACCGGTGACGTCAGCAACGGGCCGATCGTGAGAGGATACCGCGCCCCTCGATCGTCGATCGCGATCTGCACAGATCCAGTCTCGAGCAGCTCGAATCGGGACGATAGCTCGCGACACGCCGCGTCAAGCACGTGGAGGTCTCGAATCTGAAGAACACGTTCGCCGCGCGCATCCACGAATTCGACGAGCTGACCGTCGGCCGCGCACGCCGGGCATAAGCTTCCCCCGACGAGCCCGACCAGAACGAGCGCCCCGTGCCCCTCGGGCGGTGCGCTCAAGTGGAAATGCTGCCGGAGACCGCTCGGGCCGTTCGAATAGTGCTCGCTGAGTTCTCCGGCGTATTCGTAGGAAACCTCCAAGTCGTCGCGCCGCAGCACACCCATCTCCAGCGGACGGAGTAGGTTCTCCCGTCCCAACGCCACGGTTTGCCACTCGAACATCCAGGAGGCGTCTTCCGCCCCAGCGGGCTCCGGAACCACGACGATCCGCCCCGCGCCGAACGCCGCTCGAAAGCCCTGCTCGGCATTCATCAGCTGGCAGTCCGCCCCATCGGGCGATGATGCGCACGGGGCCTGATCGTGATGACGCCAGACCGACTCACCCCAACATGGGCCATGGGTCAGACCGGCCGCCGGCGCGTCGAGAGCTGCCCCCGACGCCACACTTCCCGATACCACCAGGAGTACGATCAGCATGAGCGTTCCGCCGAACAGTTTTCCCATGAGTTTGCCGCGTCTCATTGTCACCTCCTCGCCAAGGAGCACCCTTCACATTCACGTGCACGGGGCAACCAGATCCCCGAACCATGACAACGCATCGAGTGTGCCAGAGAGTCGATCGAGGCTCGGACGCGAAGATGTGGAGTGGCGGGGAGGCAGAAGCTATTGAAACGGAGGAACCTGCATGAACGCGCCGCCCTCGGCCCTTCCGACGCGACGCGATGTGACCGGTGCGAGGGGTACACGCGGGTTCGTCCCGGGACATCCGTGTTCGTGGGAGTCCTTGACCGTCTTGTTGCGTAAACTCGCCAATGCTAGATTGGCCTGTACTAACTGTGGGAGGATACGAATGAACCGAAGGGCGCTCAGGGGCGCGGCCCCCCTTCTCGTTGCGTCGATTGTCGCGGCGGCTACGCTGATCGCCGGAACCCCGCTCACCGTTCACGTTCGAGAGACGCGGCTGCGCGAGGACGCGAAGTTCTGGGCCCCTTCGATCGCGCCCTTGACGGCCGGCACGACCGTTGACGAAATCGAGAAGCGGGGCGACTGGATCCGCGTGCGGGCCGGTGGCACCGAAGGTTGGCTGCACGCGAGTGCCGTCACGGAGACCCGCCTCACCCTCACGGGGGGCGGCGAAGACGTCGACGCGACCGCGACTGCAGACGAGGTTTCACTGGCCGGCAAAGGCTTCGATGAGGAGATCGAGAAGGCATATCGCGCGCGGCACGCGGAACTCGACTTTGCGGCCGTGGACCGGATCGGCGACTTCGATGTGTCGGAGACCGAGATCCAAGCGTTCCTCGAAGCCGGCGGGCTCGCCGACTGGGGGACGCCATGATGATGCGCCGACTCATGCTTCTCGCGCTCATCGCCCTCGTGCTGACGGCCGCCTGCGCGAAGGTGAGCCAGATGACGACCGAGATTGCCGCGGATCAAGGGCTCATCTCCCAGGATCAGAAGCGGGCGATCGACAGGACGAGCGAGGCGTTCCGCAAGAGCTTCGAGGATCTCACCGAGGAGGAGGAGTACTACCTCGGGCGCGCGGTGGCGGCGAGCATCCTCTCCCGATATCCCATCCATGATGATCCCGAGCTGACAGGTTATGTGAACCGCGTCGGACAAGCGGTCGTTCTCGCGTCGGACCGGCCCGAGATATACAACGGTTATCACTTCGCCGTCCTCGACACCGACGAGATCAACGCGTTCGCCGCGCCCGGCGGATTCATTTTCGTGACCCGTGGACTTCTAGCGCTCACTCCCGACGAGGACGCTCTCGCCGGCGTTCTCGGGCACGAGGTCTCACACATTGCGGTGCGCCACGGGCTCGCGTCGATCCGAAAGAGCCGGCTGGTGGACGCCTTCGCGATCCTGGGACAGGAAGCAGGCAAGGAACTCGGCCAGCAGGACATCCTGAAACTCACCGAGATCTTCGAAGGGGCGGTCGGGGACATCGTCCGCACGCTGGTCGAGAGCGGATACGACCGCGCCCAGGAGCGAGAGGCCGACCGGATGGCCATCGCGTTCGCCTCCGGCATCGGCTACGGGCCGGACGGATTGGGACGTTTTCTCGAAGCGATGGCGGGTCAGGAGTCGTCCGGCGGCGGCCTTGGCGTCCTGCGTTCACATCCCATGAGCGAGGATCGCCTCGAGGCCGCCCGCGAGGCGCTCGCCGCGCATGTCGGCGAGGGGACGGATCCTCAACCCCGGCAGGCGCGTTTCCGAACGCACCTCGCGCAGCTGCGCGAGTAGTCGAGGGTCGGCGCTTTCATGCGATCGTGGCGACTGCGACTCGCGGCCGGCGCCGCCGCCGGCCTGCTCGCGGGTGGGCTCGCTCTCACCGAATCGCTCGATCCCCTCGAGTGGAAGACCTGGGACTGGCGTCTCACGCGCTTCGCCGATTCTTCACGGCAGTCGAATCAGATAGCCATCCTCCTCATCGACCAGAAGAGCCTCGACCACATGGAGGAAGCGGAGGGTCTTCCGTGGCCTTGGCCACGGGGCCTCTACGTACCGGTCATCGAGTATTGTCGAAGTGCCGGTGCCCGCGGCGTCGTGTTCGATATTCTCTTCACGGAGTTCTCGGCGTTCGGGGAAGCGGACGATGCAAGTCTCGGCGACGCGATCGCGCGCGGCGGCGACGTCGTGTTGCCACTCGTCGTTCGCGACGGGGAGACGACGACGCCGGTCTCGGCCATCGGTAGGGGCGCCTCCGCGGTGGGGGCCGCCAGCATCGAACCCGACCGCGACGGAATCTTCCGCCGAATGGCGCCGACTATCCCGGGACGAAGCGACACGCTTTGGACGCTGCCGTTCGCCGCGTTCACCGCGCTATGCGACGGAGACCTCCGGTTCGTCGACGACGGCGTGCATGCGAACGGCCGACCCCTGCCGCTCGACCGCGACGGCTCGCTCGTTGTAGATTACCGCGGCCCCCGCGGAACGATTCCGTCGTATTCGATGGCCGCCGCGATCCAGTCATACGTGCGGGACGAGCGGGGAGACGAGGTGACCCTTCCCAAGGCGCACCTCCGCGATCGCATCGTGTTTCTCGGTATGAGCGCACCGGGCCTCCTGGATCTCCGCCCCTCGCCGGTCGGGGGCAACTACCCCGGAGTCGAAGTTCATGCCACCGTCCTCGACAACCTTCTCACCGGGCGGTTCGTCACTCCCGTTCGGGGCCCGGCGACGATTCTGTTTTGCCTCGCCATCGGGGTCGGGCTTGCCCTCGCGCTCGGCCGGATTCGGAGCGCATGGATCGGCGCCCTGCTCCTACCGCTCGCGGCGGCTCTCGTGGTCGGCGTGGCCGTCGTTGGATACTCGCGCGGCATCTGGCTTCCGATGGTCGCGCCGTTCGCCGCGGCACTCCTGTCGTTCCTCATCGTGCGAACGGTCGACTACGCGACCGAGGGGCGCGAACGCCGTTTCCTCCGTCACGCGTTCCGGCACTACCTGAGCCCGAGCGTGGTTGATCAGATCGTGCGTGATCCGTCACGACTGACCCTCGGCGGCGAACGAAAAGAGCTCACCATCTTCTTCTCCGATCTGGCGGGATTCACCGCACTGTCGGAATCGCTCGATCCCGAGAAACTCACGAGGCTCCTGAACCGCTATCTCACGGAGATGACCGACGTGATCCAGTCGGAAGCGGGAACCGTGGACAAGTACGAGGGCGACGCCATCATCGCGTTCTGGAACGCCCCCATCGATCAGACCGATCATGCGGCGCGCGCTCTCACCGCAGCGATCCGCTGCCTCGAGCGGCTCGAGGCCATCAACCCCGAGCTGGCCTCCGTCGCGGGCGCTCCGCTCTCGATGCGGATCGGGCTCCACTCCGGGCCGGTCGTTGTCGGAAACATGGGCTCACGTGATCGATTCGACTACACGGTGATCGGTGACGCCGCCAACCTCGCATCGCGGCTCGAAGGACTCGGAAAGACGTTCCGAAGCCCGATCCTGGTCTCCGAGGAGACCTGGTCGCGGGCGAACGACGTGGCGAACGGGCGCGAGATCGGTCGCGTGCGTGTCGTCGGTCGCCAAACGCCGACACGGCTCTTCCAGCCAACGGGTCTCCGAGACGCGCCATCGCTCTTCCCATGGTGGAACGCTGATGATTCGTCCTTTGCCGACGGCTTGCGCTCCTATGAGCGGGGGGATTTCGCCGGAGCGATCGAAGCGTTCGGCGGCGCACCGGATGATCCCGTCGCCGGTGCCTATGCGGGGCGCTGTCGAGAGCTTCTTGACAGCCCACCGCCCGGCGTGTGGGATGGCGTGTGGGAGATGAAACAGAAATGAGCACGGGGGATCTGATCACTCTGGGCGCGCGCGGGAGCTACCCGACTCCGCGCGCGAGCATGATGACCTACGGTGGAAACACGACCGCGTTCGCGCTATCCGGCCAACGCTCGACACTGCTCATCGACGCCGGCACGGGTGTCATCCGATTCGGACACGAACTCGTTGCAGACGTAAGGGCGTGCCGGGAGATCGATTGGCTCTTCACGCACTTCCATCTCGACCACGTGTGCGGCTTGCCGTCTTTCGCGCCCGTCTATGACGCGTCGTTCCGGATCCGGGTTCATCTGGCGCCGGATCAGATGGGGAGCGGAGAGGGGGCGCTCCGCAACATGTTCTCCCCACCGTATTGGCCGATCGGCTGGGACGCCTTGGCCGCCGAGATCACGTTCCACCCGCTCGGGGAGCGATTCGAGCGGGACGGGCTCGCCATCACCCGGCACGCGTTGAATCATCCGGGGGGATGCAACGCGTATCGGCTCGAAGGGAAGGCCGGCACCGCCGTGATCGCGACCGACACCGAACCCACGACGGACGGGACGGACGCCGCCGACCTCTCGGCGTTCTGCGAAGGCGCCGACACGATCCTCTATGATTCCCACTTCACCCCCGAGGAGTACGAGACGCATCGCGGCTGGGGGCACAGCACGTGGGCCGAGGGTGCGAAGCTCTCTCGGCAATCGGGCGCGACCCGGCTCGTCCTCGTGCATCACAACCCCGAACGCGACGACTCGGAGCTTGGCCGATCTGAAGCGGATGCGCGTGCGGCGTTTTCGGGCACCGTCGCCGCGCGGGAGGGAATGACGATCCCGATCACAGGATGACCGGATCGGGTTGGCAAAGAAGGGAAACGGAATGGAGAGTCCAGCTTCTGAAGCGTTGAGCCAAGCGCTTCCCGGCTACGAACAGGTGATGATCCTCGTCGGCGTGCTCGTATTCGCCCTTTTCATCCAGGCGATCGCCCGGAAAGTCACGGCGACGTCGACGGCCGGCCGGATGCGTCTCCTGCCACCTCTCCTTCTTCCTCTCATCGTCATCGTGCTGACGGTCGCGCTCGCCGCGGTCAAGGAGCCGTGGGGACTGAGCGGCGATCGGGCGGATGAGTGGCGACCAGCTTGGCTTCTCTTCTGGCTGGTGGTCCTGGTGGTGCGGTTCGTGGACGGCGTCGCCGGGCTCGCCTACGCGCGGCGTAAGAAGCCCTTCCCGCTTCCGTGGCTGCTGCGACGCGCCGCGATCACCGTGATCTACGTCGTCGCGGCGTTCGCCGTTCTCAAGTACGTGCTCGACGTCGATATCACGCCGTTCGTCGCGACCTCCGCCATCCTTACGATGGTGATCGGCCTCGCGCTCCAGGGCGTGCTCGGAAACCTCCTGGCAGGCTTTTCCCTCAACCTCGTCCGCACGGTGGAGGTGGGAGAGCTGGTGCGGGTCGGAGACCACGAAGGAATCGTCGTGCGAACGAACTGGCGGGAGACGATCCTCCGGACGCGCGACAAGGACTTTGTGCACGTGCCGAACAGCCTTCTGGCGTCCCAGAAGATCGTGAACTACAGCAAGCCGTCCAAGGCCCACCGGCACACGCTCGAAGTGGGCGCGAGCTACTCCGATGCACCGGGCGACGTGATCGAGGCCCTCATGGAGGCAGCGAAGGACGCGGAAAGCGTCAGGCCCACCCCACCGCCGGCGGCGTACGTGAGCGCGTTCCTCGATTTCGGTATCAACTACAAGCTCTTCTACACGACCGAGAGCTACTGGTCGAGGGTTCGGGTCGAGGGCGAGGTGGCGCGGCTCGTCTGGTACAAGTTCAAGCGCCGCGGCATCGAGATTCCTTTCCCCATGAGCGACCAGCTCTTGAATGATTTCATGGCCGTTGTCAATACACAGCGCCGCCTCCCGCCCGTCGATGACGAGGTGGAGCGCATGGCCGAACTGCTTGCGGGCAGCGCGTTCCTGGTGCGTCCGGTGGCGACCGAAGACGGCGAGCCCGCGCGGCTCCTGGACGATGCGGCGGTGCGGAAGCTCGCGCGTGAGTGCCGGTTCATCCGCTACACGGCGGGCGAGACGCTCTGCCGTCAGGGCAATCCCGGCGAAACCGCCTACGTGGTCGTGGGCGGCGCCATCGATGGGAGCATCGAGTACCGCGAGGGAGATACCACCCAGCGACAGACGTTCGAGGCGCAGCCCGGAAGCCTCTTCGGCGAGATGTCACTCCTGACCGGGATGCCGCGAACCGCCACGGGCCGGATTTCGCAGGAGACGGAGCTACTCGAGATCCCGAAGGACGCCTTCGCCGCCTTGCTGGCCGCCCATGAGAACGTCACCGCGGAAATCGCGGAGCTCGTCGCGACGCGAAATCGTGAGAACCGCGAGTTCTTGGAGAAGATCCCGTCCCTACCCGCGGAAGATGTCACAGCCGGCTGCGATGCGGGACTGATTCAGTCGCGGCTCCGGCGCCTGGCCGCATGGGGGCGGCGGCTTCTCGGATAGGACATTCCCGCCGCGTGATATCATTACATCAAGGAGGACATCATGCGGTCTCGTTCGATGGTGATGGGTTTAGCGATCTCGCTGCTTCTCTCTCCCGCCCAGGCGAGCGCCCAAGACCTCTTCATCGACCCGATGTTCGACGTATCGATCACGCACGGCATCACGTACCGCATCGCGGAGATCCAGTCCCCGCCCGGAGACTTCAGACTGTTGCTCGATCTCTACGAGCCGATTGGAGAGGATGCGCCGCCACTTCGCCCGGGGCTCATCTTGATCCATGGTGGAGGCTTCACGGGCGGAAGCCGCACCAACCCTGCACTTGTGGAGATCTGCACGGAGATGGCATCGCGCGGTTACTCCGCCGTCTCGATCGACTACCGGCTTGCGGGACAGGATCCCGTGGTGTCCGATGAGTTCATGCCGTTCTACGAAGCGCTGGAGGATAGCGGCGCGACACTGCCGGCGGCGATCGCCGCGGCCGTCGAGGATGCCACCCATGCGCATCGCTGGATGGCCGCACATGCCGGCGAACTCGCCGTCGATCCCGATCGGATCGCGATCGGAGGATCATCGGCCGGAGGAGTCACTTCTCTTCTCGAGGCCTACTCGATCGACGATCACGGTATCACCAACCTTCCGGCGATCGGCGCGCTGGTCGATTTCTGGGGAAGTCTTGGGCCGTTCGTCACCAACATGGAGGTCGGTGAGCCGCCGCTCGTCATCGTTCACGGGACGGAAGACCCCACGGTCCCGTTCGCGGACGCGGTGGCGCTCGCGAATCAGGCGGAAGCGGTGGGGATCCCCTACGAGTTCTATCCGGTCGCAGGGGCCGGCCACGGCTTCGGTCATATCGACATCTTCGAGATCGAAGTGGAGCCGGGCGTGACGATCTTCGACAGGATCGTGCTTTTCTTCTACGCGCACATGAGCCTGGAGGAGCTGCTTCCGCCTGTGGCTGTCGGAGACACACCTGTCGAGTCGCGGCTGAGCCTTGCGGTTGCGCCGAACGTGGTCCATCTGGGTAGCTGGGTCTGGCTACGTCCGCCCGCCGGGGAAACGGGAACGCTTGCGCTCTACGATCTCGCCGGGCGCAGGATCGCGAGCCATGACCTCGCCGGTCAGACCCTCGTCTCGACGCGGGACCTCTTCGGTGGCATGTCGACGCCGGCCGCGGGCGTCTACTTCATGCGGTGGCATCCGGAGGGGTGCGACGCGCAACGGAGCGGGCGCATCATCGTTGTTGGTCATTGACGGTCGCTCGCCCGATACCGAACGCCTGAATGTTCGTTTCCGAACGCTGACCACCGCAGTCGGAATCCATCTCGCCTGGTAACTGCAGCGCCCCCATCATGTTCGTCCACGTACAGTCTTGGCACCGCGCGTGCATTACATGTCACTCACTCCTGCTTGCACAATTGACCACTCAAAGGAGCGTGTAACATGTTTGCCGAACCACACCATTCATTGAGATCCGCAGCACGCATTGCCGTCGCGGCGGTAGGAATCACGCTGTTCTTCGCGTGCTGGGCGATCCCGGCACAGGCGGAGCACCTTTTTTGGCCCGCCAGGCTGGACCATAGGCTCGAGGGCGAACCGGACGACGTCGAGCTCGCCGATCTGAACGACGACGACATTCTCGACCTCGTCGTGGCCTGTCAGGGCTCAAGCGAGATAGCCGTGCTTCTCGGCAACGGCAATGGCACCTTTGGAGACCCGAGCTACAATGAGGTCAGCCCCTACGCACGCCCCACCTCCTTGGCGCTCGGCGATTTGAATGGCGACGACGTACTCGATATCGTTGCGGCGAATGAGACCGCCGACAACATCGCCGTCTACCTAGGCTCTGGCGGCGGAATCTTCTCCACCGCGAGCTTCTATGCCGCGGGGGATCTGCCCTTCGATGTCGAGCTCGGCGATCTGAACGGAGACGACGTACTCGATGTCGCCGCCGTCTGCTATTACTCCGGCGAGGCCGTCATCCGGATCGGAAACGGTGACGGCACGTTTTCGCCGCAGAGCTCATTTTCGGTCGGTTCCTACCCTACATCCCTGGACATCGGAGACTTGAACGGCGATGAGAATCTCGACCTCGTCATCGTTGTTGCCAGTACGTCGCGCGTCAAGATCTACCCGGGCACCGGCGATGGGAGCTTTGGCTCGCCGATCAACTTGGCTGTGAGTGGCGGAGCCAAGGCGGTCGCGATCGGAGAGTTCAACGGCGACGAGTACCCCGACTTCGCCGTCACCGAGGTGTTCATGAACCGGGTTGCCGTCTACCTGGGTCTTGGAGGTGGCGCTTTCGGTTCCCCCGTCGCCTACTACGTCGGTGATTATCCCTATTCCGTGATCGCCTCCGATCTGAATGGAGACGGCGTCATGGACATCGCCGCCTCCAACTTCGACTCGCAGGATGTCTCCGTCCTCCTCGCGGTCGGCGACGGAACATTCGTCGAAGCAGCCCAATACGGTGTCGCTGACAGACCATGGGCGGTGACCGCCGGCGACATCAACGGCGATGACCTGCCCGAGCTGCTCGTCGCCAACTCGCGCTATGAGTGGACGAACGTCATCGGAGTGCTCACGGGGCTCGGCGACGGCACCTTCGCTTCTGCGGACTACTACGATGCGGGTGAATGTCCGGAGAAGGTGACGATCGGCGACCTGAACGGTGACGGAATCCTCGATATGGTCGTCGCGAACTTTGAATCGCACAATGTGGGAATCTATCTGGGGGAGGGTGACGGAACGTTCGGCGCCGCGAGCTTCTTCTACACAGGCCCGGCCCCCACCTACGCGGCGATCGGCGATCTGAATGAGGACGACGTTCCCGATCTGGCCGTGTCGGACTTCGACGGAAGTCGAGTGAATGTACTGATCGGAGCAGGAGACGGCACGTTCGGCGCTCCGGTCTTCCTCGGAGTCGAGAACAATGCTGTACATGTTGAGATCGACGACCTCAACAATGATGGAATCTCCGACCTCGTGGCTGTTTGCTGGTCTGGGGGGCGAGCAAGTGTCCTTCTGGGACTGGGAGGAGGGGCTTTCGCAGATCAGGTTTCCTACTTTGTTGCCGGCACCCCCTTCCATCTGGCCGTTGCAGACCTGAACGATGATGATGTCTCTGACCTTGCCTTGGCCACAAGCTCCGGTCTTTCCGTGCTCCTGGGTCTCGGCGACGGAAGCTTCAGTTGGCCTGAAGTGTACGCATGTGGCCAGGGCGCGGCCGCCGTCGCGATCTCTGATCTGAACGGTGACCAGATCCCCGACGCCGCCGTGGCAAACTTCGAATCCGATAACGTAGGAGTGCTTCTCGGGGTTGGGGACGGCACATTCGGCGAAGCGAGCTTCTACGGCTCTCCTTCGGGCGCGGCCGCGATCGCGGTCGGTGAGCTGACCGGGGATCACAGAATGGATCTCGTGATCGCCGACTATGAGCTGGACAATGTTTCGGTGTACATGGGGCAACCCGACGGATCGTTCACCGTGTCCGACCTCTACGGTGTCGGGGGCAATCCCTACGGTGTGGCGATTGCCGATCTCGATGATGACGGCGCCCCAGATCTCGCGGTCGCGAACCGCGACTCGGACAACATCACGATCCTGAGGGGCACGTCCGGCACGACCGCCGTCGGCGACCCACGAGGTGTACCGGCGTTTACGCGACTGAGCCGTGTCTTTCCCAATCCCGCTTCCTTGCGACACGTCTTCGACGTTCACGTGTCATCTGACGGTTCCGCCGAAGACCTGACGATCTACGACGTGAGCGGACGGCTGGTGTGGCGAATGGACCTCTCGAACTTGGCACCCGGCACGCAGCGCATCGTGTGGGATGGGCGGGATCTTGAAGATCGTCCATTGCCCCCGGCCGTCTACTTCGCCCGCCTCAAGACGGCGGCGGGGACGGAGAGCCGGAAGCTGGTCAGGGTACGGTAGGGTACGGTGAGGGCTCGCTCCTTTGCGGTGCGAGCCCAACTGTCACTACCGGCTCGGGCGGCTACTTCCCCATCAGCGCGTCGAGCTGCGCCTTCGATCCCGACTCGATCTTCTCGTGAAGGCTCTCGCCGTGCGAGTCCATCGTGACGACGGCCGGGAAGTCCTCCACGCGAATGACCCAGAATGCCTCGGGGGTGCCGAACTCCTCGAGCTTGTGTACGTCGGTGACTTCCTTGACCGATTGCGCGATGAGCGTCCCGCACCCGCCCACGGCATGAAGATAGACCGCGCCGAACTCCCTGCACGCGGCGAGCGTCTTGTCCTTCATTCCGCCCTTGCCGATGACCGCGCGCACACCGTAGGTCTCGATGACCTTCCCTTGGTACGGCTCCTCGCGAATGCTCGTGGTTGGACCCGCGGCGACGAAACGCCACCTGTCACCGTCCTTCGCCACGACCGGGCCACAGTGGTAGATCACACCGTCCTTGAGCAACTCGTTCAGAAAGTCCGGACGTTCTTCCACCATGAGCTTGTGACCCGCGTCACGGGCGGTGACGATCGTCCCGCTCAGCGTTACGGCGTCGCCGCATTTCAGTCCGCGGATCTGCTCTTCGGAAATCGGAATGGTGAGCTTATGCATAGCGGGCCTCCCCGTTCGTGAGCGTCATCGTCTTCCGACGATACGCCCAGCACATGTAGGAGACGGACACGTAGAAGGTCGCCGGATGGCGGTGCTGCTTGCCGATGAAGACGTCGAGGACCGTGGTTTTTCCGCCGAAGCCCATCGGGCCGATCCCGAGGCTGTTGAGCTCGTCCCGGAGCTGATTCTCGAGAGCGTCCAGCTCGGTGTCCGCGTTGTGCGAGCCGATCGTCCGGAAGAACTGCTCTTTGGACAAGAGATACGACGTTGCGCGATCGCCACCGATGCCGATTCCGATCGTGCCTGGAGCGCATCCCTTTCCCTGCGCCTGCCAGACCGCGTCCAGAACGCACTTGCGAACGCCCGCCAGGTCTCGGCCCGCGCCCAGCGCGTCGTCGGGCAAGCGATACTGCGCGCCGACGTTTTCCGAACCTCCGCCCTTGAGCATCAGCTTGACGAGGATCTCGTCTTTGTCCCACGGCTTGAACGACGCGTACGGCGCGTTGATACCGACGTTCGTGCCGCTGTTCTTCCCGGTCACCGGATCTACGGCGTTGGGTCGGAGAAACACCTTCTTCGTCGCCGCCTCCGCCGCCGCCGTAATGTTCTTCTGGAACGCGATCGTGTCGGTGCCGACCGGACAGTAGACGTAGAAAATGAGCATGCCCGTGTCCTGGCATATGGGAGTCGAGGCGTCGCGGGCCATCGGCACGTTCTTGAGAATCGTCTCGAACGTGGTGGCCGGCATCGATCCCGGCGGCTCCTTGTCTCGAGCGAGTTCGAGAGCGGCGACGACGTCCTTCGGGAGGTCGGTCGAGGCGCGCCGAATAAGCTCCACGAGTTGTTCGACCAACTTTTCGTCCATAGTCTCACCTGACCCTTTGGGTTGAAGATAGTCGGTACCGGAGTATCCTTGACTGCGGGCCGCGAGATCTCGTTGCGCCGCGCGTCACAACGGCCGATGATGGTATCAACTGCCGCTTCATGCGACAAGTTGGGGAGGGCGCCATGACCGACACACGGACCGAGTCCGATAGTATGGGGGCGATGAAGGTCCCCGCTTCGGCGTACTGGGGCGCCCAGACCGAGCGGGCGCGGCAGAACTTCCAGATCTCCGGCACCCGTTTCGACCGTCGCTTCATCCGTGCCCTCGGGCTCGTCAAGCGTTCCGCCGCGCGCGCGAACCACGCGCTCGGAAAACTCGACGACCGACGGGCCGATCTCATCGGCCACGCAGCCGACGAAGTGATCGACGGAAAGCTCGACGATCACTTCGTTCTCGACATCTTCCAGACGGGAAGCGGTACCAGCACGAACATGAACGCGAACGAGGTAATCGCGAACCGGGGCTCCGAGCTCGCCGGAAACGCGATCGGCTCGCACGACCCGCTGCATCCGAACGACCACGTCAACATGGGACAATCGTCGAACGACGTGGTCCCGACGGCGATCCACGTCGCGACGGCGGAGGCGATCAAGAGCGATCTGATCCCCGCTCTCGAGCGACTGACGGCCGCGCTCGAGAGCCGGGCGCGCGCGTTCGACGCCGTGATGAAGATCGGGCGCACGCATCTCCAGGACGCCACCCCGATGCGCCTCGGTCAGGAGTTTTCCGGCTACGCGGCGCAGGCCGGTCTCTCCGCGCTCCGCGCGAACAAGGCCATCCGCGCGCTCCGAGAGCTTCCGATCGGCGGCACGGCGATCGGCACCGGCATCAACACGCATCCCGAGTTCGCATCGAAGGTCTGCGCGGACCTCTCAACGGTAACGGGTGTCGAGTTCGTAGAGGCGCGAAACCACTTCGAGGCGCAGGGAGCGAAGGACGCCCTTTGTGAGGCGTCGGGAACGGTTCGCACCATCGCCGTGAGCCTCACGAAAATCGCGAACGACATCCGCCTTCTCGCGTCCGGTCCCCGTTGTGGACTCGGCGAGATCTCGCTTCCTCCCACGCAGCCGGGAAGCAGCATCATGCCCGGCAAGGTCAACCCCGTGATGTGCGAGATGCTCGTTCAGGTCGGCGCGCAGGTGATCGGGAACGATACCGCCGTCATGATTTCATGCCGCGACAGCATCCTGGAGCTGAACGTCATGATGCCGCTCATCGCCCACAACATCCTCGAGTCGATTCGGATTCTCACCGCGGCGATCGAAACATTCGCCGATCGCTGCGTCAGCGGCATCACGGCGAACATCGAGCGGTGTGACGAAATGGTCGAGACGTCGCTCGCCATGTGCACCGCGCTGGCGCCGAAGATCGGCTACGATCGCGCGGCCGAGATCGCGAAGGAAGCGTTCGCCACCGGCCGCACGGTGCGTGACGTGGCGCGGGAGATGAAGGTCCTTCCCGACGCGGAATTGGATGAGGTCCTGGACCCCACGTTAATGACCGAGCCCGGGTAAGCTCACAGGAGACGAGCATGCACGCAGACGATCCCAGAGTGGCCTTTTGGAGCGACCCCGGGCGGGTAAAGCGGTTCTCCGAACGTGAGCACGACCTTCGACTCGCGGCACTCATCTCGCGCTACCCGAACCCTGCCGACACCCGAGTGCTCGATCTCGGTTGCGCCGGCGGGCGCAACGTGGAGTTTCTGGTCGAGCAGAGATACGACGTGATCGCGGTCGATATCGCGGAGAAGATGGTAGAGGCGACCCGCGATCGGATTCGCGCGCGTTGCGGTGATGTCGACGCAATCGATCGCGTGCGGGTCGGCCGCATGGACGACATGAGCTGGGCCGACGACGGCGCGTTCGATCTCGTCGTCGCGTTGGGCATCTATCAACAGGCCATGACGGAGAACGAATGGGAACGCGCGCTCGCGGAATCGGCGCGTGTGCTGAAACCCGGCGGACGCCTCCTCGCTTCCGTCTTCGCGCCCGGCACCGCGCTCGGCGGCGGGACACTCACCCACGTGGCCGGCACGCGATTCGTCTACCGCCATCCATCGGGTGAAACCATGTGTCTGGTGGAAGCGGATGCGTTCGACGCGGCGCTCGCGCGCCTGGGGCTTCATCCCGAAACACCAACCGAAACCGTCCGAAAGAGCGATGGTGACGACCGGCGCGTTACGGTAAATGGTCTCTATGTGAAGGGGGATTTCGCGTGAACGGCTTCGCCCAGGATAGGCTTCGACCTTTGGCACCCGGTATCTTCTTGGCTTTGCTCGCGATCGCGCTCGGATTCGGATTGGGGGGTATCTTCGGCGCCGCGGAAGACTCGATCAAAGGTCGTTTGAAAGGCGACGCGGCGGCCGTGCTCGAGACGACATATGGCGGCGACCAGGCGGCGGCGGACAAAGTCACGTCGAAGTCATGGGCGTACCTCAAGCGCTCGCACCTCCACGCGGGAGTTCTGGGCACCGCGGCACTCTCGATGATTCTGCTTCTGGCACTCCTGGGTAAACCGGGTCTTCTCGCGCGCGGCTCGGCCGTGTTGCTTGGTTTCGGAGCCGTGGTCTATGGCTTGTTCTGGCTGTTCGCGGGCTTTCGCGCTCCAGGAATGGGGAGCACCGGGGTCGCCAAGGAATCTCTTCAGTGGCTGGCCGTACCGGGGGCCGGCGCCTGCCTTCTCGGGCTTCTCGGCACCATCGGGGCGACGCTCCAGGCGCTCTACTTCGGCGGTCGGCACGACTAAGGGTCGGAGCCAAAGGCGACGACGTATCAGATAGCGGGCGCATCAGATAGCCGAAGACAATCGACACGTCCCGCTCGGCATGACCTTGACCCGAAGTAAGGACACGTCACATGAATACCGAACCGGAACAATTGGGCATCGCGCGATCCCTGTTCCTCGGACACATCGCCGAGGACCTGCTCTTTCCCTACCCCGAGATGCCCGACGACGAACGGGAGACGGTTTCCCAGGTCATCGATGCGTTCAAGACGTTCGCCGAGAGGGAGATCGACCCGGTCGCGATCGATCGAGATGGTGAGCTTCCCGAGACCGTCCGAACGGGGCTTGCCGAGATGGGTCTGCTCGGGCTCGTCGTCCCCGAGAAGTACGACGGCTTCGGCTTCGGCACCACCGCGTATTGCCGCGTGATGGAAGAGGTCGCGCGATCGGATTCGTCCACCGCGGTCTTCGTCGGCGGACATGAGTCGATCGGCATCAAGGCACTCCTTCTCCACGGCACCGAAGATCAGAAGAAGCGATTCCTCCCGAAGCTCGCGACCGGGGAGCTGATCGCGGCCTACGCGCTCACCGAGCCCGGGGCAGGAAGCGATGCGGCGGCCGTGGCCTCGCGTGCGGAACGCATCGATGGATCGACGAGCTTCCTCTTGAACGGCCAGAAGCAGTTCGTGACGAACGGAGGCTATGCCGGACTCGTCACGGTATTCGCCAAGACGCCGGTGCGCACCCGAAAGGGTCTCGAAGACAAGATCACCGCGTTCATCGTCACCAGCGACATGCCCGGTGTATCGGTCGGGAAGACCGAGAAGAAGTTCGGCATCAAGGGATCATCCACGACCGAGCTCATCTTCGAAAACGTGGAGATTCCGGAGGAGAACATCCTCGGCGAGCTCGGACGCGGCTTCCGCGTCGCGATGGAAGTGCTTAACACGGGCAGGCTCTCGCTCGCGGCCGGCGCGGTCGGCGGCGGGAAAGAGCTGCTTCGCCTCTCGACCGAGTACGCTTCGCAGCGCAAGCAGTTCGGCAAGCCGATCATCGAGTTCGAAATGATCCGGGACAAGCTCGCCACGATGGCCTCTGACCTCTACGCCATGGAGAGCATGGTGTATCTCACGACGGGTCTCGTCGACCGGTCTGTGCAGGACTTCTCGATCGAGAGCGCCATGTGCAAGCTCTTCTCCTCCGAAGCGCTCTGGCAGATGACGGACACCGCGCTTCAGATCGCAGGCGGCTACGGCTACATGACGGAGTATCCGTATGAGCGCCACATGCGCGATGCGCGCATCAACCGCATCTTCGAAGGCACGAACGAAATCCAGAAGCTGTTCATCGCGCTCTCGGGGCTCAAGGAACCCGGCCAGAAGCTGCGCGAGGTCGGCAAGGCGCTTTCGAACCCGATCGAGTCGGTCGGCACGATAGGATCGTACGCGGCCGAACGACTCAAACGGGTCGTGACCCACGAACATCTCACCAAGGCGTCACCGGCGCTCAAGGAGTACGCGTCTCATCTCGAATCGCTCACCGCGGATCTCGCCGCCCGTTCTGACGAACTGCTTCGAAAACACAAGAAGGCCATCATCCAACGCGAGTACATCCAAGACCGCCTGGCCGAGGCCGCCACGAATCTCTTCGCCATGGCCGCGACGTTGTCACGAACCTCGACGCGCCTGGACGCGGTCGGGGAGACGGACGCGGAGAAAGACGTTATGCTGTGTCGCGTCTTCTGCGAACGCGCGTGGCGGGCCGCCCGCCGTCGCCTCCGCGAGGTCGGGGGCGGCGACTTCTCCGACATCGACACCGCCGCGCGGATGATCCAGGAGGCGGGAGGCTACCCCTTCTAGCAAGCGAGTCGCCATGGAAGGCTTCTTCGAAGACGAGACATTCTCCGGACAGGTCGCGCTGGTCACCGGCGGCGGCACCGGGCTGGGACTCGACGTGTCGCGCCTCCTGGCGCGCCTCGGCGCGTCCGTCGCTATCGCGAGCCGGAACGCGGATCACCACGCCACGTTCCTCGAGGAGGCCTCGGCGAACGAATGGCCCGCGGCCGCACACGTTCTGGACGTCAGGGAATCGCAGGCGGTCCGCGAAACCGCGGGCGCCGTCCGCGACGAGTTCGGCGGGCTCGATATCCTCATCAACAACGCCGCCGGGAACTTCATCCGCCCGTCGGTCTCGCTCCCACAGAAGGGCTGGGAAGCCGTGATCGACATCGCGCTCTCGGGGGTCTTCTACTGCTCCCAGGCCGCCGCACGGGTCATGCGGAAGCAGCCCGGAGGTGGCGCCATCGTCAACATCATCGCCCCGTACGCCTGGACGGGGTGCCCCGGCGTCGTCCACTCGGTATCCGCCAAAGCCGGGGTCCACGCCATGACGAAGTCGTTGGCCGTGGAGTGGGCGTCGCTCGGAATCCGCGTAAATGCCGTCGCTCCAGGCCCGTTCGACACACAGGGGGCGGCAGAGCGTCTCTGGCCAACCGAGGAGATCCGGGAGTCGATCCGCCGGCAAGTCCCGGCCGGACGGTTCGCGGAGACGGAAGAGGTCGCGCGCGCCGTCGTGTTCCTGGCCTCCCGGCAGGCTTCTTACATCACGGGGACCTGCCTGACCGTCGACGGGGGTTTCTCGCTCGGGAAGGGTCTGGCGGGCGAAATGGACATCGACCCCATCAAATGACACCACTAGCAGCCAAACACGACACTATACCCCTCAAAGCGTAATTAAAGAGTTCCAGGTCCGTTTTGGGTAAATCTTGAAAAATCATATTTTTTTGAAGTTGATCAATATACGCCGCCGATGCTAGCCTTTCCTCGTCAAGCAACGTTTGCCCTTCCGCAAGCGGGGGGGCGTAGGCCAGCTACATCGAACGACGACCACTTATGGGGAGGTCACGGATGAACAGTCGCTCACATTGGGCGGCGGCTCTGACGCTTATTGCTGCAGTGCTCGTATGCCCACTTACACAGGCGAGTGCGATACCTATTCAGTCAATGCCGGTTCCCGATCTAGGGGCACAGCTCTACTCGCTGGGTGGTGAGATCTCGGTGAAGGTGCTCGAGAGCGATCTCGACTGGGTGAGTGAACTTTGGCTGGTCACGGAATCCGGTAATCGCTTCATCGCCACAAGCGATCAGGTTGGCAAGATCTTTGATCTCGGACATCAGGCAGTCGGCGGGGAGCTTCTGTTCGCCATCCGAGTTCGGGAAACGGGCCACATGTTCTACATGGGTCCCGGTGAGCGGAACCCGGATGCCGTTATTCACGCTACCGCCAACGTATCCAGTAGCAACACCGCTGCCCTTGTCGGCTTCGAGGGTGAGTACGGCGGAGGCGACGGGGACTACGATGACAGCCTGTTCAAGGTCCGTGGTCCGGTCTCGACCAGCGGATCGCAGAGCGCCGTGCCCGAGCCGTCAACGTTCATCCTGCTCGGTGTCGGTCTCTTGAGCTTCGCGGGATACGGTCGCAGGCACCGCCGGCGATAGCACCGACACGAAAAGACGACAGTCCAATCACGATACAATGAAACCCGCCCCTCGGACTACCGGGAGGCGGGTTCTTCTTCATCCGTTACTAGCTCAGGGCAGATCCGCCACGTTGAACGCTTCGATCGCCCAGTCGTCCGCCATCCCCGATTCTTCCTCCGCCTGCACGAGCGCGTAGACGCGCGTGCCGGCGCTGTTCACGAAGATGAAGCGTCCTACCGAGTTGAAGAACTCACCGATTCCCGGCTCGACCGGTACCATGAACTGCGTCAGCGCGGCACTTCCGAGTATGCCGAGGAAATCGGACGTGTAGACCCGGACCTCGTATCCCGGTGGTGACTCCGCACCCTCATCTTCTTGCGTGAAGGCATACACTCGCGCGGCGGCCGTCGAGTGCTCCACCCATTCCACTCGCGTCATGCCGGCCAGGCTTCCCGCATAGACCATGTCGTCTTCTTCTACGGTCGCCGCGCGGAAGACGCGCCCGCTTCTCGCGATGAGCCGTCCGCCGTCGTCGGACACCCAGATGTTTCCGAGGAACGGGAAGTCGCCATGGTACGGCGAGTCGTACATGTAGTCCGCCGTGTCCCCTCGAATATCGTACTTCTCGAAGTCGGAAGGTGAGAGCCCGTTGGTCGCGCCGTAGATGTAGTCACCGGATGGATGCAGGATCGCTCGCGTCCCGTCATAGATCTGGTTACCCGTGCTGAGTGTTTCCTCGCCCGTTGCGAGATCGACGCAACGAATCTCTTCCCATTGATCTTCCAGCGGAAGCACGTAGACCCATCCATTTGACGCCAAGACGATATCGACCGCGACCGTCGTGACCGCGTATGTGCTGACCAGAACCGGCGTCACCAGATCCACGTACGAGAAGTACCCATCGTGCCCGACCGCGGCATAGGCTCCGTCGGCCCTGAGCGATACGCAAAGCGGCGGAAGCACGAGGTCGACGCTTTGGATCGTTTGCGCCTCGAAGTCGATGACGTGCAGCTGGTTCGGATACTCGGACACGGTGATGATGACATCGTTGTTGCGATCGTATTCCGAATCGACGACACGATGCTCGAGATGCCACTTCTTGTCATCGAAATGCTGGACGGAGATGTGAATGTCCTGCGTCTGTCCGTGATCTGTCGTGATCGTTACCGTTGCCGTGTGCGTGTCCGTATCGAGATCGGTGCGATCGACTGTCATGGCGATGTCGTCCGATAGGCCGGCATCGATCGATCCGTTCGTTGCGCCAAGCTCGATGAAGTCTTCATCGACGGACATCGACCAGACAAGCGTTTCGTGCCCGACGCTCATGATCTTGATGGAATCGTTTTCGGTGAAGTGGTCGAACGCGAACATGGTGTCCGGCACCGCCATGATCGGTCCGGTCGGAACGACCATCTCGACGGGAACCGTGACATCGCCACCCAACGCGTTCGATGAAATGGTGAACGTGCCCGTCACCGTGCCGGGGTCGTGTCCTTCACGGTCAACGGTCACGTCGACCTCACGCGTTTCATCGATCGCCAGGCTTCCCGAGTCGGGAAGAAAACTCATCCAGTCGTCGTCGGTCTCGATCTGCCAGAGAAGAAGGCCCGTTCCGGCATTCGTGATCGTGAAGCTTGCCTCCGTGACGTCCTGACCGAACTCGAGATCGTCTACGGAAAGCTCGACGACCGCGTGCGCTTCTACCGAGAAACGAACGTGAACATCATCCTCACCGTTCTCCGAGATGAGCTCGACGGTTCCCGAGTAGATGACGGGATCGAGCCCCACGGGGTCCGCCGTGACGGTGAGCTTCTGAACGCTCTCCCCCACTTCACCGCTATCCGGTGAGATCGTCATCCACCCGGGGTGCGCGGTCACGTGCCACGCCAACTCGCCGGGGCCATCGGTCGAGAGAAAGATCTCACCGGTGGGATCGGTGTCGATGATGTCCAGCGTGTCAGGGGAGACTATGAAGTCTGGTTTTGCGGTGGGATTGACTTCCGTGATCGGTTCCTGTGCCGTCTCGTCGCAACCGTGAAGTACGAGCATGCTCAGCACGAGCGGCGTCAAATACCAAAGTCGTATCCTGGGCCGTTTCATCAGGCGATCCTCCATGGGCACTACTGCTTACAGCGCACACGGCGATCTCGCGATCAGATCCACGGCCGTTCAAACTTCACGAATTTTCATCTCAAACCTTGCCGCGACTCGCGATCCGCCTATCATACGTAGCGGTAGATTTCGGGCGATCTTTAAGGGAGGAGACATGTTTAGACCGGGTCTTTTGCGGACCCTGGCACTGCTGGGGACGGGCATCTTGGCATTGGGCGCCGGCTGTGCCAAAGAGGCGGAGCTTCCTGCCGCACAACGCGACGCACTGGTGGGTCATCTGGCGGAGCAGGGTGAATCACCGGAAGACTATGTCACCTCACAATTTACCGACCACGACGTCGTCATGATCGGTGAGTTCAACCGGATCAAGGAGGACGTGGAATTCGTCCAGTCGCTGCTCCCGCGGCTCTACGAGGAGGCGGGCGTGCGCGTGATCGCCATCGAATTCGCCTCCTCCCCCGACCAGGCGGTCATCGACACGCTTCTGGGGGACGTGCTCTTCAACGCGGTCGCGGCCGCCGCCGTTCAGCGTCGCTACTCGGGCGGGATGTGGCCGTACCTCGACTATCTGGACATCTACAAGTCCGCGTGGGACATCAACCGCAAGCGCCCACCCGGCAGCGAGCCGTTTCGTGTCGTCGCGCTCTCACCGTACGTCGATTGGGAAAAGCTCAACTACGGAAGCGAGGCCGAATCGCAAACCGAGCGGCAACGCCTGGCGGCGTATGACGCCCACATGGCCGAGGTCCTGGAGCGCGAGGTTCTCTCGCGCGGGGAGAAGGCGCTCGTCTACTGCGGCATCCGACACGCGTTCACCCGATTTGAGGACCCGGTCGTGCGCGAAGGAACGTTCGTGCGATTCCGGCAGGGCCGCATGGGTAATCTGCTTCACGAAAAGCTCGGGGAGCGGGTCATGACCGTGCTACTCCACTCGCCATGGCCGGCGCCCGACCGGTCGGGCCTCTACCGGGCTTGCGACGGCACACTCGATCTCGCGCTCGACGCGCACGGCGCGCCCGTCGGCTTCGATGTCCCCGGGAGTCCCTTCGGCGACCTCGGTGACACGCGCGCCGTCTATCGGCTCGGTCACGCGGACTTCTCGCTCGCGAAGCTCTGCGATGGCTATGTCTATCAAAAGCCTCTGAACGATCTCACCGGTGTGAGCACGATCTCCGGATGGATCCCGACACCGGAGGCATTTGAGGAAGCCAAGCGGAAAGCCCCGATGCGCGAGTTCGCCGAGCGTTTCGACAGCGTCAGTGACTTCATGACCGAGCTCCGGCGGAGCGCCGGAATTCCAACGCAGTTCGAAGGAGTGAAGTAAGTCCGTCACAGGTCATCTTGCGTCGCATCATCGACAAACGTATAGTGCGGTCGTCATGAAAGAGAACCGCTACCGAAACGTCGTCATTGTCGGTGGCCTTCGCACGCCCTTCGCGAAATCGGACACCGAGCTAAAGGACCTTACCGCCGTCGATCTCGGCCGCATTGTCATCTCCGAGCTTCTCGACGTATACGAAATCGACGGTCCCGAGGTCGACGCCGTGATATTCGGGAACATCGGGTCCCCCGCGGAGGCGCCGAACATCGCGCGCGTCGTGGCACTCTTGGCCGGCCTGCCGAAGGAAGTCCGCGCGCACACCGTGAACGAAAACTGCGCGAGCGGCATCGAGTCGGTACTGGACGCCGCGCGACTCATCGCGCTCGGCGAGGCGCGGTTGGTCATCGCGGGCGCCACGGAATCGATGACGCAGATTCCGCTCATGTACCCCGAGAGCTACCGGCGGATCATGTTCAGCGCGCAAAAGGCCAAGACGGCCGTGCAGCGGCTGCAAGTCTTCTCCCAGATCCGTCTCAAGCACTTCAAGCCGATTATCGCGCTGATGCGCGGGCTCACCGATCCCGTCGCCGACTTGAACATGGGGCAGACGGCCGAAGTGCTGGCGAAGGAATTCGGGATCACCCGGGATGATCAAGATGCTTTCGCGCTCGCGAGCCACCAGAAGGCCGTCGCCGCGCAGCGCTCCGGGCGCTTCGACCAAGAGATCACCCCGATCTACGTGCCGCCGAGGTACAAAGAGGCGCTCCGCCTCGATACGGGTCCACGGGAGAATCAATCACTCGAGGCGCTCGCCAAGATGCGCGCCGTGTTCGACCGCGCCTACGGATCGGTGACGGTCGGAAACGCCTGCCCGATCACCGACGGCGCCGTCTCCGTCCTGCTTGCCGAAGAGGGATACGCGCGCGCGCAGGGGTGGGAGATCCTCGGAAGGATCCGCGCCCATGGGACGCGCGGCATCGAGCCCGAACGCATGGGTCTGGGTCCGGTCGTCTCGACGGCGAAGGCGCTGGCTCGCGCCGGCATGTCGATGACCGACCTCGATCTCGTCGAGATCAACGAGGCGTTCGCGGCGCAGGTCCTCGCGTGCGAGAAGGCGTTCTCGTCGGAGCGCTTCGCGAAGAACTATCTCGGCCGGACGAGCCCCGTCGGCGAGTTGCAGATGGGCCGACTCAACGTCAATGGAGGCGCCATTGCGCTCGGGCACCCCGTGGCCGCGAGCGGGTCGCGCTTGATCCTGACGCTTCTGCTCGAACTCAAGCGTCGCGGATTGGGAATCGGCCTCGCGTCGCTCTGTGTCGGCGGTGGCCAAGGCGCCGCCGTGATTCTCGAAAGGGCTGAGGCATGACCGATACGCCCACGACGCCGCCCCCGGACGACAAGCCGAAAGACCCCGAGGACCAGATCCATCTGTCCTTCGGAGACGATGGTCCCGAGAGCGACCGGCGTGCGGATGACCGGCCGGCCTTTGACCGCGGCGTCCCCGCGCCCACGCCGGGCGACTCGCAGAGACCGGACCCGGGTTCGCCCCGGGAGGCGGGCGGTGATCCGTCCCACCTCCCCGGCGACTCGCGTCCGCGAGCGAGCGAAGCGAGCGCGGAGCCGGGAGATGGGACGGTCACCGACCGCACCGCCAACGACGACCCCGGCGTCCATCTCGAAGAGGCGTCACCCGGCATCGCCGCGATCGTGTTCAAATCCGACGGACGGTCCGTAAACATCCTGACATCGGCTGTGCTGCTCCGGCTTCGCGAGATCGTCCGCGCCGTCCGATCTACGACCCAGTTTCGCGCCGTCTTGATCAAGAGCGGAGTCCCCGGCACATTCGTCGCCGGCGCCGACGTCAACGAGATCGCGTCGGTCACGCAATCGGAGGCCGGACGCGACGCGTCGGCCCTGGGCCAGTCGATATTCCAGGAGATCGCGGACCTGCCCATTCCGTCGGTCGCCGCCATCGGCGGCGTCTGCCTCGGCGGCGGCCTCGAAATGGCCCTCGCGTGCACGTATCGCGTCGCGAGCGACAATTCGAAGGTCCGCATCGGTCTGCCGGAAGTTCGCCTCGGCATTCTTCCCGGCTTCGGCGGAACGCAGCGGCTGCCACGGCTCGTCGGGCTTCCATCCGCGCTGGATCTCATTCTCACCGGCCGAAGCCTCGACGGGCGACGCGCGAAGCGGCTGGGACTCGTCGATACCGTGATCCCGGACGTGATCTTCGAACGTGAGGCGGTGCGTTTCACCGAACGCGCGGCCTCCGGCGAAGCGCCGGCGTTTCGCGTTCCCAAGTATCCCGCGGCGAAAACCGCGCGACGCGTGAAGCTCGCGCCGCCGATGCGGCTTCTGGAAAGTCGAATCGGCCGCCCGCTTCTCTTCCGCATGACGGAAAAGAAAACGCTCCAGACCACCAAAGGTCACTACCAGGCACCGCTCACCGCTCTCGACGTGGTCCGTCGTAGCTGGGGCAAGAGCCTGGAGGAAGGCCTCGAGATCGAAGCGGCGGCGGTCGGCGAGCGCGTGGGGAGCGAAGAGAAGAGGGCGCTGGTCCACATCTTCTTCCAGAGCGAGGCCAATCGGCGGGATCCTGGAGTCGAGACCGACGTGAGGCCGGTGAAGATCGCCCGAGCGGGCCTTCTCGGCGCGGGCGTGATGGGCGGCGGCATCGCGCAGCTCGTCAGCCAGCGGCAGATCACCGTCCGGATGAAAGACCTGAACGACGAGGCCATCCTGAGCGGTCTCCAGGCCGCATCGAAAGTCTACCAGAGCCAGGTCCGTCGCCGTCGGATGCGCAAAGGGGGGGCGCACAAGCTCTTTTCACTCATCCACCCGACGCTCGACTACTCCGGTTTCGGCCGCGTCGACATCGTTTTCGAAGCGGTCATCGAGAAGATGGCCATCAAGCAAGCCGTCCTGCGTGAGGCGGAGAGCGTGACGCGTCCGGATACGATTTTCGCCTCGAACACCAGTGCCCTTTCCATCACCGAGCTGGCGAGCGTCGCCAGGCGGCCGGAGAACATCGGCGGCTTCCACTTCTTCAATCCCGTGCATCGCATGCCGCTCGTGGAGATCATCCGCGGCGAGGCGACGAGCGATCACACGATTGCGACGCTCATGGCGCTCGCGCGACGTTTGGGCAAGACACCGGTGCTCTGCAAGGACTGCGCGGGCTTTCTCGTGAACCGGCTTCTCGGCCGATATCTCAACGAGGCGTCGCACCTCCTCGCCGACGGGCTCTCCATCGAGCGATGCGACCGGGTCGCGACGGAGTTCGGAATGCCGATGGGCCCCATCCGGCTTCTCGACGAGGTCGGCATCGACGTGGCGGCGAAGGTGGCGGTGATCCTGCAGAACGCCTACGGAGCGCGCTACGGAACGAACAATCTCCTGGAACGCGTCGTCGGTGACGACCGTCTCGGCCGAAAGAACCGGCGCGGCTTCTACCTCGTCCCGAAAGGGAAGAAGAAGCGCGGCAAGCCGGATAAGGTGGATCCCGCAGCGGTGTCGCTCATCGAAACCGGCGGTACCGCGTTCAGTGGATCGGATCGGGAGATCCGCGACCGCCTGGTCCTGGGCATGGTGGATGAGGCCGCGCGCTGCCTCGACGAGGGCGTGATCCGCACCGCTGGCGACGTGGACATCGGGATGATCTTCGGCACGGGCTTCCCGGCGTTTCGCGGCGGGCTGCTCTATTACGCCGATACCGTCGGGAACCGTTCGGTCGTCGAAACGCTGACCCGCTTCAGCGAGACGCTCTCACCGCGCTTCGCGCCGTGCGAACGGCTGAAGGAGATGGCGTCGCTCTCGCAGTCATTTCACGTGTAGGGCGCGAGTCACTAAGACGCACGAATCCCAGAGGCGTTCTGGCCGGCAAGCCCTGCCAATGCGGCCGTGCATCAAAGGTTAATTATTGCGCAATATGACACGCGCCAATGAGAGGGGCGCACCTCCGAGACGGCCATGGCGGCATCAGGCCCAATCCAACGCAAACCTATTTGCCACTTTTCCCGGAGGAACGCAGGGATTACGATTCACGGCTGGACGCAAAACGAGAGTTTCGCAGATGTTGCTGAAGGCGAAAGCACATGCTGTTGCGCAATTCGATTACATCTAGACCTCGGTTTCGTCTTCGAGCGATCACTCGATCGTCAATGAGTCCGTATAGTCACGTCCAGCTGTAAACGCCGGTCTGATTTCGCGGCGGGCGCCGGTCGAAAAGTGCGGCACCT
>CAZAMP010000044.1:0-34429 GCA_964486455.1 uncultured bacterium | reverse complement strand
AACTGTCCATTAACATCGAGCCTGAAATGTCCCATTCGCTCTGACGACATACAACGTCTTGCCTAAGTATCGCATTTTCACTACTTAAAAGTGGAAGAAACGTCGCCAGGCCGGTATCAGGGCGCGCCAGAAAGCGACTATTTGATAGTTTACTATGTATTAGAATCCTCATCCTTTCAGGCTGCCGGGCAACGGCCTCGCAGGGAGATGCCAAGATGAGATCAGGGATGAAGTTACGAGTGCCGCATTCGATTCTGTTCGTGGGGCTCTGCATCACCCTTGCGGATCCGGCAGCGGCCCGAAACCCCATCCGCCGGGCGTTCTTCAACGTCTACCCCGAGGCGGAAGGAAGCGTCCTCGATGACGTTCCCAGCAGCTCCAGCCATTGCGGCGTCTGTCACTTCGATTTCGACGGCAGCGACATCCGAAACGCTTACGGCCTGCAGGTCGAGATCGCCATCAACTCAGGCAACTATGGTAGCCATGAAGAGGCCATCATCGCGATCCAGGACGGCGATTCAGACAATGACGGCTTCTCGAATCTCATCGAGATCATGGACACGACGAACTTCGGCAACACACCGACGTTTCCCGGCCTCTCCGAGTCGAACGTGGGGAACGTCTACAACGTCGACATCGCGGACATCGAAGGTCACCTGACGCCGTCAGGCGGATCGGACACCACGCCGCCGGACGTCACCGTGACTTCCCCCAACGGCGGAGAGAGCTACGACGCCACCACAGTGCAAACGATCACGTGGATTGCGACCGACGCGAGCGGAATATCGAGCGTCGACATCTACCTTTCCGACGACAACGGGGTCACATTCAAGCCCATCATCCGGGACGAGGAGGATGAAGGATACGCGGACGACTGGTTCGTGGCCAATCGTCCGGGCACGCAGAACATCATTCGAGTCGTGGCATACGATGGGGCGGGCAATTCGGGTTCGGACGAGAGCGATGCCGTGTTCACCATCGTTGGAGTCCCCGGCGGCGTCGTGCCCACAACGCTACGCGACTTCGACCTGCCGGGAACGCAGCCGCTCGAAGGCGCGACGCTCGACGACCCAGAGGGATGCCGCACGTGCCATGGGGACTACAATCCAGACACGGAGCAGTGGTTTCCCTGGCGCGGCAGCATGATGGGCCAGGCGATGCGCGATCCGCTGTTCGAGGCGACGATGATCATCGCCGAACAGGCCGCACCGTCCTCTGGGGACCTCTGCATTCGCTGCCACACACCAGGCGGATGGCAGGAGGGCCGTTCCGTGGACACGAGCGGCGGTCTCCTCACGGAAAAAGACCGTCAAGGGATCCACTGCGACTTCTGTCATCGCTCGGTCGATCCCGACTACAAGGAGGGAATCAGCCCGCCGGAAGACCTTGAGATCCTGAACGCTCTTGACGAGATCCCTCTCAACTATGCTAACGGCCAATTCGTTTCCGATCCGGACCCGATCCGGCGCGGGCCCTACGCCGACGCCGACGCGAGCCACGCGTTTCTGGAGTCACCCTTTCACCGCGAATCGGACATCTGCGGCACCTGTCATGACGTGAGCAACCCCGCATTCGTGCTGGGCGACGCGCCGGGGAAGTACGAGCCGAACGACTTCGACACACCGCACCCGGACGGTGACCTGCGGAACATGTTCCCGGTCGAGCGGACCTTCAGCGAGTGGTCGGTCAGCGAATACGCCACCGACGGCGTCTACGCGCCCGAGTTCGCGGGGAACCTTCCCGATGGCATCGTCTCCAGCTGTCAGGACTGCCACATGCGGGATGTCACAGGGAAGGGCTGCAGTGAGCAGGGCGCGCCCAACCGTGACGATCTTCCGTTCCATGATCTAACGGGCGGCAATCACTTCGTCGGCGACATCCTTCCCGACTTCTATCCTGACCAGGTCGACGTCTCGGAGCTGCAGGCCGGAAAGACCCGGGCCATTTCGATGCTCAGCCTGGCGGCGTCGATGGAGTTGACGGCGGGCCAATCCGGCGGCAATCCGTCCCTCGACGTGAAGATTACCAATGAAGGCGGGCACAAGCTCCCCTCGGGCTACCCGGAAGGGCGCCGCATCTGGATCAACGTGAAAGCGTACGACGGCGATTCGAACCTCATCTACGAGTCCGGCGCCTATGATCTCGACACGGGCGTGCTCTCGCACGATGATGACATCAAGATCTACCAGACCAAGCCCGGCGTCTCCGTCCGCCTCGGATCGCTGTTGGGGCTTCCGCCCGGCCCGTCGTTCCACTTCGTCTTGAGTGACACGGTGTACAGCGACAACCGGATCCCACCCCGGGGGTTCACGAACGCAAGCTTTGATGAAATTCAATCGCCACCGGTCGGCTATGCCTACGCAGACAGTCAGTACTGGGACACGACAACCTACGTCTTGCCCGTTGAGGCTGCCACGGCGGTGGCGACGCTCTACTACCAAACGACGTCGAAGGAGTACATCGAGTTCCTGCGAGACGAAAACATCACGAACGACCTCGGGCAGCGGCTTTACGATGCCTGGGTCGCCCATGGCCGCGCTGCGCCGATCGCGATGGTCACGGGTGAAACCAACCTGGATACGCCGACGGACGTAGCCGAAACGGGCGCACCTCGCTACCCCACCGCGCTGCTTCCGAGCGCGCCGATGCCGTTCAAACCGCCGACGCGAGTGACGTTCTCGCTCGCCGCGCGGAGCCCCGTGAGCCTACGGATCTATGACACGGCGGGACGGCTCGTTCGCACGCTCGTTGATGAGGCCATGGACGCGGGCCTGCACCACGCCGTATGGGACGGTCGCGGTGACGCCGGCGAGAGGGTATCGGCGGGAATCTACATCTATCGGATGGTAGCTGGAGGAAGCCGGCACACGAGGAAGATCGTCCTGGTTCAATAAACCGTTCGAGTCAGGCTGACATCGGCTATCAGTTGCGTCCGATTCCGTCCCTCTGATACTCTGACCCAACTAGTCAGCTGGCCACACCCACGTGCTCACCACGGGCACCCAGAACGGAGGCGATAGTCGATGCGCTCTGCGTTTCGCAAGTTTGACGAGCCCCGCGTCGTCCAGTTCTCCGTGTTCCTGAAGAACCGGGTCGGCGAGCTCCTCGAAATGATCTCAAAGCTCTCTGAGGCCCGAATTCAGATTCACGGCCTGTCGATCTGGGACGCGACCGACCACGCCGTGGTCCGGATCATCCTGAGCGATCCCCCGTGGGCGGCGAAGACGCTCAAGGAGGCGGGCTACATCGCGTCCACGAACGATCTCGTCGCCGTGGAAATCGACGACAACCCCGACGCCGTCGGCGGCGTTTGCCGTGCGCTACTCGAGGCGGAAATCAACATCCATTACTCCTACCCACTCCTTAGCAGACCCCATAGCCGTGCGGTCTTGCTCCTGCACGTCGATGATCTTCCGGAGGCCACCACGATCCTGGCCAGGAAGGGTTTCCATATGCTGCATCAAGGACATCTCGACTCCGCGCCCGACGAGCAGACCAACTAATCGATGTGAACGTTCACGAACGGTAGCCAGCGAAAGTGCGGCGGGTTGTTCGCCGCATGATTGATGAGACCGATCTGGACGCCATGGAGATCGGTCGCGCGGTTGACAAGACCGATCGTGATCCCCTCCTGCCGACCCTTCACGAGGTTGTAGGCGCCAATGCCGAGGCCGGTGAAGTCCACGGTCTTGAGGTGCGCGCCACCCACCATGAAACCGGTCATGCGCTCTCCGGCCCCGACAGCAAGACCGCCCAGGCAAATGCCTTCCATGCTGCCCCCGGCGCCCACCGCACCGACCGACACGGCGAGCCCTTGAAGATCCTGGCCCGCACCGGCCGCGAGGCCTCCCACCGCGATGCCCTGAAACGTCGCGCCGGCCCCGACGGCAAGACCACCGATCGCAAGGCCCATGATTCGATTGCCGCAGCCGACGCCGCCCAGACCGACAACGATGCCGGTGATGTTCTTCTCGGCGCCGACACCGACCCCACCAATCCCGATACCGCGAAGCGACGAGCCGGCCCCGACCCCGATGCCGCCGATCGCGATGCCATCCATCCCGTCTCCCGCTCCGACACCGATCGGGCTGATGGCAATACCTTGGACACGGTCCCCGCCGACACCGATCCCGGCAACGGCGATGCCGCGGAATCGATCCGCCCCCACGCCGAGCCCCCCGATCGCTATCCCGCTGAAATCGGCGGCTCCGACCCCGAGGCCACCGATCGCGATGCCGGATAGTCTCCCGGCTTCCGGACCGAGCAGGCCGACGGCGAGCCCGCGCATTCGCATCTGATCGTTTCCCTTCGGCTGCCAGAGGGTGATGTTCAGGCCGTTGATCCGCTGAACGTCCCGATCCTGGAAGGTGATTCGGATCCCCGAGTGAACCTTGGAGTTGCCGAAGCTAATCCCGTAGTCGTGATACGAAAGATCCAGCGAAGCGGAGGAGGCGATGGATGCGGTGAGCACGAGTAGACCAACGACAGCCCCGACGAGTTCGCGTCTCATCAAGTCACCTCCCGATTGGGGACGAGGAGCGGTGCTCGTTTTCATGTCGCAGCTGATAGTACGACAGATGGGAGCCGGGTTCGACCCGGCACGTTGAGCAAGGACGTGGCTTGATAGAGGCCTTCGGGCGGAAAAACGGAGTCGCCGAGCCCGTAGACGACACGTGCAGCCGGACAATGCCGTTCAGATAGGACCGACGACCCCAAACCCCGTATGAGTTGTGCTGCGTGAGCGCCGAATGCGCGCGACGGCGCCAGGGCCGCGGTCGCGCTGCCCATTAGTAGGACGGGGGGCCATCCCTGATACCTCCCGGCCGAAGAAACTCAGACCAGCTGATGAGAAACCGGCTCTCCGCCCGGGCCCGCCACCCAAGGGAAACACCGTCCTGGCGGGCGTCAGAACCGCGCATGTTTCCGACCTTGGACTCCGAAAAGGAGTTTGACGAGACGGCCAATTCGGCTATTCTTGTCGGGTTTTGGATCAACGTTAGCTCTGATATGTCATCAATCAAACAGGCGCCGCCCCTCCCTGTTCGGGGATGAGTGGGCAAGGGCTGGAAAGGGAGATGTGAGGATGGAGTGGCTCATTCCGGGAGCGGGCCTGCTGGCCCTCCTCTTTGCCGCTTGGAAGACGACATGGGTCAATCGCCAGGATCCGGGCAACGAGAAGATGATCGAGATTGGCCAGGCCGTCCGCGAGGGCGCGATGGCCTTTCTGAAGCGCGAGTACACGGTGCTCTCTTTCTTCGTCATCATCGTGGCGATCTTGCTCTTCTTCGGAAACAGCTCGCGGGGCACACAGCTCGTGGCGGTTTCTTTCGTCGTGGGAGCGCTTTGCTCCGGTATCGCGGGGTTCGTCGGCATGCGGGTCGCCACGGCAGCCAACAACCGGACGACCCACGCCGCTCGGACGAGTCTTCAGAGCGCGCTCAACGTGGCGTTCTCCGGCGGCTCCGTCATGGGGATGTCCGTCGTCGGCCTCGGCGTCCTGGGCCTTTCGCTCCTCTTCTTCCTCTACCGGGGAATGTATGAAACCGAGGGTCTCTCGCACGTAATCACCGTCCTCGCCGGTTTCAGCCTGGGCGCGTCATCGATCGCGCTCTTCGCACGTGTCGGCGGCGGGATTTACACGAAGGCGGCCGACGTCGGCGCCGACCTCGTCGGCAAAGTCGAGGTCGGCATTCCCGAGGACGATCCGCGTAACCCCGCGACGATCGCCGACAACGTGGGAGACAACGTTGGGGACGTGGCCGGCATGGGCGCCGACCTGTTCGAGTCCTACGTCGGATCGATCATCGGCGCGATGGTGCTCGCGACAACCTTTGGCGCTGAGGCGATGAGCTATGCCATTCTCCCGCTCGTGCTGGCGGCCGTCGGCATCGTCGTCTCGATCCTGGGAACATTCTTCGTCCGTACGAAGGAAGGTGGAAACCCGCAGGCAGCGCTCAACATCGGCACCTTCACCGCGGCGATTCTCATGGTGATCGCCTCGTGGTTCATCATTCAGCGGCTGGCCCCGGGGACGATCGGACCTGAGCCAACAAAGGTGTTCCTCGCGACGATCTTCGGCCTGGCCGCCGGCGTGGCGATCGGACTTCTGACCGAGTTCTTCACCGCCGAGAACCGCCGACCGGTCCACCAGATCGCGGACGCCTCGAACACCGGGGCTGCGACGAACATCATTGCCGGGCTGGGAACGGGAATGTTCTCGACCGCGCTACCGGTCATCGTGATCGCGCTCGCGATCATCCTGAGCCACGAGATGGCGGGGCTCTACGGCATCGCCATTGCCGCTCTGGGCATGTTGGCCACGACCGGGATCCAGCTCGCTGTCGACGCCTACGGTCCGATCGCGGACAACGCCGGCGGCTGCGCCGAGATGGCCCAGCTTCCGCCCGAGGTTCGCCAGCGCACGGACAAGCTGGACGCGGTCGGCAACACCACCGCCGCCATCGGCAAGGGCTTCGCCATCGGATCGGCCGCGCTCACGGCGCTTGCGCTTTTTGCGGCCTTCCGCACTCAGGCCGACGTTCCGAGCATCGACGTGACGAAGGCGGAGGTCATGGGTGGCCTCCTGATCGGCGCGATGCTGCCGTTCGTCTTCTCGTCGTTTGCCATGCGCGCCGTGGGTGACACGGCGTTCTTCGTCATCAAGGAAGTGCGGCGGCAGTTCAAGGAGATCCCCGGACTCCTGGAGGGGACCGCGCGTGCCGACTACGCGCGCTGTGTCAGCATCGTCACGGGAGCCGCGATCAAGAAGATGATCCTGCCGGGGCTACTCGCCATCCTTACCCCGGTCTTCTTCGGTCTCGTCCTCGGCGAGAAGGAAATGCTGGGCGGCGTGCTCGCGGGTGTAACCGTGAGCGGAGTGCTCATGGCGATCTTCATGTCGAACGCGGGGGGTGCGTGGGACAACGCGAAGAAGCACATCGAAGGCGGCGCCCACGGCGGCAAGGGATCGGATGCGCACAAGGCCGCCGTCGTCGGCGACACGGTGGGTGATCCGTTCAAGGACACGGCGGGACCGTCGCTGAACATTCTCATCAAGCTGATGTCGGTGGTAGCACTCGTAATCGCACCGTTGATTCGATAGTCCGCAAGGGTGGTCGGCCTCACGGCCGGCCACCCCTATCCCCCTCCGGCCTCCAGCTGCTTCGCCCGAACCTCGTCCTGGAGAATCAGAAACCCGTCGCATGCCGCCACTCGTTCCAGGGTGAGCCTGAGAAGCTCTTCGCGTGACGGCGCATGGGGAAGAAGCGGCGCCACTTCCCAGCCGAACCGCTCGGCGACGAACTCATCGTCCAGCCGTTCCAGAAAGCTCGCCAACGTGTGGTGGAAGTGCCGCTCCATGTAAGGACGGAGAAGAGCCGCGTTCGGCGCCGACAGGCTGTCGGCCGGTAGATCTTCGTAGATCGTGGCCATCAAGATGAGATTCGAGTGCACACGCAGGAACTCGGCGGGCGTCATCGGGTCGGCGACCCTCACCTCCATGTCGACCCCGATCGCATCGATCGCGCCGTCGTCGAGCGTGTCGCCGAATAGACGCTCCGCGAGCGCCTTCGGCAGGATGGGAATCGATGCGGATGCCAGGACGTCGGGAGACGGGTTGGAGAGGCCGAAGCGGAGGAGTTGCCGAAGAACTTCATGGCGCAGCACGCGGTTGCGGATCGCGCTTTTTCGCACCGCGCCGAGAGCGCGCGTGTAGACGTCGTCGGCTTGCAGATCGCCCGATTCCACGAGCGCGTCCAGCGCGTCCAAGCGTCGGCGCACATCCATAAAGTGGAACGCACCCAGGACGATCGCCCGAAGTGTCCCGTTTCTCCGCACGTCGACCACGGTAGCCTCATCACTCAGATTCCGAAGAGAGTGGGAGACCTGCCCGAGTATCTTCTTTCGGTCGTCCTCCATGGTTGCCGCGCGTGTGTCGATCGAATCGGCAAGCTCGCTCAGCGGGGCGTCGGGCGAGATTTGATCGAGCAACATGCGCTCATGCTGAAGCAGCGATTCCACGGCGGGGTTCCCGCTCTGATACACGAGCTCCCGCAGCACCTCCTTGTAGCGCTGGAACCTGTCGCGCCCACGGAGGACCGTGTGCGGGCGCTCCTTGTAGGCGGCGACGATCCACTCCATCGCCGCGTACGTCCGCGACGGATAGACGACGGGCACGGAGAGGTGAATCGTCGCTTCGGGACGAGGGAACAGATCGCTCCTCGCCCGCGGTTGAAACCCGAGCGAGCCAATCACCGGGATCTCGGTCGAGACGTCAGCATCGCTCGCGTCTTTCGAGCCGGCAACGAGCACTCCGGCAGGAATCAGAAGGGCCACGAGAAACACGTTTGCGATTCGTCGAAGCATGAGGCGTCCTTTCGTGATGCTTGAGAGTATCGGCGCGTGTCGCGCTCGTGTCCAGACACGGGCCGCCACGCCGGCGCTTGACCTTCCAGGGTTCGGTTGATACTCTCCGCGCGCACGAACAACTTCTCCGGGCCTGACCTCAAGAGGGAAAACGGTGAGATTCCGTTGCGGGCCCGCCGCTGTGACCGGTGACGAAGCCCACATGATGCCACTGCGGCTGAATGCCGTGGGAAGGCGTGGGACGTAGGACGACCCGGGAGCCAGAACACCTCTCCGGAGAAGACACAACCGTCGGCTCGAGGAACGGCCGTGAGGGGTGTCTGATCATCTCACCGAAGCGGAGGCCGCTTCGGTTTCTTGTCCCTCCTCCGTTGCGATTCCTCCCCGACGCCAAGACATGGACTGAGAAGATCATGAACGCCATGCGTCTTCCGGCGGCGTGGATCCCGCTGGGCGTGGGCCTGTCAATCGCCCATGGTGCCGCCTTCGCCTCGGGCGAAGAACCGCCCCTCATCACGGTGCCGATCGACACCGTTGTCGTGACCGCCGAACGGCCGAGACGCGAGGAGTGGATCGACCGTCTCCCCGCCTTCGCCAGCGTCCTTCATGTCGATCAGGCCACCGAACGATTGATCACAATCGCGGACGTGCTGGAGGAGACCGCCGGCGTGCGGATCCGGCGCTACGGGCATATCGGGGCGTTCACCACGGCGTCCATTCGCGCCAGCTCGCCGTCGCAGGTCGAGGTCTATCTCGACGGCATTCCGGTGAACTCCGCGCAGTGGGGCGGCACGAACCTCGCCGAGCTTCCGATCGGAAACGTCAGCCGGGTAGAGGTCTTCCGAAGCGCCGCGCCGGCCGACTTCGTCTCCCCCGGGCTCGGTGGCGTCGTCAATCTCGTCAGTCGCCCGGTCCGAGGCAATCGCACAATCGTCAGCGCAACCGGCGGAAGTCACGACACATGGAAGGTTGGGCTTCTGAACACGGGCCGCCTCGCCCGCTTCGAGCACCTCGTTTCCGTTCATCAGCTTCAGACGCGGGGTGATTTCACCTACCGCTACGATCCCGGAACGCCGGCCGAATCCGACGATGACACGATCCTTCCTCGGGAGAATAACGACTTTCGCGAATGGAACGCGCTCGTCAAGGTCACCTCCCCCCAGCTGGCCGGCTGGCGGATCACCCTGCGCGACGATTGGTACCTCAAAGAGAGCGGCCTCGCCGGTCATCGGAACCTCATCTTTCACGCGGCACGATTCGACAACCGGCGCCACATGGCAAGCCTCACGGCAAGCTCGCCTAACCTCCTGGAGGATCGGCTGCGTGCCGAGGTCACGGGGTTCCACATCTACCGGCGCGATCGTTACTTCAATCCGGATAGGGAAACCGGGCTCAACCGCACGGACCTGATTCACCGCTCACTCACCGACGGCGCACGGGCGCTCGCCACGGCGTTTTGGTTCGAAACGCGGCAGGTCGTCAAGCTGTCGGCCGAGCTTCGCCGCGAGCGCTTCACCCCGGAGGACAAGCATCCCCAAAAGGGTGTCGGCTTCACGCGTGAGCGCGAGAGCTTGAACCTGGC
The DNA here is from genome assembly GCA_964486455.1 of uncultured bacterium. Taxonomy (GTDB): domain Bacteria; phylum Eisenbacteria; class RBG-16-71-46; order CAZAMP01; family CAZAMP01; genus CAZAMP01. The sequence goes on along the minus strand of CAZAMP010000044.1, from coordinate 24,483 downwards.
TCTCGACGACGCACTTCACCTGTGGCCGGATCGCGTCACGCTGCAGCTCGGCTACCGCTACCGAACGGCACGCGACAACTTCTTCGGCCCCGCGCCGACCGGCGGACCGCCCGTTGCACGCGACGAGCATCATCGCGTAGCGGCGAACGAGCTATCGGCCGGCGTCCGGTTCGTCGCCACCGACGCTCTCACGCTAAAAGCGAACCGGAGCAGCTACAGCCGCTTCCCGACGCTCCTCGAGCTGTTCGGGACCGGCGGCGACGTGATCTCCAACACGGAGCTGGTCCCCGAAACGGGCGTGACGTGGGACGCGGGTATCAGCGTATGCACGCCGGATGATTGGCCGGCGGTCGGAGACATCGAGCTGAGCGCGTTTCATTCGACCCGCGACTCGCTCATCTACTTCGTTCAGAACGCGCGCCGCTCCTTCGTGGCAATGAACCTCGAGGAAGCCGTTGCACGTGGGATCGAGCTAAGCCTGCGCGCGACCGTGTTCGAGCGGCTCCAGGTGGACGCCAGCTTCACGACGCAGGACGCGCGCCACTACGGGTTGGTCCCGCATTGGAACGAAAAGTGGCTACCCTATGTCTCGCCGCGCGAGCTCTTCCTGCGCACGTCGGCCCCTCTCTGGCGGATTCTCTTCCGGCACGAGTACCGCTTCTTCGATTGGTACTACCAAGACCGGGCGAACCTCAGCGAGAACCGGGCCGCGGCGAAGCGGCTTCACAGCGTCGGGGCACGTCTTTCGCTGGTTGCTGAACGACTCAGCCTCGATTTCGACGTTCAGAACGTTTTCGACAAGAAGGTTTCAGACGTCTACGGATACCCCATGCCGGGACGAATCCTCTACCTATCGCTGGAAGTCGATACCGGCGAAGAGTGAGGGGGGATTCGTTCGGATCGGGGTGGAAAGGGAGCGCAGAAGCAATGCGAGCCACCTGCAAACTCGTTCCGGTCGCCCTCGTCGTCACGGCGGTGGCGGCGACCGCAGCGGCGTCCGCGTCCGCGACCTCACTCGAGCCATTCGTCTTCGCGGTCACGACCGACTATGAGACGAGCGGCAACTGCGCGCGCATCGATCTCGAGTCGCCGTGGGAGGTCGAGACGAACCTGGAACCGGTCTGCACGGACCCCGTCGTCCGCTACTTCCACGACGGCCGGCTCTACGTCGTCAATCGTCTCTTCTGCGACAACATACAGGTGATCGACGCCGAGACGTTCGAGACGATCATCGAATTCTCCGTGGGGGCCGGACGCAACCCGCATGACATTGTCGTCATCGATCCGAACCGCGCGTATGTGAGCTGCTACGACAGCCACTTGCTACTGGAAGTGAACCCTTCCACCGGAGCCATCCTCGATGAGATAGATCTAGCAGGCTTCGCCGATGCCGACGGCCTGCCCGAAATGGACGGCATGATCCGGGTCGGAGATCGACTCTACGTGCAAATCCAGCGACTCGACCGAGATCTCTACTGGAATCCGGTGCCGCCCTCCTACCTCGCGGTCATCGATATTGCGACGAACAGCGTCGTCGACGTCGACCCCGATACGGGGGGCACGCAGGGGATCGTGCTCACCGGGCTCAACCCGCAATGGCAAATGACTGCGGAGACCCGGCACGATACGGGGCCGCGGATCTACGTGGCCGAGGTCGGCTCGTGGGGACAGCTCGATGGCGGCATAGACGTCGTCGAGCTGGATGGATCAGTGAGCGCGACAGGGTTCGTCACGACCGAAGCCGAGCTGGGCGGAGACATCCTGGGCTTTGCCCTCACCCCGTACGGGTTCGGATATGCCCTCGTCCAGCCGGATTGGTCGACGTCTCTTCTCGTACGGTTCGATCTCGCGACCGGCGAGAAGCTGGAGGACGTCTACTCGACGGATGCTATCGCGGACATCGAGATCGACCCCGCGAGCTTTCAGCTGTTCGTAGCGGAACGAACGATCACGGCACCCGGTGTTCACGTCTTCGATTCGAGGACGGGAGAGAAGCTCACGGACACGCCGATCAACACCGGCCTGCCCCCGGTGGACCTCGTCGTCGTTCGTGCCGAGCCCATCGACGTCGCCGATGACGAGCCCGGTGGAGCGGCCCCGGAGGCGTTGGCGCTCGCGGCCCCGAACCCGTTTCGGGAGTCCACGCGAATCCGCTTTCAGGCCCCGTCTGGCGGACCGGCGACCGTGTCGATCTACGACGCATCAGGTCGCATGATCAGACGCCTCGCGCGGGAGTTGCCGATGTCGCCCGCCCCCCGATCGGTTGTCTGGGATGGACGGGGTAACGGTGGGCGCATCGTGCCACCCGGGGTCTACGGCTATCGGATCGATGTCGGGGGCCAGGTGCTCACGGGGCGGGTCGTCCTGGTCAGGTGACCGGGCACAAAAAAGCGACCCGGGGGCATTCGAAGCGTCCTGTCCCCGGGCCGCCGCGTTAGCGATCTACTTCAACATGACCATTCGTTTCGTGTGCGTCGCTCCCGCCGTCTTGAGCGTGTAGTAGTACACGCCGGACGAGACCTCGGCACCGGCATCCGACCGGCCGTCCCAACGCAGACTGTGCACACCCGCCGTGTACGTGCCGTTCGCGACGTTCGCGACGAGTCGACCGTTCACGTCGAAGACATCGAGGCGGACGAGACCGTCCTCGGGCAGCCCGAAGCCGATTGTCGTCGACGGATTGAACGGGTTCGGGCTGTTCTTCGCCAGGAACACCGTGTGGGGCACGGCGTCGGCGGCGACATCCAGCGCGGTGTCGACGAAAACCATGATCGGCACGGCGATCGGATCGCCGGCGTTGCTGCTGACGAGGATGTCGGTCTCGTACACGTCGGGCAGGTAGCCATCCATGTCGATCAGGACACTGATCTCCATATCCTCGCCGTAAGGAATGTCTCCGCTGGACGGGTTCACACTCACCCACTTGCCGACGAAAATGCTCAGGTTGAAATGGAGGATCGAGCCGGGCTCGCCCGTGTTGGCGATGGTCAGGATCTCGTTCGCCGAGCCACCCATGGGGATCTCGAGAATGAAGTACTCGGGGTTCAGAACCACGGCGGGCACATAGAGCTGCCCGACAACGGCGCTGCCGACATACGGGAACCTGTTGTACGCCGACACCGTGATCGTAACCTCATCCTGCTCGGCCGGAAGCTCACCCACGACGTCGATGATCGCGTGACCGGCCGCGTCCGTGAAGGCCGAGCCCAGGTAGGCGCCCTCGTAGGATATCGCACAAAGCGCTCCCTCGATGCCTTCCTCGACCGTGACCTCGAACGTTGTGGCATCGAACGGGATCACGTCATCGTGAGTCACCGTCATCGCCGTCGGTGTCGCCGTGCGAACACGTAGTGAGGGATCACCGAAAATCGTCCACGCCCTGAATTCGGTCTGCCCTGCCGAACCGTATTCATCCATCATCTGGCAGGAACCGTTGAAGCAGAGCCCACCGTAAGTTCGCTTCTCGTCCTGGACGAGAAGGTCGATGACCTCGTCCTGTGCGCACATCGGCGGGTCCCACGACTGGCTTCTCGCCGACATGTAGGCGCCGATCGCCCCCGTGGGCTCGCCGTTGTGGGTGGCCTGGAGCCACGCCTCACCGAAGCACGTGCGACCCTCGAACATGCCGTTGTCGCACGCCACGCTCGTGATAAAGGGAAGCTTGTTGTCGTTCACCAGCGCGTTGACGTGGCTGGAGGAGAAGCTGCTGCTGCTCCAACCGCCCGACCAGCCGTGTCCGGTGTAGTTGATCGTGGAGCGGCCTTCGTTCACGGCGTCCGTCACCTGCTGGGCGTTCGCGGACGGATCGTAGATCTGATCGACCCAGGTGTAGCCGTAGTTCAAGAGCTTCTGGCGAATGACGTCCTGGTGCTCATTGTCGTCCTCGTTGTCATCACCAGGTCCCTGGTTCGAGGCGATTCCCGTTCCCTTGTGGTACCAGGCGGCACCATCCATGGGGAGCATCTCGTACTCGATCGTGCGCTCGATCTGCGTCTGGAGCTGGCTCGCGTTCTGTGCCGAGAAACGCCCGACGAAAGCCTCAGGATAGCTGTCGTTTCCTGCGAGAAGCCCGTAGCTCGGATCGGACGCATGCCCAGAATACTGCATCGACGGGATCTGCTCGGCGTCCCCGACGAGGAGGATGAAGGTCACGCCGTGGTTGTCGTAGTAGTTCTGGATGTACGCTTTGATCTGCGTCGCGGTCGCGCCCGCCTCACTCTTGTCCACGACCTCGCACGACACGCCGAGCTGGTTCTTGCAGTCACTCAGCGACATCACCTCGGAGCGGAAGCTGTCGTCTGTGATGACAAGCATGTTGCCGATCTCGGAGACCGTGTCGTAGCGGGTGCTGTCGAAGTTCTCGAAGTGGTCAGCGTAAAGCTGGCTGAAGCTCCCGACCAGTCGCTTGCCCTCCGACGGTGTGTCTAGAACGTTGACGAGACCGGGACCCGCGTTCACCACTTCGACGCTGATGTTGGTGTAGACGCGGAGCGTTCCGGTCGCCGGGTTGTAGTGGAATGGGCTCACCTCGACGACCATTCCCCGAAGATCACGCATGATGTAGGGATCGTCGGCGGTCGCAACCCGCGCCGGGTACCAGCCGTCGGTGGCGTAGAACGGATCGAACGAGAATGGAACGTCATCGGGGTTCATGGTCCGCAGGATCGTACCCTTGGACGGAGCAACGGGCGTCGTGGGGAATTCGACGTAGTCCGATTGAATGACGTTCACTTCCATCCGAGCATCGTCGGGGATCACGATGCTCCGGCGGATATTGGGAAGCGCGGGCAAACCGACCACCTGGGCCTTGCTTTCCCTCTCGAGCGAGATCGAGAAGTAGGTCTCACCGTCGATGATGACGGCATCTTTATCGAAGCTGGCGATTTCGTAATTGAGCACGATGCGAGAGTTGCTGGACTCGAGGACGCGGACCGTCAGCGGAGTGTCCGCGCCGGTGACCCCGACACGCTCGGCGGACGCGACGGACGACGCGACGACAAGCATTCCGATCACCGCTAGCCACTTCTTCATGTTGTTCCCCCCGATCCGATGAAGTGCCAATGCAGAGCATACGAATGACGTTTGCGCTTCAAGCCCGCCCGGCACCGAGCGCAATGGAGATAGTGAACGCTTAGATTATACTCTCTAACTTCATTTATAACAAGGGATTCATCCAACAAGGGGGTGCCTGGGCGGGTCGAAACGGCTGAATTCAGCGGATCAGACTGCCCCAGCCTTGTAGCTTCGGGTCAAAGTCCCGCACAATGTCGACGAGGCTCTGCACGCACTCGGGCGGCGTCTCGAGGTGAATCGCCCCCCCCAGACTGAAGATATGGCCCCGATAGAGTGTGCCGTGGCTCAGGATCTCCACCGTCTGCTGCTGAATGAGGTCCGGCGGCCCCAGGAGCACTGCCGGGTCCAGATTGCCCTGGATGCTGATGTTCTCCGGCAATCGGGCTCGGATCAGCTCGAGGTCGGTCCGCCAATCGAGAGCCAAGACCTCCGCGCCGCTCTCGGCCGCGAGATCTGTAAGATGGCTGACCCCATCAACATAGAGGATCGCCGGGATTCTCTTCGCCTCGAGCGGCTTCAGGATCTCCGAGAGGAACGGCAGCACGATCTCGCGAAAATCACGACGCGATATCATCCCACAGCATTCCTCGCGGACCAGAACCGCCTCGGCACCGGATTCGAGTTGCGCGGTGAGCACGCATGTCACGAGGTCCGTGAGGCGTCGGAGCAAGGCCCGGGCGGCCGTGATGTCATTGTATAGAAATCCTTTAGCGCGGCTGAGGTCTTTCGAGGGACGCCCCTCGATCAGGTGAGCCGCCATGGTGAGCGGACCCGTGCACACAGCGATCACGGGAACGGGAGCGAGCTCAGCCACCGCCGATCGAGTCGTTTCCTTCATGAAATCGATCGTGGGATGATCATCTGAGACCTTGCCGATCCGCTCCAGATCTGATCGCGAGCTGAGTGGGGTCGCGACTTCCGGCCGGTTTTCTGAGAACACGACCTCCGCGCCGACCATCTCAAGGAAAATGAGTGGATCCACCGAAAGTGGGGCGGCATCGAACCCATATCGTCGGACGGGCTGGGCGGTCATCTCGACCGCAAGACTCGGAATAGTATGAAGCTCCCGACATGTGGCGCTGGCGAGCAGCTCCCGATGCTCGGGAAGGTAGCAGCTGGATTGGCCGAGCATCCAGATCGGTACTTGCGATGTAGGAATGCCATGGCAGGCGTCCAGGAATGCGCTGCTTGGACGATTCTCACTCGACATTGCGTGTCCCCTTAGACCGACTTGAGCAATAGCAACTAGAACCAGCCCCGTCTCTCGGAGTCGCCGTCTCAAAGCTCCTGAGCGCCCCGACACACAGACCTTAGCAAGGATCTAACCTAAATGGAAAAGGAATCGTACAGATGAAGCGTTATCGAACTTGCTTGATCAGGTGCGATGGAGCCATGCGGATACTGGCAATCAGGGGAACAAGATAGCCCCCTCGCGACACGGGACTGTGACGTGAGGGGGCTATTGGGAAACCGTCGGCTAACCGACCGACCGCGCCACGCTCTTGCCCTGAAGGAAGAAGAGCAGATAGTCGCGCCCGCCGGCCTTGTTGTTCGTGCCGGACATGTTGAAGCCACCGAACGGATGTCCGCCGACCAGCGCGCCGGTGCACTTACGGTTGAGATAGAGATTGCCCACGTGGAAGTCGCGCTTGGCCCTCTCGAGCTTCTCCTCATTGTTCGAGAAGACCGCGCCGGTCAGGCCATAGTCGGTGTCGTTCGCGATATCGAGCGCGTCGTCGTAGTCCTTCGCCTTGGTGATCGCGAGCACCGGGCCGAAGATCTCTTCCTGCGCGATCGTAGCGTTGCGATCGACGTCCGCGAACACGGTCGGTTGAATGTAGTAGCCGTCGGCGTCGTCGCTCTCGCCGCCGCAGAGCAGACGGCCCTCCTTCTTCCCGATCTCGATGTACTCGCAGATGCTCTTGAACGCTGCGGCGTTGATGACCGGGCCCATGTTGGTGTCGAACTCCTCGGGCGGTCCGACCTTGAGCGATCGAGCGCCGGCAACGATGCGGTCGACCATCTCATCATAGACCTGCGCATCAATGATCGCGCGGGAACAAGCCGAGCACTTCTGGCCCTGGAAACCCCAGGCCGCCGCCACCACGCCCTTGGCCGCGGCGTCGAGATCCGCCTCGGAATCGACGATGGTGGCGTCCTTGCCGCCCATCTCCGCGGACACGCGCTTGATCCACAGCTGCCCCGGCGCAACCTGAGCGGCCGCGTTCACGATGTGCAGCCCGACATCCTTCGACCCCGTGAAGGCAATCAGACGGGTCTTGGGATGCCTGACCAGCACGTCGCCGGCGATCGCGCCCGGTCCCGTGACGTAGTTCAGCACGCCGGCCGGGAGATCGATGTCGCGGAACAGTTGCACGACCTGGCGCGCGATACCGGGCGAGTCGCTTGACGGCTTGAGAACGACGGTGTTGCCCGCGACGATCGCCGCGGCCGTCATTCCGGTGAGGATCGCGTTGGGGAAGTTCCAAGGTGGAATGATGACGGCCACACCCATCGGTATGTACGTCATTTCGTTGTCTTCACCCGGGATCCGGGTGATGGGATACTCGCCGCCGTAGCGGATCGCCTCGCGACCGTAGAACTCCAAGAAGTCGATCGCTTCGGCGGTGTCACCGTCGGCTTCGATCCAGCTCTTGCCGGTCTCGAAAACCATCCAGGCATTGAACTCGAAGCGACGCTCGCGCATGAGGTCGGCGGCCTTGAAGAGATACTCCGCGCGCGTCTCGGCCGGAACATGCTTCCACCCCTCAAACGCGGCGGCCGCGACCTCCACCGCTTGCTCGGCCATTTCCGCGGTTGCCTTCTGGAAAATGCCGATCACTTCTTCGTGCTTACCGGGATTGATGGAGCGCATCTGCTCGGGGGCCTTGACGAGATCAGCTCCGATCAAGAGATCGTACTCGCGACCGAACTGCGAGCGAACCTTGGTAAGTGCCTCTTCCATCTTCGCCCGGCTTTCCTTCCGGGAAAAGTCGGTGAAGGGCTCGTTCTTGAACTCACCGCGCATGTCCCATCCTCCCACTGCGGGCCTGCGAAGGTCCGTCCATCGAATTGCCAATCTACGGGGCCTCGGCGGCCCACCTGCGAACGAAAGCCAGCAGATTGTACGGTGTCGGGAATTGGGCGGCAAGGAAGACCGGCCGCGCACGACCGATCAATGCGGGCTCAGCCGCCGTGGGCCTCCAGGACCGGCCGCCCCCCCTCGATCCTGACCCGGCCGGCCGGCCGGAGGGGATCGTGCTGGAACACGATAATCCAGCCCGACCGGGCCGCCTCGGCGATGAGCTCAGTCTTGAGCTTGAGGGTGACGAGCGGCTCGAGGTCATAGCCGGTGACCCAGGCGTACGGGAGATGGGCAGCGGTGGGGAGAAGATCCGACGGAAAGAAGAGCGTCTGCCCGCCCCCCTCGACGAAGACCCCCTGCATGTGGGGGGTGTGACCGGGCAGCCTGAGCAGACTGACGCCGTCGGCCACCGGGTCATCGCCGTCGACGAACGCGAACCGGCCCGCGGCCTCGATCGGCTCGTAGTTGTGGCGGTGATAGCTCGCGCGGTCGCGGAGCGTCGGGGACATCGCCCACTCGTACTCTTTCCGTTGGACCATGTAGCGGGCGTTGGGAAACGCGGGTATCGCCGCACCTTCGACATCGATCGTGTTGCCGCCGCAGTGATCGAAGTGGAGGTGCGTGTTGATCACGATGGTGACGTCCTCCGGCCCGATCCCCAGCGCCGCAAGCGAGCCGTTGAGATCCGTCTTCCGGTCGATCGCGAAGATCTCGATCTCCTTCGCCGACCAGCGCGATCCAATCCCCGTGTCGACGAGAATGACGTCGGTCGCGGTCCTGATGACGAGAACGCCGACGCACAGGCCGATCCGGTTCTTCTGGTCGGCCGGCATGACACGGGACCAGAGCGCCTTCGGGACGACGCCGAACATCGCTCCGCCGTCCATGCGCACCGCACCGTCGGTGATCAAATCCACCCGGGTTCCGCCAAGGGTCCAGTTCATCTATCTCCTCCCACCGGTGGGTGAGCCGCAGACGCGTGCAAAGCAGCTGGGAATCATCAAGGATTGGTAGGCGGAATAGCCTATCGCCCGTGAAAAGCACATGCAACCGCGACCACCGGGACGGATCGCTACCGATGTGTACGAAGCTGCCGACGCACCTCGCGGACGATCTCATCGACGAGCGCGCCATCCGGTTCGGCGCCGGAAGACGTTTGCGCACACGACGCGTCATGTAGACACACGGCGTCCTCGCGGCCGGCCGTCGTCGATCCACAGACGTGACAGGTGATCGGACGATCCGGCTGTCCGGTCGCGGTCATGAGTCGCTCGACCTGGTCCTCCGACATCACCTGCACGTTGCCGAGCATCCGCGCGACGAAGAGGATGCGCGCGAAGTGCTCCACGCGTTCGAGATGGTGGTACGCGGTCTCAAGGTCGGTATCGTAGGCCACCACGCCATGATTGGCCAGAAGCAGCGCGCGGCCCTCCCGAAGGTGCGGTCCCATCGCCGAGACGAGCTCGTCCGTTGACGGTGTGCCGTAGGGAACGGTCGGGACCGAACCGAGCGTGGCGACGACCTCCGGAAGCACGCAGAGATCGAGCGGCACGCCGGCCGTCGCGAAACCCGTGGCCGTGGGTGGGTGCGCGTGCGCCACCGCGCCGACGTCGGAGCGCGCCGCGTAGATTGCGAGGTGCATCCGCATCTCTGAGGACGCGGCACGATCGCCATCGACCGTCTCACCCCGAGAATTAACGACGACCAGATCTCGCTCCGTGAGGAAACCCTTGATCGAGCCGGTCGCGGTGGCCAGGAAGCGATCATCGGAGAGACGAATGGAGAGATTGCCGTCGTTTCCCGCCGCGAAACCACGCGCCCAGATCCTCCGGCCGATCTCGATCATCGTTTCGCGATGATGCCGGACTGCTACCGGATCCATAGCTCGTCCACACCGCCTTCCTCGATCATCATCATCGAGTTGGGAAGGAGATCGATCAGGTCTCCCGCGATGAGCCCCCACGCGCCCATCCCGGCCGCGCCCACGTCGCCGGCAAGGCCGTGAAGATAGACACCGAGCCGGGCCGCGTCGCAAGGCGCGCAGCCTTGACCCAGAAGCCCGCCGATCAGCCCACTCAAAACGTCGCCGGTGCCGCCGGTGGCGAGCCCCGCGTTACCAGTCGGGTTGATGAAGAGTGCCCCGGTCTCGTCACACACGACGGTCGGAGCGCCTTTGAGTACGACCACGGCCCCGGTGATGTCGGCGATCGCACGGGCGGCGGCGAGCCGGTTTCGGACGACATCCGCCGTCGATCTTCCGAGCAAACGTGCGGCTTCGCCGGGATGCGGCGTGAGGATGCGCACGCCCTTCGCGACCGAGAGATCCCCAGGGCGTCCTTCGAACGCGTTGAGCCCGTCCGCGTCGATCACGGTCGGGACCGCGAGGTCGGTTCCGAGGCGCCGGGCGCATTCCGCCGAGTCCGGCGTGCGCGAGAGCCCCGGACCCAACACGACCGCATGACATCCCGCGGCGAAGCTGAGCGCCGCATGCGCCGCGTCGGCGGCCAGCGCACGATCGGCGCTTTCCTGGAGCGGGAGCGTCATGGCTTCGGTGAGTTTCACTTCCATGATGTCGTTGAGGCTAGCGGGTACGGCCGCCGTCACGAGCCCCGCACCCGATCGAAGCGCGGCGTCCGCGGCGAGGGAAACCGCCCCGGTGAACCCCACCGATCCGCCGATCACGAGGACGCGACCGCAATCCCCCTTGTGTGCGTCCTGACGCCGCATCGGCAGCATCACGCGCACGTCGGCCGGCATCGTGATTTCCGTCTCGATCCCGACCGCGTCAATGATGTCGTGAGGAAACTCGAGATCGATGACCGCAACGTCGCCGGCCAGCGAACGTCCCGGATACAGAAGCAGGCCGAGCTTCGGAAGTCCAAACGTTGGTGTGAGGTCGGCGTCGACGGCCACGCCCTCCGCGGAGCCGGTCTCGCCGTTCACACCGGACGGAACGTCGAGCGCCACCGCGGGCGCGGGAGCCCGGTTGATGGCGTCGATCACCGCGTCGATCGGAGCGCGCGGAACGCCGCGAAAACCGGTGCCGAAAATCGCGTCCACGATGAGATCCGCCGCCGCGAGCGCCTTCGCGAACTCGCTCATATCGAACGCGCCGTCGAGCCGTACGACCTCCTGTCCCGTCGTCCGGAGCCGCTTGAAGTTCGCTGCGGCGTCACCGGTCAGGTCCTCGGGCGCGGCCAAGGAGAACACGCGGACATGCGCGTTCCATTCCCGGAGATAGCGGGCGACGACGAATCCGTCCCCGCCGTTGTTCCCCTTGCCGCAGACGACGTAGACCGTCTTCCCGGCGGGATCGCCGAACTTGTCACGCAGCGCCTTCGCCGCGCCGGACCCGGCGCGCTCCATCAGCTGTAGCCCGGGAACGCCGCGATCCTCGATCGTGGCTCGATCGATCTCTCTCATCTGATCCGGTGTGCAGACCTTCATGACCCGACCTCGCTGCCACCGCTCAGCTGCTCGACGATGGCGAGCAGCTCGTCTATTGATTCGATGTCGAAATCGGCGCCGCTATGCGTCGTGCCGAATGTGTTTCCGTAGCGGGCGAACACCGTGCGGATCCCGACCTGCGACGCCCCGACCATGTCCCGCTCCGGCCAGTCGCCGATCATGAGCACGTCCTCCGAGGACAGCTTCATTCGCTCGAGGGCAAGCCGGAACGGTTTTGGATCGGGCTTGAATACTCCGGTGTTGTCGAACGTGATCACGGGATCGAACATGTGATGAAGTTGAAGCTGGCACAGCCTCAGCCAGGCCTGAAGCGCGGGGGCATCCGAGATGACGGCCAAGCAGAGGCCGCGGCGAATCAGCTCGGTCAGTGTGAACTTGACGTGCGGGTAGAGAACCATCGCCGACCAGCGGGCACGCCGGTAGCCGACGATCCCCGCGGCCAGGATCTTGGGATCGACGCGTCCGTCGTCATCCTTGAGGAAGACATCGAACACCTGCTGATACTCGATGCCCTCACGATTGTAGACGTCGAAGATCTTCTCGTGAGCCTCGTCCCGCGTCATCTCGAGCCCGGCATCGATCATGGACAGGATGGCCGCTTCGATCGCGGTCTCCTTCATCCGCATGAAGTCGATGAGCGTGTTGTCGAGATCGAAAATGATTCCCTTGATCATTCGGCACCCCGTGGACCCGCGAACGCATCAACGGGTGGGGAAAAGAAAGCGCCGCATCACGCGGCGTTCGATCCGGTTACGTTGCAGACGACACGAGCGGTCTCGTCACTTGTCCGAAGGTCCGATGGCTCGCCCGTGACTGATCTCCCCGTTATCGATGCGGATGTTGTACCCACAGTCGGGATTCGTGCACACCCACGCTTTGTACATGATCGGAGCCCCATCCCGGCCGTAGTCTGAAAGCGGCACCATGATTCCACTATCACACTTGAGACACTTCGGGAAATCGTGGTCCATGCTCGTCATCGCCTCTCCCCTCCCCCAACATCACTCTGCACGGCAGGCGCCCTCAGAGCCAGCGGGCATTCTGCGAAGCTACGATTCTCAATACTTATCGCACTCGCTGTCAAGCAGGGAATCCGCCCTGCGATCTGACGGCACGATCAGCGACGGAATCCACATCGGGTCCACGCCGCGCGGCTCAGGCGGCGCGTTTCTCATCCAGGGGTGCGTCGCTCAGCGCGCACTGGATGATCTGATCGGGCGGGTCGCGGTGGATACGGCTCGCCGCTCGAAACACCTCCGTCGGAAGTCCTCCGCGGAGCTTTCGAATGTATCCCGCCTCCTCCAGCTTGTCCAATCTGGCGGTCAGATCGATCTCCGGCAGACCCGTGTGCGCGCTGAAGTCGTAGATACCGACCGAGGCCCGCGTTCGAAGCAGACGGAGCATCGTGAGGCAGGATTCGTACTCCTCCGCGAGCGTGGGGGCGACACCGGTCTTGGAATGCCATTCGATTGGAGTGCGGCGCTCGAGATCGGCCAGCTCATTGAGATCCTGCACGGTTGCCGGCAGCTGTGCATCGCGCATCGCTTCGTCGGCCCGGTCGATCGATTCTCGAATCAGGCGCTTCTGAGCGGACTTGTCCAGGCCCGCCGCCTCGAGAAGCTCATCAGCCGGCGTGGAGTAGGGGTTACGCCCGCTCGCGCCGTCCGGGAAGCCAATGTAATACGCAACCTGGTTGGCCAATGAGACGATCGCCGCAAGGCTGAGTCTTCCGGACGCATCGGGCGAGCCGAGCGGGTGATTGATGTCGATCGGGTCATGATGCTGCGTCACCGCATCGACGGTTGCATCGGGCAAACCGTAGGAGCGTAGCAACTCGGAGCACGTGTTGACGTGATTGATGAGAAACGGTTGCTTCTTCGCGAGGTGCTTCCACTCGACCTCAAGCACGGTGAAGCCCTGGGTGCGACAGTGTTGTAGGAGAACGAAGTAGTCGTGCGGGATGACGCGCAGAAGCGCGAGCTTTCCGAAGTCATGCGCGACACCGGCGAAATAAGCGTCCTCCGCGAGCACTTTCGATCGGTGCAACGCCAGGCCGCGGGCCAGCTCGCCGACGACGAGCAGGTGCGCAATGATGCGGAGACCGAGCTCCTCCTGGTCGCTCGCCAGCCGGCAGACGCCTTGCGTGAAGACGACGTTTCGCACGCCGGTGAACCCGAGCCTCAGCACGGCCGCCCGCAGGTCGGCCACGGGCAGATTCGACTCGTCGATTTGATCATACCGCGTGGCATAGAAGGCGGTGTTGGCCAGGCGGAGGAGCCGGACCATCAGGTCCGGGTCACGCTCGATGACTTTCGCGAGGGTGTCATTGGTGCTGTTGGGGCTCGCCGCTTCCCGGAGCACATGAAGGAGCACACCCGGAAACGAACACGACGCGTTCAGGGAGCTTGCGTCCGCGATGACTCCCTGCCCTCTCGCCGATTTGCTGCGACGGGCCCGCTCCTCGGCCGGCTTCCGCGAGGTTTCCCGCCTGCGGTATAACGATTCCATCGCCACTCGTATTCGGGTTGGAACGAACGGTTATTCTCAACCCAATATCGACCGGAGACGCGCTCTTCGTGAGGGATTGGGAGATCTTACATAACTTATTCCATGACTGGGTCTTACGCGGCTGCTCTCACCGACTGGAAAGTGGCCATCTCCAAGGAAGTCATTGATCGCGTTGGATAGTGGCGTATGTTGTCCAGCCCGGCGATCGTGACGCGTAGCTCAGGTCTTGCGAGGCTTCTTCTCCGCGGCCGGAAAGAGGACGTTGTTGAGGATGAGCCGGTAGCCGGGGCTCGTCTTGTGCAGATTCAGATCGGTCGGCGGATCGCCGACACGGTGTTGATAGTCTTCCGGATCATGCCCACCTAGAAACGTGATCGTACCCTTTCCGAAATTCGAATGGATGTATTTCACTTCCTCGGTGCCTTCGACCTCACCGAGATTCAGCACGGCATCCTTGAGGGTGGCCCTGTTGTATCCGGTGGTCTGACCGAGAAATCCCTTCACCACGTTCACATGACACTGTGTCAACATCGTCGGAACCGGATCTTCCTTGGCCGAGAACTCGAAGAGGCTGAAGGCCTCGGCCGCCGCACCCCGCAGCTCCGCGTAGTTGGAGGTATCGATGTTCGAAAACTCGTAGACGAGCGGATTGCGTTCCAGCACGTACTCCTCGAAGACAAGACCGTGATCGAATCGGAGCTTCGCCTGCCCCTGCGTGTCGGCGGGATCTCCGTCGAAATAGGCTGCGCAGATATCCGTGTCGCCGGCGGCGAGCGCGATGTCGAACGTGTCGGTCGCCGAACACATGGCGAAGAGAAACCCACCGCGCGCGACGTATTCCTTGATGACCTGGACGGTCGCGTGCTTGTGTTGCCAGACCTTCTCGTAACCGGCGGCGCGGGCCTCCGCTTCATATCGGCGCTGCCGTTCGATGTACCAGGCGGCGTTTCGGAACTGCGTGTAGAACTTGCCGTACTGGCCCGTGAAATCTTCGTGATGAAGGTGGAGCCAGTCGTACTCGGCGAGCTTTCCGGACTGGACGTCATCATCCCAGATTGCATCGTAGGGAATCTCGGCATAGGTGAGCGCCAGTGTCACCGCATCGTCCCACGGCTCGTGGGTGGGTGGAATGTAAACGGCGACCCGCGGAGGTTTCTCGAGCAGAATGCGCTCCATGTTCTCGCCTTCGATCTGCTGATAGAACGCAGCGACCATTCCGTCGCTCACGACGTCCGTCAGGATTCCACGGATGCGTGCTTCCTGTTGGTTGCGCGCCGTGCTCTCCATCAAGAACGACCCGCCTCGATAGTTGAGCAGCCACTCAACCTGCTCGCCGCGAGTGAGTGCCCAGAAGGCCAGCCCGTAGGCCTTGAGATGATCCGTTTGCCGGAGGTCCATCGGAACGAGCAGCATGTCCGCCGATACGGCGCCGCCGCCCAGGCAGGCAAGGGTGAGCAGACCGACAATGACGGCAACGCGGAAAAATGGGCTCGACAATCTCACGAGCGAAGCTCCCTTCGCAGTCTGGTTACGCGCGGCCGGACTTCCGCCGCATCGATGCTGTCCGGGTAGTTGATGAGCAGGGTCTCGTAGGTGCCGAGCGCGGCTTTTGGATCGCCTATCAGCTCCTCCTGCACGCTCCCCTTCAGGCGCAGACCTCGCGACGCCATGCGGCTCTCCGGGTAGAGGGCCGTCAGGCTGTCCACGTATCCGATCGCGCGAGCCGGCGCGTCGCTGCTTGCGGCAAGCGTCGCCATCTTCGAAAGGAGGTCGTCGTGGATCGGTGCCCCACGGTAGAGCACGATGAGAGAATCGCCGAGCGCCAGGGCCGGCGCAACGTCGCCCGACGCCTCGATCCTCACGAGCCGAGCGAACGACTTGAGCGCCTCGCCCGCCCCTTCGAAGTTCTCGTTGAAAAGGAAGATCCGCTCGAGCGCATCGTTTGCCAGATTGCCTTCGGGGAATTCGTCGAGGAGTTCCGCGTACGACGCGGCGGCGGAATCGATCTCGCCCATGTAGAAGAAGAGCTCACCGACCAGGAAACGCGAGCGTTCACGAACCGATTCGGTACGTGCCATGGCCGACAGCTGGCGAAACTCGGATAGCGCTCCGTCGAAGCGACCGATCCTGAGCTGGATATCGGCCTTTTCGAGGCGAACGTTTTCATGGCGGCCGCGGAGCCGTCGATCGGCCAGCAGCGTGTCATAGAGTGCGACGGCGTCATCGATCCGTCCGAGCGGCCCCGACAGCAGCTCGGCGCGGCGCATCTGAATCTCGTAGGTATTGCGATGCTGCCGGCCATCCGTGCCGAGCAGCGTCAGCGCCGCGTACGCCTCATCCGCGCGCCCCAACGCGACCTGAAGCTCGCTGCGATACAGGTGTGCGACATCGGCATACCCGGAGCCCGGGTAGTCTTCAACGACCACGGTCACCAGGTCGAGAGCTCGGTCGGTCTCCTCCAAACCGTGGAGTCGATGGGCGAGACGATAGGCGCGTTCGCCGTCGGCCCCGACGTGCCGATCGACGCGCCACGTCGTCTCAATCGCATCGTCGTACTTCTCATCCATCAGGTAGAGCTCGGAGAGAGCGCTTCCGACTCGATCCGATGGCGTATCGTCGAACGCTTTTTCGAGCGCATCCGTGGCGCGATTGCGAAGATTCTCGTCATCCGCAAGCTCGATGAGTCGCTCCTGCAAGTACTTCTGAATGGACGGCGCCCGATCCAGAAAGGCCACGCAGAGATCGAGTGCCTCGACGGTCCGTCCAAGAAGCGTGAGAAGCCCGACGCGGTCCAGCAGGAAACGCGGCTGAGGAAGCAGCGCGTCGGTGTGCTCATAGACGACCAGCGCCGCTTCGTACTCCCCCACCCGCCGAAGCGCTCCGCCGAAGTCTCGCGCAACGCGGACGTTTCCCGGGTCTCGCGCCAAGAGCGAGCGGTAGATGACGATCGCTTCAGCCACGCGGCCCTTGCGGACTAGAATCTGCGCGCGGGCCTGATCACTCTTGAAATCCTGGGCCGCAGCCGGAACCCAGGCGGCGGCGGTTGCGAGGAGGAGCAATCCAAAGCCGCCGAGCATCAGCCGACGAAGCGCGTTGAGTCGATGGTGGTTCATTCTCGGCCTTTTCGCCCGCTCAGCGCCTTGTAGTATGCCTCGATCATGCTGCGATATCGCGTGGGGAACGGGTCCGTGCGCCCCTGCATGATCTCGAAGGTCGTCCGATCCCGCGCGCCGATTTGCTCATCGGAGGGCGCCGGGGGAGACTCCCGCTCTTCGGCCTCACCGGTGCGCGACACGCGGCGGTCGTCTTGGTCCTGCTTGCGGATGGATCGCTCCGCGGCGAGTAACCGGCTCAGGATTTTCTCCTGCCGTTCGATCAGCTTGCGATCGACGTTCCCCGACTGGAGCTGGTCGACGATCTCTTCGATGTCTCCACCGAGCTCGTCGATCCGTCCGAGAACATCGCGGCGACCGGAAAGCTCCTGCCCAACCTCTTGGATGCCTCTGCGGATCGCCTCTTGGCGGGCGGCGAGCTGTTGGAGCGCGGCTTCCCCGGTTGCGCCCTGCAGCCGACCCTGCGCCATCTGCTGCTGCAGAGAAAGGGTCTGCTGGTTGAGGCGCTGCTGCATCCCCGACAGTGCCGGCAAGCGTCCCATCATTGACGGGCTGGGATTCGAGCAGGCACCCGACTGGCTCATGCTCTGACTGGCGCGGAGCATGTCCATAACCGTTCTATTCATGGCCGTCATGGCGGTGCGACCGTGGCGCGTTCCCCTGATCCGCTGACCGGCTTCGAACTCACTCGTCGCGTGGTTCATGGCGTCCAAAATAGTCCCCATGTTCCGCAACATGCTGGAGGAAACATGCAGGCTTTCCTTTCCGATTCTGATCAGTTCTTCGGAGATGCGCCCCGTCGCTTCATAGAGCCTCATCTGGTCCGCGGCGAGCTGACGCGTATCGAAGCCTTCGTCCGCCTCGGCAACGTTCTCCTCCTTGCCGGAAAGGTGAAGAAGATCAGCGCCCAGCGCCATCATGTCCTCGGAAAGCTCTTGCTGTTGCCGTTCGCGCGCGGCCTGCGAAGCCTGCATCATCTGGCTCATCAGCGACTGGAGCCTCTCCTGCGCCTTGAGCCCGAAGCGGAGGGCCTCCCCGGAATTACCGCCGCACATCGATTGGGCGGACTCCTCCATCGCGGACTGGCTCTCCGAGAGCTGCTGCTGCGGCTGCATCTGAGAGAGCTCCTGCTGCATCCGCGGATTCGATTCGGTCGCCGCCTGCTGAAGCTCCTCGAGCTGTTCCTGCATCGCTTCCGCCTGCGACGCCAGATTCGACTCCCGCTCCGCCAGCGACTCCATCTGCGACGGGTCGTCATCCGTGGCCTCGGAGCCGTCCGATTGTTCGCCTTGCTCGCCCTGTTCGCCTTGCTCGCCCTGCTCACCCTGTTGGCTCTTCTCGCCATCCTCCGCCTCACCGGATTCCGCGTCATCCGGGTTCTCCGCCGCTTCCCCCTCGTCGCCCGCCTCGCTGGATGATTCCTCAAGCTGTTCATTGATGTCGGCTTGCTCCTCGACCATGGCCTGAAGCTCGTCGATGATGGCTTCGAGCTTCTGCTCCGTGAGAATCTGCTCGAGCATCTCCAGCGAGCGATCCAGGTTCTCCAGAAGCTCTTCCTGTGTGAAGGAAAACGTTTCGAGGGCATTCTGCAGCTCGTTCGGATCCATCTTTTGGAGCGCCTCACGAACCTGCTCGAGCATGGCCTCGAGTCGTTCGTCGGCCACCTCCTCCATGAGATCGTGGATGGCCTGCATTCGCTCGAGGATCTCGTAGCCGACCTGATCGGTTTCCTGCAAGCTGTCGATCGAGCGCTCCAACGACTTCATCGCGTTGGCTAGATCCTGCTGCAACGACTCTTGCTGGGCGACGAGCCCCTCGACTTCCTTCTGGCGCTCCCAGCTCACGCCTTCGCGCGAGCGTTGCATCTCCTGGCGAATGGACTCGAGACGTTCGCGGAGCTCTTTCTCCGACTCGTAGATCGACTCGAACGCGGAGACGACGCCTTCGTCGTATTCTTCTTCCGCGCGGGCGTACAGCTCGGCCATCGATGGGAATCGGACTTCGTAGACGGGAGTCCGCGACGATTTCGGTCCGCTCACCGCATCGTTGTCGAAGAGCTCGAGATAATAGGTCGCGACCTCACCGGGCATCAGATCCAACGACGAAACATCCCATAAGAACGAGACCGGTTCTTCCCGCACGCCGGCGTCGAAGGCGCGGATCTCCTTCTCATACGGCTCGTAGGGTTCTTTGTGGATATGCAGAACCAGCCGCGAGATCCCGTAGTCATCAGCGCATGAGACTTCGACTGGAAGGGTCATGTCTTCGGGAACATCGACGTCATCACCGGGAGAAACGAGGCGCACGATGGGGTAGCGATCGTCGATCGGGTCGACCGCGTAGAACGGGCTCTCGAAACGCATCACACCGCGATGATCGGTGAGCTGCACGCGGTATTCACGGTGACGATCCAGCGTGAGGCCGAACGTGTAGCCCCCGTCGGAATCGGATGCCAGGCCCATTGGCCGCGCATCGTTCCACTCGATCTCGGCGGCCTCGACGTCACCGTCGACGACGAGCGCGACGTCGACTTCCGAGCCGAGAAGGGCGGCCACGCCGCCAGTCGCAGAGCGATGTGTCTCTGAAGGAAGGCCTGTGTAGGACGGATAGTGATACGTAATCTCGTACCCGGCCACCCTCGGCGGAGTGAGAACCGAAACGAGGTAGGTCTCCGATTCTCGCCGTCCGGCCGTGACGCGGTACTCGGTGTTCCGTCGAAGATCGCCCAGCGCAAACTCGTGCCGCCGTTTGTGGATCGTGCGTTCAAGGGTCACGTCCGACCCATCGAGATGACCCGTCCATGAAACCGGTTCCTCGGTGATTAGCGTCATCGGAACCGACTTCCACGCACCTCCTTCCTTTCGGTAGAGGAGACGCACGGGGTCGTCCGACCCAACGATCGATGCGGCCACGACGAAATCAGAACCCGCGTCGACCCGCGCGCCCTCCGGCATGACCGTGATGACGAACTCGGGGGCATAGGGGAACGCGGTCGGATGAAGGAGCGCGAGCCACGAGGCACGCAGCCGCATCGGGGCGGCGAGCTGGAAGAGAGCGATGAGAATCGCGCACAGAACGAGAGTCAGGACGAGCGGTCGAACTCGCGCGCCGCGATCGAGCCGATCGGCCCCGACATCCAGAACGGGAGGGAGGCTGCGATCGATTGCGTGATCGATGAGCGCCCTCGAAAGTGGATCCGCCTCGCGTGAGCGCTTCTCACCCAGGTCAAGCGCGTTTACCGCCCAATCGCCCTCGTCGCCGATCTCTCGATCGACACACATCGCGAATCGCCGGAGGGTGGGGAAACGCAGCGCGGGCACGATCAGTCGCGTGATGAAGATCCAGACGGCCAGGCCGGTGAACAGCGCACCGAGCACGACGCCCAGGACCAGGTGAGGTCCCAGGAGACCCTGGATGACAAGCGCAAGCGTGGCGGCCGCGGCGAGCCAGGCCGCGCATGTCAGAAGCGCGCGTCCGTAAGTCCGCGTCAGAAGTCCGCGGCGAGCCCGCTTGAGATGATCGATGAGCCGGCGGTGGGCCGTGCTGTCGCTCACGTCACGCTCCCTTGTCAATTCATCATGCTGTAGAGCACGACGTTGATTGCCATCCGAAGAGCGCTCTCACGCACCTCGGCCGGATCGTCGTGGACGGTCGCGTCTTCGAGACCGTCACCGATGTCGCTCTCGTACGTGTAGAAAGCCACGAGCCGGCCTCGGTCGAACATGCCCAGTCCCTGCGGGTGCTTTCCATCGTGCTCATGAATCTTCGGCGGACCGGACTCGAAGTCGTAGAAGCAATGATAGATCGGGTGATCGAACGGCAGATCCACCCAGCGCCGATCGGGGAACACGCGGTTCATCTGAGCCCTGAAGTGCGGGTCCATCCCGTAGTTGTCGTCCGCCCATAGAAAACCGCCACGCTCGAGATAGTCACGAAGCCGGGCGACCTCATCGTCGGTGAACTTCACAGCACCGTGACCGGTCAGATACAAGAACGGGTGGCGAAAAAGAGCCTCGTCCCCCACGGAGAGATTTGTCTCCCGCTCGGTCACTTCAAGGTGGGTGCGCTCCCGCAGTGCCTCGAGCAGATTGGGCAATGAAGTCGGGTCAGAGTACCAATCCCCTCCGCCACCGTACTTCACGCGTCCGATCGTGAAACGGGAATCGGGGTCGACGTCCCGCGGTGCGGCCGTGGCGGGCGGGAGCAGAAAGGCCACGGCGCAGACGATCAGCACGACTTTCGCAAAGGACACCTTCGTCCGCCTTTCGGGTTCGGTTGCGCCCATGATAGCACGGTGTTGGATCTTCTACCGCGTGATGGCGCTTGCGGTTCCGCTGTCTCGAACGCGGACCGCAGGCGCCGGAGAGGTCGAGCCGGTGGCCCCGCCTAGACGGCGGCGGCCACCTTGCGCTTCTTGGCCATCTGACGCGTATTGAGGATCGTGTACGCGAGAGAGGTGGCCACGAAGATGGAGGAGTAGGTCCCGATCGCCACACCGATGAGCATCGCCGTAGCGAAGTCGTGGATGACCGGGCCTCCGAATAGGAAGAGGGCGAGAACCACGAATATGGTCGTCACGCTCGTAACGATCGTTCGCGAAAGCACCTGATTGATGCTTATGTTCATGATCTCCCTCAGCGAGGATCGCATATGCGATCGGCGTCGCTCACGGATTCGGTCAAAAACGACAATCGTGTCATTGATCGAATAGCCGGCGATCGTGAGAAACGCCGCGACGATCGGAAGAGAGATCTCGATGTTCAGGATCGAGAAGATTCCCAATGTGATGAAAACGTCATGGAAGAGCGCGGCCACCGCGCCGAGTGCGAAGACGAACTCATAGCGAATGCCGACATAGATGAGAATCGCGGCGAGCGCGATGATGATCGCCTTGATCGCGCGGGAGCGAAGCTCGCTACCGATCTTCGGACCGACGCTTTCCTCGCGGCGCACGTCGATCTCGAGGCCACTCTCCTGCGCCTTGAGCGCCCGGATGATCCGGCCGGTAGGACTGCCATCCTCCCCCCCGGCCGACGCGAGGACGTCTTCCTTGAATCGCAGGATCACGCCAAGGTCGCCCGATCCCGACCCCGCACCGGCTTCGAAGTGCTGCACTTCAACGTCCGAGATCCCGACGTCGCTCAGCGCACTGCGCACGTCTTCCGCCTCAACGGGCTGCGAAAACGCCAGCTCCACGAGCCGCCCACCGGCGAAGTCGATCGAGTAGCGCGGGCCACCGTGGAGAATCAGCGACGCGATGCCGGCGACGATCAAGATGAGCGTCAGAACGAAGGCGGCCTTCCGCGCGGCCATGAAGTCGATGTGTGTCTCGCCAATGATCTTGAACATCGTATCCTCTCGAGGGCCCGCGGCCCGACTAGATCGACAGCTTCTCGAGCCGCGTCCGGCTCGTGACCAACTGGAAGATCACCCGCGTCACGAAGTACGCCGTGAACAGGTTACAGACAATTCCGATCGCGAGCGTCACGGCAAAACCGCGAATCGGTCCCACGCCGAACTGAAGCAGGACGATCGCGGCGATGAGCGTCGTCAGGTTGGCGTCTATGATCGCCTTGAACGCCCGCTCGTAACCCGAATCGATCGAGGCCCGCACCGTCTTGTTGAGCCGGAGCTCCTCCCGGATTCTCTCGAAGACCAGCACGTTGGCATCCACGGCCATACCGATGGTCAGCACGATGCCGGCGATACCGGGAAGCGTCAGCGTCGCGCCCAACTTGGCCAACGCCGCAAAGATGAAGAACAGGTTCAGAGCCAGAGCGATAACGGCGACGATCCCCGACGCACGGTAGTAGAAGAGCATGAAGATCACGACGATCAGCGCGCCGATCCATCCTGCGCGAAGCCCTTGTTGAATGGAGTCGCGACCGAGCGACGGCCCCACGGTCCGTTCCTCGATGATCTTGAGCGGTGCGGGGAGCGCACCGGCTTCAAGAACGACGCGAAGGTCGCGTGCCTCATCGTCCGAGAACGTTCCCGAGATCGTTGCCCTGCCGCCCGAAATCTTGTTCTGGATGACGGGGGCCGACGCCACGCGCCCGTCGAGCACGATGGCAAGCCTGCGACCGACGTTGGCACCCGTGATCCTCGCGAACTTGGCGGCCGCCGACGCGGAGAAGTTGAGATTCACTTCGGGTTGGCCCGTGGTCGGATCGGCACGCACGTAGGCGCGCGTGATGCCTTCACCAGTGAGCTGCACCTTCTTTTCGAGCACATGGAGCTGCCGCGCCTGGCGACCGTCCCGCATCGCGATGTCATCCTTCGCCCAGAGAAGAGATGAGGTCGGCAGAATGGAATCGGCTTTGACGTCTTCGAGCATCCGCTCGATGAGCGGGATGTCGTCCATGTCGAACGCGATATCCGATTCGCTGATCGGGATGTGCCGGCTCAGGAGGGGATGCTCCACGAGAAGCGAGTCCAGCGCGGCGTCAAGTGAGTCGGATCCTGCAAAGAGCGAGTCGATCCCGGCGCTGTCCGGCTCGGCCTCGATCCCCGCCTTGCGCATTCCCATCAGACGGTCGACTCGCCGAAGCACTCGCGCGACTTCCGAAGGCTCCTTGAGCAATCGGAACTCCAGGAGTGCGACGCGCTGAACGATGCGACGCGCGCGAACCGGATCGGTGAGACCCGGGAGCTGCACGACGACGCGATCATCTCCCGACTTTTGAATGTTCGGCTCAACGACGCCGAACTCGTCGACGCGATTACGGAGAACGCTGAGGGCGCGATCCATCGTTTCGTCGATATCCACGTCCTCGTCCAGCTTCTCCTTGTCCAGCTCGAGCAGAAGGTCCATTCCCCCTTGGAGGTCGAGCCCAAGACTCACGGAACTAGAGCGTAGATTGTCCTGCTCGGATGGGGTCATCTCGGAGAACTGCTCCTCCGTGAGACCGAAATAGACCCGGTACGTGGGGATCAGGAACCAGATCCCGATCAGGACAACGACGACAACGAACAGAAGCTTCCAGCGCAGATTTTTGTCCATTCAGTACTCCGACGGTTACCGGCCGGGCTGCCCTCCGTGTCTGTCGGAGCCATTGCCCGCCGCGCAAACAAGGCGACGATTGTAATCCGGCGCGCGGAATCGTGTCAACGACGTGGAATCTCTGTCGGTTGGGGTGGTGGTGGAGGGGGTTTGGGGGCGGCGGGGGGGGGGGGGGGGGGGGGCGGCGCCCCCCCCCCCGCGCCGGGCCCCCCCCGGGGCGGGGGGGGGGGCGC
>CAZAMP010000043.1:0-35303 GCA_964486455.1 uncultured bacterium | reverse complement strand
CCTCCGCCGCCCCCGAAATACAACCGTGCTTGACACGGTCGTTCCATATCAGCGCGAGGGCTCTCTTCATGGTGTCTTCCTCCTTGGGCGACGTGTTGTTCACGATCGCCAACTGGTGCTTAGCCCATCCAATGCTTCAGAACAGTGTGAACGGCCCTGAGAAGGGACCGGTTGTCGGCCTTTCACCTGACACGATTCTACCGATCCGGCAACGACCATTTCAAGACCACTGACCGCCTCGAGTAAACTAATCGCGTGCTATCGCACGATTTCAGCCGATCTTGACCAACACGACTATCTGGCAATAGAAAACGGGCCTCGGTGTGAGACCCGTGGGACCTGTCCTTATATTGTTGGCTTAAGACCCTAGCGCTTGCGGCGGAACCGGCGCGCGCCGATCCCCAGAAGACCGCCACCGACGAGGAGCAGCGTGGCGGGCTCGGGAACCGAGTCCACCAGATCACCGGCGTCGTTGCCGCACTGCATCGTCCAGTGGATATGGTAGTCGCTCACGGGACCGAGGAAGTTCTTGTCGATCTTGACCTCGAGCGCGTAGCGACCGTCGAACTCACCGTAGCTCCAGTCTCCGACCGGCATCGGAGAACCTTCGAACCCCTGGACGCGGAACGGATCCGATACCCCGCCCCAATCAAGAGCGGCGTTCTCGTAGTGGGTGATATCCGTGACGAGGGCTCCGCCCATATGCGTGATGAACGCGTAGTCGTAGCCGTCCTGGCCGAAGTCGACGAAGAGATCACCAGGCCTGTACCAATCGCGGCCTTCGGGCCCGAAGCCCGTCACGACGGCAAAGTAGTAGTTCTCATCGTCGATGCCGAAGTACATCGCTTCGACGTCGAAGAGGTCGCCGCCGTAGCCGGGGTCCAGCCATCCGTTTTCGTTGGTTTCCGGGGTCCAGTCCTCGGTGTAGTAGTTGACGTGCGACCCTGTGAATCCGGTGGGATTCCAGCTGTCATAGCTGACGCCCCAATCGGCTAGGAAGAGGGAAGCTGAGGCGGGCCCTGCCGCGAGAGCCACGATGGCCAACGAGAGAGTCAGTGTTGCGGCTCGTCTCATGATGTGTTCCTCCCTGGTGCGATCCCCATGATCACACGACTGATGCATATCCAAGGTGCTTGTTGCCACATTTCACTCGGCCACCCGGCGGAAGATGCCCGGTGCCCGCGAACTGTTGATGTGCAACAAGTGTAGCAGTCGGGAAGAATCCGGTCAATAGAAGAAACTATATATAGCAGATAGATACTAACACACTGTCAACAAATAGGTTAGCCCTTCGGCTCATCCGACATGCGGCGAACCTCATCGAGGAGGGCGCTCTTGATCTCTTCCTCCTTCACCTTGCGGAACACCTTGCCTTTCTTGAAGATAAGGCCGACGCCCTTGCCGCAGGCCACACCGATATCCGCACCGCGGGCCTCGCCGGGTCCATTCACTTCACACCCCATCACGGCGATCTCCAACGGGTTTTGGAGGTTTTCAACCTCCTTTTCAACTTCCTCGGCGATATCCAGAAATGTCTGAACATCGCACCGCCCGCAGGACGGGCAGGCGATGACCCGTGTCGTGGCCTCCCGTAGACCCAGGGCACGCAGGATCTGTAGACCGACCTTCACCTCCTCGACAGGATCGGCGGCCAACGAGACCCGGATTGTGTCCCCGATCCCCTCGGCCAGGAGGACGGCGAGCCCGACCGCCGAATAGATCTTGCCGGTCTCAGCCGTTCCCGATTCCGTGATTCCGAGATGAACCGGATAGTCGGAGCGTTTGCTGAAGAGACGATAGGCGTCTACGGCGAGTCCCACGTTCGATGCTTTGAGAGACACCTTGGTGTCGTAGAAGTTGAGGTCTTCGAGGATGGCAATGTGCCCCAGAGCGCTTTCGACCATCGCCTCGGGCGTGGTGCCGTACTTCTGCAGAAGTGGCTTCTCCAGGGATCCCGCGTTCACGCCGATTCTAATCGGCAGACCTCTGTCCTTGGCCGCCCGCACGACCTCTTCCACGCGCGACCGACTTCCGATGTTCCCCGGGTTCAGCCGAATGCCATCCACTCCCTGGCGGACGGCTTCGAGGGCAAGCCTGTAGTCGAAGTGGATATCGGCGATGAGCGGCACACGCACGCCTGCTTTGATCTCGCCGAGGGCCTTGGCCGCCTCGGCGTCGGGAACGGCGATACGGACGATGTCACAGCCCGCGACCTCGAGGGCGACGATCTGGTCGATTGTGGCTTGGACATCGCGCGTGTCCGTCTTCGTCATGGATTGAACGGAGATCGGCGCGCCGTCGCCGATTTCGATCGAGCCGACGCGGATCTGTCGGGTCTTTCGGCGCGGTATCGTGGACTGATAGTCGATGAGGTCCTCCGTCGTGGCCTGCCCGCCACCACCATACACGGAAGGCCGGACATTGTCCGGCCTTCTCCTGGATCCTTGACGGGACATTATGCGGATGATACCCCGCTCGCGCTAAGCCCTTTCCGTCACTCTCGCCGTCACGTCACGATGATGAGTCGTCGGCCGATCGCCGACTTCGAAGCGTCGGCGACACCTCCCACCACTGGAGAGCATACCGCCTATCCGCGGAGGCCGCACTGCACCTGGACGCCGAGGCATCAGGCCTGCAACGGCCGCCTTGTGTAGAAACGCGTAATCGTTCAAAATAGTAAAAGATGTGAAGATCCGAAACCTAGCAATGCCGACGCGCTGGCTGGTGCCGCTCATCATTGGGGGACTGCGATGGACACGTCAAGCTCGACCAAGACCTTCGTTCCTCTCGCGGGGATTCCTCTCATGCTCGTTCTCGCGGGCGCGCTCATCGGCGGCGCGGTGGCCGGCTGCGGCGACGTCGGTGGTGGTGGCGGCAACGATTTCCTGGTGGGCGCCCGTTTCGCGAACGCGCCCGCGACGGATGCCGGACGAGCCTACTTGTTCTTCGGCGGGACCGAGCTGGATGCGGCGGCCGATCTCGTGCTGAGCGGTGAGCATGGCGACGCCATCTTCGGCGCGGCACTCGACGGTGCCGGCGACGTGGACGGTGACGGAGCGATGGATTTCGCCGTCGGCTCCCCCGGCTTCACCAACGGCAGCGACGAGGGAGGGCGCGTCTATGTCTACCGGGGCGGCGCGGCGCTCGATGCCACCGCCGACTTCATCTTCACGGCAGCGGCGGCGGGCGAACAGTTCGGAAGCGCCGTGGCGGGCGCGAGTGATCTTGATCTCAATACCTACGACGATGTCCTGGTGGGCGCGTGGGGCGCCGCGGATACGGGTCGGATGTACATCTACGGAGACGACACCGAGGTGGACGCCGTCCCGGACGCGACAACCCGACTGCTTCCAACGTTTTCGGTCACTCCCAACCCACTTCGAACCTCCACCGGTCTCGACCTCGAGCTGGCAGACGATGCGAAGGTGTCGGCGGCTATCTTCGACGTGACCGGCCGGGTCGTCATGTCCTGGCCCCGGCTCGTGTTGGCTGCAGGAAGGCACCAGTGGATCTGGTCGCCGGGGGAGAATGACCATCTCGGTCCCGGCGTGTACTACGTGCGACTGAAAGTGGATCACCGAACGGTCGTGCGGCGGGCCGTCGTCGTTCGATGATCATTCGATAGGATCATTCGTCGGGGTGAGGATCCGGACGGATGACCCTGGCAGCGCGCTGCTAGCGTATCACGGCGACCTTCAGCTCGCGCGTCTGTGTTCCGGCCAGCACCCTCAAGAAATACACGCCGCGAGGGACCAGACGCTTCTTCTCGTCGCGGCCATCCCACATGATCCGGGCCTCGGTGCCGTCGATCCTGCCGTCGGCGGCGCGCGAGAGCACACGACGTCCGCCGACGTCGTAGACGTCGAGGCGCAGACGTTGATCGGAAACGGGATGGTCGAATCTCAAGAGAATCGCGAACGGTCCGGAGGAGGGCGTCGGGTAGATGCGAGCGTCGAACTTGTCCGGACGGCGAGGCGGCGGCACGTCGGGGACCGACACGGTGGTCGTATCGAACGGCATGCTGTGGTTCCAGTAGTGGCCCTCTTCCGTGATGATCCTCCTTTGGATCAGGAACTCGGCGGCATCGATCGCGACGCTCTTGAAGGGCTCCGTGTCGATCACGCCGTCGGCGGGGTCGTACACCGGGTTCACCATGCCGGACACGCCGTAGGCCCTTCCGCTCACCTGCTCCGCATCGCCGACCCTGACCGGGAAAACGAACTGACCGTCGGCGGTTTCCTCCTGCATGCTCTCGAGCCACCGCACCGCTTTCCGGGCCGTGCTGGTGTAGAAGTAGTTGCTGGTCTCCACGCCCAGGCGCTGTAGGAAGTGCAGGGCGCCGAGGGCCCCGCGACACCAGGACGTCTTGACGTCGCTCGACGAATCCGCGGGTACCTCGCGCCACCAGGCGAGCCGGCCGTCGCCCGACTGATCCGCCTGGGCGACGATCCAATCCCCCGCCCCAATGGCCGTGTCGAGATACACGTCCTCGCCGAACTGCTCGTGGGCGCGCAGGAAGGCGCGACCGACGCCCGTCGCTCCGAACCCCGCAATCGGCCAGTAGCCGGACCCAGTGTGATCCAGGTCCTTCTCCCACCGGAGCCCCCCATCGGCGCTGTCCGCGACCGCCATCAGCCACTTGAGCCCGCCTTCGGCCACCGCGCGGTAGTCCACCTCGCCCATGCCCGACAGCGTGTAGTCCATCTCGATGAGAAACTCGATGATGCCCGCCGCCCCCAGACAGAAGCCGGTGTGCGTGTACGGGCTCCCATACATCCCACCGAAGGCGTACCAGAAGTGCCCGCCCTTCTCCGTATCGACAACCGCCGCGTCGCGAACCGTCCGCCCGACACCCATGGCCAGATCCCTGGCCATCATGCTTCCGGAGATCCGGTAGATCTCCAGCGCGTGACGCCCGATCGCGCACATGCCGTGCAGGGCTCCCAGGCTGTAGTACTCCGGCGCCGGCGCCTCAAACGCCTTCTCGATCCAGATGTAGCCGTTGCTGCCCGAGTAGAGGGTATCCGCGTCGATCTTCTCCGAGTCCACCCACGCGACGGCGCTGTCGGCCACGGCGACGTATGCGGAGTCCTCCGCGTAGAGATAGCCCCGGCAGAACAGCTCCGCGTTCCACATGGTGCTCACGCGACCGGGCGCCTTGATCCCGTCGCAATGCACCGCCTCCCACTTGTAGCCGGGGTCGCCCGGCTCGGCATCGTTCTCGATCCATTGCAGAGCGCCCTGCCAGACGGGGCGATAGAACTCCTCGTCGTAGTGCTCCAAGCTCATGAAGAACTGAGCGACGCCGCCGACCCCCGCCATGCCGTGGATCACCTGGTCGGGACAGATGTCCGACGAGTCCGGACGATCACGCGTCCCGAAATCGAAAACCCGGCCGCCGGGGAGGCAGGCCCCACTCGTGCGATCCGCGTCGCCGGGGCCGCAACCGGAGGATGGGTCAGGGGCAAGCAGGAGAAGGGCGAGAACCAAAGCGGTTGGGGCGATGTGCTTCATGTCGGCCTCCCTGATGATGTGTATCGATTCTAGCCTGCCGGAGGATCCGGCCGCAATCCCCCCGTCATCCGCCGGCCAGGCGAGCCCCGCCCGATCGGGCGGATGTGGCCAGATCTCCGGCCTCGAGCACCGGACCGATCACTTTTTGGCCGTGATGCGCGGCGCGCGCAGCCAAATGCGTGTAGAATCCTATCAAGCGGCAATACATAGGAGGTCACCATGTGGTCACGGCATCCTCGTCATCGATCCCCCGTCTTCCTTCTCGCGCTCGTCCTCCTGCTCGCGGCGACCGCACCCCGCGCCGAGGTCGAGTTCGGCAACTCCGATGTGACGATCGCCTTCGACGAGACCGCGTACTACGGACTGTCGCGGATCGACGGGGCGGACTTCTCGCTGCTGTGCGATCCAAACGACTCCATCTGGACGGTCACCGTCTACGACTCGACGCTCGATTCCCTCGAGGTGGCCGACCTCGTGACCTTCAGCAGCCGGGACGATGCGACGCGCTCGGACTTTCTCTCCACCGGCGGCGATACGCTCACCCTCCGCTGGACCGACATGTCACTCGCGGGCCTCGACACACTCGATCTCGATCTTCACGTCACCATCCCGACCGGCGGGACGCGCGCGCGCATCGGTGTCAATCTCTCCCTGACCGGCGATCACTACGCGATCTGGGCGGTCAACGCCCCGCTCTTCTCCCTGCTCGAGATGAGCGGCGACTTCCGTCTCGACACAGCCATCATCCCACTCTACGCGGGCTGCCGTGTGCGCGACCCGGCCGACAGTCTCGACATCGATTTCGTCCCGGCGGACGACCTCGAGCCCACGCGCACCAACCACCACGCCACTCATCCGGGCGAGGTGGCGCTGCAACAGTATCACATCTATGACAGCGGGTACGATCGGGGGTTGCTCTACGGCACCGAGGACCCGCTCGGCTGGATGAAGCGGATCGTCGGCATCGGAACCGGAGACGCGATCCGCGTGGGCTTCCGACACTACCCGCCGCATGACGCCGGGGCCGCGGCGAGCTGGGAGATACCCTATCCCGTCTACCTGAAGCCCTTCGCCGGCGACTGGATCGATGCCGCACGCGACTACGTGCGGCGCACCAACGAGCTGGAGATGCCGTGGCTCACACAGGGACGGCTGCATGAGCGGGACGACCTCCGGCCGTTCATCCTCGAGAAGGACCTGAGCCTCTTTCTTCCGCTGAACTTCTCGCAATTCGGGTACGACGCCGAGTTCATCAATGAACGTCTGCAGGAGCTGGTGACATTCTTCGGGGACAGCGTGCAGATCACGACGCTGGGCCGCAACTGGGGTTGGCGCGCCTTCGCGTTCGACCCCGGCTGGACCGTCGACCCGGAGGTTCCGCCCGTGCTGGACTTCGTCGACAGCCTCGGGCTCGGCTGCGGGCCGTACAGCTCGACGCGGGATCTGCCCGACGCGTACACCTCCGACGAGACCTACAAGCTGTGGGTCGCGATGACGCGCAACGGCGAGCCCGCGCATTCCAACGTGTTCAAGTCCGATATCCTCTGCCCCGGCTCTTACTGGCAAACCTACTACGCGGACAAGTGCAGCGAGGTGCTCTCCTGGCCAAACATCACCGACCTCTACTGCGACAACTTCCCGAAGCCTTTTCTCTGCCACCACCCCACCGATCTGATGCACGACCACGTTCCCGGCGGCGGGACGTACTGGCTGGACGGCTACCGCGCCATGATCGGCCGCCTGCGCAACGACTGGCCCGATGCGTCGTTCCTGAGCGAAAGCCGGTGCGAGTATTTGATTCCGCAGCTCGACTTCGTGCCGGCACAGGCATGGGATCAGAAGGCGAGCGGCTGGCTGGTATTGGACGAGGCCGAGCCCGTCCCGCTCGTGCAGGCGATCTATCACGACTGGATCATGATGCAGTGGAGTGTCGTGGGCGCCTACGACCAGGCGGACTCGGTCGCGCCGCGGTTCATGCAGGCATGGGGGTGGGTCAACGGCGTGCGCCCCAGCCACCGACTCGATGACGTGCCGCTCGCCGACTGGCCGGATGATCGCGTCCGATACACCGCTTACCTCCGAGACCTTGCGGCCCTGCACGGCCAGGTCACCGACCACGCGGTCTTCGGACGCTGGGAACGGCCGCCGCTGCTGGCCGACTTCGATTCGATCACGGTTCCGTTCGAAGAAGACGCGGGGTCCCACGCAGAGTATGAGACGCACGCGGTCCTGGGTGGATCGCTCGTGGATCCCGACGGTCGGCTCGCGCTGCTCGTCACGAACTTCACGATGACACCGCAAGAGGGAACGATCTCGGTGGATCTCGAGGATGTCGGCGTGGGGCCGGGTCCGTGGGATCTCTGGCGGCTCGGCGCGGACCTTCAGTGGGTTTTCGACGGCACGCTTCCGGCGAGCGGCACCTATGACGCCGATCTCGCGCTCGGGCCGCTGGAGGCTCGTGTGCTGCTCTTCCGGCCGGTCGCCGGTGAGGTGGGCGCCGCCACGCCACCCGTCGGCCTGCGGCTGAGAACCTGGCCGACGCCGTTCAGCGGGCGGATCTCGATCGGGATCGACACTGGATCGAGCGTCGCGCGGGATGGATCGGTGACGGTCTTCGATACGCAGGGGCGTCGAGTCCGGACACTTCACGCCGGTGTGCTTCCCGCCGGACGGAGTCGCTGGATGTGGAATGGTCACGACGATCTCGGGCGACCGGTGGCCGGCGGGATCTATTTCGTGCGCGTGGCGGCCGATGGCCACGGTTCGGTCACGCGAAAGGCGACGCTACTCAGGTAGTGCGCCTTTTCGCATCATCCAGAGTCAATACAGGCAGCGTTGGAGCAACCAATAGTAGTGAGCGACAGTCTTTCGTGAGTCACAAGGAGCGCCCCATGTTGTACATACACCCTGGTCGCGTCTCTGTGTCCTGTCTGTTCGCAGTGACGTTGTCGTGCATCCCGCTCCCCGCTCACGCCGATGTCTCGATCTCCAACGGTCCCGTGACCATTTCCTTCGACGAGGCAAGCTATGGGCTCAACCGGATCGAAGGCGACGGCGTCACGCTTCTCTTCGATTCCGGCGCACCGCTCTGGAACGCGACGCTCTACGATCCCACACTCGACTCGTTTTCCATCGCCGACTTCGTGAGACTCGACAGCCGGGATCCCGGCGCCAAAACCGATTTCCTATCGGCTGACGGCGACACGCTCACGCTACGCTGGACCGACGTGGCGACGGCCGATGGAGACACGCTGGACGTCGACATCCTGGTGATCCTACCCGACGGTGCGCGGCGGGTCCGCTTCCGGGCGGAGACCGATCTTCGCGGGGGACAGTACGGACTTTGGGCACTCGGCGCGCCCGGATTCAAGCTGCACGAGAGCGCCGGTGGATCGCTTCGGCTCGACACGGCCATCGTGCCGATCATGGGTGGTGGCCTCGTGAGGAATCCCGCCACCGAGCTGAGCGTCATCTTCAATCCACTGGCCGACGTGGATCCGGTGGTGTTCAACCAGTGGGCAACCCACCCGGGCATGCCGAGTCTGCAGCAATACCACCTCCTCGACAGCAACCTGAAGAAGGGGCTGCTATTCGGGACCGAAGATTCGACCGGCTGGATCAAGCGCATTTCCTGCTGGGGGCGTACGGACACGCTTCATGTGGGCTTCCGACACTATCCCCCGCATCCGCGAGAGGTGAGTCCGAGCTGGGAGATGTCCTACCCGGTCTACCTCAAGCCCTTCGACGGGGACTGGATCGATGCCGCGCGCGACTACCGGGAACGCATGGACGGGATGCCGTGGATGGCGCCCGGACCGCTCAGCCAACGCGATGATCTCCGGCCGGATGCATTGGAGCGGACCCTCTCGATCATCTTCCCGGTGGTTCCGGTCGGTGATGAAACTCCCATCGACCCCGCCGTCGCGAGAGCGCGCCTGATCGAGATCAAAGACTTCATGGGGCCGGATGTGAAGCTCGACGCTCACTGCCGCGACTGGGGCTGGCGATCCTTCTGCTTCAACTGGACGAATCCCCACCCGGAAACCGAGGAGATCTGGGCGATCCTCGATAGCCTCGATCTCCGCAACTGGCCCTACACCTCCACACGTGATCTCGCCCCGGAGGCCTACAACAGCGGCGACTACTTCGAGGACATGGCGGCCCTCAACTGGGACGGGGAAGCGTACTTCGATACGACGTTCGCCTTCTACATCCCTTGTCCCGGTTCCGGCTCCGAATGGCGGAACTACTACCCCGAACGACTCGATGCCCTGCTCGGCACCTATCCAGCCGTGACCGACCTCTACAACGACAACTACCCGAAAGCCTCGCTCTGTCACTCCCCGCACCACGCGCACACGAAGGGTGGCGGCGACTACTGGCTGGACGGCTACGGCACGATGTTCGATCAGGTCCACGAGGGTTGGCCCACCGCCTCCCTCACGCAGGAGAGCCGCTGCGAGTATCTGATCCCACACCTGGACTTCTTCCTCGGCCACTGCTGGGATCAGCGGGACGCCGGGTGGCTGACGCTGGAGGAGGCCGAGCCCATCGCGCTCGTACATGCGGTCTATCACGATCGGATCGGGCACCGCATGAGCGCCGTGACCCCGTACAGTGCATGGTCCGACTCGGTTGCGTACCGCTTCACGCAGGCGTGGGGCTGGGTCAACGGCAGCCAGCTCAGCTTCTACGCCGACAGCCTCCCCCGTGACGAATGGCCGGCCGATCATGAGATCTCCATGGCATACCTGAAGGATCTGGCTGCGATGCACGGGTGCATCGAGGATCACGCCGTCTTCGGAAGGTGGGAGCGCCCGCCACGGCTCGACGACTTCGACCACGTCGTCATCGACTTCGAGCCGGACGCAGGTCTACATGCGCACCTCGACACACTCGCGGTACTCGGCGGGTCACTCGTCGACCCGGAGGGACGGTTGGCGCTGCTCGTCACGAACTTCACGATGACACCGCAAGAGGGAACGATCTCGGTGGATCTCGAGGATGTCGGCGTGGGGCCGGGTCCGTGGGATCTCTGGCGGCTCGGCGCGGACCTTCAGTGGGTTTTCGACGGCACGCTTCCGGCGAGCGGCACCTATGACGCCGATCTCGCGCTCGGGCCGCTGGAGGCTCGTGTGCTGCTCTTCCGGCCGGTCGCCGGTGAGGTGGGCGCCGCCACGCCACCCGTCGGCCTGCGGCTGAGAACCTGGCCGACGCCGTTCAGCGGGCGGATCTCGATCGGGATCGACACTGGATCGAGCGTCGCGCGGGATGGATCGGTGACGGTCTTCGATACGCAGGGGCGTCGAGTCCGGACACTTCACGCCGGTGTGCTTCCCGCCGGACGGAGTCGCTGGATGTGGAATGGTCACGACGATCTCGGGCGACCGGTGGCCGGCGGGATCTATTTTGTCCGTGTAGCGGCAGAAGGCCGTGGCTCGGTCACGCGGAAGGCCGCGCTGCTGAGATGAGGGCACATGTCCACCCACTCGAGCCACTTGTGCGAAATCGAGCATCCGAATAGAATAGTACGGGATGCGAAACTCTGATCGACGAGCCGTCACTCGCGTCAGGGTCAATTGCGCCGCCACGCACCACGGGCGTTTGCCACACACCCAGGGGGACCCGATGGTCAGATCATTCCTTCTCCTCACCGGTCTTCTTCTCGCCGGCGCGGTCCATGCCGAGATACCGCTTTGCCTATCCGGTTCGGGGGAGGCGGCCGATCCGCTGACCCGAGATGCGTTCTACTGTCAGGATCCCGACTACGACATGGTCTACGGCATGTCATCGGGCTTCGACGCCGAGATAGCCGACGATATCCCGGAGGAGCTGGCCGGGGAGATGATCCACCAGGTAACGATCTGGGTCGGTGAATGGTACGGCGACTGGCAGGACCCGCTGGGGGTCACGATCAACTTCTACTACAGCGCCTGCCCGCCGGACACGGCCATCGACCTCTCGTTCATGTTTCCCTGGAACGAGCTGGAAACAGAGCACGTTCATACGGGACTCGCCACCGTCTACCGGGTCACGGCAACGCTTCCGGAGCCGATCGAAATCGTCCCGCCGATGTCGATGGGCGTTCACACCGTCATCGATTGGGGCCATGACGAGCCGTTTTGTGGAATCTGCGCGACACCGATGTACACGAGCTACGGCGCCTGCGTCGCCTACCTGGACGGCGAATGGTGGGGATACACGCGGTGGACACCCATCGATCACTACACGAACATCCCGCAAGATCTCGCGTACTGCCTGGGCGGCCCCACGACGGCCGTGGACGCATTGGGACCGATCGTCATGGATGCGCGCTTGCAGATCTTTCCCAACCCGTTTCGCGCGTCCACGACAATTCAATATGACGTGACTCGGGACGGCCCTTCCTCGGTGCGCATCTTCGACGCCGGAGGTCGCGTGGTCACGACGCTATACGGCGACGATCAATCATCGGGTCTCCGTAGCATTGTCTGGAGGGGATGGGATGATCACGGGCGACGGGTATCGCCCGGCGTGTACTTCGTGCGGCTGGAATCAGTGGGCGACGATCGTGCCACGCGGCTAGTAGCCATCGATTGACGGTGATGTGGATCGTCCGCGCGGCGTAAGTGGGTATGGCCTGATCGGCTGTCGGGAGATCTCGGTCGATCACGCCCTATTGCGGTAGAGCTTATCGTCCACGACGCTCGCCATTCTATCGACGTCGAACGTCCCACCCAGGAACGAGTTGATCCGCGACGCTTGGCTACGCGGATCGCTCAGCACTTCCTTGTAGTCGATCTCGATGGCATCAAAGCAATCGCGGCGGCGGATCATGAACCGCACCTTCTCGACCTGTATCTCATAGTGATCGATCATCTCGGCGTCGTCCGTATCAGACGTCTCGCCGCGCCGATCCAACATCTTCTTCTGCGAAGCCAGAACCTCTTGGATGTTCCGGTGCATGAAGATGATCCTGTAATCATTGGTGTCGGGAAGGTAGGGCAACAGAGGAGCCACGATCTTGATCACCTTGCCACGCGCCCCCTTGAGCCAGGACCTGTCCTGCGCTTCCGCGAGCTCCTTTACCCGCTCGTCCTCGAAGTATCCTTTGGGGTTATCCTCGTCGGCCCCGCGCAGACCATCGGTCATGACATCGAGCCCGGCAGCATCGAGCATCTTCATCGCCATGGACGTGCCGGACCTCGGCAGCCCGGAGACGACGATCACAGGCTCTCCGAACCTGATTCGTCTGATTGTACGGCTGATAGAGGACCCCATTTCCACTCCTCACTTCAAATCGGAACCGGACCTCGGCGGCTCGGGTAGATACACGTTGTTTCTTAGCCCCGGTTGAGTCCTGGGGGCAGTTGAGAACGGCGCATCTTATCACAATTTCGGCGCCTTCGTCGGGAATCTGAATAGGGCCGGGGAGAGGTCTCTTGAACGACCGCGGCGGATCAAGTTAAGCTAAGGGTCAACTGCAATTGGACCGAGTCCAGAGGGGAAGTAGGGTCGGAACGAACCACCAGCGGTTTCGAAGCCTCGCAGCCCGTCACCAACGACACATAGTCGATTGAACAGTTTCGCACCCGTGATGAATCGTGCCGGCCACGGGGCGTGTATGTTTCCGGCGCCAAGGGGAGAATTCGCGTTGATCAGCAGGCCCCGAACATCATGTACGAAGGGCATCCTCGTATCCATCAGCTTCATCGCCGTCGCGCTGCTGCTCGCGCCCACTCCGGCGATGGCCTATGTCGGGCCCGGGGCCGGCTTCGCCCTACTCTCCTCGTTTCTCGTCTTCTTCACCACGGTCTTACTGGTGTTTCTCTCGTTTCTCACCTGGCCGTTTCGGATGCTGTGGCGAGCACTTCGTCGTCGTAAGAAAGCCAAGCCGTGGATCAAGCGATTGATCGTGGTGGGCTTCGACGGACAGGATCCGGGCCTTACCGATCGTTTCATGAATGAAGGGAAGCTCCCGAATTTCAAGAAGCTGAGCGAGATGGGCTGCTACAAGCGGCTGGGCACGACCTTTCCGTCGGTCTCCCCCGTAGCCTGGTCGACGTTCTGCACCGGAACGCATCCCGCGAAGCACAACATATTCGACTTCCTCGATCGCGATACGCGGACGTACCTCCCGTTTTTGTCGTCGACGGACATCGGAAGCGTCGAGCGCTTCCTCAAAATCGGGAAGTACCGCATCCCGCTGCAAAAGCCCGCGATCCGCATTCTTCGGAAGTCGAAACCGTTCTGGACCATTCTCGGCGAGCACCAGATTTGGAGCACGATTCTCCGAGTACCGATCACGTTTCCGCCGGACAAGTTCTATGGGGCGCAGCTGAGTGCGATGTGCGCGCCGGATCTCCTCGGCACGCAGGGAACGTTCATGCTTTTCACCACACGTCCGGCAAAGGAAGAGTTCAAGGAGGGCGGGATCCGAATCCCGCTGGATCGCAACGGCGATCGAATCGAGACCGTGATCACCGGCCCGGAAAACATGCTCATCAAGGACAATCCGCCGCTTGAGATTCCGCTGAGCATCGATCTCGACCGAAATGCGCGGCGGGCCACGCTCCGATTCAACGGCACGAACCTTACCCTCCAGGAGAAGACGCTCTCCGATTGGGTGAAGCTCACCTTCAACGCCGCGCCCGGCGTGAAGGTCCGCGGACTCACTCGGATGATGGTGACGGAGATGGACGAGCACTTCTCGCTCTACTTCACCCCCATCAACATCGATCCCGAGAAGCCGGTGATGCCGATCTCGCATCCGTCCTATTACGCAACGTATCTGGCGAAGCGGATCGGTCCGTTCGCCACGCTCGGGCTCGCGGAAGACACCTGGGCTCTCAATGAAGGCGTCATCGACGACGGGACGTTTCTGAAGCTGACGTACGACGTGGATCGGGAGCGCGAGGACATGTTCTTCCTCGCGATGGACACGCTGCGCCGCGGATCCGTCGTGTGCGTGTTCGATGCGACCGATCGCATCCAGCACATGTTCTGGCGCTACATGGAAGAAGGTCACCCCGCGGCCCGTGGGATTGAGAATCCCGAGCACGCTAACGCGGTCGAAGAACTCTACAAGCACAATGACCGTCTGGTCGGCAAGGTGGTCGAGCGTGCGAAGAAGGGCGACGTCGTCATCGTCATCTCGGACCACGGCTTCACGTCTTTCCGTCGCGGCGTCAACCTCAACCGCTGGCTCCTCGAGCAGGGCTACCTCACGCTCAAGGAAGGTACCGACGGCAGCTCGGAGTGGCTCCGTGACGTCGACTGGTCGAAGACGAAAGCCTATGCCATGGGCCTGACCGGGATGTTCATCAATCTCAAAGGTCGCGAGTCGGAAGGGATCGTGGAGCAGGGCGAAGAGGCCGCGACGCTCCGGGCGGAGCTGGCGGCGAAGATGAAGGGGCTCATGGACACCGACACCGGCACGGTCGGCATCACGGAGGCGTTCGAGACCCACTCGCTCTACGAAGGCCCGTACCTCCCCAATGCCCCCGATCTCCTCATCGGATACAACAAGGGATATCGTATCTCCTGGGATTGTGCGACGGGCGTGGTCGCGGGGGACCTATTCGAAGACAACACGAAAGCCTGGAGCGGCGACCACTGTGTCGACCCGCGCCAGGTGCCGGGGATCTTCTTCTGCAATCACGGAATTGAGATGGATGACCCGATGCTCATGGACGTGGCTCCCACGGCGCTTCGGCTGTTCGGGATCACGCCTCCGCCGCACATGCAGGGGAAGGCTCTTTTTGAAACGAACATCTTCAGCGGCGCGCCGCGGGATGGGAAATAGCGGAGTTCGACAACGTGCCGACTAAGACGAACTGGCGGAGCAAGCGCTTCGTCGCGCTGATGTTGATTGGGGCGATCGCCCTAGGAACGCTCACTCTTTGCGCCGGCTGCGGCGAAGGACACACACCGACCGGCAAGCGCGTCATCGTCCTCGGCCTCGACGGCCTGGACTACAACCTGACGAAGAGCTTGATCGACCAGGGCCGCCTACCGAACTTCGCCCGACTC
Source organism: uncultured bacterium (assembly GCA_964486455.1). Lineage (GTDB taxonomy): Bacteria > Eisenbacteria > RBG-16-71-46 > CAZAMP01 > CAZAMP01 > CAZAMP01. The sequence goes on along the minus strand of CAZAMP010000043.1, from coordinate 19,778 downwards.
GCGCGAGAGGGATTCTTCCAGCCGCTCGGAACGTCCGTCCCGCCGCAAAGCCCGGTGGCTTGGTCGAACTTCATCACGGGAATGGACGCCGGCGGCCACGGGATCTTCGACTTCATTCACCGCGATCCCAAAACGCTACTACCGTATGCCTCGACGAGTCGTACGGAGGGTGCCACGAAATCCATCAAGCTCGGCAAGTGGCAGATCCCGCTTTCGGGAGGGAAGATCGAGCTGCTGCGTCACGGCAAGCCGTTCTGGCAGGTTCTCGAAGAGAACGGGGTCGAGACCACGATCATACGCATGCCAGCCAACTTCCCACCGTCCGGCACCGCGACGCGCGAGCTGAGTGGAATGGGAACTCCTGACCTCACCGGCTCGCCCGGCACGTTTTCGTACTACACGACGAACACGCTACCGTTCGCGGACGAGCACGTCACCGGCGGCGTCGTCTACCCGGTCAGCGTGATCGACAACGTCGTGGAGGGTCAGCTCGTCGGACCTGACAACCCGTTTCTCGTGGAGCCGGAGAAGGTGAAGGCGTCGTTCAACGTCTACCTCGACCCGGTTGATCCCGTCACCAAGCTTGTCGTGGGTAACGAGGAGCGCATCCTCAAGGTCGGTGAGTGGACGGACTGGATGCGGATCGAATTCCGATTCATCGACACGCCGCTCCTTCGCGACATCATGCCGGGCGCGAAGGTGACCGGTATCGCGCGATTCTACCTGAAATCCGCCGCCCCGGAATTCGAGCTCTACGTGACGCCGATCAACATCGATCCGTTTGGTCCGGCGATGCCCGTTTCGACGCCCAATTCGTACGCGACCGACCTGGCGAACGCCACGGGCGGTTTCTACACGCAGGGTTTTCCCGAAGACACCAAGGCGCTCTCGCATCACGTCTTCACAACATCCGAGTTCATCACCCAGTCCTCGCTCGCCGGCGAGGAGAACATCGAGCAGTACAAGTACGTCCTGGACCAGTTCGATGACGGTCTTCTCTTCTACTACTTCGGAAACGTCGACCAGACGGCGCACATGATGTGGCGGCGCATGGATCCCGAACATCCGGCGTATGATCCGGAACTGGACGCTCCGTTCGACGACGTAATTCGCGGGCTCTACGTGCGAATGGACGACGTCTTGGGATATACGCTCGAGCATCTGGATCCCAATTCAATGCTCATAGTGATGTCGGACCACGGATTCGGGTCCTGGCGCCGGGCCTTCCACCTGAACACATGGCTCAAGGAAAACGGCTACCTGACGCTCCGCGATCCCGACCTGAAGGATGATCCGGGATGGCTCAGCAACGTGGACTGGCGAAACACGCGGGCCTACGGGATTGGCCTCAACGGGCTCTACATCAACCTACGGGGGCGCGAGCGATTCGGGAGTGTTCATCCCTCGGATCGCAAGGCGCTCATGGACGAGATCGCGTGGAAGCTCCTGCAGATGATCGATCCCGAGACGGACAAACCGGCGGTGACGAAGGTCTACAAGCGGGAAGAGGTTTACGAGGATCGCGGATACCTGCAGCTCGGTCCGGACATTCTGGTCGGATACGACAAGGAGACGCGTTGCTCGTTCGAATCGGCGAGCGGCGAGATACCAAGCGAGATCTTCGGCGACAACGATGAGGAGTGGAGCGGAGATCATTGCGTGGACGACGAGAGCGTACCGGGTATCCTTCTGGCAACTCGAGTTCTGAAGACACCGGTCACATCGCTCAAGAATCTCTCCGCCGCGATACTGGCGGAGTTCGACGTCAGCGACGATAGCGCTCAGCAATAGGAACGCGCACGTCCGGCGGCACGGGTTGCCGGTGGGAGGTTAGAAACGATGTTCGGATCGAACAAGATAAGCCTCGACAAGGACCTCTTGTCCAAGATCAAGAAGTACGCGTCGATCGCCGGCTACTCGTCGGTCGAGGAGTTCATCACTCACGCGCTCGAGAAGGAACTCGCGCAGCTCGAAGACGCCGACTCGGAAGAAGAAATCAAGAAGCGGTTGAAGGGTCTCGGCTACATCTCCTAACCACGACCCTGACCAGGACCAACGATGAACGTTATCAACACAATCTTCAGCGGCCTCTTTGGCGCACTGCTCTTTCCGTTCAAGAGCCTCCCGCCGGCCGTCGGCGTCGTGGTGATGGCGGCGCTCACCGGCGTCGGCATGCTACTCGTGTTCAAGGCTACGTCGAACCAGGAGCGGATCTCCTCGACCAAGGCGCGCATCTTCGCGGGCATCTACGAGATTCGCCTCTTCAACGACGACCTCGGCGCCGTGCTCCGGTCGCAGGCACAGATCCTCGCCGCCAATCTCGTCTATCTACGCTACTCACTCGTGCCGATGCTCTGGATGCTCATCCCGATCGTACTGATCATCGCGCAGCTCCAGGCCAACTATGGCTACCAGGGCCTGGAAACGGGCCGGCCGGCCATCGTCACGATCGAGTTAGAGGACGGTTGGGACCAGAATCCCCAGGTCATGCCGACGGCCGATGCAAGGAAGCCGGCGATCACGCTGGAGGCGCCGGAAGGACTGCGGGTCGAGACCGAGGCGGTCTGGATCCCTTCGCTCGAGGAGCTCTCGTGGCGGATCGTCCCGGAACGTTCCGGCGATTACGAGCTGGCGGCCGTCGTGGGGAGCGAGCGATTCAGCAAGCAGATCTCGGTCACCGATGAGATCAAGCCGCGCGCGCCGATACGCACCCGACCCGACTTCTTCACACAGCTTCTCTATCCGGCGGAAAAGCCGCTGCCGGGATCAGGGCCGATCCGCTCGATCAGCGTGACCTATGAGGATCGGGCGATCGACGTCTTCGGCCTCGGTATTCACTGGCTGATCTTGTTCTTCGTCGTCTCGATGGTCGTCGCTTTCGCGCTCAAGGGACGGATGAAGGTAGAGGTCTAGCCGGCCACGCCCCGCGGGGTCGGTCGCACCCATACGGTAGGCGGCCACCCAAGGGCGGGCCGTCCTCCAGGTAGGCTACTTTCCGAGGTAAGTGCGGATCACCCCGAGCAGTTTCGTGTTCGCCGCGACGAGCCCCGGGAACTTCGGCGTGGGTTTGTTGAAGAGCGGCGGCTCCCAATCGGACAATACGACGTCCCCACCAGCCGCGCGAACGAGCGCCACACCCGCAGCCACGTCCCATTCGCTCTTCGGGACCAGCGTCCACGTCGCGTCACAGAGACCGGCCGCAACCTGACCGAACTTGAACGCCACCGATCCCGTCGCCACGAACTTGATCGGACCGTTCTTGAAGGCATCCCACTCGCCCCGCTTCTCCTCGCTGCGGCTCCCCAACACGAGGGCACCCTCCAGGGTCTCGGCGGACGAAATCGGAGACGGCTTCCCGTTCAGCGTGACGCCGAATCCGATCGCGCCGACGATCATCTGGTCCGTGGCCGGATTGTAGATCCCGCCGGCGGTCGGCAGACCGTCTTCGACCAGTCCGATCGAACAGCACCACTCCGGAATGCCTTGCACGAACTCGCGCGTACCGTCCAGTGGATCGACTACCCAGACGCGTGAACAGTCGAGCCGCGACGCATCATCGGCCGTCTCCTCGGACAGCCACCCATCGCCGGGCTGCGGAAGAATCGCTTTGAGCGCCGCGTCGGTCTCCAGGTCGGCCTCGGTCACCGGGTCATCGCCCTTCTTCATGCGGGCGGTCACGCCGCGCGCGCTGTGCGCCATCAATATCTTTCCGGCGCGTTCGAGCGCCTCCCGGATACGATCCAGATCAGCCGCGCTCGCCATGCGTGCCTCCATCGTCATTTGGGCCGAGCTGCTCGATGAACCCTTCGTTCTTCAGGTAGAGAAGGATGTACTGTGCGGCCTCCTCGGCGCTCACGCGCGTCGTATCAATGGCGAGTTCCGGGGATTTGGGAACCTCGTACGGATCATCGACGCCCGTCACGCCTTTGACGAGACCCGCGCGGGCCTTGGCGTAGAGCCCCTTGCGGTCCCGCTTCTCGCAGACCTCCAGCGGAGTGGAGACGAAGACCTCGATATACGCGCCTACCCCACTGATCAACTCCCGGTTCTCGCGCCGAATGCGCTCATAGGGCGCGATCGGGGCACAGATCGCGATGCCGCGGTTCTTGGTGATCTCGCTCGCGACAAAGCCTATCCGTCGGATATTGATGTCACGGTGTTCTTTCGAGAACCCGAGCTCGTTCGAAAGATTCGTCCGGACGATATCGCCGTCGAGCAACGTGACGGGCCGCGTGCCGATCTCCATCAGCTTTGCCCGGAGGATGTTCGCAATCGTCGACTTCCCCGAGCTGGAGAGCCCCGTGAAGAACACGGTGAAGCCCTGGCGCGCTCGATCGGGATAGCGCCGGTGTAGCTCCCTGATGACGGCCGGATACGAGAACCACTCCGGGATGTCCGCGCCCCCCTGGAGTCGACGTTTGAGCTCGGCCACCGAAAGCCCCAGGGCTCGCCCGTCCTTCGGCGTCTCCGATCGTGGCACGTACTGCCCCTTGTCCTCGCAGTAGACCATCTCGTCACTCGTTACGAGCTCGATATCGAGCTCCCCTTGGTGCTTCTTGGCAAGTTCGAGCGCGTCGGAACTACCGTAGAATGCCTTCCCCGTCTCACCGCTGATCGGTCCCGCGTGATTGTGTCCGACGATGAAGTGAGTGCAGCCGTAGTTTCTACGGATGAGCGCGTGCCAAAGCGCCTCGCGGGGCCCCGCCCGTCGTGACGTGAGGGGGATGAGGCTGATCATCGCGGAGTTGACGGGAAACTGATCGAGCACGGCATCGTAGCAGCGAATCCGCGTGAAGTAGTCAACGTCCCCGAAGACGGTCCGCCCGACAACCGGGTGGATCAGGAGATTGGCGTCCATGTCGGCCGCGGCGCGTCGTGCGAGCTCAACGTGCGCACGGTGCATGGGGTTTCGTGTGTGAAACGCAACGACTCGATCCCATCCGAGCCTGCGGAATTCCGCCCGAAGCTCGTCGGGCGAATGGCGAAGGCGTCGAAAGGTGTGATGCGGCGGCAGCTCGATCCCCTCGATGGTTCCGCCGAGATAGGCCGGCTTGAACTGATGCAACAGTTCGAACACCCATGGATGGTTCTCATCCTTCGTGTTCAGAACGCGCTCGGCCTCGAGTGCCGGATCGGCCTGCCAGATGTCCGTGACGGTGAGGATGGCGAGCACGACCCCCTCCGGGTGTCTGAGCGCCACGCGGTCACCCGACTTGAGTGAGCCGGCAAGCTCCTCGCTCACGTCGAGCGCAATCGGGATCGGCCAGAGCGTGCCGTCGGCGAGCCGCATATCGTCACGGACGCTCTCGTAATCCGCTTGGCCCATGTAGCCCGCGAGCGGGGTCAGCGCCCCGTTCAGGAGAAGCTCGATGTCACAAATCTGGCGGAAGTTGAGATCCCAGAACGGAAGATAAATCGCCTCTCCTTTGAGCTCGGCGGCCCGGGCCTCATCGGTGAGAAGCGATTTGATGTTCAGACCTTGATCCATTCAATTCGTCCTTCGTGGGAGTAGGCGGCCGGGATGATGGCCACCAACTGTAGCATATTTCGACGGACCGGCACCGGATCGTAATCTCGGGCGAGCGAAGATCCGGGCGGAATTCAGCCACGGGACCGTAGACCCGCATGGGCTGACGGACACGTGAGATCTAGACCGTTCGGTGCACCCACCGCCCACCCCGATAGTAAACGTAAGCCAGCACGGCACCGAGAAGGGACGTGATCGACATTACCCACCACAACCCCACGGTCGAGGCACCGAACTGATGGACGGCGAGGTACGCCGGGGGAAGCAGAAACACCCAATTCGACACCAATCCGATCGTCATGGCGGCTTTCGTATCGCCCGCCCCGTTGAGCACGTTGTTGAGAATGATCCGCACGCCGTTGGCCACCATCATGACGACGGCAATCCGGAGAAACTCGGTCCCGGACAGCACGAGCTCGGCCTCACGGAAAAACGCGCGCATGAGGGTGGGTGCGAAGACTGCCACGACGATCCCGACCGACCCGGTTACCGCCAGCGCCAGGAGCAGCGCGCGATTGGCAGTGCTCTTGGCCCGCTCAGGCTTACCGGCACCCAGGTTCTGGCCCGTGAGTGCCGCCACTCCGAGGGCCATCCCGACGATGAGCATCGATCCGAAGAAGAGCACACGGCTTCCAACGCCGTAGATCGCCACGATCCCGCCTCCGTAGAGCGCTACGATCTTCATGATCAGGAGCCTCGTGATCGTCATTGACGAGAAGTTGATCCCGCCCGGGATCCCGACGACGGTCATGCGCCACATGGTCTTGAGCTGAATGGGGATACCGGCGAAGAGTCTGAGCTTCAAGGGGGCCTTTCCCATGACGAGAAGCCCGACACCGACCAGGAAACCGAGAAACGCGGAGATCCCGGACGCGACCGCCGCCCCCACGATTCCCATCTCGGGGAAGATCCACCAGCCGAAAATCAAGAACGGGTCGAGGACGGCGTTGAGCAGGTTGCCGGCGATCATCAGATACATCGCCTTCATGGGATCGCCGACGCCGCGGAGCGAGGTGAAGACCGTCCACATCGGGAAGATCGCCGCGTTTCCGACGAGAAGCACGCGGCCGTACGGGACCGCGAGAGAGATGATCTCCTCCGACCCCCCCAGCCAGCGAAGTGCGGGCTCCAGGGCATACCACCCCGGGACGACGAACAGCGCAGCCACCACGATCTTGAGGAGGAGCGCCTCTTTGATCGCCGCCTCGGTGCGTGCATAGTCCCGTTCGCCGAACCGCCGATTGATTATCGCCACCGAGCCGACGCCTATGATATGGTTCGCGGAGCTAATGACCCAAAAGATGGCCTGGAACAAGGTCACGGCGGCAACCGCATCAGCGCTGATACGACTCACCCAAAGCGCGTCCACCACCTCATAGAGATTCGCAGCGGCAAAGCCAACCATTGACGGAAGGCCCATTCGCAGTAGGTTTTTCGTGACGCTGCCGGAGGTGTGGTCGTGTGCCACGTCGCGCCCAATCTGCAGGGTTGAGGCGGCCCCGCCGGCCGCAATGCGAAAGGGCACACTCTACGACACTCGGTTGACCCTGGCCAGAGTGAGCGGATGTACGGTGGGCGTATTGACGCTAGGAGAAGGCGGTGATAGGCTGTGAGTAGTGGACAGCGCATCCTCCGAGCACTGGTCGCGGCCGTGACGGCGCGACCGTTTTCATACCCTCCCAGACGGCACCCTGTGATTGCGGATCGGGTGGCAGCAGCCGCCTGTCATGTGAAATGGAGAGAGGAATGAGCCAGACTGAGAGTTCAATTCACGTCAGCATCGTCGATGGTATGGCCGACGTCATGCTCTGCCGCCCTGAGCGTCGCAACGCATTCTCCTTCAAGATGTTGACCGAGCTGGAGGACGCCCTCGATGGTGTGCGCGCCCGGGAAGACGTCAGGCTTGTCCTGCTTCGCGGACAGGGTGGCGCCTTCAGCACGGGGCTCGACATGAGCGAGGTCCACGAGCTGCGGATGGCCGAGGATGAGAAGGGGTTCCTCCGACTCGTCCAGGCGGGTGAGCGGATCGTCACCCGCATCGCCGAAGAGATACGGCCACCGGTCCTGGCGATCGTGGACGGACCGGCCGCGGGCTGCGGCTTAGGCCTGGCGCTGGCGTGCGACCTGGTTCAGGCCTCCGGCCGGGCGACCTTCGGCGCCACGCACGTGCGTTTCGGCCTCCATCCCGACTGGGGTCTCACGTACTTCTTGCCCGATCGAACCTCCGCCGCGGTCGCCCGGGAGATCATGTGGACCGGGCGAGTCTTCGACGCCCACGAGGCGCTGAGATTGGGTATCGTCGACCGAGTCTGTCCGGCCCACGGGCTGGAAAACGAACTGCGGACCCTGACGCGACGCATGCTGGACGCGCCGGGAGCCCTCGTGGCGCAGGTAAAGGGAGTTGTGGCCCGCGGTCGACACAACAGACTGCAGGACGCGCTGAAGGACGAACGCCGCGCCCAGGCCGACGCCTTCCGCTCGCCCGACAGCCTGGAGCGCATGGCGAGCATGCGGAGCCGGATGAACGGCGTGCGCGTCACGGGATCCACTCGCGCCGAATGATCCTTGCGGCGGACCGTTGGGGCCGCGGGCGCAGGCGGTGAGCTACGCGGTTGAGCGACGCGGCCGCGTGGGCAACAGGATCATCTGCTCCGGTTCGGACTCGATCTGATGCCGATAGATGAATCTCGCGACCGACCGCCCGTCCTCGATCGACAGCGTGAGCTTACAGCCGGAAACGAGAGCACCGGACACAGCCAGGTCGGCGAGCGGAAACGTGACGTACTTCCGGACGTTTCGCATCAGCGGCCGCGCACCGAGATGGAGCCGCCTCTCCGCTTTCTTCAAGATGAACTCCCGAAGCGCGTCATCGATCGCGATTTCCACACCCGGATTGCTCTTCTCGTAGAACGACGCCATGACGTTGGCCAGGGCGCGGTCGAGGAGTGCCGGCAGGTGTTTGCGCTGGATGCGCTTGAAGACGATCAGACGATCCAATCGCCCGACGAAATCCGGCGGAAACTCCGATTCCACGCATCGACGCGCGACCGTGTAGATCCGCTCATCGATCTCGTCATTCACATCCTCATCCACATCGACCTGACCCTGGAAGCCGATCGATGATCGGTTCAGCTCGTCGATTCGATCCGAACAGCTGCGGCACTTGAAGATGATGACGGCGCGTGTGAAGTCGAACGTGTCTCCGCCACCGAGATCCACGCGTCCGCGGTCGAGGATGTGATGGATCGCGAAGAGTACGTCCGTTCCGACTTCTTGTATGTCCTCCAGGACGACGACGGCCTGACAGAAGCGGGTGTTCACCCCTTCTTTCGTCGTTTCGGTGACGATGCCGCCGGCACGTTCCACGTAGCCGCCGAGCGCCTCGATGAACTGGGCCGCGCCTTGAACACCGGCGAGGTGCATCGGGATGACCTGATCCTCCTTGCCGTAGAGCTCAGCCGCCACCGCAGCCGCCAGCGCGGTCTTCCCCGTTCCGGTGGGTCCAAGAAAGAGATAGGTGCCCAGCGGACGTGGACGCACGTGCATCTGCGCGCGCGCGATGGTGAGGGATCGTGCCATTTCTCGAATCGCAAGATCCTGCCCCACGATTCGTGCTCTGAGCTTTTCTAGAAGATGTTCGGAATACAGCATTGCGACCCCCGTATTGTGCCCTGATCAGATGTTCGGACATCTGCGGCGCGTGTTTGAGGATGCATTTGTGACGAAAGGAGTTGCGATGCCGGTCTCGGCCGCAAGCGGCGCAGGTCGGCCGTTTCGCACGCGGGCACGAGTTGACTTCCCTCAGACCGCCGCTAGACTCGCGGCGAACCCATTTTCCGGCCGCCGGCCGGGTCACACACCCCATCCCGCGCCAAGGAAAGGAGCCGCGCAATCGCACCCGAGGACCTCACCTGGGCCGAGATCGACCTGGGCGCGCTGGAATCGAATCGCCGCCTCTTTCTGAGAATGATCGGCGAGGCCGTCGCGCTGATGCCGGTCGTCAAGGCCAACGCGTACGGACACGGATCCGACCTCATCGTCGCCGCGCTGGAAGCCCAGGGCACGGAGTGGCTGGGCGTGAACTCGTTGGATGAGGCGATCGAGGCGCGGGCCATCACCCCATCGGCTCGGATCCTCGTGCTTGGCTACGTTCCGCCCGAGCGCTTCGCCGAGGCGGTGCGCGCCGAGCTCGATCTGACGCTCACGAATCCCTCGGAAATCCCGCTTTTCGGTGCGGCCGCCCGCGAAGCCAACCGTGAAGGGCGCCTCCATCTCAAGGTCGAGACCGGAACGCATCGTCGCGGAATTCCGTCGTCGGAGTTCGAGGCAGTTGCGTCGGCGATCGACGCGAGTGAAGCGATCCGTTGCGTGGGTCTTTCGACGCACTACGCCAACATCGAGGACACGATCAATCACGCCTACGCCGACGAACAGCTTCTCGCGTTTCGCGAGGCGGATCGCGCGCTCACCGATCTCGGTCTCACATTCGAGATGCGGCACGCCTCGTGCACCGCGGCAACGCTGCTCTTCCCCGAAACCGCCTTCGACCTGGTCCGTGTCGGCATCGGCCTGTACGGCCTCTGGCCGAGCCGTGAGACGTTACTTTCGTTCCGATTGGAGGGGCGTGATGAGGTCGAGCTGAAGCCGGTTCTCTCCTGGAAGGCGCTCATCACACAGATCAAAACCGTCGCACCCGGATCGTACGTCGGCTACGGCAGAACCTACCGGACGAGTACCGAGTCCCGCATCGGCGTCCTCGCGATCGGCTACCACGAAGGATACGACCGTGGCCTGTCGAACGTAGCGCACACCATCGTGCGGGGCCGCCGGGCCCCGGTGCGCGGCCGGGTTTGCATGAACATGACGCTCATCGATCTCACGCATATCCCGGACGCGACCGTCGGAGATGAAGCCGTTCTCATCGGTTGCCAGGGCGAGGAGAGCGTGAGTGCCGAGGATCTCGCCGGTTGGGCCGGCACCATCAACTACGAGATCGTTTCCCGCATCCATCCGGCCATCCGGCGCGTACCCGTTGGAGGGGGCTCGCCGACCGCGACCGAGACATCCGAAAACAGTCTGAATACTCGTCAGCCCCACCGGTAATCCCTTGCGTCAGACGACTCAGGCCACGGAGGGATCGATTGACCGACGCCGTGACGACAACTCTCGATCTCGAAGAGCGTGATCTGCTCGTCAAGTGCCAGCGCGGTGACCGGATGGCGTTTGAACCGATCGTCACCCGCTACATGCGCCGGGCGGCGGCGTTTGCACTCGGCTGGACGGGCAACCGAGATGACGCTCTCGACCTTTCTCAAGAGGCATTCGCCAGAGCATTCAAGGCGATCGGTCGCTTTGACACCGAGCGGCCGTTTTATCCGTGGCTCCATCGCATTCTTCGGAACCTTTGCATTAACCACCTGGGGCGCGCGTCGCGGCTGCGCGAAGTACCGCTGGACGATACCCGGCCGTATGCCGGTGCCGAGCCGGGACCGGACGTCATGCTGGATCGCAGCGAGACACGCCGGATGGTGTGGAAGGCGATTCGCAGACTCAGCGAGCAGGACCGCGAGATCCTGATCCTGCGCGAGTTTCAGGATCTCACGTACGCCGAGATTGCCGCGCTGCTCGACATACCGCGCGGCACGGTGATGAGCCGCCTTCACTATGCCCGGCAGCGGCTCCGCGACAGACTCGAACCTCTCGTCGGAGAGCGCAGGACGGGGAGGGAAAACTGATGCCGTGCGAGTGGACCGTTCGCGTGAGCGGATATCTCGACGGCGAGCTCGACGCCTCGGAGAAGGCGACCTTCGAGGCGCATCTCGCCCAATGTGAAGCGTGCGCGAAAGAACTCCGGGCGACGCGGGCGATGAAGGAGGTCACGGGGTCCATGAAGCTGAAAGAGTTTCCGGACCAGGCGTGGGAACGCTACTGGGAAGGCACCTACAATCGTCTGGAACGCCGGATTGGTTGGATCCTGCTTTCGATCGGTGGGATCATTCTGCTCGGCACCGGGCTGTACGAACTGGCCGTCTCTTTGATCACCGATTCTAGCGAACCGCCGTGGGTGCGGCTCGCGATCGGGCTGGCGTGCGCTGGGATCGCGGTGCTATTCGTGTCCGTCGTGCGGGAGCGCATATTCATGCGCAGGCGGGATCCCTACCGGGAGGTTCGGCGATGATTCTGACCACTGCCAATGAAGTCCCCGGGTATGAGGTCGTGGAGGTGCTGGACGTGGTGCGCGGCAACACGATCCGCTCCCGCCACATCGGCCGGGACATCATCGCGAGCCTCCGGAACATCGTCGGCGGGGAGGTCGAGGAGTACACGAAGCTCATGGCGGAAAGCCGTGAGCAGGCGTTCGACCGCATGGTGCATTCCGCCGAGCTGCTCAAGGCCGACGCGATCATCGCGATACGACTGACGACGTCGATGATCATGCAGCAGGTGGCCGAGATCCTCGTCTACGGGACGGCGGTGAGGCTGAAGCGGAAGTAGCCAAACGGGCCTGGTAATCTCCATCCACTTTCGAGTTCCCTCTCACCATATAGACATTTCCTCAGCTTTTATGACTAATAGTCGTTAACCTGCAGTCACAGGGGCAAACAACCCTGATCCCAATAACATAGCGAGCGTCGCTCGTGAGCACTCGGAGGACATCATGCGTTGGCTTTCCGGCGTCGCCATCCTTGCCCTGACCTGCCTGTTCTCCTGCTCAGGCTCATCCACGGACCCTCAGCAGGGCGACGACCCACCTCCACCTCCGCTCGCCCGAGAGGAAATCGGCGCCGACGGCGGTGTGTTGGAAACGGACGATTTCACGCTCGAGGTTCCGGCCGGTGCCTTCGCAGAGGCGACCACGCTCGAGCTACATCTCGCGACAGAGGAGTTTCCGGAGGATAGCGCGCTGGCGAGCCGCCTCTTCCGCATCGACGGGCTTCCGGCACAGTACAACGCGCCGCTGACGGTGAGTTTCGGCATCACCGGCGAGGACGAGGGCGAGCCACTGGTGGTCACGGGAGAGGACGTCTACATCAAGAGCTCGAACGAGAACGGCCCGTCATGGATTCCACTGGAAGCCGAGGTGACCGACGGCAGGATCGTCACCACACTGCCGGTACCCGAAGTGAGCGAGAAGGCGCGGAACGACTACGAGTACTTCAGTCTTCCCCTCGGGGCCACGTTCTACTACTCGATGATCGACACCGATGTCGGCCATTTTCGCATCTACTTCCCCACCGGCATGTCCGAACACGCCATTCATCTGGGCATATGTCTCGAAGAAGCCTACACGAAGTTCCAGACGATGGGCTTCGACTACTCCGCTCGGACTCGCTGGCCGGTGCGGGCGATCGTGCTGAAGATGCCGGATCATCGCTTCGGGGAAACGGTGCCGTCGCGTTGGGGTCACAACTACGGCTCGCTTCGATTCAGCACGCGAAAGCTGCCCGAGCATGACGTGATGCGGCTGACCGCGGGTCATGAGTTCTTTCATCTCATCCAGGCTTACTACGATCCGCGAGGCCCCATTGACCGCGCCAGGATCAAGTCGGTGCACCTCTGGGTCGACGAGGCCACGGCGACCTGGTCCGAAGAGCTGTTCACCGAAACAGCCAACTATGTCCCGAGCATTCGACACGGGCAGGTCATGGAACCGTACGAAGGACTCCAGGCGGGAATCATTCCGGATGCCGCGGACCACGGCTATGGGATGTCCGCGTTGTTCAAAGCGCTGGTCGACGCGGAGAACGATCCGTCGATCGTGAAGGAGACCTACGAGCACATCCGGTCCGGCGAGCATCCGGCGCGCGCCATCGAGCTGGCGGCAGACGCACCGTATGAGGACTGGTGGAACGAATTCATGGTCGAGTATTTCAGCGGTTACGTGTACGGAGAGCTGGAAATAGAGCACATGATCGGCGGACATTCCGGCAGCTTCAGCATCGAGACCGACGACGACACGCTCTGGACCGTCGAAAAGAATAGCGCGGCGCTATCCGGCCGCATTTACAAAGTCATCCTGGGGAATCCCACTTTGGATGAGGGAAGCTACGCGGACTTCACCCTGAGCGGTAACGAGGATCAGCGGTTGAGCGTCTTCTCCTACCACTCGACCGCGGGGGCCGAGCTGCTGGGTACGGCACCCCCGCACAGCGTCGTGGTGGCCGACCTCAAGACCTTGAGGGAACAGGGCAAGGCCCTGATCGCGCTGGTGACCAATCCGCGTGCCGAGGCGCCGGGCTACTACGCAACCACGCTTCACAATCTCAAGGTCGAAATCACCCCGGGGATTCCGATCCTCGAGGCGATGCGCCGCGGATCGAGGATTAGCTACGGCACGTCTCCGGGGGCCGGCCTGCATACGTTTCGCTACACCGACCCCGACACGACATATCTCTTCGAAGAACACAACTTCCCGAACATGGGGGGTGAGGGCATGCCGGGAGATTTCTTCCCTGGACCCTACCCCGCGCTCTCGGTCTCCGGGGCGGGCTTCTCGGCGGAGCTGGACTACAGCATCTGGAGGTGGGACATCATAGGAACATTCAATCCCGCCGACAGCTCGCTGACATATCTCGGCGCTACCGGACAGGCCGTCGACGGCGATGACGACACACTCCTCAACTTCGAGTTCTTCAACCTCCCTATGACATCGAGCGTTATCGAGGACGATCAGTGCACGTTGTCGTGGGCGCGAAGGGACGGGGGACTCGACCAGATACGCTATGTCCGCACTCGACCGTTCTACCACAATGATGAGATTGTCGGTGAGGTAACGATCGAGTATCTGAGTTCGGAGTGGAGTCTGCTGCTTCCGCGCTTCGGCTTCTACCAGGTGGCGCCATGACAGGTGAGATAACGCTGTGCCGGCCCTGATTGTGGCCCGTCACGGCGCCCCTACGCCGTCAGCTCTCCCGCGATCGGTTCGAGGAGCGCGCGCCGCATGTCGTCGACCGACCGGAGCGTTCCCGCGAGGTACATGAGCTTCACCGTCGCCGCCTGCATCGTCATGTCGCCGATCCCCACGGCCCCGAGGTCCCTGGCGAGCTTGCCGCCCGCATAGCGCCTCAGATCGACGGTAGAGTTCGGCGACTGAGATCCGATGGCCACGAGTTTCCCCGCCGCGATGAGATCTTCGATGGCATCGGCGACACGGCGATCGGAAACCGACACGTTGCCCGTGCCGAACGCCGCGATCAGCACCGCCACGATGTCGGTGTCGATGAGACCTTGAAGCGTCGCGCCGTCGTGACCCGGGTGAAGCCAGACCACGGCAACACGCGGATCGAACGCTCCCTCGAGGCGAAACGGGTCGGTCGGCAGCTCGAAGCGATGTAGTAGGCGAACATCCGTCCCGATTTCAGCGAGCGGCGGGAAGCAGGGGGACTGAAACGCCCCGAACGCGAACGTGCTGTACTTGATCGCGCGATTGCCGCGAAGGAGCAGCCCGTCGAAGTAGACCGACACCTCCGGAAGCGGCCGGAGCGCCAGGTCGACCGCGCCGACGAGGTTGGCCCGGCCGTCGGTGTGCACGTCGGCGAGCGGGCGCTGCGAACCCGTCAGAATGACCGGAAACGGTAGGTTTCGCAGCACGTAGGAGAGCGCGGACGCCGTGTAGACCATCGCGTCGGTGCCGTGGGTAATGACCACGCCGTCGTAGTCGTTGCGAGCGGCGTAGATGGCTTCCGCGAGCCCCATCCAGTGTTCCGGAGCGAGGTCGGCCGAGTCCAGGTTGAAGAGCATCTTCGTGTGGATCTCGGCAATCCGTTCGAGCTCGGGAACATGCTCCAACACGGTTGTAGCGAACTCGTCCGGGGCGAGCGCTTCGTCGGGATGGCGGGGACGCATGCCGAGCGTCCCGCCCGTATGGAGGATGAGGATTCTACCGGTCATTGATTCATGAAACTCCCGATGATCTAACGATCAACGGATCAGGGTGAGACGCCGGGTGAGTTCAGCTCCCTTCGCCGAGACCCGCGTGAAGTAGACGCCACCCGCAACCGCTGTGCCTCGATCGTCCGTCCCATCCCAAGAGACGGTACGTGTGCCCGAGAGACGGGCACCGTCGAGAAGCGTCCGCACGTGCCGTCCCGCCGCGTCGAAGATCGCGAGGTCGACCGTCGCCTCCATGTCGGCCAGAGTGAAGCTGATCGTCGTCTTCGGACCGAAGGGATTGGGGCTCGCGACAAGTCGCGCGACCGGAATCTGGGGAACACCGTCCACGCTATCGATCCCTTCCGGCAACAGCGCGACGTCGATCACGGTGGAGCTCCCCCACGAGACCGAAACGTCGTTGATGGTCTGAGGATCGTAGCCCTCGGCGGAGACGGTCACCGTGTAGGTGCCGTCGTCGAGCAGCTTGTAGTAGTCCCCCACGGCCGGGTCGGTGAAAACAGACTTGTCGTTTCCGGCAACGGCAATCACCGCATCCACCGGATCGCCGTTGGACGCGTCGGTCACGACGCCGTTGATACCGTAGCGCGCGGCCTTGATCCAGTGGAGAAGGCTCTCGCGGTTGTCATCCCAGTAGCCATCAAGCTGGCTCGCGTTCGGCCACTTGGTGTTGGAAACTTCCAGGATGACATGCAAGCAGCCGGTCTCGTGATAGGCCCAGTCCTGTACGCTGCCGTATGTCGGATACCAATCCCACCCGTTGGTGATGCCCTGGTACCAGCCCCCGTTGTACATCGGAATGTTGTACTGCGAGTACTCGAGCGACAGCTCGATTAGCGCGTCCTCATCGGGCGTGGCTACCGGCGTATAATCCCACGGGTAGTTTACGACGAGCGCCCCGCCGTGATAGTCGAGCGCGATGATGAAGTCGTGGCTGTGGCCAAGGTTGTCAATCATGGCCTCGGTCTCGGGCTCCCAATCGTACGTGTTGTCCTGCCCGATCGATCCGTCGGGGACCGGGTAGTTACGGTTGAGGTCGTATCCGTGGGCGTTGTAGCGAGAGTGCGCGACGTAGCCGTCCGGGTTGTGCATCGGGAGAAGATGAATGTCGTAGTTCTCGACGAGGTTGTCGACGACCGGATCGCTGCCGTAGTTGTCGATCAGGTACTCCATCAGGTAGACGCAGAGCTCCATGCCGACCACCTCATCGCCGTGAATGCTGGATGAGATGCGAACTTCCGGCTCGGCTTCCTCGACGCCAACGTTGTCGGTAATGCGGATACCCTTGAGCGCGCGCCCTTGCACGGAGTTCCCGATGACGAACGTCTCGGCGAGAGTCGGATTCGCGGTCTCGATATCATCCATGAGCGCGTGGAGTTGCTCGACGGTGTGATAGGCATCGCGCTGCCCGGTGCGCCATACTTCGCCGCCGGCCGCCCGCTGCGCCTTCCACGTCTCCACCGCCGCCTCGTAGCCGATGCGGACGTCGTCGCGAACGCGCATCACGTCGTAGCCGGTCTCACGAAGGGCACGAAACGTCTCCTCGGTGACGCGAATACGAACGAAGACCGGAGCGTCGGGGTTCGATCGATCGACAGCGATGTCCTCTCGGGCTATCTGAGTGGCCCCGATCATGGGTCGAAGAGACGACAGCTCATCGATAGAGTCGAGAGGTATCACGACGGGGAAGTCGGACCATCCGCCCTCGATCCATTGCGGCGGTTCGATCGGCGGATCACCGGCAAAGGCAGCCGATATGACGCACACGCCGATGAGCCCCGCTACGAAACCCGCGAAATGCGAAGGAATATGCCGTTTCATTCTCTCCCCCCAACAACGGAAACGCACCCCCATCAGGCGGTGCGCAATAGTTGACGCTCCACATATAGATTCTAGCACGTTTGGATCATTCGCGCCGCGTCGGAGCGGCTAGTAGCGCCACTCCATTCCGAGCTGGACGTACCGGCGGTCTATGTCATCCGCCTCGTCGACATCCTCGACGTCACCCGGAACATCGATCGCCCGCCCGGCGATCTCCCACGCCGCGAACGGCGTGATGATGCCCGCCGGGCGTCTCAACACGATGCGCCACGTGTAGATACGTTCGTCTCGACCGAAGCGGCGGGTGTCCTCCGCATCGGTCGTGGTGTAGTGGCGGAACTTCCAGCGGGTCTCGAGATCCAGGCGCCATGGCCCCATGGGGCCGTCGAATCCCCCACCCACCTGGAGATCGACGACGTGCTCGCGGTAGGAGAGGTCCTTGCCCAGATCCGGCTCGTTCCGGGAGCTATTCGATCGAAACGTGTACTCGGGGACCAGACGAACATGCGGCCCCAGCTTGAAATCCAGACCGACACCCGCTCCGGGTCGCCTCCGGTCGCGCTCCCGGAACCATGGGGTCTCATCGCGCGCCGTGTAGCTGAGGGTCGCCGTCGTGAAGAAATCCGGTGACCAAGCGTATCGATAGGCCAGCTCCGCCTCCGTCTCCTGATAGGCTTCAGGTCGAAAACGTGGCTGTCCGGGCAAGGCATCTTTGTCGATGCGGTGGGTGTTGTAGACCTGCGGCGTGAATTCGATTTCGAGCTCGAGACGCGATCGCGACGAGAGATCTTGGCGGAGCTCCAGTTCGAGGACGTCGCGGCTGAGGATCCCACCTTCCTTCCACTGAAGTCGCTCGTACTCCAGCTTGATTCGGGTCGGCCGGCTGAACGGGCGAAACTTCCACCTCCCCCAGAAATTGACCAGGCCGATCGCATCGTCCGGCTCGGTATACCAATAGCGGGGAACTCCCGTACCGGCGTCCGGGTCACCGGATACATCACCCGAGGTCGTGCGTCGCTCGTAGCCGACGGAGGCCTTCCCACCCCAGCTATCCGGAATGAAACGGGACTCCCCCGCCATCGCGACCCAGGGCGCGAGCAGCAGCCCGACACACGCCAGCAGTCGCCTTGCCGTCTTGTCAGCGATGTTCACGCTTCACCTCCGCTACTGAACGTACCCGAGGGAGCGGAGCTTCTCCATGGCCTCTTCGTCCAGCTCAATCTGAGGCGCGACGATGTCCCCCTCATACGCGTGCTCCCAGCCGTCCAAGAGTTCGGTGAGCCTCTCGACGAGATCCGGTCTCCGTTCACCAATATCATCGACCTCCCCGGGATCCACATCCAGATCGAATAGCTGCAGGCTCTTGAGCACCCGTTCGATCGCTTCGCCCGCGGTGTCGTCTTCTGCGGCCTTGCTCACCGTCGGCTCGGGCTCCCAACCCGGCCATTCGCCGTCGAACTCCGTCTCGTCGTCGACGTCGACGAAAAACCCGGTGAGGTGGATGAGCATCCCACCGGGTGTGCGCTCGACCTCGAGGACGGGCGCCTTCACCTCTCGCTTGGTGTCCTCGAGGAACTTGACGCGGCGCACCTGAAACGGGCCGTCCTCCGACCACGGCCCCTTGACTTGCACCCAGCTTCCCTCCGTCAAGCGATCACTTGTAACGCGCACATCGTCCTCGGTTTTGAATCGCGCCCCCTGGACCAACCTGCACGGCGCGTTCAGAACCCGGAAGTTCGCTTTGTCCACCGCCAGGTCTGTCACCTGTCCGGCGATGCGGATCTCGCCCATGACCTCCTGGGGCTCGATCTCGAGCGCCAACAGGTGACCGTCGTCCTGCATCATCCCCTCGAACTCGAGCCAGTCACCGGGCTGGATATCCGGTGGATTCCACGGTTGATCATCGGCCTTGTCATCGACGCTCTTGCGGTAGGTCCGGATCAGCTTGTACTTCCCGTCGCGGACACTCTGTATGAGGCATCCACGCGCGCCATCCGGCCGATGATCCGCAAAGGCGGGGCGCGGTGATAGGGATGAGCCGCGGAGCAGGGGGCGCAAGCTCCGGCCACCGATCTCCGCTGGGGCGGCGAGGCTGGCGAGATCCAGGATCGTCGGCATGACATCCACGAGCTGAACGAGGTCACGAACCCGTCGCGCCCCGACGCCCGGCGCGCGGACGATCAGAGGAACAGCCAGAACTTCTTCATAGAGGCTGTTTCCGTGCCCGATGTTCCCGTGCTCCATGAACTCCTCGCCGTGGTCCGCCGTGATCACGATGATCGTGTTCTCGTAGCGTCCCTGGCGGCGGAGGAGATCGAAGAGACGGCCGATCTCATGGTCCGTGCAGCGGATCTCGCCGTCATAGAGCTGCTGCATGGCGGCCAGATCGCCTGGCGTGAGAACAACGTCTCCGGAACGGACCTGACGTTCGAAGTATTTCCAGTTGACGTTGTTGAAGTCGACGGCGGCGTCGGCGGGCATGGAGACTGTTCCCCGTCAGAGCGCGCGGGACTCGGTCAAGCGTTTTGTTAATGGACAC
>CAZAMP010000042.1:0-36300 GCA_964486455.1 uncultured bacterium | reverse complement strand
CAGGGCCTCGATGGCGTCAGGAAAGCCCTTTAGCCCGTCCACGCAAGCGATCAGGACATCCTGAACGCCACGGTTCTTGAGCTCAGTCAGCACGTTCATCCAGAACTTCGATCCTTCGCTCTCTCCGATCCAAAGACCGAGAAGTTCCTTCTGGCCCTCCAGCGTGATCCCGAGAGCCAGATAGACCGCCTGGCTCTGGACGTGACCATTCGCTCGGATCTTCAGATGGAGCGCGTCCAGGTACATGATCGGGTAGACGGCATCCAGCGGCCGATTCTGCCAGGCCTTCACGTCATCGAGAACCGAATCCGTCACCGCCGAGATCAATGACGGTGAGACCTCAACCCCGTAGAGTTCGTGAAGGTGACCCTGGATCTCCCGCGTTGTCATACCCCGAGCGTAGAGTGCGATCACCTTGTCGTCAAAACCGGGAAGACGTCGCTGACGCTTCTTCACGAGCTTGGGATCGAACTCCCCAGACCGATCGCGGGGAACGTCGATCTCGACTTCGCCGAAACTTCCCTTCACACGCTTACTGGTCTTGCCATTGCGAGAGTTGCCGGAGTTGTGGCCATCGGAGGCATGTCGATCGTAGCCAAGGTGGTCGGTCATCTCGCCCTCGAGGGCGCGTTCGACCAACCGTTTGGTGAGATCCTTCAAGAGACCCTCGTTACCGAGAATCTCCTCAGGCTTCTTGCCCTTCAGCAGTTCGTCGAGCAGCTTGTCTGTATCGTCTTTGGTCATGCGGTACGCTCCTCTTCCTGGATTGTACGTCATGACCGTTTACACAGATAATCCTACAGTCTCATGCTCGTGCTCACGGTGCTCTATGGCATCACTCCAATCCACTCCTGGAGGCTGACACCGGACAGCGCGCTCTACATCGGTTTGGGCGAATCGCTCGCGCACGGCGATGGATACAGCTTCAATGGTGTCCCCCATGTCAAAGCCTTCCCGGGTTTTCCACTTCTTCTGAGCGCGGTCGTCCGCGTGTTCGGAACGGAGATTCCGACTCTGAACATTCTCATGCGGCTACTCATGGTTCTTTGCGTTCCCGCCGTCTTCATCGTCCTCCGACATCAGCGCGAATCCGGAGACCCGATTGTGGTGCTCGGCACCGTCGCGGCAGCCTTGGCGCCCGCATCGTTCGAGTCGGGCCTGTTCATCCTCACGGAGCCGCTGGCCATCCTTCTTTCCTTTCTACTCCTGCATCGCCTCGTTCTGTGTGACCAGAAGCCCCGCCTTCGAAACTCTGTCCTCGCGGTCGCGCTCAGCGCCATCGCCTTCATGACCCGACCCATCCTCGCGGCGGCGCCCGTCGCATTCCTCCTACTCGCACTGCATCGACGAAACCATCCCCGCGCGCTTTTTCGCAGTGCGCTTCCCATCGCGGCAGTCGTTCTCGCTGCGGGCTTGTGGTTCATCCGCCAGAAATCGGTCAACCCAGATGCCCCAGCCTACACAGCAGAGATCGCCACATTTCTGAAGACCTGGCACCCCGACGTGATCTGGCACGGTCTCACGACGGTAGGATCGCATCTCGGTTGGATCTTCTTTCTCCAGCGTGACGCGCCACCATGGCTTGGCATTCCACCAGCGCTTCTGCTGCTGATCGGTTGGCGCCGAGAACTCCGGAGAGGACTCAGTCTCATCAGCCTCTACCTGCCGACGTACCTCCTCCTACTCTCATTCTCTCCACATCTCCGGCTCCGCTACTTGCTCCCGGTCGTGCCGCTGCTCGTCTTCTATGTCTTTGCCGGCGCAGCCGCCGTCGGTCGCGCCGCGATTGCGCAAACGGGATCTCGCATGCCCACGGGGAACTCCGTTCTCGTCAAACGCGCGATTGCCGTCGGCGTCGTTGTCATGCTGCTCGCTTTCGCAGCTGGCGACACCTATGTAGCGATTCGAGAACGCCTCGCGTCGAGTGAGATCACCGCCGGTTCGATCGCCCGCAGAACCCCCCACTGGGATCCTTACGTCTTGGCGGTCCTTCGTCTGAAAGAGATCGCCGCACCCGGGGCTCGCGTGCTCACCACGCATTCTCGCGTACTCCACGTCCTCACCCAACTGCACGGCTGGGAACCGAGATCGTATGAGACCTCAACTGCCCTCCATGAGGGCATCGATGATGGTACGTTCAGCTACGTTGTCGTGGACACTCCGTGTTTTGATCCTGTCGGCCAGTCGCGCCTCCGTGAGCTTGTCCGTGCCCATCCTCAACAGGCGCAACTGCTCTTCCGGGAGGGGGCGTGTGATGTGTACGCGTGGCATTCCACATCGGCGCACGGGGAAAGATGATCGGCAGGAGGGTCGAATGATTCACGAAATCGCGAGTAGCGAGGTTTGACCCCGGCACCGACACAACACTGCCCGGTGGTCGTCACCTGCAGACACGACACGTCATCCAGAAGGTGAGTGAATGAATCGATACCGAGATCTCGCGCCTGAGTTTTCCTCGCATGATGGCGCCCTCGAGCCCGCCCTACTGATGCTGACCCTGGGAATCGTACACTCCGCCGCCGAGATCACCATCCTGGGCCTCTATGGACTCCACCTGAGCGCCGTCGATCTCGCGATCTTGTGCGTGATCTATCCGCTGGGGGCCACTGTGGTCGGGGTCGTCCTGTCGGGCGCCTTGCGGATCTGGAGAAGGACCCGCCGAGGCCTCAATCACGCCGGAGCCACCACCCATACCGCGTGGCTTCTACGGGTCGCTCTCTGCGTGTACACCCTTATCGGCGCCGCCATCGTGCGAAAGACCCTCGGCTGGCCCCCCGCAGTCGTGTGGCTCGCGCTCCTCCTTCCGCCTGCGGGTCTCCTGCTCGCGGTCGCCACCCGCCGGCCCGCCAGAGTGGGTCGGGTCCTCGCCGGAATCGCCGCGTTCGCATTCCTTCTGGCAGCATCGACGCTCCTCGCGATCGAGTGGAATTCCCTCCCAAAAGGCACGTGGGCTCGTCTCGCCGCCGTTCTGCTGTCTCCGACATGCGCCGCGATGCTCGTGGCTCTCCTGGTGAGTCGACGATCACGTCGACCGACGGTCTTCCGCGCTCACCGGTGCCTCGCTGGCGCTCTGGGTGTCCTCGTGGTGGCGGTCGCTCTCTGGATGGTGATTCTGCCGCGGCCGATCAGGTGGCACCTCCGCACGCAGCCCATCGAGATCCGACCTCGATCGGCTGGGGCAACGGAGAAGGAAGGACCGCCGACTATCCTACTGATCGTCCTCGACACCGTGACCGCCGGCCACATGGATCTTTTCGGCTACGATCGGGAGACGATGCCCGGTCTCACGCATTTCGCGCACGTGGATTGCTCCGTCGCCGCCAAGATGATGGCGACGGCTCCGTCGTCACTGCCCACTCACGCTTCGATGTTCACCGGCCTTTACCCCGGCGCCCACGGGGCGCACAAACCGTTTCTCGCCGACACAGAACCCCCGCGCTACGCCTACCCGATCCGCCCCGACGTCACGATGATGGCGGAGCTTCTCGCCGCGGCCGGCTACCGCACGGTGGGAATCAGCGCCAACTTCGGTCCGCTCTCCTCCTTCGGAATCGACCGCGGCTTCGCCGAGTTCGACGTCGGCCCCTCCGATGCGTATCTCGCCATCGATCGCTCCTGGCTCTCCGGCGGAATCCTCGGAACGACGATCCGCACGTTCATTCTCGAGCACCTTCCCGAACCTCTCGCTTGGCGGGCACGTCTCTTCGGACGCCACGAGCCAGGCTATAAACGCGCCGCCGAGATCTCCGACCTCGCGCTACACGCGATCGAGAACGATCGGTCTGAGAACCTCTTTCTGTTCTTGAACTACTTTGACGCGCACGCGCCGTACCTTCCGGTGAAGGAGTGTGACGAGCTCTTTGCGCCGCGCCCGCCGGAGCTCACCTGGCGCGGTTTTCCGGATGACGCGTACAAGCACTATCTCCGCGGTGGACCGCCGATCGGTGCAGAGGAGATCGACTACCTCCGCGGCCAGTATGATGCCGAGCTGCTCTATCTGGATCGCGAGCTCGGACGTCTTCTGGAGGGCTTGCGACAATCGGAGCGCTTCGAGGAGAGCCTGATCTTCGTCGTGAGTGATCACGGTGAGGCGTTCATGGAGCACGGCTGGCTGCGTCACAGCCAGGCGCTCTACGAACCGCAGATCTCGGTGCCTCTTCTGGTGAAGATCCCCGCCTCGGCGTCTTCACCGCCCGAGGACGTGTCCGATTTCCAGTTCGTCGACATCTTCCCCACTGTCTGCCGCTACCTCGGCGTTCAACCGCCCAACCCCATGGACGGATCGGCCTGGGCCGAGGAGCGTGACTTCGCGCTCTCCGAGCTCTTCTGTCACTTCTGCCAACCCATGTTTCGTGGCGAGGAAGCGATCGACCCAAGACGGGAGGAAGCGCAGGCGGTTCGCATCGATCGATGGAAGGTCATTCGCAGCACGCGCGGAGAAACCGAAGTCTACGACCTCATCACCGACCCCGCGGAATCCCGAAACGTCCTCGGCCGGCATCCCGAAGTGGAACGAAGGGCCCTCGAGATCCTGGACGCGCGAACGCTTCACGTCTCAACCGCGTCGCCCGACGATGCGGAGACGCCGGAGCTTCTCCGTCGCCTGCAGTCCATCGGCTACTTGGCGCCCGGACGCTGACACGGCGGCCGCCAGCGCGCCTTCCCGTCACTTGATCACGATTGGCACCGGGGTGAACGACACCACGAATACGGCCAGCAGGAAGAGACCGACCACGAAGCGACCGGGCTCGAGTGGGCGCCCGTCCTCCCTCGTGGGCGGGTGCGGCCCGAACAGGGCGATGAGCGTGGCCAGTATCGCCCACCCCCAGAAACCGGTCGCCCCGGCCAGGACCACGAGTCCCACCACGAACAGGTGACGACTCCAGCGACTGACGGAGCCCAGCATGGCGTGAATCACGTGTCCGCCGTCGAGCTGCCCCGCGGGAATGAGGTTGAGCGCCGTAACGAATAGACCGGCCCAGCCCGCGTAGGCGATCGGGTGCAGGAGAATATCTTCTCCCGGCGCCCGCGAGCCGAAGATCTCCGCGATCAGCCAGCGCATGATCAGAGGCTCACCCAGGTAGATCCCCCCGCCTGATTCGGAAACTCCGGTGATGACGGTCGACTGCTGCAGGCCCACGACGAGCACCGGCAGGGCCACCGCCAAGCCGGCGAGCGGTCCGGCGGCGGCAATATCGAACAGCGCGCGGCGGGAGTAGATTGGACCGCGCATCCGGATCACCGCCCCCAGTGTTCCGAATAGCGAGAATGGAAACGGAATGAAGAACGGAAGCGTGGCGGGGATTCCGTAGCGACAACACGCCAGATAGTGGCCCATCTCGTGTGCGCTGAGTATGCCCATGATCGCGAACGCGTAGGACACTCCATCGACGACTCGGCCGGTAGCGAGAAACTGTGTCAAGAACGTGCTGGCAAACGTCGCGAGGAAGAGAATGCCGTGGAGGCGAAGACGTCCCGCCCGGGTTCGTGGGTGGAAGCACCGACGGATCCCCATCGCCAGTTGATGTCGCATCGATATCTCCCCGTAAATCGTCCGTCTCACAACGATCCGGTAGTTTGTCTGCGGGTGGAAGTCCCTAGCGAAAACGCGCTAACCCTTTTTTTAATAACCAGATGACAGTAACCGCTCGATCAGCTAGAATCATACACTGTGTGTCTCATCTCCGCAGTCGCCATCCAAGGGGGTCACGATGAGCTGCCGCGTTCTTCTCGCTCTGCTGACGATGCATGTTTGTCTCTGTCTTGCGACCGGTGCTTCCGCCGCGACGATCGATCTAGTCGCCTATTCGTTCGATCCGTTGGTCGCGGAGCCCAAAATCCCCTCCGAGCTACAGGCGCACCCATCGTCTCCCGGAGAGCTTACCCTTGGAATCGTCCAGTTTGAAGGACCCGTGACGTCACAGATGCGCGAAGCCCTCGTCGAGACCGGTGTCGAGATCATCGACTACCTTCCCGAGTACGCCTATCTCGTCCGAGGACGGGCCCCACTGGCGCCCACCCTCGACCCCGTCGACCAGGTGCGCTGGGTCGGTGCCTATCATCCCGCGTTTCGACTCTCTCCGATGATCGGCGGCGCAGCATACCGTAGTCCCGACCGCATCGATGATGAGAGCTACCATCTCCGCGTCCAGACGGTCGGCGACCCGGAATCGGTGGCGGACGCCGCGGACGCGCTCGGCGGTGACATGCTGGACATCGTCTTCGACGGCCACCAGCACCGCCTCATCCTCGACCTCCCCAAGGGCGAGGAGCGCTCCCTTGCCCATCACCCGGACGTCGTGTGGATCGAGGAGATCCCAGAGTATCGGGTCTGGAACAACACCACGCGCTGGGTGGTGCAGTCGAACGTCTCGGGTGCTACACCGATCTGGAATCAGGGGATCCATGGCGAGGGCCAGATCGTCGCGATCATGGATTCGGGACTCGACTACGGATCATGTTGGTTCCGCGACCACGGCAACCCGCCGCCGGGACCGAACCATCGCAAGATCATCGACTACAGCACTTGGGGCGGTAACCCGTACGACGGATGCTCCACCGGCCACGGGACGCACGTGAGCGGGACACTCGCCGGCGACCAGTCGTACATCAATTCCGGCAATTACAACTACAACGGAATGGCATACGGAGCGAAGATCGTCCTGCAGGACATCGGCGCGGATGACTGGATCTCGTGCCTCTTAGGCCTCGTCAGCGTTCCCAGCTCCCTCTACGCTCCGTTCAACGACGCCTTCGGCAACGGCGCGCGCGCCCACTCGAACTCCTGGGGATCCACGTCCAACAGCTACGACAGCATGGCGCGCGACGTGGACAACTTCATGTGGGGTCATCCCGACTTCCTGATCTTCTTCGCGGCCGGCAACTCCGGCCCCGGTGGAAGCACGGTGGGCTCGCCCGGCACGGCCAAGAATTGCGTGACGGTCGGCGCGACCCGCCAGGCGACGCAGCAAAACACCGTCGCGTCGTACTCCAGCCGCGGTCCCGCGTCGGATGGGCGCCTCAAGCCGACCGTCATGGCGCCGGGTGGCGAGAGCCCGACGTACATCAACAGCGCGAACAACACGACGAACCAGAGCCAGACCTGCAACGTCCAGGGCAGTCCGTTTCAGGGAACCTCCATGGCGACGCCCGCCGTCGCCGGTCTTGCGCTTCTGGTGCGGCAGTACTTCAAGGAAGGCTGGTATCCGCTCGGCGAGGGCGGGACGGGTGACCTGATCGTTTCTTCGGCCGCGCTGGTGAAGGCCGCGCTCGTCAACGGCGCGACCGACATGGGTGGCGCGGACATCCCGAACAACAACGAAGGATGGGGACGGATGCTACTCGACGACGTTCTCTACTTCGATGGAGACGATCGTGAGCTCCGCATCGAGACGGATGGCTCGCTGACGACCGGCCAGAGCGTGGAATACGACTACACCGTGGAGACAGGGGAGCCGCTCGAGATCGTGCTCGTCTGGACCGACTATCCGGCCGCGACCGGCGGCGGAACCAAGCTGGTGAACGACCTCGACCTCCTCGTCACCGGACCGTCCGGCAGTTACAGGGGCAACGTGTTCAGCGGCGGGCAATCCACCACCGGCGGTAATCACGATCGCCGAAACGTGGAAGAGGTTGTCCGGCTGAACAGCCCGAACGCCGGCAACTACACCATCAGAGTGACGGGATACAACGTTCCGCAGGGTGGTTCGCAGCCGTTCGCGCTCGTCTCCACAGGTGCGTTCGCCAACTGGCCGGGCAACGTGACGGTCGAGCCGCCGTTCATGTCGCGAAACGGTCTCGCGCTCTATCCCAGCCGACCGAACCCGTTTAATCCGGCGACCGAGATTCGTTTCGCGAGCACCCGTGACGACGGCGCGTCGGTCGAGGTGGGGATCTACGATCTCACGGGGCGACGCGTTCGGTCGCTCTACTCGGGAACGCTCACGGCGGGACGGCACCGGTTGCTTTGGGACGGCAAGGACGATGCGATGTCACCGGTCGCCTCGGGAACCTATTTCGTTCGACTGGAAACCGGTGACACGCGGCTCGCGGAAAAGATCACCCTTCTGCGCTGAGCCGAAACACGGTCGGGTCAGCCGCCGATCAGGAGGCCGCCCCCCATCCGGGGGACGTCGAAGAAGCGTTGCGCCGCTTCCCCGACGCTCTCGAGGGTGACGGCCTCGATCTTCTTCACATATAGATGATAGTCGTGTGGAGGATGGCCACGCCCCCAAAGCCGGAGGTACTGCTCGGCGATCGAGCTCGTCGTCTGGTGACGAATGACGAAGCTGCCGGTCAGGTAAGCGATAGCGCGACGAACCTCTTCTTCTTCCGGCGGCTTGGCGCGGAGCTTTTCCACTTCCTCGACGAGTAGCTCTCTCGCCTTTCTCGCGTTCTCCGGACTGGTCGCCATATAGCACGCGAAGGCGCCGCCGAAGCGCCTCGCGTAGTCGAACGAGCTCACGGCGTACGCCAATCCCTCCGTCGTGCGGATCCGCTCGAAGAACCTCCCCCCCATTCCCCCGGTGAAGCCCTGGATCACGCGAAGCGTGTAGTGCACGTCGTCACGGGATGGAGGCGTGGCGAAGCCATAGACCGCCGCCGTCTGCTTTCGATCGCGAACCACGGACTTCTCCGCGACGTCGGGTTCGAGCGCCACGCTTCCGACGGCTTCGATAGCCGTGGAAACGTACACCGAACGGCTGGGCTCCAAGGCGACGAGATCGGCGGCCGCGGTCAGCTGGATGAACTCCTCGAGCACCCACTGCTCCATCTCATCGATCTCGAAATCGCCCGTGATGCAGAGCGCCATGCTCGAGGGATCGAAATGCCATAGGTACCAGCGCCTGAGGTCCTCGACCGTCAGCGCCGCGATCGCCTCCGCTTCCCCGTAGGTCGGCAAGGAATACGGATGCCCGCTGAGCAGCGACTGTCGGAAGAGCTGAAAGCTATGCCCGAATGACTGGTCTCGGATGCTTTCCAGATCCGCCAGCAGTCCTTGTCGCTCCGTCTCGACCTGAGCATCGTCGAAGCGCGGCGCCGTCGCCACGAGCCGCAGCAGCGAAGCCCCTTCTTCGAAGTGCTTCGTGAGGAGACTCATCGAGATCGCGAAGTAGTCCTCATCTACGGTCAGGTCGAATGCGGTTCCGAGCGCGGCCAGACGATCCGCCAACGACTCGGCGTTCAACTCGCCCGCGCCCTTCTTGAGGCTTCGGGTCATGAGCCGTGTGATGCCGGCGTTCTCCGCATTCTCCAGAATCCGTCCGCCCCGATAGGCAAGTCCCAGCGTACGGACCGGGGCGCCACGTTTCTCGTGCAGAATCACCCTGAGACCACTGGGAAGACGAAAAGACGTCCACTTCCCAGGTCCGGCATCGCCTCGTTCCGGCTGATAGAGGACGAACGCCGGAGCGTCTCCCCCATCCACGGACAGAGACTTTCCCCGGTCGATTGCCGCGCCGAGGGCATCCGCTACCGCCTCCGGTGACGGCGACTCGGTGGACGGAGCTTCCGCGTCCGGCTTCGGGACATACTCGAGCAATGACGCGTTCGAAGGCTCGAGGTAACTTCGCGCCAGGCGCACGAGATCGTCGTCTCCGACGTCAACCATCTCCTCCAGCCATCGCTCGCCCAGTCCGGCGTCTCCATACGTCTCGTAATATGCCAGGTCGATCGCCTGCCCCAGGACGTCCTGTCCGCGAAACCGGGTCGCGCTCTCGATCAGACTCTTCGCCCGATAGATCTCCTCATCACTGAACCCGTTCGTCGCGGCAGACGCAATCTCCTCGAGAATCGCCTCGCGGACGGCTTGAAGATGCTGCGGTTCGAGGACCGCGCGAACGTGGAAGAGACCGACCTCTCTGAAGCCATAGCTCGACGCGCTGATCTCGTGCACGAGCTGCTCCCGCTCCCTAAGCCGCCGATAGAGCCGCGAACTCTCTCCTCCGCCCAACACCTCCGCGAGTAGCTCCAGGCCCGGGCCTTCCTCGTGTGGGAAGCCCGGCGTGTGAAAGACCAGCTGAAGGTGGGCGAGTTGGATATCACCTTCGAGACGCCTGTAGCGAAAATCGGTCTGCGGAGGTTCCTCGGGGCCCGTCCGCTCGGGTCTCGGTCGCTCTTCCAGCTCGGCGTAGAGTTCGCTCACGTCCTTGATCACGTCGTCGGTATCGACGTCCCCCACCACCGCAAGTACGAGGTTGGGAGCAACGTAGTGACGATTGTAGAAATCAACGAGGGGCTGCCGACCCAGGTTCTCGAGCGCCACCTCGTCCCCGATACGCCACCGGCGCATGCGGTGCTTGTCGAAAGCCAGCTCGAACGCTTTCTCCGCCGAAAAGGCCGGCGCGTTGTCGAGCTTGCGCCGCCCTTCCTGGATCACGGCGGCCACCTCACGCTCAAGAACGTCACCGTCAAACAACGGGTGGAGCAGGGCATCGGCCTGAATGTCGAGGGCGAGACGCAGGTTTCGGCTCGGTAGCACAACGTAGTAGTGCGTACGGTCGTAAATCGTCCCCGCGTTGAGACGCCCGCCGTTGCCTTTCGTTTCCTGAGCGATGTCCTCGGGAGCGGGACGGCGGGGGGTGCCGTTGAAGAACATGTGCTCGCAGACATGCGCGTAGCCGCTGATCGAATCCGGCTCGTCGAAGTAGCCAACGTCCACGTTCGTATCAACCGCCACCACAGGGACAGAGTGATCTTCCTTCACGATCAGGCGCAGACCATTGTCGAAGACGACTCGGGTGAAGTCGCGATGGTCGTGTCGATCCACTATACGCAATGCCTCACGGGTCTCCGCCGCATCAGAAATCGACGCGAGAAACCCGAGCGCGAGTATAGCGCCTAACCCCAGGGCGATACGTATCGTCATCAGAACCTCCATGAACGAAGTGTGTGCGGGGAGTATCACATCCTCCGGTCCAGAGGATCAACGGCCTTGGGCGGCGTGGGGTTTCCTTAGGATGGGGGTAGTAGGAGGCAACCGCGGACCCACACGGCGGCATTTCGGCCGGCGACTTGCCGCTTATCGAATGAGCGTGAGCTTTCGGGTCTGGCTTTCCGCGCTGGTTTCGAGCCGGTAGAGGTAGACACCTGAAGCGACGGCGTGCCCCAG
Source organism: uncultured bacterium (assembly GCA_964486455.1). Taxonomy (GTDB): domain Bacteria; phylum Eisenbacteria; class RBG-16-71-46; order CAZAMP01; family CAZAMP01; genus CAZAMP01. The sequence continues at coordinate 25,190 of CAZAMP010000042.1, read as the reverse complement.
ATCATCCGTCCCATCCCACTCCACGCTCGTTGCACCGACTGACGCGTCCCCCTCCAGAAGCGTCCGCAGGCGACGGCCCGCGGTGTCGTAGATACTGAGACGAACGTGGTCCGATGCCGAGAGCAAGAATCGGATCGTCGTCCTTGGATTGAAGGGATTGGGCTCGTTCGCACTCAGGGAGAACGACGGCCCCTCGGGAATTCCGACATCAATGCTGGCCGCCGTCCAAACGCTCCGCCAGATGTCGTACCCGCCCTCTCCGCCCGGGCGCTCCGATGCGAAGTAGAGCGTATCGCCGCTCGCCGATAGGACGGGGCAGGTGTCGTGGTAGTTCGAGTTGTTGGCGGCGCCGGGGATAAGCTCCGGTTCGAGCCACGCGTCGCCGCCCCAGCGGGACACATGGATATCCCCGTTGATCACGAGGAACATCGAGTCGCCACCCGCGACCACGAACGGAGCGTACTCGTCCGCCGCGGAGCTGAAATCGACCGCGGAAGGCGTGCTCCAATCCTGCCCGGTCTTCGTGCTGGCATAGACATCGTGACGGCGACCGGCCACGCGCTCGTATCCCGTGAAGTAGATCGTGCTGCCATCTCCGAAGAAACGACCCGCCCACTCGTGGGCTTCCGTGTTCACGGGCCGGCCGAGCGATACACCCGGCTGCCACTCGCCTCCACTGTATGCACTGACGTGTAGATTGAACCCTTCGGTTGTGAAAAGCAGCTCGAGATCGTCCGCCGAAATCGACGGACAGTACTCGCGACTCACACTATTGACCAGGGGTCCGAGATTCACGGCGGCCTGCCAGCTCCCGCTTGCGCGCGTGGACATGTAGAGATCCTTGCCACCCTCCCCTCCGACCCGATCGGAATCGAAGTAGAGAGTCGCGTTGTCGGTCGAAAGCGACAGGCCAAACTCGTCGGCCTCCGAATTCACGAGCGGACCGAGGTTCTCGGGATAATCCCAATCCGCCATCACGACGGACGGAGCCACGACGAGGACGGCAGCCAAGGTCAGTGTCCGCATCTTTGCTGGCCTCCATGGAGTTGCGGGCGGTGCTCCGTGGCGTCTCTTCGGCGAGACCGGTGGAAGATCTCCCGGACGCCGGGAGCTTGTGCCGAACTCAGTATAGCACCCGGATCCACGGGATGTCATCGCGGCACAGTCTCTCTCGGAACATGACGTAAACCTCACAAGTGCCTAATTGGACTGCTCTTTGCGCCCGTGATAGACTGCCGATGGGCCAACCGAGCGATTGATCGAGGAGCCACGACCATGGCCACCAGCGCCGAGCCGCTTCGCGTCAGCGATTTCCACATCATCGACCGGGACGGCGGCGCGTTCGTGTGGATCGTGCCGGCCTCGACCCTCTTCTCCGTGGACGACACGGGGCGCGCGCTCCTCACCGCGCTCGTGGATCAGCGCGGTGGCGAATTCAACGCGGCCACCTTCTTCCGGAGCCTGCCGTCCGACGCTTCAGGGGATGCGGCCGACACGTTGGCGGAACTCCGCGGCCTCGGCATTCTCTCCTCCCCCATGGAGCCCAAGGAAACGGACCTGGCGCGCGATGATCTTCTCGCGCGCTCCGAACCGCCACTGGCGAGTGTTACAGCCATGGTTTCGGGAGGATGCAATCTCAATTGCCCCTACTGCTACGCCGAGCGGGGCGGATTCGGCCGCCGCGGGCAAACGATGTCGTTCGAGGTTGGCCGACGCTTGATCGATCTTCTGCTTGCCGAATCAGGCGACATCCCCGCCGCGAGCTTCACGTTCCACGGCGGCGAGCCGCTCCTCAACATGAGGGTCATCAGGAGATTGGTGGCGTATGGCGAGGAGCGGTCCATCTCCCTGGGCAAGCGCATCCGCTTCGGGCTCACGACGAACGGCCTGCTCCTGACTCCGGAGTTCATTGACTACTTCATCGAGCACAATATCGCCGTCAAGATCAGCATCGACGGCCCGGACGAGATCCACGATCGTGTTCGAACCGACGCACTCGGACACGGGACGTACGAGCGAGTCCTCCGCGCGGCGGCGCCGCTCATCGCCAGGCGTCCGACGCAGGCGCGCGTAACGGTCACCCGAAAGTCGCTCGAGATCATGCGAATCGTCGACCACCTTCTCGAGGTCGGCTTCGCGGAAGTCGGGGTTTCTCCCGTCAGCTCGACCGACCCGGCCTTCGCACTCACGACCGAAGACCACGCGATGATCTTGCGCGAGTATCGTCGCCTCGCCTCGCGCGTCATCGATGAGGCGAAGCAGGGTCGCGCTTACGCCTTCGCCAACCTGATCAACCTGATGCGACAGATTCATCACGGTCGGAGTCAGCGCTATCCGTGCGGCGCGGGGATCGGTCTCCTTGCCGCGGATGGGGGCGGCACACTCTTCCCCTGCCATCGCTTTCCCGGAGAGCCCTCTACACGCATGGGTGACGTCGAAGCCGGCATCGATCGCGCGCGACAAACCGAATGGCTCGAACGGCTGCACGTCGATCGGAGAAGCGACTGTGCTGACTGCTGGGCACGTTACATTTGCAGTGGGGGGTGCTATTATCTCTCCGCCATCGAATATGGGGACGCAGCTCGGACTTACACGCCGATCTGCGATCACTTGCGAGAGTGGTACGAGCTCGGCATCGTGACGTACGCGAGGCTCGCCGAGAGGCCTTCGGGTTCGTTGGATTGCCTGAGAATCACCTCTCCAGAAGACGAAATCCTCCGCGAGGGAGATGCCGATGGGACATTTCAAACCCATCAACAAGAAGGGGCGTGAGGCCCTAGCCCGCCGCCGACCGGACGTCTACGGGCACGCCTGCGCGGCATGTTGCGCATCGTTCGCTCCCGGCTGGGAGGTCGGCGCCCAGGGAATCGTCGACCCATGCCCATGGCAGAACGACCTGAGTCTCTGCTATGTCACGTGCTTCTGGAACTATCAGGTTCCCGACGACATCAACTATCCCAATTGGATGGATGAGTGCGGAAACGTCCAGCTGGACTGGACGGCGCTCTGCGTCGTTCCTGACGTCTGATCGCCGCGCACGACGTCCCGTGCCCCGCGACTCACCGACCCTGTCGCGGGCAGGCGGGTGGCGATCGTGACAAAGATGGCGTTACCTCGAAGATCACGGGAGGCATGAGCGCAATGAAGCGCATGATCGTCTTTCTCACACTAGCCGCACTACTGATCTCGATCCCGGCCGTCGCCGAGCGCCTCTACCTCGCGAGCAACCAGGTTCAGATCGTCGACGTCGAGGCGGGGAGTGTCGTCGCTTCCATCGACATCGGGAAATCGCGAATTCGGGACATGGCGTTCAGCTCAGACGGCCGCACCGCCTACCTGGCCCACTCTCGAGGACTCGCCATCGTGGACGTCGAGTCCTCCCGCGTCACCGGCACATGGTCCGACCGCGTCGTCAATCACCTCGTGCTGCAGGAAGACGAGAATCTTCTTTACTCGCTTCAACACGCGCCGGGAAAGTCGCCCGAGGTCGTCGTCTATGATCTGGACACGGGCCGCGAGAGCCGCCGTTTCGCCGTCGACGCCCGCGCATGGGATCTTGCGGTCCCCCCGACGGGGAACCGCGTCTTCACGACGAACATTCACACATCTCGGGTCAGCCAATTCGATCGGCGCAGCGGCTCGCCGCACGGACACGTTCAGCTCCTCTCCTCGGTAGGGGAATCTGATCTCGACACCTATATCGCGAAGTCCCTCGCTTCCCCGGACGGAAGGTGGATCTATGTCGTCCTGAACGGCGAGAACGCAGGGATCCGTATTCTCGATGCCCTGACCGGGGAGCCGGTCCGTCGGATCGATCTCGGTCATACGGCCTACGTACGCGACGCGGTCTTATCCCTCGACGGGTCGCGCGCTTATCTTGCGGCCATCGACCACGTGGCCGTTGTGGACCTCACCGCCGGCGCGGAGGTCGCGTGGGTGCCAGTCGGACGGCCCCATCAAGGGATCGCAGTCTCCGCGGACGGGGCGAAGCTCTTCATGGCAAACCCTATCTACGACAAGGGCGGCAGCGTGACGATCATCGACGCCGCGCGCTTCACGGTCATCGGGCACGTGGAGGTGCCGGCGATCTCGCCGTTTCTCGTCGCGGTGGTTCCCTGACGAGGCCGATCATGCGCTCCTTGTCGCTTCTTCCGGCGCTTCTCTTGGCCGCGCTCTTCGCCGGCACACCGGCGAGCGCGACCGATCTCTATGCCGCGGGGTCCGCGATCTTCCGCGTAGCCTGCGATGATGGACGCCTGCTCGCGACGTCGAAACCGCTCGACACCCAGGCCACGGATCTGGAGGTCGATCCGAACGGCCGCTATGTCGCCGTCACCACGTCGTCAGGTCTCTTTCTCCATCGCCCCGGCGACCTCGCGCCGATGGATTCTCTCATCATCGGAATCCTCGACGGGGTGGAGATCTCTCCGGACGGGGAACGGCTCTATGTGCTTCTTCATCCCGGCAGTGATCGGAAGAGCGTCCGCGGACCGCATCGTCTCTACGTAGTGCCGTTCGCTTCCCCACTCGTGCCGCGGCAGATCGCCGAGCTGAGCCCGCGGAGCTACGATCTCTTCCTCTCTCCGGACGAAAGGTCCGTTCTTATCACCAACATCACGGGACGAGAGATCGAGCTGGTGGATATCAAAAACAGCCGGTCGTCTCGCCTTCTCGTTGAGACCGCGGAGGTCGAAGCCAATCAGATGGCGGTTTTGAGATCCGCCGCGTTCCAACCGGACGGCAAGGCGGTCTACATCGGAGATAGCGCCCGGGGAAGGGATCTCATCCTCTGGCGTCTCGAGCTGAGCGACGCGTCCTTCACCCTTCGCTCACTCCCCTACGCCATGAATGCGCTCACGCTCGTCATGACCGCCGATGACGCGCTCGTCGTCAACGGCATGGACCGCTTTCTACGCGTGCGGCTCGATGACATGACGGTCACCGGCGTTCACGATCTCCACCGAAGCGCGTGGCACGCGGTGGCGGATCGATCGGGCGGCACATTTTTCGTCGCTCCCGCCGATGACGGGGCACGTCTCCTCCATGCCACCGATGGCGCTTTGTCCGAGTTTGCCGCGTTGCCCGCGCGCGCTACGCGCCTCGCACTCGGCCCGTCGCGCACGCCCGACTAGGACACCGCGATGGAACTGGCGCTTCTCACCGGAAGTCTTCGCTGCATCGAGACACTCGATTCCCCATCCCTCGACCGGCTCGTCGGTGACGACTTCGGCGATCCCGACCTGGCGTCGCTGGATCGCCTCACCCGGGAGATCCTTCGGGAGAAGGACCTGACATGCATCTCACGCGTCCAATTCGGAAACGAGTTCTGTCAGAAACTGCTCCCCTCACCAGCCGAGTTGGAGCGAGCCGTGGCCGCATCCGAAAGGCTGGGGCTGGCGTTCACCTTGGTCACACCGTACGCGACCGACGCTGGCCTTGCCGACATTCGAAGGCTCATCGACGCGCTTCCCACCCACGACCGCACCACCGAGCTGGTCGTGAACGATCTCGGCGTGCTGCGGCTTGTGCGGAAGAGTCGCGACGACCTCACCCCCGTTCTCGGACGTCTGATCGACAAGATGATGCGCGACCCTCGCACCGGCCCCTACTACAATGCGCCGGACGCTCCCCCGCACGCCTTGGCCGCCCTCAGGCGACCCGCGGTCACGAGCGACGATACCCTCCACGCCCTCATCGACCTCGGGATCGCGCGGGTTGAGCTGGACCAGGTGCATCAAGGGATCGATCTCGACGAAGCGGCGGGCGCGATCGCGCTCTCCATCCACGTGCCGTACGCCTTCGTCGCATCCGGCCGCATCTGCATGTCCGGATCCTACGGACAGCGACGCCACGAGAAGTTCGCCGTCGGAGACGCCTGCTCTCACGAGTGCCAGGACCTCCTCTTTCGCCTCGGGAACGAGAGCTCCCCTTACGACGATCGCTCGATGGCCGTCTATGAGCGCGGGAATGGTCTCTTCAGCCTTCATGACGAGACGATGCTCCGCGAGTCGATCGAAGAGCTTCCCGGTCACGGCGTCGACCGGATCATCTTCACGTCCGAGCTTCCGATGAGGACGGACCTTCCGAGGAGCGAGAGCGCATGAAGATTACCGCGCCCGTTCAAGCGCTCGGAGAGATCGAGCTTCTCGCCGCCGCCGGCGCCGACGAGTTCTACTGCGGTCTGATTCCGAGGGAGTGGCACGTGAAGTACACGGTGGCCGTCTGGATCAACCGCCGCGGGCCGCAGGGCGGCAATCTTTTCACGATGAGCGCGCTGGCCGAACTGACGGCCGCCGCCCACCGGTTGAACCGGCGCGTTTTCTTGACACTCAATGCTCCGCAGTACTCGCGAGAGCAAATCGCGGACGTGAACGAGGTCGCGCGCCGTGCAGCGGAGGAGGCGGGCGTGGACGCATTCATCGTGAGCGACATCGGCCTCATGCGCTGCCTCAAATCCGCCGACCTGGACGTCGAGATCCACACCAGCTCCCTCTCTCATGTGCTCAATGAAGAAGCCGTGCGGATGCAGATCGATCTCGGCGCGGACCGGATCATTCTCCCGCGGCACCTCTCCGCGGCGGAGCTTTCCCACCTCGTGCGCAGGGTCCCGGACGTCGCCTTCGAGTGCTTCATCTTGAATGACGGCTGCGTCTACGAAGAGGGTTTTTGTCTGACCGCCCACAACGCCGACCGGCTCCACGCGTTCTGTCGCCACCCCTGGACGCGCACGCTGCGCACGGCCCGCCGGGCGACCGCCACGTACGACGACTGGCAGCGGCACGTTGCCGACTACGAGCGCTACCTCGACGACGCGGGGGCCGTGGCCTGTTCGGGCGCGCCCCTACCCGGCGGGGCGCTCGCGCCGTGCGGCCTCTGCGCCCTCCATCGCTTCAGTGCCGCCGGCCTTCACTCCGTCAAGATTGTGGGACGCGAGGCGCCGCTCACAAAAAAGGTGCAGAGCGTCCGTCTCGTCCGACGCGTGATGGATCTCGTCGATCGTGGCGCCTCGGAGCGTGACACGGTCCACGAGGCCGTTGCCGCGCGGGGCGACCGCTCTTCTTGCCTGACGGGGCGCGCCTGCTACTACAGGGACACTTGGCGGCCGGGATGGATGACCGAGGCGTCAGAGGAGTCGACTGGAGGAGCGACACCATGACCGACGGAGTCCGAGGCGAGTTCCGCTGGCTCCTGGGGCACGTTCGCCCGTACACCCGGCTCCTTCTGCTTCTCCTTATGCTCTTCGTCGTGAGCACGGCGCTCTCTCTCATCTATCCACTCATCCTGCGCTATCTGATCGATCACGTCTTCACAGCTCGAGGCGGAAGCCGACTTCTTCCCGCCCTCGGACTCCTCCTGGGAATCTCCGTCTTCCAGATCCTCATCAATCAGATCTCTCGCTACCGCTACACGCGGATGGCCGGCCGCATCGTCCTGGACCTCCGGATCACGCTCTTTCGCCATCTGGAACGACTGCCGCTCGACTTCTACGCCGAGCGTCGCGCGGGGGACATCGCGAGCCGTGTCGGGGGCGACATCGCTGAAGTGCAAAACGCGGCCACGGGGACCGTCCTCGCCGTGGCAACCTCGACGCTGGGGCTCGCCGCGAGCGTGGCGCTCTTGGTCTACCTGGACGTTGGCCTCTTCGTCGTTTCACTCGTCCTCTTGCCCCTGTCCTTCCTCGTGGCACGTCGTTTCGCTTCACCCGTTCGCGACGCCTCGCGCGAGATTCGCGAGCAGAACGCCAACCTCGCGAGCACGCTCTTCGACGCCATCCTCGGGCAACACTTCATTCGCTCCCACGCGCTGGAGACCCGTGCGGCACGCGACTTCTTCCGTGACGGGCGCGGCGTCTTTGCATCCGTGATGCGCCTCACCCGCCTGAACTGCTTCTCCGCCGCTTCGAACGGCATCCTGGCCGCTCTGAGCGCGCTCATCGTCCTCGGCTACGGCGGGTACCGTGTGATCGAGGGTCAGATGACCCTCGGAAGTCTCATGGCGTTTCAGATCTACGTCGGCCGCCTATACGGTCCGATTCAAAATCTCGTGTCGCTCTATCTCCGTCTTCAGCGGTCCCGCGTTTCGATCGCCCGTATCCGGGAGATTCTCCAGCTTCCGGCACTTTCGTCCGGTGGGACGCTCGATGCCGGCCGGATCCGCGGCGAACTTCGCTTCGAGGGCGTGACGTTTGCCTACAATCCCGATAGACCCCTTCTTCGGGACGTCACCTTCAGCGTGTCCAGAGGTGAGCGCGTCGCGATCGTCGGAGAGTCCGGAATCGGGAAGTCCACGCTGCTCGACCTCGCGATCGGCCTCCGTCAACCCCAATCGGGCGTGGTGACGCTGGACGGCCGCCCCCTGGCAGAGTATCGGTCGGCCTCGCTTCGCCATCACGTGGGACTCGTTTCGCAGGACGTGTTTCTCTTCAACGCATCGGTCCGGGACAATCTACTCGTCGTCGATCCACAGGCGTCCGATGAATCCCTTCGGAATGCGTTGGAGGTTGCCGGACTTCTGGAGTGGCTCGGCAGCCTCCCGGACGGACTCGACACCGAGGTCGGGGAGCGGGCACTTCGCCTCTCGGCGGGACAACGGCAGCGTCTGGCGCTGGCGCGTGCGGTCCTACGGCGTCCGCATTTGCTCATCCTCGATGAGGCCACGAGCGCGCTCGACGAGGTTACCGATCGCCTCATCCGCCGCGCGCTGGCCCCCCTGCAGGCCGAAGCGACAACACTCATCGCGTCACACCGCCGTGCGGTGATCGACGACGCCGATCGAGTGCTCCTGCTTCGCGACGGCAGGATAGGCGTTGCCGATCGCGCGACTTCCCCGCCGACCGGCTCCGCTTCGACGGAGGACGACGTGCGATGATCGACCTCACCACCCTCACCGGGCGCGGCAGCCGCATCGCGATCGTCGACACCGGAATCTCACCCGATCATCCTCATGTCGGTCGGGTGATCGACGGATTCGGCGTCGACATCGCCGGAGATATCCCCCGGTTCAGCACCGACTGGTCCGACAGACACGGCCACGGCACGGCGTGCGCAGGTGTGGTGCGCTGGATCGCCCCCGAGGCCGACATCCTCGCCGCCCGCGTCCTCGACGCCTCGCTTGCGGGAAGATCCCCCGCTCTGGTGGCGGCGCTGGATCGTCTGGCCGGGATGAACGTCCAGGTCGTCTGTCTCTCCCTCGGCTCCACGGATGAAGAGGCTCGCGTTCCCCTCGAGCGCGCCGCGAGGAGGCTCATCGACCAAGGTGCCTTGATGGTGGCCGCCGCGCGTCCGGACGGCTCCCGAAGCTGGCCCGCCGATCAGGACGGCGTCATCGGAGTCGAAGCCGACCCATCGCTCACGGGTTGGGCCTACGTGGAGTCCGCCCGCGCGGGTATCGATTTCGCCGCGGCGCCGTTTCCTCGCCCGATCCCCGATCGGCCCGAATCGATGAACTTCGCCGGCCCCAGCTTCGCCGCGCCGCGGATCGCCGCGCTCGCCTGCCGCGCCGTCGAAGGCAATCGCCTCATGACACTTCAGAATCTCTTGCCGCTTCTTCGCGAGAGCGCCCACGCGTTTCGACACCGTCCGAACGCTCAGGAGGCATCGAGACCATGACCGGGCCAATCGGCTTCTTCCAGTACGAGCTCTCTCATCCGAACAACGCGCCGCACACCGGGATGTGTCTTCTGCTCTCCGATGCCCGTGATGCCGGCCTGGAGGTTGACGCGGCGGTCGTTCATGTGGGTGCGATCGACGCGCTCATCGACCGGATCCGAAACCGGCGCTATGAGCTCGTCGCACTCGATTCCGTGTTCACGGTTCTGGCGATCGGTCGTATCAAGGGCGCCTGCCCGGACGTCCCTCTCCTGGTCGGCGGCGCGAACGCGGCGACCCTGATGATGACCTCACCGGTTGACTATGCGGTCTGCGGTCCCGGACGCCTGGCGATGCGGTGCTTCCTGCGTGCGCTCTCCAACGGCGACCTGCCGCAAGGCATCCCAAATCTCTTCTACCGTCAACCGGACGGAACCATCGATCACACGGGAGAGAGCACGGATTGGGATCTTTCATCGGAGCTCGAGCCGTACACGCCCGCGCTCGACTGGGGGTATCTGGGGCCACCGCGGACTGCCGGTTCGAACACGCGTTTCGCGAGCGTTGTGCCGGAGTTCGGATGCGAGTTCCGGCGGGACGCATTTTCAGGTCGCTACTACGACAGGCTCCCCGCTGAAACGCCCAACCGGTTCCTGGACGCGCAGCGTCTCACGGCCCGGGCGCGCCGCGCGCTCAATCTCTATGTCAAGGACACGCGTGGATGCGCGTTTTGTGTCTTTCGCTTTCAGGATCACCTGATCGCGTCGGCCGTCGAGACGGCCCGCCGCGCCGTCCAGCAGATGAAATGGCTCCAAGCTCGCTACGAGCTGACGGAGTTCAGCATCCAGAGCGAGGCCCCGTTCCGGTTCATGGAGCCCCTGCTGGATGAGATTCAAAGTGAAGAGATCCCTGTAAACGGCTTTCTGTTGAGAACCTACCCGGCCGCACTCCTGCGCGACGAGGAACGGATCGCGCGGACTATCGAAAAGGCCGTCGCTTTCGGCATCCGGATCCGCCTCCAACAGCTCGGTTTCGAGAGCTTCGTTCAGTCGGAGCTGGATCACCTCGGCAAGGGGATCAGCGTGGACGACAATCTTCGCGCCGCGCGCTTTCTCTCCGTGATGCAGAAACGCTGGCCGAACAGCGTCGAGATGTTCAAAGGCCACGGATTGATACTCTTCACGCCTTGGACGCGGCCCGAGGACGTCGCCGAAAACATGCGCATCATACGAGACGAGGTTCCGTTTCTCGCCGCTTCCGTCTCCACGGGGTCACGGCTTTGCTTCTATGATCCCTTCAATCCCGTCTATCGGCTTGCCGAATCGGATGGCCTGACCGTCTCCTCGCCGCGGGATTACGGGCTCGATTTCCGCTTCGAGGATGAGCGGACGGACCTGTTGACGCGTCTCGCCGTGGCCCTTGAGGGTGAACTCATTCGCCAGGGCATCGCGCCCGGCCCTCCCCTATCTCGTTCGGTTCTCGCCGCGGTCGTGCCGCTCTTCATGACGACCCGGCCCATGTCACCGGAGTCGAGGTTTCGCGAGGCTGAAGAAGCGGCGAAGCGGAACCTGGGGCGGGACAGCGAGGTCTGGAGAGTCCCCGCTCGCCAGGAGCGGTGAAAGGTCACGCCGCGCTTGGTTACTCCTCGTTGAGCCCCCGTTCCACCCGCCTGAGCCGAATCAGCTCCGCCTCGATACCGCCGAGCGGCGGAGCCGGGCTCAAGAGGTAGCCTCTCGGCCGGCGGCCCGCCATGAGGGCTTTCGCGAGCTCGAGCGCCTCGGACCTCTCTCCCTGCCCGACCTCCATGAGGGCGAGATTGTAGGTCGCGATCAGTAGTCCCGGGTCGGTCGCGATGGCCTGCCTGAAATGGTCCGACGCGGCTTCCATGTCCCGAGCCCACAAGGCGAGTAGCCCGTGACCGCAGGCGATCTCCCCCGCCGGCGCACCCAGCTCGCCCGCCCGGTCGTAGGCGTTGGTAGCCGCGTCTCGCTCCCCCGCCTCGGTCAGGACGATGGCCTCCATGCGCCACGCCTTTGCGCTCTCAGGCTGAAGCGCGATGGCAGCTTCCACGTCGGACTGCGCCTCCTCGACGAGCCCCACGCGCAGCAGGTGACCGGCGCGCTCGATGAGCGCCTCCACCCGCGCGTCCGGGCGCTCTTTCGGCCCGTCATCCGCCGCGAGACCCGGATAGAACTTCTCTAGCGGGTATTCGGAAATCACACTCCGTAACGTCCTCTGAGCGGTCTCCCGCATCAATCGTACGCGCTCCGGCGTGACGCGGTTGCCACTGTGGCGGCGGATGGCCGACAGTGCCGCCCGCAGAACGCGAACCTCACCCCGATCGGCAAGCGAGAACCACATCGCGTGATCCGCCGCTCGCATCGCCTCTGCCTGGTAAGGTTCGGCGCCCATCGACCGATAGTGCTCGGCCCTGACCATCGCCGTCGGTCCGAGAAAGAACGAGCCGCCCAGGAGGAGTCGGAAGACCTGACCCGGATCGAACTGCACCAACGGACGCCATTCCAGCAGTTCGCCGCGCTCCCCCACGATGTAGTGATCGGTCACGCCGAACGCGGCATGCGGATGGGCGGCCAGGTCACGCCACTGAAGCTCGAGCTTCCGCGGTAGCCACAGATCATCTTCATCCAAGCAGGCGACGAACTCGGTACCGACCTCCGCAAGCCCGCGGTTCATCGCCGCCGCCTGACCAGCTCGTGGTTGCTCCAGCAATCGAACGCGGTCGCCGAATGGGTGAACCGCCTCCGCGACGCGCTCCCCCCCACCATCCGACACAACGAGCACGGCATCGGGCGGAAGCGTCTGCTGCATCACGCTCTCGATCGCTTCGGAAAGCCAAGGCGTGAAGCCGGCCGTTGGGATGATCACCGTCACCGGACACGTTCCCCGATCACCTCTGGGCACCTTCCCTTCACCGCCGCCGGGCATCTGCAAGCGAAGCAGGAAACGCTCGACGTCCGCCAGCTTCGCCTCGCCGGCCTTGGCGGCCAGGCGCTCGAAGGCGCGGCGCGCATGTGCCGCCGATGCGAAGCGTCCAGGGCCCGGCCCGTCGATGGGGCGTCCGTCACGACCGATCAAGAGAATCTGGCCACCGCTCGCGACAAGGCATCGAAGCGAATCAGCCGAAAGATCACCCCATCGCCCGTCGAGATCGACAATGACGGTTTCCCATTCGCCCACCGGCGACCAATCACCGGAGTGAAGCACGTAGTCGGCGACACCGAGGATTTCCGCGGTGCGGCCGTGGTGCCGCTCCACAATGTCGTCGTCGATCGCATGGTCGAGCCGCGGGACGCGCTCCCAGAGCGCTTCCGCGAGTCCAGCGAGCGGCAGACCCAGCAAAAGCGTAGATCCGCGCGCAGCCGCGGCCACCGCCGCCGCCGCGGTTCGCTCACGAACGCCGCGTCCACTTCCCATCATCCATCCAGCCGCGGTCATACTTCCTCCTCGAGATTCCAGAATCGCGTCGGCCGCACCCGTCCTCCGAACCGCTCTCCCTCGAGGTAGTGCTCGAATCGCTCCGTCATCGCCTCGGCCTCACCCACAACGCGAAGGTCGGGGAGGTGCTCCATCATCCGGAATAGCTCCGGCGTCACCCGGTAGCCGAGACGGTTACGCTGTCGAAGTCGCAGCTTGAGCGTGGCCTCCACGCGCGCATGTGCATCGAATGTTTCCGTGTCGAAGCTGATCGCGCCGGCGTCCATAGGCGCGAACCAACTCGTCGAGAGACGATCGAAGCCCGATACCCCCCACATCCTTAGACGGATTCCGAACGCCCCGTGCTCCCGATAGAGTGCCGTCTCCGGAAACGCAACACAGGGGAACACGTTTGATAGTATCCCTCGGTCATTGAGTTCGGCAATGAGCCGGTCGGTCGACATGACGTCCGCTTCACGCTCACCGGGCAGCCCGACCATCACCGAGGCCATCACGCGTGTGATGCCCGCCCGGCGAACACGGTCGAAAACGCCGAGTATCTCGCCGTTAGCGATCCGTCGGCCCGCGCGCTCCCGCACGCTCACGGCCCCGGACTCCACGCCGATCCAGATGCGGAGACTTTCCGTCTTATCCGCAATACGGGCGAGCGCGTCCAGCACACGCCCGGTCACCACGCCCGGATGCAGGTCGGCGAAGACCGCGCGCGCGCGGCCGCTCTCCTCGAGCGCCCCAGCGAGCGCCTCGAGCGGGGCCGGGCCCGCGATGTTCTCAGGAAGATAGAGGGGGATCCCTCGCTCAATGAAGACCGGCAGCTGCTCTGCGATCGTATCGATCATTGCGGCCCGCTGCTTTGGATAGAGACGTTGGCTGTTGAGCGAACAAAACGTGCACGGCATGGGGCAGCGGCCGCGCACGAACGGCAGGCCGATGATCCGCCCGCGCCCAGGCGGCCAGATCAGATCCGGCGCGAGACTTAGACGTGGAAGATCGGACGGGGCGGCCGGTGCGGCGGTGGCGGTTCCACTGATACGGTCACCTCGGCGGACTAGAGCGCCGTCGGTCGCTGATTCGTTTCCAGTGCCCAGCGCGTCCAGCAAATCCGGGTACGCCCGTTCCCCATCGCCGATGATGACGGAATCAACGTCCTTCGTGTGAGCGAGGAACTCCTCCGCCATCGCCCCCGCATGAACGCCCCCGAGCGTCACGTGGATCGTCGGGTCGATCGCTTTGACCCAGGAGGCCGTACGTAGCGCGCCGCTGTTCTGGTACGACCAGTGACACCCGATCCCGACCGCGCGCGGTTTCGTTGCCCTGAGGAGTCGCGCCACGAGCGACGACCAGCACGCCTCGCTCCAGTCGTCACGCTCGACGTCCGCGACGAGTCGGGCCGCTTCGGCGAGCATCACGATCATCGGCGAGTAGCCGCGTTCCCGGCAGGCTTCCGCGACGTAGAGCAGCCCCATCGGAATCATATCGGAGACGTTTCGCCACGCGGCTGGGTCCCTCACCGGATACGGCGGCGGATGGATGAGAAGAGGATTGTGCACCTCGCTCCTTTCGCCGGGGCTCTGAGCGACACCGCTCCCTATGTGATAACGTGCCTGAGTTCTTGATCATCGAGCCATTGACCGCTCATTCGCGGCACTTGACCTGCGCTTTTGGGTGAACGTACTCTTGTCCGAAGACGATTATCCTAGAAGTCATGGTCGACCGCCATGCGCTTCGCGCACGCAGTCAGTTGCCGAATACCGAGCGCGCCGGTGGGACGGAACCACCGGCGTCGCTGTATCAGGGAGACTTTGGAAGATGATCACAATGACGGAGAAAGCCGTCGACAGGATCAACGCGATCATGGTGGGAGAAGAGCAGGAAGGAAAGGGCTTACGGATCTACGTCGAAGGCGGCGGTTGTTCCGGATTCATGTACGGCTTCGAGTTCGACGAGACGCGAGAGGGCGACAACGTCCTCCCTCAAGAGGGCTTCGATCTCCTCGTCGATCCGATGAGCGCCGACCACCTCACGGGCTCCACCGTCGACTTCGTCGACGGACTGAGCGGATCGGGCTTTCAGGTCAAGAACCCGAACGCCTCGGGGACCTGCGGCTGTGGAAAGTCCTTCTGCGGCTGATCCCGGCTACCACTCGACGGACTCGAGAAGCGCGTCACACACTTCGCCAACCTGATCGTCCGTCATCGTTGCATAGAGCGGGAGCGTGAGTTCCCGCCCCGCAACCTCTTCCGTCAGCGGAAGCATCGCCTCGCCGCTTCCGAAACGTTCGCGGTAGTAACTCATCAGATGAATGGGACGGTAGTGTACCGACGTCTGGATGCCCCGCTTTCTCATCGCGTCGGCCACGCGCCGCCGATCGTCGCCCTCGGGCACGAGCACCGGCATGAGGTGGTGCGCCGAGTCGCCCGGCGCTCCGCGAAACGGCACTCCCAATCCTGCGATACCGGACAGCTCTGCGCGATACAGATCGGTGATCTCCCGCCGTCTCGCGTTCGCCGCCGGTAGCTTCGCAAGCTGAACGCGTCCCATGGCCGCTCGGAGCTCATCGATGCGGTAGTTGAATCCCAGATCGATGACGTCGTATCCAAATCGTTCGCCTCGGTCCCGCTCCAGCACCGTGGCGGTCATCGCGTGGCTTCTCAGAAGTCGCACTCGCTCGGCGACATCCTTGCGGTTCGTCGTCACCATTCCGCCTTCACCCGTCGTGGCGTTCTTCGTGGAGTAGAAGCTGAAACAGGCCGCATCCCCCCATGCCCCGCACGCCGTCCCGTCGCACGCGGCGCCGGCGGCCTGGGCCGCGTCCTCGACGACGAAGAGGTTCTTCTCCTTCGCAATCTCCGTGATCCTGGTCATGTCCGCCGGGTAGCCACCGTAGTGCACGACGACGATGCCCTTTGTCGCCGGCGTGATCCTCTTCTCGATGTCGTCGGCTGAGATGTTCAGGTCGTCGAGTCCGGAGAGATCGCAGAAGATCGGGGTCGCTCCGCAATAGAGCGCGGCGTTTGCTGTAGCGACGAACGACAATGACGGCACGAGCAGTTCGTCCCCCGGCCCCACGCCCAGCGCGAGAAGCGAGAGGTGCAGACCGACTGTGCAGTTCGATACCGCGACGGCGTTCTCGACCCCGACGGCCTCGGCGAACTCGGACTCGAACGCGGTCGTTTCCTCCCCCATCGTGAGCCAGCGCCGTTTGAGAACGGCGGTGACTGCTTTGATCTCTTTCTGACCCACGTCCGGGATCGAAAGAGGGACTCGGATTTCGCTCACAGCCCGAACGCCTCCCGTCGGTTTTCGATTTCCTGCTGCGCGCGCTCGTAATCCTCGGGACGTCCGATGTCCAGCCAGAAATCCTTGCACGGATACGCGGCGACCGAATGCCCCGCGTCAAGCAGTGCGTGGACGAGGTCCGGGAAATCGAAGTACGCCCCTTGCGGAACGACCTCGACCGCCTGTGGCTCCAGAACATAGACTCCCATGCTCACACGATAGTTGAGCGTCGGTTTCTCGATGTAGCCGGTAACCCGATCGCTCTCGTTCGTCTCGAGTATCCCGAGGTCGATATTGACGCCCCGCTCGTGCGTCGCGATGGTGAGCGTCGCTCCCTGCTGCCGATGATAGTCGATGAGCGTTTCGAGCGGCATCGTCGTGAGCACGTCGCCGTTCATCAACAGAAACGTCTCGTTGAGATCCGCCACGAGCTTGAGTGCCCCCGCCGTTCCGGTCGGCTCGTCCTCATAGACGTAGTCGATGGAAAGCGTTTCCAGCCCGTCGCGTGGGCGATCGAAGTAGGCGCGGATCAGCTCTGAGAGATAGCCCACCGACAACGACACATCGGTGAATCCGGCCCGCGCGAGCTGGCGCAAAATGATCTCCAGGATTGGCTTCTCACCGACGGGCACCATGGGTTTCGGAAACACGGTCGTGTACGGCCTGAGGCGCGTCCCGCGCCCTCCGGCCAAGACCACCGCCCTCATGTTCCCCCCTGACTTGCTATGAGCCGACGCGACTAGTTCACGTACTTCTTGTCATCGTAGTCGACAACAAGGCCGTCCTCGAGCAGCCTCAATATCTCGCGGGTCCCGTCGCGGATCGTCATCGTCGTCTCGTATCCGAGATACTCCTTGATCCGTTTGAACGCCACTCGATAGCTACGCGGGTCTTCGTCGCGCTTGACGAACTCGAGCTCGGTGCCCGGCACCTCTTCCACGATGACGTTCGCCAGCGCCTCTTTCTGATAGTTTTCGGATTCCTCACCCACGTTGAACACACGCGGGCGCCCCGGATCCTCCGGCAGCTCCAAGACATGCCGCATCGCGCGAGCGACGTCGAACACATGAATGTGCGGGCGCCAGAACTGCTCTCCATAGATGACGATCTTCTTACGCGCGAAGGCCTCCCGCGTGAAGTCGTTGACGAGAAGATCGAACCGCATCCGTGGGCTGACCCCATAGACGGTCGAGAGTCGCAGGACGATCGGGTCGAGGCCCTTTTTCGCCGCGTCCATCAGCATCTGCTCCGACTTCACCTTGGCCTCGGCGTACGACGATATCGGATTGAGCGTCGACTCCTCGTCGACCAGGGCATCGGGCGCGCTCACGCCGTAGTTCGAGCACGTCGATGCAAACACGAACCGCTTCACGCCGGCGGCGACGGCGTCATCGATGAGGTCACGCGTCGCGTCGAAGTTCACGCGCCACCCGAGCTCCGGATCCCGCTTGCTGGCGGGATCGCCGACGATCCCCGCCAGGTGAACGACCGAGTCGACTCCCTCCAGCGCCCGGGAGCGAGCATCCGAGTCACAGAGATCCCCGATCACGAGCTTCACATCATCGCGGCGCCAGAAGGACAGAAGCGGCCCTCCCCCGTACATGAGATTGTCGAGCACGCGGACGCCGTGCCCGCCGTCGAGCAGGTGTTGTGTCAGCACGGATCCGATGAAGCCCGCGCCCCCGGTCACTAAGATCGTCGCCATGCGAATCCTCTCAACCTGTTACCCCGGTCGCCCGGGGACCAGTTCCACGAGCAGCCTCCGCGCCCGTTCCATATTCTTGGCCCAGTCACCCCGCGCGCGGACGAGCCGCAGATTGCGCTCCGCGAACCGGGACCTCAGGGCCGGATCATCAAGCAGTCGACCGATTCCATCGGCAAGTTTCTCGGGTTGCTCGACCGGTACGAGGATGCCGTTTTGCTCGTGAGAGATCCACTCCCGGTTTCCCTCGATGTCGGTCACCACCGGTGCCACGCCGCAGGCCATCGCCTCGAGCAATGATACCGACGTCGTATCACTGCGTGACGTCGACACATAGATCGATGACCTCCGAATCTCCTCGATGAGCGCCTCATCGGAGAGTCCTCCCCCGACGAACGTCACGTGCCGGGAAACACCGAGCGACGCCGCCAGCGCGATGAGTCGCTCCTTCTCACTGCCCTCCCCGATGATACGCACGTGGAACGGAGTCTGAGTAAGCCTGAGCAGCTCGGGCACCGCCCGTACGAGAAGGTCCACGTGATAGAGCGGCAGGAGCTGCCTATAACACAGGATCGTGGCCGGCTCCGCTCGGTCGCCATCGAGCGGTCGGAATCGAGACGTGTCGATGCCGAAGGTGAACGTCTCGATCCTCTTGGGCTGAATACCCATTTCGGCGATCCGGTCCGTAAGCACTGCCGCGTCGGAAAGCACCAGATCGGCCCTCTCCAGGCTGTATCGGGCGCGCCAGACATGAAAACGGCTTCGCCCGGGGTTGATCAGTATGTCAGATCCCCAGACCACACTGACCAGCGGATGGCGCCCGAGGAGCGCTCCCATGAACCCGTACGACGGCACGAAATGCCCGACAACGACATCCGGCTCGATCCGGTCTGCGAGCTTCCGGACCCAGGGGAGCGACATGGGATAGCTCATGGCTTTGACGGGGGCGAGAACGGGCAAGCTATGCGTCGTTGCCCGCATCGGCAAGTTCGCTTCCAGGCTCGCCACGTGAACCTCGTCTCCGCGATCCGCGAAGTAGTCCACCCAGCGCTGTGTATGATAGACGCTCCCGTTCGAGAGAACCAAAAGCCTGAGCTTCTTCCGCACCCGGTTTCCTCCGAGTTTCGTATTTCGGTGGCGATCGTCCCCTACCTACGCGTCCGCCAGGAGATCCAGTATCCCCGGCCCGACACCCGTGAGATCGTTGATCTCCCGTGAAAGGAGCTCGCGCAGCCGCCCCCACGTAAGCAGCGGAACAGGATAGCGCGTATGCGTCGAAACGGAAAGATCCTCCAGGTTCCCATGATCACTCGCAAGCGCGATGCCGTCGGTATCGGGATCGAGCGCATCGGCGACCGACACGGTGAGCGTCTCCAGATTCCCGAGCAGGCGGTGCGCCTCGTCACTATCACGAGAATGGCCGGCGAAGTCGGTCAGGAAGTGCTCATAGAGGGTGAGGTCATTGTCCCGGACGATACCGGCGAGGTGCCCACCCGCTTCCTCCGGCGTCACGGAGGGAACGTCGAATCCTTTTCTCAAGAGCGTTGCCCGTGTGAAATCGTGATAGACGGCGTTTCCCGCCGCCAAATCGTCGAGGTCACGAAAGCGGACTCCGGCGCTCCAGGTGGCGAGCGTGCTCGCCGAGACCCGCCTCGGCGGCTCGGCTCCGAGGCGGTCGAAGAACGCGGGGCGATACGCGTTCGCGAACGTCACGGATCGACCGCCCTCACGCGCCGTCTTGAGAATCGAGTGATTGAGGAGCAGACGCCGGAACGTGGGCCCCGGTAGCGCCGCCTGGTGGGCGCCGACGTGAAGCGACGCATTCTTCCCCGTCAGGAGCGCCGTCTGCCCCGTCGCGCTCTGCGGAAGCCCGTCGACTCCCAGCGTCGCGTCGAGGCTGATCCCCGCCCAACCGCGCGGCAGACCCTCGAACCCCGCGGGCGTGAGCCGACCCGCGTGAACTCCGAGTAGCGGCAGTTTCGAAACGGCAAGCGGATTGTGCTCGGTCGCGGGACCGACGCCGATTCCATCGACAAAGAGAAGCAGGAACCCCATCAGCGCGTGTCGGGGCGGTAGATGGCCTTTATCCCCCCCCACGAGGTCGGGCGGACAGGGGCGGCTCCCACCGGAGTGATCTTGAGCGTGAAGTCACCGCAACCGAGTGGATCCTCGGCGTCGAGGGACGAGTCGATGACTAGCGTCACAGTCTGCGCGCCGCCCGTGTCGGTCAGTGAAACGGTTACGCTTTCGTTCTCGCCACTCCCGGAAGAGTCGGACGCCGCCACGCACGTCCCGGTCAGGTCGCCGCATTCGGTGGAAACCGCGATCGCCGCGTCCCATCCATCGGGCACCACGGTCGCCGTCCAGGCGGTGTCGTAGGAGGTGAGCGAGAAATGGACGTCACGTCCGTAGAGCGCGCTCGGCAGCACGCCGCCGCAGAAATCGGGCGAGAAAGAAACATTCTGGGTTCCACAGGTCGAGCGCCGGACCTCCACGATGTCGCCCGTGAAGGCGAGCGGGATCTTGTTCGTGCACTCGTCCCCCTCATCCGAGATAAAGTGCTCCTCGAACTCCAGATCGAATGCCCCACAGCTGTATCCGCCCGATGGATAGAAGCTGTCGACCACGAGATAGTAGTCGCGCGGCTCCGAGCCACTGTTGCGAATCCCCAGCAGAGACTCCTTGATTCCCGGAGAGGAATGAACGTCTTTTCCAATGAGGCAGGTGTCCGGCTGGCAGCTCGTCAGCACATACGCCCCCACGTCCCACGCGTCCGTCGGTTGAATGGAGATGTCGAACTCGACGCCGGCATCCACCGCGATGCGATACACGAGATCCGGCCCACGTTGGATGACCTGGCCTCCGCCCAGACCGTCCACACAGCCTGCGGGGCCCGGATCGTGGTCGTCACCATCCCCGACGCCGTCGCAGCTGTCCTGTTCCTCGACGCGGGTCGAGCCGAAGCCGTCCAGCGAGACCAGCGGGCCGGTAATGACACACGCCTCCACCGACGCCGCCCCGCAGAGCGCCAGGACGCCGAGAAGCGTCGCCGTATGCCTGATTTTCCCGCCCATCATGCCTCCTGGATCACCGTGCGGGGCCACGCTAGCAGACCCTCCCAACGGCGCCAAGCCCGAACCCTTGGAACTCCTATCGTGGTCGCGGGTTCCAGTTCTTTGGACGAAACATTCGGGGCCATTCTTTCGTTAGAACCTTGTACTCTACCCCGGACTAGAAAACCTGACGGTGCAAAGGAGGACATGATGGCAGGAAGGTTTCGAAACGTGTCGGTGGCACTGATCCTGGGCATCGCCCTGGCCGGTCTGGGGCTCGCGCCCGCTCCCGCAGACGCCGGCGACGAAGCCGCCTGGCTGGGAGTGCATCTCCAAGAGGTCGATCCGGAGCTTCGCGACGCCTTCGACCTGGAGGGCGACGTGGGCGTGCTCATCGCGGAGGTCGTGGACGGCAGCCCCGCCGAGGAAGCCGGGATCGAGGACGGCGACATAATTGTAGAAATCGACGATCGGAAGGCGACGAGCGTCCGGCGCGTCGTGCGCGCGGTCCGTCGGGCCGATCCGGGAGACGTCATCGAGATCGAGCTACTCCGTGACGGAGAGAAGAAGACGATCGAAGTCAAGCTCGGCGAGCACGAGGGCATCGATGAGGAAGAGATCATTATCGACATCAAGCCCCATAGCAAGATGCGCAAGTTCGTGATGCCCCGTCACGGAAAGGGTCTGCGCGCTCTCCGCGTCCCCGGGCTCTTCGAGCTAGAATCGACCCTGGGAGGCCCCCGTCTCGGCGTTGAGACCCGTCGCCTCGATGAAGACCTCGCCTCGTATTTCGAAGTCGACGAGGGCGAAGGCGTGCTGATCATGGAGGTCCTCGATGAGACGCCCGCGGAAGAGGTCGGCCTCAAGACCGGCGACGTCATCCTCGCTCTCAATGACACGGAAGTGAACTCCCCCGGTGATCTGCGCGATCTCGTCATCGACAACGAGGGTGAGACGGTGTCGCTCAAGGTCAAACGGCACGGGAAAGAGATGAAGCTCGACGTCACGCTCGAGTCTCAGAAGAAGTTCTGGCACACGGAAAAGGACTTCGACATCTTCTGGCACGATGACGACGAGGGGGGTGCCTCGTCGCTCAAGGAAGAGCTGGAGTTCCTTCGCGAAGAGCTGGAAGAGCTGAAGGAAGAGCTACGTTCGCTCAAGGACTAGCGTCGGGTTTGCGATCGTGAGTGAGTTCGCCCGGGTCCCGACGGCCCGGGCGATTTTCGTTCTAGTTCAGATAGCCCAGCGACCGCAGCGCGTGGCTCGTCTCCTCGTCGATGGTCGACTCTTGCGCCGTCTCGCGCGCCAGCACAGCCTCCCACTCGCGAAGCTCCTCCCGCAGCCGCTCCGTCATCTCCGGCTTTTCGTCGATCACGTTGGTCAGCTCGAACGGATCCGCGTTCAGATCGTAGAGCTCGTACGTGTCTCCATCGGGATTCGGGACTCGGATGAGCTTGTGTCCCTCCGCCAAAACGCCCCGCCACTTGCCTTCCGGCCCCGGGTAGTGGAACTCCGCGTTCTCTTCATAGATCAGCTGATAGTCACTCTCGAAGCGGCAGACCGACCGGGGGCTCTCGCCGTTGTTGCGAATCGCATTCGCCATGCTCTTACCGTCGATCCCATCCGGCACCGGTAGCCCCATCAGCTCGAGAACCGTCGCGAAGAGATCGGTATTGTCCATCAGGCCGTCGAAACGACCCGGCTCCAGCTCGCCCGGAAAGTAGATCATGGCCGGGATGTGGAGAGTGGGCTGGTACAGCCTCTCTCCGTGCGCGTAGAAGTACTCGTGCTCCCCCAGGCTCTCTCCGTGATCCGAATAGAAGATGACGATCGTGTTGTCCAGGTAGCCGTTCATGTCGAGGAGCCCCAGCAGACGTCCGATGTGCGCGTCGACATAGTTCACCTCGCCGAGGTACAGACGCTGCATGTGGCGCCGATCGAGACGGTCCATGCTATTGCTGAAGATGACCTCGCCCCGCGACACGAGTCCCGAATCGATGTCCGCGTACAGCGTGAACGGTCGATCGTACTCCTCATGGAGACTCCTCGCGATCGTCGGGGGCGGCGTATAGGGCCAATGAGGATCCAGAAAGTGTGCCCAGAGAAAGAACGGCCCATCGGGCGGCAACGTGGTCAGGATCGAGATCCGATCCGTCACCTCTTCCGCGATCTCGAGGCCGGCGTGATGGGGACCGTCGTCATAGTCGGTGAACCCCTGTTCAAAACCGCGGCCACGCTGAAGGAAGAAGTTGGTGACGACGGCGGACGTCTCATATCCTTCATCCTGTAGGATCTCCGCGAGCGTCGTCACGTCGCCCGGTAGGTCGTGAAACAGTCCGAAGGCTCCGTGGTTCGCCGGGACCAGCCCCGTCATCAGACTGCCGAACGATTGCGTCGTTCGCGGACATACCGTGTAGCAGCTGTCGAGCACCACCGCGCCATCGGCAAGGCTCGTGATGTTCGGCGCGATATTGGTCGGAAGCATGGATGAGTAGCAGTTCAGCACGTCGCGCCGGAGCGTATCGACGCTGATCAGGATGAGGTTCGGGGAGTCGCTCTTCCCGCAGCCGGCGACAAGACCACCACCCAGCAGACAAACAAGGACAGTCGACATGACCAGCAGTCGCGATCGCACCGAGGACCCGATAGAACTCACGAGCCAGGACCGCTTCGAAGAATCCGCGTCCGTGCTCTCCCGTCCCCGCGTTCCCGTCCAAGTCGTGCTCGACAATCTCCGAAGCGCCTTCAACGTGGGCTCCATATTCCGGACCTCCGATGCCGCGCGCGTAGCGCATCTCCACCTTTGTGGGATCACGGCCTATCCCCCTAATCGAAAGATCGCCCGCACCTCGCTCGGAGCGACGCGATATGTTCCTTGGACCTATTCCGCCAGCACGATCGACGCGGTACGCGGGTTGAAAGAGAGCGGCTCGAGGGTCGTGGCGCTGGAAACCAGTCCGTCCGCCCGCTCGTACCTCGACGTCGATTACACACTCCCCCTCGCGCTCCTCTTGGGTCACGAGGTCCGCGGTCTGTCACCGGAAATCCTCGCCCTGGCCGACGACGTCGTCACCATCCCCATGCACGGGGTGAAGAACTCCATCAACGTCGCGACCAGCTACGGCGTGGTGCTCTTCGAAATCCTCCGCCGCACCCCTAGACCTGAGGGTCAGTAGCGGGGCGGAAAGAAATTGTAGCGAAACACGCACCAGAGAGCGCGCACGCCGTCGCGCCAGCCGATCTTCTTCCCTTCCGCATAGTCCCGACCGCTGTATGAGATCGGGTGCTCGTAGATCCTGCACCCTTTCTTCGCCACCAGGGTCGTAAACTCGATCTCGAAACCAAATCGCTGCTCACGAAAACGAACGTCGCGGACGATCGCGCTGCGGAAGATCTTGTAGCAGGTCTCGACGTCCGACAGGTTGATGTTGGTGCACATGTTCGAGCACATCGTGATCACTAGGTTACCGATGAAGTGCCAGAAGTGCAGAACACGGTGCGGCCCCCCTAGAAACCTCGATCCGTAAACGACATCCGCCCGCCCGTCGAGGATCGGCCCGAGTAGTGCCCGATATTCTCGCGGGTCGTATTCCAGATCCGCATCCTGAACGATGAACACCTCACCACCGGCCGCATCGAAACCGGTCGCGAGCGCCGCCCCCTTGCCCTTGTTCCGCTCATGGAGGATGAGCGTGAACCGGCCGTCCGACGCGAGCTCTTGAAGACGCTCCCGTGTTCCGTCTGTCGAGCGGTCATCCACGACGATGAGCTCGCGCGCCCAGCCATCGGGCAGAGGCGCCTTGGCCACGCGAGAGAGGATCTCCTCGATGGTCGCCAGCTCATTGTAGACGGGAATGATGATGGAGACGGTTTGCGCTTGCGACGCGGCTCGATCATCAGACGTCATCGTATCCTCCTGCAATGCAATCAGAAAGGGCGAATCACTATACTGATTTGCCGGCGCAACTGTCAACCGACCCGAAAACGGGCGGCCTGCCCGCTTCCCGTGACCGGGTTTGCGGCCTTGGCGCGAAACCAATCCCAATCCCGCCGTGTACTAACTGTTGTCGATCACGAACAACCGTAGGATTCTGGACACCCAGCCGATCTACCGAA
>CAZAMP010000041.1:0-38275 GCA_964486455.1 uncultured bacterium | reverse complement strand
ACCTTCAGGCTGTTTCCCCGGGGAGACAAATCACACCTCGCTGACGCGGGGCGCGCGGGCTCACGCCTCAGCAAGTGCCCACCCAAAGGTGGAGGCTCACTCCAACGCGAGGGCCGCCCTTCACCCTAGGCCGGCGAGTAGAGGCCGATCATGTTCCCTTCGGGCGCCCGGAGAAGTGCGTAGTAGCCGATTCCATCCGGGATCTCACGCTTTCTCCCGACCAACTTGCCGCCCAGGCTTTCGGCTTTCTCGACTGTCTTCGCGATGTCGTCAACGTTGACGAAGAACACCGTGCGCGGGTTCTGATCAGCGATCCCGAGTCCGATCGAGCCCGACGGCCCCGGCTCCGGCGCATCGAAGAAGAGACGCCCTTCGCCGAAAGGATGGAACTCCCACCCGAATAGCTCGCCGTAAAAGGCCTTTGCTTTGTCGAGATTGGGAACGCTGAAGTAAACGTGGCAGATGGTTCCCTGTGGATTGAGTGGCGCGCTATCGGTCATGGACTCGACTCCTAACGTTAAGGGTGCTGGCCCACAACGATAGGGTCGAGGTGGCGGGGGGGCAAGCGCCTCGTGCGGCGCGACCGGCGCAGGGTCGAACACCACACTGCCGTCCCAAGGCCGGACGGTGGCGGCTAGTGCTTTTGAAACACCTGATGGGCGAGTTGCTGCCAGAACGTGGAGTGGCCGTCCGGGATGCCCGCGAGCACGCCAAAGCTCCTAGCGACCTTCGGATCGGCCCGCCAGAGCGGGTAGGGGAAGCCCCCCAAGAGCCGGTTGAAGACGAACGCCTCGGCGACGAGCAGCACCACGGCAACCAGAAGTCCCGCGATCTGCACCGGATTCGTCATGAACCCCATCGCGGCGATCAGCGCCGTCGCCGCCGCGGGAGGATGCACGCAGCGCAGGCTGATCGTGGCGCTACTGGTCATCGCAACGGCAAGCGCGATGGCAAGGATCCGATGTTCGTGGAGGATACTCGGGTCAAAAAGCCCGGCGTCCGGAAACAGCGCCGCCACGACATGAAGCGCGACTAACCCGGAGGCCAGGGCGACACCGTGCGAGAGGATGACGCTTCGCGGACTCGCCGCTACCGACATCGGTGTGTAGAAGAGTATGAAAGCAGACGGCCCCAGCGGCGGAAAGAGCAACGGGAGCTTCGTGATGTGTGCGGCGGTCGCGATGGTCGCGAGCGCCGTGACTCCCGCGCCGAAGACGAACGCCATCACGATGAACTGCTTGTGCGCCGTCTTGTGAATCGCGGAGCGAAGCTGCAGGTGCATCAGGAACGCGACCAGGCGAAAGAGAATCGTTCGCTGAGGGGCTGGAGCCCGAAGTCCGTTCACGCGCACTCCCGGGAGGCGTCCGACGTCGTGATTCCGTCCGGATCGGTCGCGGCGACGAGATCGTCCAGGACGGCGAACGCGGCCTCATTCTCGATGCTGAAGAGCTGAAGCACCTCCGCCAGACCGTCGCGCACACCGTTGAACAGCTCGAGCAACTCGAACGTATTCATGGACAGCGCTTCCGCGGCACCTTCCACGAATCGTGACGCGCGCGCCGGATCGCGATGGAGGACGCTGGGGGCGTGTGACGCGATCAGCACCGGAAGACCGACCGATCCTTCCAGGCCGAGATCTTTGAGCATCTCCAGCGGTCTCGTGTGAAGCCCGACGAAGCAAACCGTTTCTTCGGGGAATTCCCACGACTGAAGCACCCAGGCGCCCGCCTGGGCGTGATCCCATTTGAGCTGTTCACGCTCGATCTCCGACAGGCGTTGGCCGCCGGTGCGCCATGCTTCCACGATTGGCTCGTAGTAGTCGTGCCATGAGCTCAAGAGCACGGGGATCGCGACATCGGAAAGCAGCGCGGCCGTGAACGCGTCGTCCTCGAGACCCTTGTGGTTTCGCGCCGCGAACGATCGGGCCAGCGTCGCCTTGAGCACGGAGTCGGTCCAGAACGCAGCGTGATCGAAGAGCGTGTTCTTCGGCACGGGAACGGAGTCGACGACGGCATAGGAGAGAGCGAGTGCTCTGATCTGCCGGAATCCCAGTAGCACGACGGCATGCTGCACGCTCGCGACCGGATTCCTCAGGGCGAATAGCGACGAGTTGATCGTGCGCAACACCTTTGCGGCGATCTCCGGTTCGGACGAGATAACCTTCACGAGACGACCGACATCGGGCCGAGGTTGGTTGATTTCAGCCACCAGCCGCGCCGCCGCCTCGGGTAGCGGGGGAATCTCGACGCCCTTGAAAATGGTAGCGAAGTCGCCGCCCGCCATGGCCGCGTGTCGCTGTATCTTCGCGAACAGCCCCATCGAATACCCACCTCTCTGTTGGATCTGGCCAAACACAAAGATCGGCATGACAGGGCATCCGGTTTAGGAGCATCCGGTGCAGGGGACCGGCAGGGAGGTATCCGGCCCAATAGATATCCGGCCTCGGGGCGTCAGATCGGTTTCAAGCCGTCAGCGGCTCGGCTCGATGATGCGTCCGATGTCGGATTCGGCATGTGCGGTATCGCCGCGAAGAAGCTTGATCGCGTGGGGGATCACGTCGCTGACGGCCGCGAGATTCTCGATCGCGGCCTTTTCGCTTCCAGGCAGGTTGACGATCAACGTGGATCGGAGGATGCCGCAGACCCCGCGCTGGAGAAGGGCGTGACGCGTGACGTCCGCGGACGCTCGGCGCATTGCCTCCGCCAGCCCCGGCGCTTCCCGTTCGATGACCGACCGCGTCGCCTCGGGTGTCACGTCGCGTGGCGCGCACCCCGTTCCGCCGGTGGTGATCACCAGGTCGATTCCTCGGGCGGCAAGGTCCTTGAGTGACGATGCGATTCGATCGATCTCATCCGCGACGATCATCGTGGCGGTGATTCTGGCGCCCAGGTCGTTCGACAGCTTGGCCGCCACCGCGGGGCCGGAGGTATCGACGGCTTCGCCGCCATGGCACCGGTCGGACACCGTCAGGACGGCCGCCTGGATCGTGTCCCGCGGCACTCTATCCAACACCGCGACCGGCTGGCTGACCGATACGATGCCGTCGGAAAGAATGTGAGCCGATAGGCCCGGCGGAGCGTTCGTGAGAACGTCGCGAAGGAGCCCGACGCGCGTGATCTCGAGAGTCACATCGCCGACGCGAAGCATCGAGCCGATCCCAAGCTCCTGTAGCGTCTCGCCGCTGAGGACGAGCGTCTCACCGTAGTCGCCCGGTTCGTAACCGTTCCCCCCGGCACGTATCGTGTCGATGTCGGCCTCATCCAGAAGGATGATCTCGGCGCGTGTCGGTTCGATGTCGACGCCGAGGAACTCCTTCTCCATACCCGGGTCGCTCTGCAGATCGACCCGCTCGCGTGGGCCCAGCGGTCCGCCTTCCCGAAGCGGCGCGCAGATGTGCACGATCGTGATCTCATTCATCATGTCGCTCTCTTGTCAGGGTCGTATTCGGAGGCCCGGTAGTCGCCGGAGCGGCCGCCGGACTTGGTGAGGAGTCGCACACCCTCGAGCACCATATCGTGGCTCAGGGCCTTCAGCATGTCGTAGAGCGTGAGTCCGGCGACGGACGCCGCGGTGAGCGCCTCCATCTCGACGCCGGTCGGGCCGTGCGTGCGCACGGAGGCGGTGATCCGGATGCGATCGTCGGTGGGGTGGAAATCGATCTCGATGTGATCGATCGACAGCGGATGGCAGAGCGGAATCAGCTCTGACGTTCGCTTGGCGGCCATGACGCCGGCCAGGCGGGCTGTCTCGTAGATGTTGCCTTTCGGAGACGTGCCGTCCGAGACGGCGGCCATGACGTCGCGACCGACCACGAGGGTGGCCTCGACGGTTGCGCGCCGGTCCGTGGAAGCTTTGTCGCCGACGTCGGCCATGCGGGCTTTCCCCGCATCATCGATATGGGTGAGTTTCGCCGCGCGCTCGGTGCCGGGGCTCTCGTGCTCATCCGTCATGCGCGCTTCCCCCATCGAGGCCGGAGAACAGTGGATAGAATGCCACGCACTCCCCGGCGGCGGCAGTCGATCGTCCTTCGACGCGTGCCAGTCCGTTCGCTTCCGCCGCGGCGACGAGATCGTGTGAGCCCTGCCAGCCGATCACGTGGGCGCTGAGCGCTCCGTCACGCAGCTCGAGCCTGCAGGGATGAAAGAGGGTCCGCGGGCCGCGGTTCGGGATCGGCGCGTCGATCTCCACCTGCATGGGCTCCTCGTCGAATGCGTTCGGCGCTCCGCCCAGCGCGTCGGCCAGCGGACGCGCGAAGAGGCGCCAGCCCACCAGCGCGGAGACCGGATTGCCCGGAAGCCCCACGAGCCAGCCCCCCTCCAGCCGCGCCACGAGGATCGGTTTCCCAGGTTTCATCTTGAGCCTGTGGAAGACGATCTCTCCACCGATCGCCTCGACGGCTCGCGGGACGAGATCGAAGTCGCCCACCGACACGCCGCCGATCGTCACGACGACATCGGTGTTCGTCGCCGCGGCGGTGAGCTGCGAGATGTGCTGATCGAAATCATCGCGTACCCGCCACACGCCGGTGACCTCATGTCCCGATGCGCGGGCGAGCGCGGAGAGCATCGAGGAGTTGCTGTCGCGGATTTGTCCGCGTTCCGGTTTGGCGTCCACACCGACGAGCTCGGAACCTGTGGAAACAACCGCCACGCGCGGACGCGGAAACACGCCGACCTCGGCAGCGCCGACCGATGCCGCCACCGCGATCCGTGGTGGAGTGAGCATCCGGCCCGCCGGGACGAGCTTGTCGCCCGTATGGTAGACCTCGCCCTGCCCGCGGACGTGCCGCCCCTTCTCCAGGCACTCCAGCGTCACGGTATCATCATCGCCGGCGGTCGCCTGCTCCTGCGGCACGACCGTGTCGGCACCACTCGGGAGTGCCGCGCCCGTGAAGATGCGGGCGGCGTGTCGTTCGGGAAGCCGCCCCGGCGCGTCACCGGCCTGGATCTTGAAGGCGAGAGGAAGCGGTGCTCCCGCGGCGAGGTCTTCCGCACGAACGGCGTAGCCGTCCATGGCCGAGACGTCGGCCGGCGGCGAATCGACGTCGGCGACCAGCGGCGAGGCCAGTCGATATCCGAGGGCGCGCGTGAGCGGCAGCGTGATCGACGGGAGAGGGGTCACACGGTTGGCCAAAAGCGCGCGCGCTTCTTCCAGCGATAACATCATGCAGAATAGGATACACCAGCGACACGCTATAGATCGAGACCTTCCAGCTCTTCCGGCGAATTGATGTTTCGCCATGAGTCGGCAATGGCGTCCGGCAGAGTGGGAGTGGCGACGCAGGCAAGCTCGCCGAGTCTGTGAGGAGCGATGTTTCCCGCCGCAGCGGAGCGTTCGAGCGTGGCGCGGATGCGTGGATCGTAGAGCGCGAGGAGCGGCTCGACATGTCCGCCGGCGGTGCGCGGGAGGATCGCCCATCGGCCCGGCGCGCGTCTCTCGAGAAGCCAGGCGCAGGCCTCACCGGTCACGAGCGGAAGGTCGCACGCAGCGATGATCCACGTTGCCGCCGGCGCCCATCGGAGGGCGGAGAGAATGCCGGCCATGGGGCCGCGCACGTCCGGCGGATCGGGAAGCAGAAAGAGGTCCGCGCAGGCGCCGGGAACGTCCCCCGCGCCGAGAAGCAGTGTCCGCTCGACGTGCGGGCCGACCGCTCCGACGACCCGCTCGAGAAAACTCATGCCGCCGACCTCGATGCACTGCTTGGGGGTGCCCATCCGGCGGCTTCCTCCTCCGATCAACACGCCGCCGAAGACCGGTCCGCTTCGCCACGCGCCGGGAAGCCATGTATCGAGAACGCGCATGAACGCGTCACGACGCTCTCCGTCCCACGGCAGCGTTTCGATGACATGCTCGGTGGTGTCCGGCGGAGCGGGATCATCCGCGCTCGCGAGCCAGACTTTCGGGAGCGGCGTCGTCTTGTGGCCTTCGACGAGCACGAGATCATGCTCGCGGAGGAGGTCGGTGATCACAGCGGCCGGCCGGACGGGATCGGCGCTATGCGTCCGCGACATCGTTTCGTCGGGGCTGTGGATCACGACGTCCGCGCCGGCGCGAAAGAGTCGATCGGTGTCCTTGCCGGCGACGTCCAGCTGAAACCCATGAACGTCGTGTTTGAGAAGCGCGACCGAAAGACCCCGCCCGCGGAGAACCGGAATGATCGATTCCAGAAGAGTGGTTTTCCCCGAGCCACTCCAGCCACAGACGGCGAGAACGGGTCCGCCGATTTTGCTCATCATGGAATCTCCACACCGAAGTCCCGCAGCAGGCGGCAGAGCCCGATCAGCGGCAGGCCGACGACCGCGGTCGGGTCGTCACCGCGTTGATACTCGAAGAGCGAGATCCCCAACGCTTCCGATTGATACGAACCGGCGCAGTCGATCGGGTTTTCGGTTCGAACGTATCGGTCGATCTCGGCGTTGGTGAGTTCGCGTATTCGAATCGGAGAGATTTCGAGATGCGAGCGGACCTTGCCGGTGCCCGCCTCCAACACGACGACAGCCGTGAAGAGCCAATGCTCCTTGCCGCGCATCTCCTTGAGCTGATCAACTGCGCGCTCCGGACTGCCGGGCTTCCCGAGAACGGTGCCGTTCAGGAACGCCACCTGATCCGAGCCGATGATGAGGGCGTCCGGATACAGTTCCGTGAGACTCCGGGCCTTGCCGCCCGCCTGCCGGACGACGAGATCCGCCGGGTCGGCGGTGCGCGGATTCGATTCGACGAATCGGTGCGCGGCGCACTCGAATGGAAGTCCGAGTCGCTCCAGAAGTGAGCGGCGGTAGCGCGATTCCGAGGCCAAGACGAGTCGAGCCATCGTGGGTTCACTCTCCTATCCGTTGAGTCTGTGGGAGGTTAGCAGAGTTTGAGGCGGGAGGGGTAGCTTTACGCGCACGGGAACTGGTGATATCCTCCCGGGGTTTCCGAAACGACGTAACTTCGGGTTGGGGAGGAATTTCAATGAAGATGAGCAGAGCGATCGTGTCCCTGTTGACCCTTCTGGCTGTGGGGGGCTTCGCGCTCGCATCGACGGCGGGCGAGGCGGAAGAGTCGTATACGTACAAGGGCGCGAAGAAGTGCAAGATGTGCCACAAGAAGGAAGCCGCTGGTAAGCAGTGGGCGATCTGGTCGGAAGGGCCGCACGCCAAGGCGTACGAGACCCTGGCGAGCGAGAAGGCGCTCGAGGCCGCCAAGACGCGCGGCATCGAAGATCCGCAGAAGGCCCCGGAGTGCCTCTCGTGTCATGCGACCGCGTTTCCCGTGATGGACGATCTCGCGAACCAGAAGATCACGATGGAGGAGGGTGTCTCTTGTGAGAGCTGCCATGGTCCGGGGAGCGGGTACTACAAGAAGAAGACCATGAAGGCGATCTACAATGGTGATACCGTCCCGGAATCCGTGGGTCTCTGGACCATCACGGAAGAGACGTGCACCGTTTGCCACAAAGAGGATGAGAACAACGACTTCTTCGAAGGATTCGATTACGCGGAGTACGTGAAGAGAATCGCGCATCCGATTCCGGAGAAGTAGCTACGAACTGCTCACCCGCCTGACTCATCTTCGGGGTGCTCGCGTGCGTGCCATGATTTCGGCACCCTGCCCGTGAGCCAGGCGGGATTCCCCGGATAGACGGTCGGGTTGAAGACGGTGGCGTACATGTGCCAGAGTGCGATCGCGAGCGTGGCGAGTATCGCCTCATAGAAGTGGATCACGAGCATTACGTCGAGAAACCCCTTCGAGAAGAAACGCGTGGCAAAGTTGTCGAACCAGAGGCAGACGCCCGTGCCCGTCATGATCACCGATCCCCAGACCACCGACCAGTACTCGACCTTCTGGACGTAGCTGAAGCGAGAGAAACGAGGTTGCGCGAGACGCTTGTCCAGGTTGTAGAGGATCATCTCGCCGAACTGCTTGGCGTCCTGTCGCCGAAAGCGCATGTCTCGCAAGAACTGCTTTCCCGGTTGGGTACGCAGGTAGAGGACGTGCCACGTGCACGCCCCCACCATCAGCACGGCGGCGGCGCGGTGGACGATCCCGCGCACGACGAAGCCGCCGTCCCACGCGAAGAGCAGGTGGAAGAGAAAGAAATCCGGGTAGCGAAGAGCGAATCCCGTGACCACCAAGAGCGTGAATGACAAGGTCAAGAGCCCGTGTTGCAGTACCGCGCCGCCGCTCATGCGTCTCACCTGCGGCAATCGAAGCACTCCACGCATATGTTTGCCGATGTCGATCAGCCAATAGACGACCATCAGGCCGATGATCACGCTGATCACGATCGTGTAGGCGACGGCGACGAAGTGCGGCCAACCGGTTCGCCGGCCGAGGCTGGTGGCGTGGATCGGCGTTCGCGCGAGAACGTCGGTGATCCCCGGGTGACACGCCCCGCAGGTCGCCGCGAGGTTGTCCGGATGGATCATTGACGCCGGGTCGGTGCTCGGAAGGATCCGGTGCCTGCCGTGACATGATGCGCAGTTCGCCACCTCCGTGTCGCCCGCGCGGCTCTTCAGGCCGTGATACGAGTCGATGTAGGAGGCGAGGCGGCCGGCGGGGATGCCGTACTTCTCGTTCAGGAAGGCCGATTCGTGACACGGGGCGCAGGTCGCCTCGGCGACCTGCGTCGGGCTTACCTGTGATCGGGGATCGTCCGTGGAAAGGATGCCGTGCTCGCCATGACAATGAGTGCAAACAGGCGCGTCGGTCTCGCCCCGCGCTGTATGGATGCCGTGGATCCCCTCCCAGTATTCGCGCTCGATCTCCGCGTGGCACTCTCCGCACGTCTCCGGGATGCGGAAGTGGTTGATCCGTGACTCCGGATCGCCCGAGCCGAGGATTCGGTGCGCATCACCTCCGCTGGCGTGACAGTCGAGGCATGTCGCGGCCAACCCGTTTCCGTCGGGGCTCGCGGCGCCGTGAACACTCGACGCGTACACTTCGGCGGGTCGCTTGTGCAGGCTGTCGTGCTGTTTCACGAGATCGGTGTTCTCGTGGCAATGACCGCACGTTGTGGCGAGCCGAGTGGCGTGAGTCGTTGATCGCGGATCAGACGCCGGATAGATCTGGTGAGTGCCATGGCAGTCGCGGCAACCGGGGATATCCTCGGTTACGCCGACGGTGCCGCGGCCGTGAGCACGGTAGGCCACGTGCTCGGTCTCGTGGCAGTCCGCGCACACTACGTCGGTGAGGCGTCCCGTACGGGGAAGATCCTCGATGTCCGGGTGGCAGTCCACGCATTCGAATCCGTCGTGGGCGGTTCCGATGAGCAGACTGTCTTGAATGGTCGAGGTGTCCGGCCACGCCCGAGCCGACCCGGTGAGAACCGTCGCGAACATGATCATCGCAACGATGACCCGTGCGGCGATGACATGGAGTGGACCGGCATGTGAAGCGGCGCCAAACGTCATCGACACACCTTTGTCAGGTTTGGAGCATGAGTCCGCGGACGAATATCGGAACGTTGTTCTGAACGAGCTCGTCCGGGCGGACGTTCTCATATCCCAGCTCGCCCCAGAGATTGCAGTTGAGCACGCAATCCATCACGAGCCCGACGAAGGCCCTCGCCGTGAGCAGCGGATCGACGGAACGCATCTCTCCGTGCTCGATCCCATCGCGAATGATGCCTTCGAGATGCTCGACGAAAGGGACGCGCCAGGTCATGAAGAGCCTGTGGGTTTCCTCATTTCCTTCAAAGGTCGCCGCGAGAAGGAGCTTGTGTATCAGCGGGTCCTCGATGCCGATGCTGAGAATCCGCAGGGCGATGGTTTGGAAGACCTCGAGTGTGGTGAGGTCGGCATCCAGACCGCTGAGGAAGTCCGGAATGTCGTACTCGCGGATCTTGGCCTCGAGGGCGGCCTCGAAGAGCTGCTCCTTGCTCTCGAAGTGGCGGTAGATCACCGACTCGTTTATCCCGCAGGCCCAGGCCAGCTCGCGGGTCCGCGTACCACTGAGACCTTTCTTCGAGAACAGCTCCGTCGCGACGCGGAGGATCTGTGCCCGCCGCGCATTCCGTGGAAGGCGCTGCGTCCTGGGCTTCTTCAGATTCGATTCCATGGTTTCCTTATAAGTAAGTGATTACTTACCACTGTTCCACAGAATATCTGAAGAACTTGCCCACGTCCACAGACCTGCAAGGTAAGGGAGGCGCCCGGCCGGCACGCACTCAACGTTCCGCACGAAACGTCGCTATACGATGAACCCGCTGCCTTCAAGGACTTGGCGGCTATGAGGTCACACGAGCTAGCCGTCCCCGTCCCGCGTCATGGCGACACTTGCTTCCGTGCGCTTCGGGAATCCGTCCGGGTCGATGTGCTTCGCTAGATCGGCGATTGACGTCGTCTGGAGCACCTGGAGGAAGTTGTCCGAGATTGCCTTCCACTTGTCGTGGATCGGGCAGGGTCTGGAATCGGTACAGATCCCCTGTCCCAGGACACAGTGCCTACGGCTGCCCAGATGGTCGAAGGGCTCGATAACGTCCAGCAACGAAATCTCTTCCGCTTTCCGAGCGAGGCGAAAACCGCCCGCACGGCCACGCTGGCTCATCAGGATTCCTTCTACTGCAAGTGTTCCGAGAATCTTCGAAAGAAACTGAGGCGGAAGCGAGAGTTCCTTGGCGATTTCCCGGCTCAGAAGCCACCGATCAACGGCGCGATCTGCCAAAAAGACGAGCGCTCTCACAGCATATGTTGCACCTCTAGAGATCATGACACAATGATCGTATTTTTGCGGCTTGCAATCAAGACTAAAATTACCGTTTGTGCATAATTTGCCGGTGCGATCTTGACGCTACCGCCCGTAGAGTTACCAGCTCGCCTCTGCTAGCATCATCCGACCCAATTCACCATGTGTCTTGTGAACGCAAAAGGAGATGATAATGGAACGCCACTTCTCGATTCCTCTCGGGCTTCTTCTCGGACTGCTCCTCCTCACCGGATCCGCCCTCGCCGAAGGAGAAGGAGGCTACGAGCCGGACCCCGCCCAGATGGACGCCTGGCAGAAAGCCATGACCCCGGCTGAGAACCACAAGCACTTCGAGTACTTCGTCGGGGACTGGGACGCCGAGATCACGATGTATATGGGGCCGGAGCCGATGACGTCGACGGGCACCGCCCACTACGAATGGATCCTCGGGGGGCGCTACCTCCATGGGACGACCGCCGGCGACTTCATGGGAATGCCCATGCACGGCTTCAGCATCGACGGCTACGACAACGTGACGGGTCGCTATTTCAGCGTGTGGCTGGACAACATGGGGACCGGCTACATGCTTTCGCATGGCGAGAAGTCGGAGGACGGGAAATCGGTGACCTACACGGGTTCGATGCCCGACCCGATGACCGGCGCGGAGGTCAACCACCGGATGGTGACGATGATTACCGGCGACAACACCTATGTGTTCGAGATGTTCATGACTGCGGTGGGCGCACCGGAAGAGGTGCTTGCCATGGTGATCAAGTACACGCGAAAGCAGTAGATGAGGGGGGCGCGTCGCGCCCCTCTATCCTTTCAACATCAGAAGCAACATCTTGAAGCGCTCGACCGCCTTCAATCCGTGCGGCACGTTCGCGGGCATCAAGACGGTCTCGCCCGCCGACGCCGGCACGCTCTTCCCACCGATGACGAGCTCCACGCGGCCATCGAGCACCTGCACGAACGCGTCGAACGGCGCGGAGTGCTCGCTAAGCTCCTGACCCGCGTCGAAGCTGAAGAGCGTCATGGTTCCGCCGGCGTTCTTGGCCAGTGTCCGGCTCACAACGGAGCCCGAAACGTAGTCGAGCAGCGTGGCCAGAGCCGTCGGCTCCGCCGCCGGCAGCTCTCCGCTCTCCGGTGCTTGGTTCTTGGCGTCACTCATTCCAGAAATCCTCCCGGGATCTGTGTGCGATACACGGTAAGTGTGATGGCGATGAAGAGCAGCGTGTGTCCGAGCTCCTCAAAGCCGATCCTGCGGATGGGGACCTGCTCTTCAGCACGGCGCCCGACGATCCATACCATGGCGACGGCGCTGGGGACCAGCGCGACGAGCTCCCATCGTGGAATGACGCGCGCGTACTCGGCCGCCGCCGTCGCCGCGACGATCGCCAGGTGATAAAGGACCGCGGGACCGGCAAGCCGCTTGCGGACGAGGTATCGAACGCGAAAGACGCTCCCGCCGAAGAAAAGTGACGTGACAACCCAGAGCGCCGCGGTGGGCGCGGTGAGCATGCCGGTCGCCGCGTAGACGGTGGCGGGAAGCGCGGCGCTGAGCCCCGCCATACCGATGAGCTCGCCGAGGGTCGTCCGATCCACTCGTCGCCATTCGAGCGCGAGCGAAAGCGCGATCAGTCCCACGGCGCCGGCCCCGAGCGGAAACAGCAGCCAACGATCGAACTCGAGCGCGAGCAGGCACGTCACCAGTAGCGAGACCACCGCGTAGCAGGACGCCCAACCGACGAGCGATCGCCGACGGGAATCTCCCGCGGGAAGCCGTCTCCGCCGCGCGACCGCCTGGCGACCGAGAAAGGCGCACACGATCGGCACGGCGATGAGAAGAGTCTCGATCGATGGGTTCGACAGCGCCAGCGCCCCGATAAGATAGGACGCGGCAAGAGTTGCCCACGCCCCGTGCTGCGTCGGGACCGAGAGCGCCAGCGCGGCGCGAGAGGACATGTTGTTCGCTTACCGCAGAAGTGTCACGGGGGTGACTGCGTGTGTGTCCCCGAGCGTCAGGCGCGCAAAATACCGTCCCGACGCCAAAACATCACCCGCATCCGAGCGGCCGTCCCACGTGAACTCGTGCCAGCCCGCCCGGACCGGCAGATCCGCGATGGTGTGAACGCTTCGCCCGGACAGATCGAATAGCTCCAGGCGGATCGATTCGCCGTCCGCATCGCTAGGCACACCCCAACGAAGCGTTGGCCGAACCGCTGCCCCGAGCGCCGTCAGGGCCAGCGCACTCGGTCCGCCTTCCGCCGGAACACCCACCGCGCCCTGCGTGGCGCCATACGTGTAGGTCCGTGTCCCGATGCTCGAGATCGACGCGTAGACCATGACGGCTTCCTCGTGCGTGTCCCCGACCTGGGGAAGGTTGAGCATGCCGTCCTCCGCGGCGTCGAGCGTCATGTCGACGACCTCGGTGTCGTTCAGGTCGTCAATGAGCAGCGCGCGCACGGCGAAGCTGTTGTTGTCCGACCCGTCGAACGTCATCGTCAGGTCCGTCCCGTTCAAGTAGCGCGCGTAGTCGGCGGCCCAATAGCTCACGAGCGTCATGTTGGGGCCGACGGGATACGACGAGGACGTCACGAACGGGTTGAACGGGGGCAGATCATCGCCGAGATAGCCGTAGCGGCCGTCGTAGATCGACGTGTCGTCCAAGTAGTTCGCGACGACCCAGTCGGAGAAGACGTCCGCGAAGCTCTCGCTGTAACCGAGGTCATCCAGGACGGCCTCGTAGCCCGAAATGCTGTTCAGCGGCTCTTCCACGAGCGCGCGGATCGCCGGCTGGCCGCCGTAGCGCTCGTAGAAGTAGAGCGTCCAGAGATACGTCTTGATGTAGTCGGCCCAGACCCCGTCGAACATCGTGAGCTGGCGATCCGGGTTCGAGTTGAAAGCCGATATGTTATCGGGGTTCCCATAGAGCCACATCGCGAGCTCCGCAAGTCCTTCGTCGACCCATGACACTTCGTTCGAGTCATAGTTCTCGTGGATGAGATGCTCGAACTCGTGGGCCAGGACCGCCAGCAAGTATGCGCCCGCGGGATCGTAGTCGCTGCAGTTCATGTACACGACGTCCGTCTCGTTCGAATGGAACTGAGCGACGTCGTCACATTGCTGGTCGAAGATCCAGAAGAAGCCGTCCGAGCTCACGTCGAAATCGTAGTAGAGGATGTAGACGCGCGGGTCCTTGTCGATGTTGTTGGGCGGGTCGCCGAAGTGGAGACGATTGAGGTCCCAGATCCCCATATCCGAGAACTCGCCGATCGAGCGATCCTCGAAGTGGGCCACGATCGTGTCTACCTGCGCTTGGTTGATGTTCAGATTCCACTGCGAGTCCTCGACCACTACGTAGCAGTTCGGTCCCATCCCGCGAACGGTGCATGAGCGCAGATCGGCCTGCGGGTAGCCGTTGAGCCGCCAGATGTACCAATCCCACGAATCCCCGATGCCGGGATTGGGCGGGGGGCCGACGGGTGTGTGATCGCATGGGAGGCTGCGCACGTTCTCCCCGGCCTCCGACCAGATGTCTTCCCCGACGATGTCGCGCAGCAAGGGCACCGCACAGCGGGCATGGTCCGGCCGATCCTCGGCCGACGTGACCGTTGCGAAGGTCGAAAGGGCAGCGAGAATGAGAAGGGCATAGCCTATCCGCATGATGTTCCTCCTGAGACGTTGGTGGTGATTTCAGCAGTAAAACCTGTGTGAATTGTAACATGCGCCCGTGCCCGGCCGAAAGGCACAGGCGCCGGCGCTATGTGACGGAGGAGCCCTGTCGCCCGGCCCGAGCGCGATCGTGCCGACGAGTCGTCCGCCCATGAAGAGCAACATGAAGTCGCGCGGCAGCGCGAAGAGGAACCAGAACCCGATCACGAACTGCACACCGGTGGCCAACAGGAACCAGATGCTTTCCGTCCGGGTCATGTGTCGGGCGAGCGCCGGAACTGGATATCGAACGGCGATCACGGTGCCACACGCCGGTCTGAGGGGGAAGGGCCCTCTGGAGGGAGTCCGCGAGGAGGAGAGCCGTGGCGGAATGGCGGAATGATGAGAGGCAAGGCGCATTCCGAGGCCCGGGGGAGTGTGTGATCCCGGACGAGATCACCTCACAACCACCGCATCCCACCACGGCTGCTCTGGATCTCATGATGACAGATGACGAATGCCGCGTGTCGGCCACGCTGAAGCACGGGGTGGTCACGGAGCGGAGTTGCGTCGCGGAGTAGGACGTGAGCGGAATATCGCACCGTCCGTATTCAGGTATCGGTGGTCGTCAATCTTATGATTAGGGAAATCGGGCCGATTCGAATTGCTTGCACGTCCGGCCACCTAGCGGCGTGAGTGGCCATGGTGTAAAGTCGTCCGGTCTCTCTTCATCCGTATGCAATCGAGATGGGAAGGAGGGGATGACGTATGCCCCGGCGACGAAAGCTCCGTGCGGACGACCTCTTCAAGCTGGTGTTTCCGATGAGCCCGGTGATCTCCCCGGATGGGACGCAGATCGTCTACGGCTTGAAGCGCTTCGATCCGAAGAACAACCGCTACATCGCTGATCTCCACCTGGTGTCCGCCAAGGGAGGACGGTCGCGTCAGCTCACGCGCGGCACGGCGACCGACTTCCGGCCCGTCTGGCGGCCCGATGGGAAGGAGATCGCCTTTCTTTCTACTCGGGACAAGATGACGAACGTCTGGGTCATCCCGGTCGACGGCGGCGAGGCCCGCCAGCTCACGCGGCTCGAAGGGGGGTTCTACGAGCTCGCCTACAGTCCAGACGGGAAGCAACTCCTCTTCTCCCACCGCGTGCAGAAGAAAGAGGACCCGAAGGAGAAGGCCAAGAAGGCCCAGTACAAACACATCACGCGCCTCTGGCACAAGCTCGACGGCGACGGCTTCCTGCCGAAGGACCACTGGCACATCTGGGTCGTCAACGCCCGGAACGGAAAAGGAAAGGCGATCACGAAGGGCGAGTACGATGTCGAGAGCCCGGTTTGGAGCCCCAACGGCAAGTGGATCGCGTTTGTCGCGAACATGGCCGACGACCGCGACTACGAGCTCGAGACGCAGCACCTTTACGTCGTCCGCGCGAAAGGCGGACGCCCGCGGCAGATCACGAGGCGCCAGGGGCCGAAGGGCATGCTGGCCTGGGCGCCGGACGGGCGATCGCTTTTCTTCGCCGGGCACTTCGGTGGTCCCGGCGAGTGGATCAAGA
The DNA here is from genome assembly GCA_964486455.1 of uncultured bacterium. Taxonomy (GTDB): domain Bacteria; phylum Eisenbacteria; class RBG-16-71-46; order CAZAMP01; family CAZAMP01; genus CAZAMP01. The sequence continues at coordinate 22,389 of CAZAMP010000041.1, read as the reverse complement.
GGAAGTACAAGATCTGGGAAGTGGGCCTCACGAAGGAGTCGTACAAGGACCTCAGCCCCGGTCTCGACAACTTCCCGTTCAACGACGTCGTGACCGACACCGCTCAGGGCGAGACGGCGATCATGCATCCCTACAAGGACGGTGACGAGTGGCGGATCGCGATCGCCGTGAACGAGTTCGGCGCCTGCCGCATTTACTCGGTCCCTCGGGCCGGCGGAACGCTTCGCCTGGAACTCGGCGGCGACGTGAACATCGTCGGCTGCGGGGCGGACGGGATCCACGCGGCCGCGTCTTCGGCGACGATGATGGACGCCGGGGACATTTACAGCTTCCGTCTCGACGGTTCCGCCCGTGCGAAGCGCCTCACCCAGGTCAATCGCGCGTTCTTCAACCGTCTGACCCTCACCGAGCCGGAAGAGACCTGGTTCAAGGGCGACGGCGGCAAGATCCACGGCTGGATTCTGAAGCCGCCGGGATTCCGTCGCGACCGGAAGTACCCGATGATTCTCGAGATCCACGGTGGCCCGATGGCGCAGTATGGCTACACGTACTTCCATGAGTTTCACCTTCTGGCCGCGCACGGATACGTGGTCTGTTTCACGAACCCTCGGGGCTCGAGCGGATACGGATTGGACTGGGTGAAGTCGATCGAGGGCCGCTGGGGCACCATCGACTACGATGATCTCATGGCCGTGACCTCCTCGATGTCGCGGAAGCCGTACGTGGACGGCCGCCGCATGGGCGTGACGGGCGGCTCGTACGGCGGATTCATGACGACCTGGATCGTCGGGCACACGAATCGTTTCAAGGCGGCCGTCACGCAGCGCCAGGCCGGCAACCGGCTCATCCAGTTCGGCGCGAGCGACTTCGGCTGGTACGAGAAGAACCGGTTCGAGGCCTATCCCTGGGAGAAGCCGCTCAAGTACCTGCGGCAGTCGCCGAACCACTACGCCGGCAACATGCGGACGCCGCTCCTCATCATCCACAGTGAGAACGACCTCCGGTGTCCGGTCAGCCAGGCGGATGAGCTTTTCACCTTCCTCAAGGTGCAGAAGAAGACCGTCGAGCTGATCCGTTTCGAAGGAGAGAGCCACGGGCTCTCACGCGGCGGGCGGCCTCAGAACCGGCTGGAGCGCCTGAACCGGATCGTTGATTGGTTTCGGCGTTATCTGTAGACAATCGCAACGGGAGAGAGATCGACATGAAGCGCGTCCTGTCCGGGGTGAAGCCCTCGGGAGAGCAAACCCATATCGGCAACTACTTCGGAATGCTGTTGCCCTCGGTAGAGCTGCAGAAGACCCACGAGAACTTCATCTTCATCGCGGACTATCATGCGATGACCACGGTGTTCGACGGTGAGAGGCTGAGCAGCCAGGCCCGCGAGCTCATGGTGGAGCTGCTCGCCGTGGGGCTCGATCCCCAGAAGACCGTGCTCTTTCGGCAGTCGGACGTGCCCGAGGTGTGCGAGCTCACGTGGATACTCTCCTGCTCGACGCCGCTCGGGCTTCTCGAGCGCGCGCACGCCTTCAAGGATTCGAAGGCGAAGGGGCAGGAGGTCATCGCGGGGCTCTTCAACTATCCGGTGCTGATGGCGGCGGACATTCTGGCCTATCGCAGCCACTGCGTACCCGTGGGGCAGGATCAGAAGCAGCACATCGAGATCGCCCGCGACATCGCCCAGCGGTTCAACCGGACGTACGGGGACATTCTCGTGCTGCCCGAACCGCTCATCAAGGAAGACACGGCGACGGTGATCGGGCTTGACGGCCGGAAGATGTCGAAGAGCTACGACAACACGATCATGCTGTTCGAGCCGGAGAAGTCGATGAAGAAGAAGGTGATGTCGATCGTGACCGACTCGAAAGGACTCAATGATCCGAAGGACCCGAAGACGTGCAGTGTGTTCGCGCTTCACGAGCTCTTCAATCCGGACGGACTCGAGGAGCTGAGCGCTCGTTATCTCGGGGGTTCGATCGGTTACGGGGAATCGAAGAAGCTTCTCTTCGAGAAGATGATGGAGACCTTGGGGCCGGTCCGCAGCCGCTGGGAAGAGCTTCACACGCGCTTCGACGAGGTGGAAGAGATCTACCGCGAAGGAGCGAAACGCGCCCGGGCCGAAGCTCGTAAGGTGCTTGACGATTGCCGCCAGGCAACCGGGATGGCAATGGGGAAGTAAGAATGATCACCGGAAAAGCTTGGAAGTACGGGGACAACGTCAACACGGACGTGATCTTCCCCGGAAAATACACGTACACGGTGAGCGATCCGAAGGAGATGGCCGAGAAGGCAATGGAAGACCTGGACCCTGATTTCGCCTCGACCGTGTCCTCTGGGGACATCGTCGTGGGTGGATCGAACTTCGGATGCGGGTCGTCGCGTGAGCAGGCCGCACTCTGCCTGAAGTACGCCGGAGTGGGGGCGGTCATCGCGAAGTCGTTCGCCCGGATCTACTTCCGTAACTGCATCAATGCGGGCCTGCCGGCGCTCCAGTCGTCCGAAGCGGTGGAAGCGATCGAGAAGGGAGATGATGTCTCCATCGATCTCGATGCCGGCACGATCAGGGTCGGAGATCGGGCATTCGAGTTTCCACCCCTTGCCCCCGAGGTGAAGGCGATCTTCGAGGCGGGCGGACTGCTTCCGTACGTGAAGAAGAAGCTGGGGGCGGAATAGCGGTGGTTGCAGAAACGTTTCGTAACAGTAAAGCCCCGAATATTGAAACGCGAAGGCTAATCCTGAGACCGCTCCGCGTGGAGGACGCCGAGACTATCCACCGGATCTACCACCAGGATGGGTTCATTCGATACCTCCCCAATGATGCGCCACCGCCCAAAGAGCGGGTGGAAGCGTTCGTCGGGGCACAGGCCAGACACTGGGCGGAGCATGGTTATGGCTGGTGGGCGGTCACTCTCCCGGGAAGCCCTGAGCTCATCGGATGGGGAGGGCTTCAATTTCTCCCGGAGACGTCCGAGACCGAGGTGGCGTTCTTCATGGCCGCGGAGTGCAGGGGCAATGGCTACGCGACGGAGTTGTCGGAGGCATCGCTGAGGATGGCCTTCGAGGATCTGGGGTTCGAGTCGATCATCGCGCTCGTCCACCCGGAAAACATGGCGTCTCGGCGCGTGATCGAGAAGAGCGGCATGGCGTTTGTCGATGAGGTCCACTACTTCGGGATGGATCTATGCCGATACATCATCGCTCGTGAGCGCCATGTCCGAAGCGACTAGCATCGTCCTCCTCGGCACCGGAACGCCGAACGCCGAGCCCGAGCGGTCGGGGCCATCGGTCGCCGTCGTTGCGGGCGGTGAGTCGTTCATCGTTGACGCCGGACCTGGCGTCGTCCGAGGAGCACGGGCCGCGCATGATGTGGGTATCGATGCTCTCGCGCCTGAGCGACTGGTTCGCGTCTTCCTGACCCACCTCCACTCCGACCACACCGCGGGTCTACCGGATCTGTTACTCACTCCCTGGGTGTTGGGACGGCGGGAACCGCTCGTCGTCCACGGGCCGCGTGGAACGGCGGGGATGGTCGAGCGGGTGACGTCGGCCTACACGGCGGACATCGAACAGCGGCTCGGTGGTCCCGAACCGATCAACGAGACCGGCTGGCGCGCGGACGCCAGGGAGATCGAGGCGGGGATCGTCTACCGGAAAGGAAGCCTCGAGATCGAGGCGATCCCGGTTCGACATGGCTCATGGCCGGCATTTGGATATGTGTTTCGATCACCGGAGCGGACGATCGTAATCTCGGGCGACACGGCGCCCACGGAGACACTCACGGTGGCAGCGACGGACTGTGATGTGCTTGTGCATGAGGTATACTCCGCCGAGCGCTTTCGCGGATTGCCGGAAAAGTGGAAGCGCTACCACTCACGGTTCCACACGTCGACAAGGGAGCTGGCAACGATCGCCGCCGCCGCGCGACCGAAGCTCCTCGTTCTCTATCATCAGCTCACGTGGGGGGCGTCCGCCGCTGAGTTGCTGCGGGAGATCGGCGAGGTTTACCCCGGAGACGTCGTCTCGGGGGAAGATCTTGGTATGTTTTAGGTATAGAAACCGTTTCTTAAACAATGAGAATAAGGGAACACAACCCAGGGGACTGCCAGGGCGACTTATTGACGGAGTACTTTCAAGGTGTTTCTCCTTGAACTATGTTCATTGTCGGTTTAGGAAGGGTGACTCTCGTACTACGGAGGGCCTGCCAACATGGCTGTCAAGATTGGGATCATGGGATTCGGGCGTATCGGCCGGAATCTCTTTCGCTGTGCCTATCGGCGGACGGATATGGAATTTGTCGCGATCAGCGACATCGCCGATCCCGAGGCGCTGGCGTACTTGCTGAAATTCGATACCGTCCACGGTGTTTTTCCGGAGCCGGTGTCGCTGAAGGGGGACAAGCTCTTCGTTGCCGGGAAGCCGATTCGCCTGCTCCAAGGCAAGGCGCCGGGCGACGTCGACTGGGGTGACCTCGGGGTGGACATCGTCGTCGAAGCCACCGCCAGGTACCGGACGCGCGCCGTGCTGGAGAAGCATCTGAAGGCGGGGGCGAGGCGTGTGATTCTCACCGTTCCGCCGAGAGACTCGGTGGACGCCACGATCGTGATCGGTGTGAATGATTCTGACCTGAGCGCCGATCAGCGGATCATTTCGAACGCATCCTGCACATCGAACGCGCTTGCGCTCGTGGCGAAGATCCTCAACGACGCGATCGGGATCGAGCGAGGGTTCGTGACCAGTGTGCACGCGTACACGAACGACCAGCGGCTCGCGGACGTCCCGCACTCGGAGCTGCGTCGCTCGCGCGCGGCTGCGGAGAACATCATCCCGACCACGACGTGGTCGCCGCTTGCCGTCCAGAGAATGCTGCCGGAGCTGGAGGGGAAGCTGGACGGGATGGCCATGAACGTTCCGGTTCCTGACGGTTCGAACATCGATTTCGTGACGCTGCTTCGCCGGGAAACGAGCCGGGATGAGATCAACGACATCGTGCGCGAAGCCGCGGCCGGCGACCTGAGAAACGTCGTCGAGTACTGCGAGGAGCCGATCGTCTCGAGTGATGTCGTCGGCAACTCCCACTCGGCGATCTTCGATGGACTGGCCACGCAAGTTCTTGGAGGCAACCTCGCAAAGACGATCACCTGGTACGATAACGGTTGGGGGTACGCCAACCGCGTACTTGAACTCATCCTCCGCCTCGAAGATCTCGACGAGGCGAAAGACGCAGAGGCCTAGGGGAGGATACGATGCGCGTCGCGATTAATGGTTTCGGACGGATTGGGCGCAGCGTGTTCCGGATCCTGGATCCGCGCCGGGATTGCGAAGTCGTTGCCATCAACGACATCGCTGACAATAACGCCCTCGCATACCTATTGAAGTACGATACCGTCATGAAGCGCTTTCCGGGGAAGGTGCAGGTTACCAATGACATGCTCACGACGGACAATCAGACCGTCCGCATGACGGCCATCGGGAACGTCGAAGAGCTTCCCTGGCGGGAGCTCGGCGTCGACTGCGTGATCGAATCAACCGGTCGATTTCGGAAGCGCGCTCAGATCGAGAAACACGTCGACGCCGGAGCCAAGAAAGTTATCTTGACGGTACCGGCCAAAGACGAGATCGACTGCACTGTCGTGATCGGAGTGAACGAAGACCAGTTGAGACCCGAGCACGTCATCGTCTCGAACGCATCATGCACCACAAACTGCCTTGCTCCGATCGCGAAGATTCTGGATGAAGCGTTCGGAATCGAGAAAGGCCTGATCACGACGGTCCACGCCTACACGAACGATCAGCGACTCGCCGACGTGCCGCACTCGGACTTCCGACGGAGCCGGGCGGCCGCCGAGAACATCATTCCCACGACGACGGGTGCGGCTCGTGCCGTGGGAAAGGTGCTGCCGAATCTCGTCGGGAAGCTCGACGGTATGGCCATGCGCGTGCCTGTTCCGGACGGATCGACCGTGGACTTCGTCACGCTGATGCAGAAGTCGGTGACGGTGGACGAGGTGAACGAGGCCGTTCGGAGTTCCGCCGCGACGAAACGCCTGAGCGGCATCGTTCAGTACAGCGAAGACCCCTTGGTGTCGAGCGACGTGATCGGCAATCCGTACTCGTCCGTATTCGACGGACTCGCGACGCGGGTGATCGGACAGGATTTCGTGAAGACCGTCTCGTGGTACGACAACGAGTACGGCTACTCATGCCGAGTCGTCGATCTGTTGGGATTGCTGGAGCGATTGTAGTCGTCGTTCGGTCAGGCGTGTCGCCAGGCCTCATCGAGGATCTCGTGGAGATCATGTCGGCAGGAGCCGCAGCTTCTGCCGACTCCCGTTTCGCGACGAATGTCGCGCACGGTTCGAAGCTTGCGCGTTACGATGGTCGAGAGCAGCTCGCGTTTGCTCATGTCGGTGCAGTCGCAAAACGGGTCGTCGTCGCCCACCGGCCCCATCTCCGTTTGATTCAACGTCATGATGTCAAACTTCCCCTCCGACCGGTACCGGCTGCGTGATGATGCGTGTGCGTACGTGAATTGTAGCATGCGGCGGGAGGAGCGAAATGCCGTCAGAGAGAATGCAATTCCCTGATTGTGATCAAAAGCTCATCGATTGATCCTACTTCCACGGGCGCTTCGTCAGCGGCGGGTTCGAACTCGCTCGCTCCAGCGAGCACCGCGACCGTGGCCGCCGCGGAGCGGCCTACGGCGGTAAGGTCGTAGCCACCCTCGACACAGACCACGATCCGTCCGCCGCAAAGTTCGTCGGCGAGATCAACCACGCGGCGGGAGAGATCCATGAACCCGCGCGTGGAGACGACGAGCCCCGCCAGCGGGTCACGAAAGTGCGCGTCGTAGCCGGCCGATACGAGCACGAGGTCCGGCCGAAATCTGCGCGCGACCGGCGCGAGGATCCGATCGAACGCCTTTGCCATTCCGTCGTCTCCCGTGCCGGCGGGCAGCGGGACATTGACGGTCGTTCCGGCGCCGTCGTCCGCGCCGATCTCCGGTGCCGACCCGGTGCCGGGGTAGAGCGGAAACTGATGGGTGGAGAAGTAGAGGACGTTGGATTCGCGATAGAAGATATCTTCCGTACCGTTGCCGTGATGAACGTCCCAATCGACTATGAGGACGCGGGCCGCCCCGCCCGACTCGAGCGCGTGTCGGGCGGCCAGGGCGACGTTGTTGAATAGGCAGAAGCCCATGGCGCGTGAGCGGGTTGCGTGATGGCCGGGTGGGCGGGAAGCGACGAACGCGCGATCCAGCTCGCCCTTCATCACGGCACCCACGGCGTCCACCACGGCCCCCGCCGAGAGCCGGGCGATCTCGAACGAGTCGGCGTTCGCGTACGTGTCCGGATCCAAGTGACCGCCGCCGTTCGCACAGAGCGATCGCACGGATTCGACCAGAGTGGGGTCGTGAACGCGGGTGAGCAACGCCTCGTCCACGGGCGTCGGCGTGACGTGCGTCAGCCGATCGAGCAGCCTGGCGGTTCGAAGCGAATCGACGATCGCCGTGAGCCGGTCCGGTCGCTCCGGGTGGCCGGGCTCGGAGTGATCGAGAAAGCGCTCGTGCGTGAACCATCCGACGTTCATGATGGGGAGTGTACCAGAGCGGGGCTCGGTGTGGAGGCGTATCAGCCCTGCACGACGGTTTCGCCCAGACTCAGGAGCTTCGAGCTGATCTCGATGCCGGCGTCATTCGCGACGCCGGAGTTGATCTGAAAGCGGATCTTCCTGTCGCGTACGACGAAGCTGATCATCCCGCCTTCGCCCAAGAAGCACTCGCAGTCACCGATTGTCAGGACGCCCGGGTCGTTCAGCGATCCGAGAACACGGCTCACGCGGCCGGCGTCCTCCCCGGCAATGAAGACGACGTGCGGGACCCCCAGGTCCTCCGCGCTTCGGGCGGAGGCGATCTCGAATCGCCTCCCTTGAGCTTTCTTGCCCTCGACAATCGTCGCGAGGTGCCCGCGAATGGGTGTCTCGCCGAGGATGACGACCCGAATGGGAGCGTCTGGTCCGGGAAAGGACTCCTCGGGCCACGTGACGAACTTGGCGAAGTTGTAGAGGAACGCCGCCTTAACCTGATCATCGGTTGGGGAGTTCGTACCCGCCGCCGCGGGCGAAAGGGTTCCCGCGGCGCAGATCGCGATCACGATCAAGGCGTTGACGACGCTCGGGTATGGAGTCCTGGATCGATACACGCGTCGAACTCCTGACTAGAAGTGCCAGTTCACTTCGCCGAAGAACGTCCGCTTGATCTCGTGGGCCACGCTCACGTCGTCCGTGGACACGTACTCGAGATGCCTATCGTCGAACAGATTCCGTACACCCACGCCGAGATCGGCGATCGGGCTCGGACTCCATCCCAAGCGCACGTCGGTCCGCAGGTAGCTTGGTGTCGACCGGCCCGTGAGCTCCCCGACGTAGTAGAGGGCCGTGTCGAGTGCCATTCTTGCATGAACGTCGAAGAACGAACGGAGGTGGAGTTGGCGGCCGGGTGTGTCGCCCTCACTCGCGCGATCGATGGTGGCCATGCCTTCGAGATCCCCGGACATGTTCATCTCGAACTCGGTGTAACCGCCTCCCAGCGTCCACGCATCCGTCGGACTCCAGCGGGCATCCAACTCTATTCCGTACGTCACGCCCGCGGCGTTGTTGTAAAAGGCGAGCGGGACGATCATCTTGGGCTGGGCGCCGCTCATGTCCAGGAATGGACCGTTCATCTCGATCGTCGAGACGTTGCTGTAGTCGTTGTAGAACGCCGTGACGTTTGCGACAAAGCGCTCCGCCGGCTGGACCCGATACCCCAGCTCGTACGCGTGCATCACCTCGGATTCGAACTCCGGGTTGCCGAGCAGCGTCACCGTATTGAGCATTCCGCCCGCCCCCGAGAACTCCATGATGTCGACCTCGAAATTGTGGTCCACGCGCGACGGGGTGCGAACGGCCCTTGACGCCGCCGCCCAGGCGGCATGGTGATCGGCCGGTGTCCACATCAGGCGGGCGCTGGGCTGCAGCTCGAAGCCGGTGTAGTCGTTGTGCTCGAACTTCGACCCCACGGTGATGTACAGATGGTCTTGCACCGCGGCGATCTCGTCCTGCACGAAGGCGCTGAATAGCTGATCGTTACGACTTTCGGGAGTGACGAACACGCCCGAATTTCCGACCACCCGATCGTGGATGTAGCGGTAACCGACCCCCCAGACGAGCATCTGCCGATCCGAAAGCCGAAAGTCGTGCTGAGCATCGAGATCGATCACGTCCCGATTCTCAGGCGAGTTGGTCCGACGCCGTTCGGTGCGATCGTAGTACATCTGAAGCGTCATGCCGGAGCGAGGTGTGAGACGGCGGGTCCATCGCGTCAGGAAGTTCCCACCCGTGACGTCCTCCTGCCAGGCGATCGATCTCGACACGTCACCAATCGCAAAGTCGACGGTCGACGACAGACCGATGTCGCCTGAGTACAGATTTCCCTGGAACGTCAGGTCGTCGCCGCGCTCCGTGGCCATGTCGATGCGGAAGCCGCCGCTGGCGAGATTCCAATCCGCCGACTCGTCGTCGCCCGGCGAGTCCACGAGTCGGTCATGGTCGAGACCCTTGGCGTATACGCGGTAGTGCGCTGACGGCGACATCTCTCCGCCGTGGCGGATCGCGCCGGTCGCCCGGTTCTCGCTACTGCCCTCTAGAGACACCAAGGTCCCCTGCGAATCCTCCGCGCGCGTCGTGACGATGTTGATCACGCCGTTGACGGCATTCGCGCCCCACAGCGTCGCGCCGGGACCCCGCACCACCTCGATACGTTCGACGTCCTCGATGAAGAGGTCCTGCACATCCCAGTGCACGCCCGCGAAGAGCGGCGTATAGACGCTTCGTCCATCGATGAGCACCAGGAGCTTGTTGGAGAAGACGTGGCTGAACCCTCTCGATGTCACGACCCATTGGCTGGAGCTGGTCTGGGCGACGTGGAGCCCCGGGACCATTCGGAGCGCTTCTGGAATGCTCCGCGCTCCGGCCCGTCGTATGTCTTCGGCCGTGATCACATACGCGGCCGCGGGGGACTCGAATAGGGGTTGCACCCGCTTAGACACAATCGTGACCTCGATGTTCATGAGCTCTTCCAGGCTCATCTCCATGAGGGCGACCGTAGACGCTGGCGGGTCGTCGGCCTCGGTCCGAGGCGCGTATGCGAGAATCGCGAGGCCCACAACGATCGCGATCAAATACCGAATGGGCTTCATGTCTCTTCCGTCCCTGTGTGGTTGGTCAGGCAGCTTCCGCCGCTGATGAATCGGCTTCCAGCGGAAGCCGAATGTGAAACGTCGTTCCCCGGCCGGTCTCCGTTTCGAACGTCAGTTCCCCGCCGAGCTGTTCCACGACGACGTGTCGGGCGATGGCCAGGCCCTGTCCGGTTCCCTTGCCGACGCCCTTGGTCGTGAAGAATGGGTCGAAGACACGGTGCCGGATCTCTTCGGGGATGCCAGTGCCCGTGTCGCGAATGGTGATTTCCGCCCAGGGGGGCGCGTGCCGCGTCTCGACGGTGATCGTGCCCTTTTCCGTTGAGGAATTCTCCCGGAGTGTGTCTCCGATCGCGTGCGCCGCGTTCACCACGATGTTCAAGATGACCTGGTTGAGCTCTCCGGAAAGGGAGGGAACGGGTGCGAGATCAGGATCAAGCTCCGTCACGATATCGGCCACGTACTTCCACTCGTTTCGGGCGACGGTGACCGTGCTTCTTACGCATCGGTTGAGATCGGTCGGCGTCTTTTCCTTGCCACTGGAGTGGGAGAACTCCTTCATGGCCCGGACGATCTCCGCGATCCGCGAGATTCCCTCCAATGACTGGTCGATCGCGGTCGGGATCTCCGTCGAGAGATAGTCGATGTCGCTCTCTTCGATCTTCTGTCGAACGCGCGAGACCGTTTCGAGATCGACCTTTCGCTCGGCAATCGCCTTGAGAAGCTCCTCACACGCCTCACGCAGCACCAGTAGATCGTCGAAGCTGTCCTTGAGAAATCGCGTGTTGTCACTCACGAACTGCGTCGGAGTATTGATCTCATGCGCGATTCCCGCGGCGAGCTGGCCGATAGCCTCGAGCTTCTGCGCTTGAAGGAGCTGCATCTGCAGCAACTTGCGCTCGGCATTGTCGAAGCCCATTCCGATCAGGAACCGCTCACCGCCGAAGTCCGCCCGCGACCCCGTGAAGTAGAAGGGAATGATCTTGCCGTCCTTGCGAACGAAGTTCGCCTCCACGGCCCCATAGCCCTTCTGGAAGACCGCGTCGATGGTGCCCTCGATCAACTCGCGATCCTCCCGGGCGAAGAAATCCAGAGGATCCATGTGCTCGATTTCCCACGGCGAGTAGCCGGACGACTTGATGAGATTGCTGTTCCAGCGAACGAAGCTTCGCTGCTCGTCGAGCATGTAGAACGCGCCGGGCAGCGTGCGAATGATCGATGCCGTGAGCTGTTGCTCCTGTCGAACGGCTTCTTCGATCTTCTTGCGCGCGCTTATGTCGCGGACGGCGGCGACCATGCGAGGTTCGCCGGCGAGCATGATCCGCTTGAGTCCGACCTCCGCCCAGCGAAGCTCTCCGTTCTTGGTCTTCAGCATCCACTCAAAGAGCTGCGGCCCCCCCTCCGCCGCCTTCCGGATCCACTGGACGGCGTCCTTCTGAGTGTACGGGGGTTCTCCCGAGCCGATGTCCCCGATGTCAAGCCTGAGCATTTCGTCACGCGTGTAACCGAATAGATCACAAACAGACTGGTTGAGGTCCACGATCGCGCCGGTGTGCATGTCGTGTATGAAGATGGCCTCGCTCGCGGTGTCGAAGATCGTGCGGTAATTGGCCTCGGACTGACGAAGCGCCTCATCCGTCTTCGCGTTCCAGATCACCTGAGCCGCGGCATCCGCGAGCCCCGCGAGGTGGACATCCTCCTCCGGAGATATCTCGCGCTTGCTGAAGAGCGCGAGGACCCCGAGCGGTTCGCGTGCCGCGGACGTGAGCTGATAGCCGGCGAACGCGACGAGGCCGAGCCGTTTCGCCCATTCCCTGTCGTGAACGCGGCGGTCCTCCGTAACGTTGTTGGTGAGGAATCCCGGCTCCGCTCCCGAAGCGACACGCCCGATCTTGTAGCAGCCAAACGGTACGCGTCGGTGTACTTCGCCGTCCGTGTGCGTGTAGTGGCCCGAGCTGACCATCAGGTGGAGGCAACGCTCTCGAAAGCGGCAGACGTGCGCGCCCTCCGTGATAGACGCGTGAGCGCAACCGGCATCGCAGCGATCACCCGGCTTCGTGATCCAGATCCGCGCGAAGTCCGCGTCAAAGGTCGCGACCACTTCGTCGGTGATGCGCTTGAGCTTCTGCTCGAGCGACCCCGGCCGGAGCAGACTTTCCTTTATCTTGCTCAGGTGGTCGATTCGCTCCTCGGCGCGCCTACGCGCGGAGATGTCTCGAACGACGTTGCAGATGACTTCACGATCCGACATGCGAAATGCCGCCCCGGAGATCTCAATGGGAAACTCCGTTCCGTCCTTCTTGTGGTGGTAGCGATTGGTAACGCCGCCGTGTCCGCCCGAAAGCGTACTGTTGACGGAGGATGCGGACGCCTCCAGGTCGGCGGAGATGTCCGAATGGCGAAGCGAGAGGAATTCCTCCCGACTGTATCCATAGAGGCGAAGCGCGCTCTCGTTCACGTCGGTGAAGGTCTTCGACGCGCCGTCCACTATCATGATCGCGTCGGGTACGGTGTCGAAGAGCTGGCGGTACCGCGTCTCGCTTTCGCGGAGCGTTTCCTCTGAGTGTTTGAGCTCCGTAATATCCTGGATCGATCCCGACATGCGACGAGTGTTCGGATGACCCGATGGCTCCACACGTCCCCTTACGCGAAACCACGGGTAGTCGCCATCCTGCGTCCGAAGCCGGCACTCGACGTCGTACGGCGCGCCGGCGTCGAGATGTCCTTTGAGGGCGTTCATGACGCGGAAGCGGTCGTCGGGGTGCAGGAGGGACTCGAACGTGGATGTGCTCGTGACGATGTCACTCCGCGAGTAACCGAGCATCTCGTAACATCGGGGAGACCACCACTGCGCGTCGTTGCCCACGTCGGGCCAGTCCCAGAAGCCGTCCGTGGATCCTTTCACGGCGGCGTCAAAACGGTTCGCGGTCTCCGTCAGGGTGCAGAGATCCTCCCAGCGCTTTCGATCGGACCGAACGACGACCGTGCCGATCACGATCGAGAGGATCACGCATGCGACGATGAGACCGCCCTGTGCCGCGCGGAACTTCATGAAATCGGCGTCTCTCCGAGATCCGAGCTGTGATCGCACCGCGTCGACCTGATGGCTCAGCCTCTCATACGCGGAGTCGAAGGCAGTATCGGCCTCGACATTCACTCCGGAGTCACGCGCGCTCGCATGGCGTTGCTCGGCTAAGGCCCGGAATTCCACAATCTGATTGAGGAGTGATCGGGCATTCGATCGAATCGTCTCGTCGGTCAAAGGCTCCACGCGACCCCGTAAATTCACTCCGCCCGTGAGGAACGACTTGGCGGAGGAGGCAGCACCGTCCAGATGGGCCCAGACGACCTCGATGTCGTGCTCCTCGTCACCGCCGAGGATCTCCTCGAACCGAAGATGCGCATGGGCACAGTCGAGCTGGATTTCGGTCGCCGAGTCGATGAGCGGGGAGTAGAGAGCGGTCAGGCGGCTTCCGGAATGGAACGCGTAGGTCAGGGCGCCCACGATCATGAGGGCCACGATGCCAACGAGGGCGATATCGCGCCACAAGCGTGGCTTGATCGACGACGGCGGGGACGCCGATTCGGACACAGCACGGTCCTTTTCTTCGGCCTCGGAATGTTTCCCTGCAAGGGGTGCTTACCGCGATATATCGGCTGCGGCATTTCCGATATCGAGTTTCTACGGTTGGGATGGGCCGAAATCTAAGGTCGGTGGGGCATGGGGTCGATACCAAAGGGGTAGGTAGATTGCCCGCAAGTCGCAGGGGGAAACCATGTTGAATCAGTACCGTTCCGCACCGTTCATCGTGATGGTTCTCAGCCTCGTCGCCGCCGGTTCCTACGCACAGGATCTCATGGAGCTCAGCCTCGATGAGCTCATGGACGTCAAGATCGTCGTGGCGGCATCAAAGTATGAGCAGAAGGTGACGGAAGCGCCGTCCTCGGTCACGATCATCACCGCCGAGGACATTTCAGTGTACGGCTACGAAACTCTCGCGGATGCGCTCAGCTCCGTGCGGGGGTTCAACGTCACCTACGATCGCAACTATGATTACATCGGCGTTCGGGGATTCGGACGCCCGGGCGACTACGATACGCGCATCCTCTTTCTCGTCGATGGGCACCGACTCAACGAGAACATCTTCGACAGCAACATGACCGGCACCGGCTTCGCGGTTCCGATGGAGCTCATCGAGCGTATCGAGGTGATTCGCGGCCCCAGCTCGTCGATCTACGGCTCGAACGCCTTCTTCGGGGTCGTGAACGTCGTGACAAAGCAAAGTGCGGACGTCGAAGGACTCACCGTGAGCGGGGAGGGCGGCAGCTACTCGACCGCCCTGGGGCAGTTCCGCTACGGAAACGTGCTCCCCAGCGGGGTGAAGCTGACGGCCGCGGGGTCACTCTATGAAACCGAGGGGCAGACCCTCTTCTACGACGAGTTCGCGTCACCGAAAGACAACGACGGCTTCGCGGAGGCAGCGGATTACGAGAACACGGGGCGCTTTCACGGATCGCTCACGTACGAGGATCTCTTCGTGCAGGCGGCCTACGTGCGGCGTGAGAAAGGGATCCCCACTGCCGCCTGGGACACCATCTTCAACGATTCACAGACCCGCGGAACGGATGAGAGAGGCTATCTGACCGTAACGAAACACCACACGCTGGCGGGTGAGACGGATGTTCGCGGCAGACTGAGCTATGACTGGGCCAACTACTACGGCGACTATGCCTACGACTATGGAGACGAGGACGAGCCGTATCGCGTCGTGAATCACGACCAGGCCCAAGGCGCCTGGTGGGGAGCCGAGCTGCTGCTCTCCAGGGAGATCGGCACCGATCACAAGCTGCTGGCTGGGACGGACGCCCGGTACAACCAGCGGCAGGACCAGACCAACTTCGATGATGAGGTCTACTTCGAGGACAAACGCTCATCGATGAACTGGTCGCTGCACGTGCAGGACGAGTGGAGGGTCCGCGACGGGCTCACACTAAACGTCGGTGTCCGCCATGATCGCTATCCGACGTTCGGTGGCACGACGAACCCGCGAGTAGCCGTCATCCTGGATCCGATCGCCAACACCACGTTCAAGCTCCTCTACGGAAGCGCGTTCCGCGCACCGAACGCCTACGAGCTCTACTATCATGACGGCGGGGCTACCCAGAAGGCCAATCCCGACCTGCAACCCGAGACGATCGATACATATGAATTCGTCGTGGAGCGCTACTTCGCCAATCGATGGAGCGCCACGGCGTCGTTCTACAACTACCGAATCGACGATCTCAGCAGCCTGGACCTCGATCCCGAGGACGATCTACTCATGTTCCGGAACCTGGATCGGGTCGACGCCCGGGGTGTTGAGCTGGAGATCGGGGGGAAGTGGTTCGGATCATTGACGGGGACGTTCGCCTACGCGTTCCAGGAGAGTGAACTCCGGGACACTCGGGAGACGCTTCCCAACTCTCCGAAGCATATCGGGCGGCTGAACCTCCGCTCGCCCCTGGCGTCGGATCGGCTCACGGGAGGCGTAGAGCTTCAGTACACGAGTAACCGAAAGACCGTGTTCGATGACGTGTCCAAGAGCTTCGTTCTCACAAACGCCACGCTCACCGGTCGTTTCTGGCAAGACCGGATCGAGCTGTCGACGAGCGTGTACAACGTGCTGGACGTCAGCTACACCGACCCGGTCTCCGAGGAGCACGTTCAGGATCTCATCGAGCAGGACGGCCGACGCTTCCGCCTGAAGCTCGACTATCGCGTCTTCTAGTTCGTCGCGGGCGGGCGCATCACCAGATCGTCCACCGTAGATGCGTCCAGCCCGGTGACGAGCGCGCCGATGAGATTCAGCGCCGCGAGATAGTCATCGACATGGATGACGCTCGCGTGCGCATGGATGTAGCGCGCCGGCACCCCAAGCACGATCGACGGGACGCCACGCTCGTGGAGGTGGATTTCCCGACCGTCCGTGCCGCCGCTCGCCCGCACGGTGAGCTGGTGCGGAATCCCCTCATCGACCGCCGTCTTGAGCACGAAGTCGACCAGTCGCGGGTTGGCGATCATCGTGGGATCGAACGCGCGGATCTGAACGCCCTTTCCGAGCGCCCCCTGCGATTCGTCCGCCTTGAAACCCGGCGTGTCGTCAGCGGGCGGTCCCTCGAGAACGATGGCGATGTCGGGATCGATCACACTGGAGGCCGTCCGGGCGCCCCGGCATCCCACCTCTTCCTGGGCGCTTCCGGACGCGAAGATCGTGTTCGGGTGATCGGACGCCTTCTCGGTCGCCTCGATGCAGAGCGCGCAACCGACGCGATTGTCGAATGCCTTCGCCATGAGGAGCTTCGGATTTCGGAGCTGCGTGAAGGCGCTCTCAGGCGCGGCCCACGCGCCGATGCGGATCCCCCACGATTCCACTTCTTCACGACTGGACGCGCCGACGTCAATGAACATGTCCTTGACCTCCAGCACGCGGTCGCGGCGATCCTTGGGGAGAAAGTGTGGCGGCGTGGCGCCAATGACGCCCGCGATCTTCTCGTCGCCGGCCCAAACGCGGACCCGCTGGGCGGGAAGGATGTGGTTCCACCATCCCCCCACGCAGAGGAACTTCAAGAAGCCCTGCGGGGTGATGTGCTGAATGATGAAGCCGATCTCGTCGAGATGGCAGTCCAGCATGACGTGCGGCCGCTCGGCGGTTCCCGGCTTGCGGCAGATGACGCCACCCAATCGATCGGTGAGGATCTCTCCGGAGGGGGAGAGCCGCTCCGCGAAGATAGCGCGAACCTCGTCTTCGAAGCCCGCGACGCCGTCGGCCTCCGTGAGTTCCTGAAGCAAGCGAATCGAATCGTTCATGACGTGCTCCTTCCCATTTCGCAACGAGAGAGAATAGCAACCCACGGACGGAACGGCTATTCTTTCCAATCGCACTAGACACGGGAGGTTTCGTGGGTGGGCTGGCCGTCAGTCGGGAAGAACTCGTCCTCTTGTACGAGATGCTGAGCTATGCTGTCAAACGCACCTTCTCTGAAGGAGAGAAGACCCGTCTGCTCGACCTCGTGGGCCGAGTGGAAGAACGTCTCCTCAGCGACGCGGGCCGGCAAGAATGGTCGTTCGGGCTGACCCATCCGGAGGAGGACGTGCTGCTCGGAGCCGCTGAGACGTTCTGCCGTGCGCATGAACTTCCGTTCGCCGCGGAGGTGAGTCGCGAAAAAGCGCGGCGCGTCCGCGCGCTGACCAAACGCTTTCGGCGTTCGCCCGGGATTCTGAGCCGAATCTCGCGCCTGTTCGGCAAACAATAGCCGGTCCGCCCCGACAAGGAGAAATCATGTCACCATCGCGTCAGAGGATCGTCCGCCTTGTCGCCGCACTGCCGATCGCCGCCGGGATCGGCTGCGGGGCGGAAGAGGAGGGCGGAGCGTTCCCGACGGCGGTCGTGGAGCGGCGCCCCCTCGAGATTTCAGCTCAGGCCGCGGGGACGATCGAACCCGTCAGCGTGGTCATCGTGAAGTCGAAGGCGGCCGGGGAGATCGTGGATCTTGCCGTGGAGTCAGGTGACGTCGCGGAGGCCGGTGATCTCCTCGTCCAGGTCGAGAGGGACGAGGCGGAGAACCTGCTCGCGCAGGCCCGCGCCGATCACGACGTTGCCGAGGCCCAGCTTGCCGTGGCCGCGACGGAGCTGATGCGAGTGAGCGGGCTGTTCGACGGAGGAATCGTCAGCAGTCGTGAGAAGGAACAGGCGGAACTGGAGCACGCGATCGCCGAGGCGGTCCTTGTCCGCGCGCAGGCGGATCTCCAGAACGCCGAGGAATGGTTGGCCGAGACGAGGGTAACCGCTCCGTCGGCGGGAACGATTCTCTCCTGCAGCGTAACGGAGGGACAGGTCATTGCATCGGCCACGCGCGAGTTAGGAGGCGGAACGGAGCTGATGCGAATGGCAGACCTCCGGGAGGTTCAGGTCCGCGCGCTCGTCGACGAGACGGACATCGGGAAGGTCAGTGTCGGCATGACCGTGGAAATCCGCGTGGACGCCTACCCGGGCCGCCAGTTCGCCGGCCTGGTGCTCAAGGTCGAGCCGCAGGCGGTCTACGATCAGAACGTTACTCACTTCCCGGTCATCGTCAGGATCGGCAACGAAGACGGACTGCTTCTTCCGGGCATGAGCGTCGAGGCGGAGTTTCTCGTCGCTCGGCACAGTGATGTTCTCGTCCTTCCCAATCAGGCCGTGAATTCGCACCGCGACGCTCAGATGATCGCCGAGCTGATATTCGGTTTCGACAAGGCCGCCTTCGAGGGCGAGCTGGTGAAGCTGAGTGGTGACTCCGCCCGGGTGACGGTATCGGACATCAGTAGCCGCACCGGCGCCGGCGGCGGGCACCACGGTGCGCGCGGCCGCGGACCCCACGGGAGCGGACCACCCCACGACACGGGGCGCCAGTCATCGGTCGTCTTCAGGATCGGTGGCGGCGTGGCGACGCCGATCGAGGTCGTGAGCGGGCTCACCGACTATGACAGGACTGAGATCCTCGATGGGCTGGAGGAGGGAGACTCGGTCGCCGTGTTTCCGACCGCGTCACTTCTCAGAGATCAGCAGGCGCTTCGCGACCGCGTGCAGCGGTGGAGCCAGGGATCATTCGGCGTTCGACGCACGGCCGGCAACTGACGGGGGCCTCGATGAACTTCGCGCGAGAGCTCCTTCGAGAGGCATTCAAAGCGCTTCACGCCCACAAGATGCGCTCATTCCTCACCATGCTCGGCATCATCATCGGTGTCGTTGCCGTCATTACGATGATCTCGTTGGGGGAGGGGGCCAAGCAGGCTGTTCAGGAGAGGCTTCGGTCCCTCGGGACGAACGTCTTGAGCGTTCGCGCCGGGCAAAGGCGATGGCATGGTGTCGCGAGGAGCGGTGGACGTTCGCTGACGATCGATGACGCCAATGCGCTCGAGACCGGGCGGTCGGGCGTGCTGACCGAGATCGTGCCGCAGCAGTCTCTTCAGGCCCAGGTCGAGCTCGGCGGCCGGAACATAAACGTCCCCGTCGTGGGGACGACCCCAAACTACTTCGGCGTTCGCAACATCCAGCTCGACCAGGGTGAACTCTTCGGCCTGTCCGATCTGGCGGCGCGCCGGACCGTCGCCGTCGTGGGGGCGGATGTCCCGATCGACCTCGAAACGACCCCGGAGCTTCTGCTGGGCCAACGGATCAAGATCAAAGGACTCGGTTTCACGGTCGCGGGCGTTCTGGCGTCGAAGGGGCAGCAAGGATGGCGCAATCCGGATTCGGAGGTGATCATTCCGCTCTCGACGATGCGCCATCGCGTCGCCGGCAACGATCGTCTCAGTGGCATCTCGGTGCAGATCGCGGGGGCGGATCAAGCGAATCTCGCGCTCGTCGAGATCGAGAGACGTCTGCGCGAGGCTCGTCGACTGCGTCCCGGACAGCCCAACGACTTTCGCATCCGAAACCAGACCGACGTCGTGGCCACATTTGAAGAAACGTCGAACTACTTCGGTTTTCTTCTGGCCGGGATAGCCGCGGTGAGCTTGCTGGTCGGCGGTATCGGCATCATGAACATCATGCTGGTGTCGGTCACGGAGCGAACGCGAGAGATCGGGGTTCGAAAGGCGCTCGGCGCGAGACGCCGCGACATCCTATTCCAGTTCGTGGCGGAGTCGCTCACGCTGTGTCTGATCGGGGGGATCGTCGGAATCGGGATCGGGGTGGGCCTCAGCGCGGGGCTCGCCGCCTGGGCGAGCTGGAACACGATCGTCTCGCCCGGCGCCGTCCTGTTGGCGTTCGGTTTCTCCGCGGCCGTCGGCGTCTTCTTCGGAATCTATCCGGCACGGCGCGCGTCGAAGCTCGATCCGATCGAGGCGCTGCGATTCGAGTGATTCCCTCTATGCGCAGCGCTTGCCCGCGTCACCTCCTTCATCGTCCTCATCGTCGTCTTCCGGATAGTGTTTCTCCATGCAGTCGTCGCAGAGACCGTGACTGAACTGCACGCTCAAGTGATTTTCGATGTAGCTCTCGATCCGCTGCCAGCTCGCTTCGTCGGAGCGAATGCGGTGGCAGTGCATGCAGATCGGCAGTATTCCCTGCAGCGTTTCGATGTGGGACAACGCGCCCTGAAGCTGCGCGATGCGATCCGCGAGCATCGTTTGCAGCTCCACCACCCGCCGGCCGACCGAGATGCGCGCTCGGAGCTCATCGGCGTTGAACGGCTTCGAGATGTAGTCGTTGGCGCCCGCATCGAGCCCCTCGACGATATCCGGTTTGGCGGAGCGGGCCGTCAGGAGAATCACATACGGGGGATTCTGGGAATTCGACTCACGGAGCTGTCTGCACACGTCGATGCCGTCGCACCCCGGCATCATCCAATCCAGTACCGCGAGCTTGGGAGCGTCGGGGCCCTGCATTTCCCGCAGCGCCGCGTCTCCATCCTCGACGGCCCGGACATCATACCCCCATTTCGTCAAGACGGCGTCGAGCACGCGTCGTGAGGTGAGGTCATCTTCTGCGATGAGAATCTTCATGCTCGGGTCTCCTACTTGCATGCCGCGCATCGGTTCAGGCCCTCACGCGCTAGCCGGGTCGCGAGGTCGTCGAAGGCCTTCTCGAGTGACGGAAAGAGGTCGTAGGCGCTGCCCAGGTTGGCGTCCTGAGCCGCTTGTTCGATCCCAAAGGCGACGCTCTGAAGCGCGACGGCCCCCACGGTACCGGCCGCCCCCTTGATGCTGTGCGCGTGCCGCCGGGCGGTGGCTGCGTCCGCCTCGACCAGTGATTTCTTCAAAACGTTGATCTGGTTCGGCACGTCGTCGAGGAACGCGTGAATGATCTCGTGGATCAGGTCGTCGTCACCCATCAATTGCTCGGCCAGACGGTTCTTGTTGAACGTGGGCTCGTCTCTGTCGTCCGGGGGCGTGTCCGCCGCTTCGTCTTCGGGCAAGGCCGGAGTCGCACCGATCCACTTCACGATGACCTCGCTGAGCGTCGGTGGATCGACCGGCTTCGCGATGTAGTCGTCCATCCCCGCTTCGATACACTTGTCTCGATCACCGCGCATCGCGTTGGCGGTCATGGCGATGATCGGCACGGCGGGGTTCCGTACCCGTGAGTCCGGCTGTCGAATCCGCCGCGTAGTCTCATAGCCGTCCATTTCCGGCATCTGACAATCCATAAGGACGAGATCGTAGGGCAACGACTCCAACGCCTTGAGCGTTTCGAGCCCATTGGCCACGGCGTCCGCCCGATAGCCCATCTTCCGCAGAATGGCGAGCGCGACGAATTGGTTCGTCGGGTTGTCCTCCGCGAGAAGGATGCGGGTGCGACGCGTCGCCGGCTCCATGCGGTTAGGGGCGGGCGACAGACCGCCCTGAGGTCGCGACTCCTCCGGGTACCGATCGGTCTTGGCCGATGTGAGGCAATCGAGGAGCACCGATTCCTTGACCGGCTTCGTGAGACACGCGTCGAAGCCGATCTCCTCGAGGCATTCGACTCGGCCCTGGCTGCCCATCGACGTCATCATGATCAATCTGGTGTCTCGAATGGCGGGATCCTCTTTGATGCGCATACCGAGCGTCTCTCCGTCCATGGCCGGCATGTGCATGTCCACGAGTGCGATGTCGAACGGTTGACCGTCTTCGGCGGCGTCCCGGAGCTTCTTCAAGGCTTCCTCTCCGCTGAGCGCCGCGGCCCAGCCGAACGTCCAGGTGTCGAGGAGGATCGAGAGGACACGTCGGTTCGTGGCGTTGTCGTCGACGATCAACACACGCGTCTCGCGATCTTCGTCCGGCGATGTCGGCGCCCCCCCCGCCAACACGCGCTTCCCGAAGGCGGCCGTGAACCAGAACGTGGAGCCCTCTCCCTTCGTGCTTTCCGCACCCATGCGGCCGCCCATCATCTCCGCGAGCCGTCTGGAGATGGAGAGTCCCAATCCCGTTCCGCCGAACTTCCGGGTCGTGGACGCATCGGCCTGCGTGAAGGCGTTGAACAAGCCACCGAGGGCTTCTTTGGTAACCCCGATTCCCGTGTCATTCACGCTGAACCGCAGCGTCACGCGCTCGTCATCGTCGCGCTCCATACCCACGTGGATGCTGATTTCGCCTTCGGCCGTAAACCCCATCTTGACCACCCAGGTCGTTCCCGACCAGACCTAATCGCGTGCCCCA
>CAZAMP010000040.1:37327-38477 GCA_964486455.1 uncultured bacterium | reverse complement strand
CGTACTACTTCAACGAAGCGCACGGGATCTACAGCCACACGTACCTCTACCCGGAATCGGGATCCCACGCGGCCGACATCGTGCAGAACGTGAGCGACGGTGTGGGGTACATCAACTACACCGCGCACGGCAACCAGACGTCGTGGTCGGATCCCTACTTCAGTCAAGCCAACATCAACGGTCTCCAGAACTACGGCGAGTATTGCACGGCGGTCGGTAACTGCTGCCTCACGAGCACGTACGACTACGCCGAGTGCTTCGCCGAGACGTGGCTTCGCGCGGCCGACAAGGGAGCGATCGGCTACATCGGCGGCAGCAACTCGACCTATTGGGACGAGGATTACTGGTGGGGCGTCGGAAACGGCAGCATCGTTTCGAACCCGACATACGAAACGCACGGTCTGGGCGCCTACGACGGTCTCTTCCACGATCACGGCGAGGCGATGGATCAGTGGTACGTCACGAACGACGCCATCATCTTCAGCGGCAACCTGGCTGTGATGGAGGCCGGCTCTTCGCTTACGACGTACTACTGGAACATCTACAACCTCATGGGTGACCCGAGCATCTCCACCTATCTCGGTGTGCCGACTCCGAACCCGGTCGTCTGCCCCACCGCGATTCTCACGTCCGTCCCCTCGATCACCATCGAGGCCGCGCCCGGGAGCTACATCGGTTTGACACAGGACGGCGCGATCGTCGGGGCCGGAACGGTGGACGAGAGCGGAAGCGTGGAGTGCGAGTTCTGGGACGTGCTCCTGCCCGGAACACTCCATCTCGTCGTGATGGCTCAGAACCGCGAGCCGTACATCCTGGACATCAACGTCTTGCCGCCGAGCGGGCCTTATCTCGTGTTCGAGACGTGCGCGGTGCACGATCCGGACGGCGACGGCGACGGCGTTCTGGACGAAGGGGAGACCGTCGGCATCGATGTCACGCTGGAGAACGTGGGCGTGACCGGGGCCAGCGGCGTCATCGGCACGCTGTCCTCGGCCGACCCGTACGTCACGATCCTCGAAGGTGTTCGGAACTATCCTGACATCCCCGCCGGCGGCTTCGGAACGTGCACGGAACCGTTCGTCGTGCAGGTGGCGGGGACGGTACCCGACGGTCACACCATCCAGTTCACGATATCGACGTCAGCCAGCGA
>CAZAMP010000040.1:0-37227 GCA_964486455.1 uncultured bacterium | reverse complement strand
GGACGGTACCCGACGGTCACACCATCCAGTTCACGATATCGACGTCAGCCAGCGAAGGCGATTGGGACGCTGTGTTCACCCTCGAGGCCGAGGCACCCGCGCTCACCGCGTCGGGCAGTGTCGTCATCGATCTTCCGCCGGACGGAAACGGGGACGGCAACGCCAACGCGGGCGAGACGGTGGATCTCCAGCTGTGGATCACCAATACCGGCCACTCCGACGCCGACGAGCTCACGGGAACACTCTCCTGCTTCCACCCCAGCGTCGTCATCCACGACGCCACCGGGACATGCAGCTCGGTTCCGGAACAGGGTGACGCCGTCATGGGTGACTTCGTGGTGGAGTTCCTCGAGAGCTGTCCCGAACCGACGCACATCGCCTTCAGCCTCGCCGTATCGGGACCACACGGGTTCCAGGCCGCATTGGAATACGAAATCCCAGTCGGCGGATGGTTCGACGACTTCGAAGCCGACCGCGGTTGGACGGTTGGCGCGGCCGGTGATGATGCCTCCGCCGGGATCTGGGAGCGCGTCGATCCGATCGGCACGACCTACAACGGCAACGTCGTTCAAATGGAGGACGATCACACACCCGCGCCTGGCACGGATTGCTACGTCACCGGAAACGGGTCCGTTGGCGGCGCCGCCGGCGAAAACGACGTTGACGGCGGCAAGACCACGCTACTCTCACCCGTCTTCCGCATCGACGGCGCCATGGCCGCTTCGATCAGCTACTGGCGCTGGTACACGAACCGGCACGGAAACAACCCCAACGAGGACTGGTGGGACGTCGCGGTGACCGACGACGGCCAGACGTGGGTGGCCTTGGAGCACACGCAGGCGAGCGAGGAAGCGTGGGTCGAATTCACATTCGACCTCACGGACTACATCGATCTGACGGACGCGGTGCAGTTCCGCTTCGTCGCCTCAGACGGAGGTTCGGGCTCACTGGTCGAAGCCGGTGTGGACGACTTCCTCCTGAACGCAATCTGGCCCGTGGCCACGGACGTACAGAGCGATCTCACGATGGTGCCCGTCAAGCTGGCGATGCGACCGAACTTCCCCAACCCGTTCAATCCCGTGACGACGATGCAGTTCGATCTGCCGGCGCGAGGTGTCGTCGATCTCACGATCTTCGATGTGAACGGAAGGGCCGTCGCCACACTAGCGCGAGGTCCCTATGATGCCGGGACCCATTCGCTGCGCTGGGAAGGCAACGATGCCGACGGCCATCCGGTCGCGAGCGGAGTCTACTTCAGCCGCCTCACGTTCGACGGAGAGGTTTTGACGGGACGCCTGCTCTTGATCAAGTAGAGAACCGTCGCGGCGAACGTCCGACGTTTGCGTAAACGTGCACCTGCTGCGGAACACGGCATCAGCCGTTTCGCAGCAGGTGCGTTTCGTTTCGGACCGTTTATGACGAGAGGGCCGCGGCGACCGGCGATCACCGCAGGACGGTCACGCGCGACGCCTCTCTGACGCCGAGCCCGTCGACCGAGTAGACGTACACGCCGCTCCCGACAGCCTGACCAGAATCGTCCAGGCCGTCCCAGGCCACGCTGTGCCCGCACCTATCGACAGTCCCGCTGAAGAGCATGCGAACGTGTGCGCCCGAAGCGCTGGAGATCCGGAAACTCACGTGACCCGAATTAGCGGTGTCGAACCGGATTGTGGTCCGGGGTTGAGAGGATTCGGTGAGACGCCTATGAGGCGAGAACGCGAGCTCAATCAGTCTGGAAAGAAGTGCAGCTCGCGGAGAGTCCCGTCCGCCAATGACGCAGACGACACCGGAGATGCTTGTGGAGCCGCACCTGTCTACCGAAGCAGAACGACTCTGCTGCTTCGAACATCATTCATAACACGCATTCGCAGAAAGAAGATTCCGGAGGGTGCCGGGGCGCCCGTCCCGCTTCTCCCATCCCAACCCAGCAGATGGCGGCCGTGCTCGAACTCGCGATCAACGAGGGTGCGCACCAATCGACCGGATGCATCGTGGATCGTCAGCCGGACGCGCTGATTATCCGGAAGCTCGAACGGAATGGTGAGTCCGTCTCTGAACGGAGTCGGGTACGCCGACAGCAGCCGAAGTGTCGTAGGAAGCGACGGAGCGACATCGGCGACGTCGCCGGTCAGCTGACTACCGCCATCGATGATCACTCGCGTGTCGATCCCGCAGGCAACCCATTCACTGTACTCTGGCGGCGTTCCATCATCTCTCCCCTGGATGAGGAACCTGTTCGCTGCATCGGCCGGCGTCCCGGCGATCGTCCAGCGGGTCACTCCATCAGGGAGCCAGCCGCTGTGGATCGAGGGGTCATCCATGTTCTTGACAATGAAGCGCACCCGGTGTCCGTTCGCATCACCCTGATCACTCCACCCGACTTGTGTCGAGTCCTCACTAACCGCCGTCACGAGTACGTCCGAGGGAGCGCGCGGTGGAATGTTTCCGCTGGAGTCGGTCGTCGCCTGGTTTGACTGCACCCAGTTGGAGTAGAGATTGGGGACGCCATCGTCTCGCCCTCGCCCCTCGAATTGGTACGTCGAGTCCGGCTCGAGGCCCGTCGCCAACCACTGCAAGATGCCGACGTCAAGCCAGCCGCTGACGAATGTCGTATCCAACACGTCTCGCACCCAAAACTGAACGCCATCCCCATCGGGATCGCCGTTGTCCGTCCACGTGATGAGGATCGATGTCTGACCCTGAACCGTTGCAAGGACGTCCGATGGATCATGTGGCGGGTTGTTTTCCGAGGGATCAGTCGTCTCCGCGTTCGACTGCACCCAGTTCGACATGAGAGGAGGCACGCCGTCATCACGGCCACGAACCTCGAACTGGTATGTCGAGTCCGGCTCGAGACCACTCGCACCCCAGTCGGTCACACCCACTCCCAGCCAGCCACTCGTGTACGTCGTGTCGTTGACGTCACGAACGAAGTACTGAACGCTGTCGCCGTCAGGGTCGCCGTTGTCCGTCCATGCGACCAGGATCGAGTCCGACTCCTCAGCCATCGCCACGACATCCGTCGGATCATTGGGTGGGTTGTTCGGTGGCGGATCGGTCGTCGCCTCGTTCGACGGTACCCAGTTCGTCGTGAGCGGAGGAACGCCGTCGTCGCGCCCGCGAACTTCGAACTGACACGTCGAGTCCGGCTCGAGGCCGCCCGCGCTCCACTCCGTCACCCCCACGCCCAACCAACCGCTCGCGCGTGTCGTGTCGGTCACCTCGCGGACGAAATACTCCACCGCGTCGCCATCCGGATCCCCGTTGTCCGTCCACGCGACGTGGATCGAGTCCGGGCCCTGAGCTGTCGCGACGACATCGGACGGATCATGCGGCGGGTTGTTGGGCGGAGGATCGGTCGTTGCGGCGTTCGACAGAACCCAATTCGAGTAGAGTGCCGGTAGTCCGTCATCTCTGCATTGCACCTCGAACTGATACGTCGAGTCCGGCTCGAGGCCGCCCGCGCCCCACTCCGTCACCCCCATGTCCAGCCAGCCGCTCGCGAGCGTCGTGTCGCTCACCTCGCGGACGAAGTACTGAACGTTGTCCTCGTCGGGGTCCCCGTTGTCGGTCCATGTCACCAGAATCGAATCGGCGCCTTGAGACGTGGCCACGACATCGGAGGGATCGTTCGGTGGATTGTTGAAGATCGCGAAATGACCCCGAAGCGCGTTCCACGAATCGTGCCAGTAGCCGTTGCCGTTTCCCCCGGTGAACACGAGCGTGAAGTCGAGACCGTCTTCGCTCAGCCACTTCGGCGCAAAGTTCCAGAAGTAGGTCGTGGCGCCGACGACACCACTCCCCTCACCGAAGTAGCCGTCCTCATAGTACTTCACGATCGTCCATGGACCCCACGGCTCAGGCGCATCGAACATGCCCATGAACCCCGTGCGGTTGTGCGTATGGGCGGTAAGCAGGATGTATCGGCCCAGGGGAGCGTTGTAGCTCACGCTGACATTCCACCCGACGCCGTTTGCATCGCGATGGACCGGCACTCTGTCGAAGACGCCGTCGATCCCCAGCCAAACCGGATCGTCGTTCCCGTCGAGACCGCCGAAGAACTCGTAAGCATCTTGAACCATCATGCTGTCTTTGTGCACACGCGCCAGATCGATCTTGCCGAACCCGTCCGGGCCCCGCTGGATCGAAAGCCGCTCAGGATCGGTTGGCTCCTTGCGCACGAAGTAATGGTAGACGTAGTCGTCTCGTGCGCCGGCGTTGTCCTTGCCGAAATTGCACATCGTCGGCACGACAAGCTTCTCGTCCATCTCCTTGAAGTCCCAGTCGGATCGCGTCCACGTCCCGCCCTTGTCGTACGAGACGCACAACTCGGTGTCGGTGTAGATCAACGTGTCGGAGCCTCGACCGGCGCGCCACATGTAGAGCACTCCCCCGACGCTGATCATGCCGTAGCTCTTGCCGGTGAAGGTTGCGGGGGACTCGGCCACGCAGCTCGTGTCGGGTCCTGTACCCTGGCAAATGCCCTCCTCCGCGTCGTACGTGCAGCCCCAAACGCTGTACCCTTCGTAGTCCTCCCAGATCCCTTCGACGCGCGCGACCCCCAGGCTCACACGGCAGTGACTGTTCGTGCCGGGGAATCCTCCGCCATCGCCCCACGAGGTGTACTGATGATCATCATCGGACCAGGTCATGGGCCAGTTGTCACTCCCGCCCGCGCGGCGCTCGTAGCTCTCCCAGTCGAACGTCACGCCCGATATCACACTGCTTGGCTCGTACGGCGGGTCGAAGGATGGCAGCCGCGTCGTGCCGACGCCGTCGAGATCGAGCTCGATGTCCTCATGTCGCGTGGCGTGCGCGTCGGCCAGAATCAAGGTCATCGAGACCACCACAACGAATGACGCGGAGAGCGCGGCGGGCAACCTCATGGGCGGCCGCCGGCATGGATCGAATCGCGGCTCCTTCCGATTCACCGGAACACGGAACATGATCACTCCGAGACTCACGTGTGTACAGGACTCCAGCAGACGGCATGGGGATGACCGCTGCGACACCCGATTCCTGGATCGGCCTTCTCACTCAAAGTCTACACTCATCGCCGCGACACGTTTCGAGATCGACCCGATATTCGCCGGCCGAGATCACGCGGCGCCCCAAGACCGCGGTCGACGGTTGATCTCAACCGCGGTCCGGAGGCCCTCAGGTCGTTCGAATCCGTCAATCGTGCTATGCTTTGCTCGTCCGCCTGACGGATTCGGACTCCGTTGGACTCCCCCCTGGAACGTCGGAAGGAGCACCGTCATGGGTCGTGTAGCACCACTCGTAGTCGTTGGCCTGATGTGTACGGCGGCAATCGTGATGGCGAAGGATCAGCCTATGGTTGCCTCCGGGTACGACGTGAGCTGCGAGGGGATCATTCGCGCGGTCGGCTCGCCTCTGCGAGCCACGTCACCGAGCGGCGGATATTCGCTCTCAATCGAGCCGCTGCGGGGGGACTTCCACGAGATGGACGTCGCGCTGGTGCTGAGCTCACCGGGCACGCCCGATGTTCGCTTGCCGCGACAGACCGGCAACGCCTTCTTCGTCACGGACGACGGCCACGTGGTCACGATCGCAACCACACACGCGATGGGCGAGCCGAGCCGAGTGCGTGTCCTGGACGGCACCGGACGCACACTTCACACGCGTAGCGTGAGCCGATTGAGTGACGCGACGATGGCGACCGACGGCGCACGACTCATCTATCGCTCCCAGCACGGCATCGTGGCCATGAGCTTGACCGACTACTCCGACGTTCGCTATCCGCAGCTGGACGTTTTCGCGGCCGGACCCGCCAATCACCTGGTGGGCGTTCGTGACGGAAGCGAGCTCATCGTGTATCGCGACACGAACCGCCTCCTCTCCCTCCCGCTCGAAGAACGTCCCCGATGCCTGGCCTTTTCAGAGAACGGTGTCCAAGTCTACATGTTGACGAAGTCCACGATCGAACGCGTGGAGGTCGCGTCGGCGGAGCGACGGACACTGTTCACGGCTGACGCCCACACCGAATTGAGAGACATGAAGTTGTCTGATGGCAATCTCATCGTGGGATTTCGGAGAGTGGCCGAGGACACGGTTTCCGGCGGGCTGCTCATTCTCGCCCCGGACGGCCGACTCACTGGCATCCAGGCGGGCCCAACCCGGAGCATCCCGGTCTCCGTCGACCGATCACGCGGCCGTCACGAGCCGATCCCTTGGCCGCTACAGCCGAATTCGCAGCACCCCGTGGGGAACACCTACGGAGAGTATCAGAACTACGGATCGTCCTATCTGCATCCCGGAGTGGACATCATGGGAGATCCAGGGCAACCGCTCTACGCGGTCGCGGACGGGGTCGTCAAGGCCATCATCACGACGAGCGGTGAGTGGCACTGGCGAATCGCGACGGGCGAACCGGGGAGTGGAACCAGCACGGGATACCTCTACGCTCACGTCGACGAACCCACGATCGCGGTCAACGTCGGTGACCCGGTCGTCGCCGGCCAGTATCTCGGTGATCTTGTCGACTGGCCGGTCTACGGATTCACGCACGTCCACTTCGCCCGGATCGAGGATTCGGGATCCCAGTGGTACGGTAACTGGCTCTGCACAGACAATCCTCACCTCGATCTCCCCAATCAGAGCGAGAGCGAAGCGCCGCTCTTCGAGCCGGCCGTCGGCAATGATCTGCTCGCCTTTTGCGAGAATCAGACCTCCAGCTACATGCTCCCAACGGCGATCGAAGGAGAGGTGGACATCATCGCCCACATCGGCGACACGATCGAGACGGATTGGGTCTGCACGGTTCAGGAGATTCGCTACACGATCTACCCTGCCGGCAGCCCGAGCAGTCCCATCGTCGACAACAAGCTCGCCATCTTCTTTGACATGGCGCTGGACACCTATCAGGGCGGCCCCATCGACCCGTTCCTCGTCGACCTCCTGTACAAGCAGGACTCCACCTGCCGGACGTCCGGTGACTACGATACGCGGGAGTTCTTCCACATCCTGACGAATTCGGACGGAGATCAGAACTACGAACAGAGCGACCAGTGGGAGGCGTGGGACACGTCCGCCTTGCCCGATGCCGACTACGTGGTTCGGGTAACAGCCACCGACGTCGCGGGAAACGTCGTGGCGGATTCCATGGTGGTGACGACTGATAACGGCAATCCAACGTCGGTCGAGATAGCCGAGCAGGACGCGTCAATTGCGCTTTGGAGCCGCCCGAACCCAGCGCCGAGCAGAACCGAGATCGTCTTTTCGCTGCCGGCCACGGGGCACGCCACACTTTCGGTGTACGATCTCTCGGGTAAGCTCGTGCGCCGGCTGTTGGCATCCGAATTCCCGCGCGGCTTCCACAGCGTGAAATGGGACGGCAGAGACGAGAACGGAGCCCGTGTCCCCTCGGGTGTGTTCTTCACAACGCTCGTCACGCGCGCAGGCACGAAGGCGGAGAGCCTCGTGTTGATTCGCTAGTCATCGTGCTAGGATCAGGCTGTGTGGTCGATGAACGCTCTCCGGGCATGGTCGTCGGTGCCCGGATCCACGTTCGGGGAAGGAGTAGCAGATGACGCGCGTCGCACTTCTCACTGTCGGTCTCCTCGCATCTGTACTTTCACCTGCATCGGCAGTCAATGTTCCACTTGAAGCCGATGGCGTTCTAGTGGCGAACTCACTCTCGTCTGGTCCTCTCGCGGGGGCCGTTGTCGGCTCGGACGTGCACATGACATTTGAAGTGGACTCCGAGGAGTTCATCGACTTCGATCCCGGGCACGACAGAGGTTACCTGATCCTCAACGATGCGTTCACGATCACCGCCGGAGATGCGATCCTGGAGGGCATTACCGGCACGCACTATATCCACATCACGAACGACTACTGGGTGGTCGATGGCGTCCATTGGTTCGAAGAGAATATCGGCTACGGCTATTGGCACGAGTTCGAACTCTGGGGCAACAACGGCGAGATGTTTGATTCGACGGACATCACGGAATGCGCCGGAGAGTACGGTCCCGGGCTCTTCGCGGATACCTCCTGGCACATCAACTTGGCGTTCATTGTGAGCTTTGGGCTGTTGACGATTCACGACGCGTCGACATCTATCGATCATAAGCCGCCGACAAGCGAGCTGTCGATGCTCACGGTCCATCCGACTCCGTTTCGGCACACTGTTCAGCTGGGCTTCGAATCGCCCGCCGGGGAGATGAGCCACCTCCTGGTTCTCGACGCAATGGGACGCTTGATTCGCTCGTTTCCGATCGACTCCCACTCGCGGGGCGTTACGTGGCACGCACGGGACAACTCCGGACGTCCGGTAGGCGCCGGAACGTATTTCATCCGCTTGGAGACTGAACGGGGAGTGGATACGGAAAAAGTCCTGCTGATCCGCTGATCTCAGGCAACCCCTTGACTCCCTCACCCATCGCGCCTATACGAGTTGGTGTATGAGTCGGCATTAGACCGTAACCGGATGGGGAGTGACCGATGGTGGGCGCAACCGATAGCTCGTCGGTGGACCTGATTGCGAGGGCACAGGAGTTGGCCGGCCTCAACGATCTCCACCCCTACCTGCTCGCGGCGATCATCGGGGCCGCTTCGCTGCTGGTGGCCTGGATCGTGGTGCTTGCGATCAGCGTCGTCGCTCGCCTGGCCAGCCGTACGAAGACCACCATTGATGACACGATCATCGCCTTGTCGCGCCGCCCGGTACTCCTCACCGTCTTTCTGTTTGGGTTGAGCCTCGCGACCCGGCGCCTGGAACTGCCACCGAATGCCACGCATCTCACGGTGAGGGTGCTGGCGACGATCGTGCTTCTGAGCTGGATGATCTTCGGATTCAGAGTGAGCAAGCTCGTTCTCACGAACCTGAGCGCAAACCGCGACCGTCCGATCGTGGAAGCGCGGACGATCCCGCTCTTCGACAACCTCGTCAAGTTGCTCTTGTTCGGCGCAGCGAGCTACATGGTGCTTCAAATCTGGCACGTGAACGCCAGCGCATGGCTCACATCGGCGGGGATCATCGGCATCGCGATCGGGTTTGCGGCGAAAGACACGTTGGCGAACATCTTCAGCGGGATCTTCATCCTGGCCGACGCGCCTTACAATGTCGGCGACTTCGTCGTCCTCGACAGCGGTGACCGGGGTCGAGTTACCGGGATTGGTCTGCGGAGCACCCGGATCCTGACGCGCGACGACATCGAGGTGGTCATCCCCAACGCGGTTATCGCCAACTCGCGGATCGCCAACGAGGCCGGCGGTCCGCATCCGAAGGAGCGCATTCGAATCGCGGTCTCCGTCGCCTACGGTTCGGACGTTGATCGCGTGTGTGAAATCCTGACGGAAACCGCCGTCCAGAGTGACCACGTCTGCAGGCATCCGGAGCCGCGTGTTCGGTTCCGGACTTTCGGTTCATCAGGCCTGAACTTCGAGCTGCTGTGCTGGATCGATGAGCCGGTCCTTCGTGGCCGTGTGACGCACGCCGTGAACATGGCCGTCTACAAGGCGTTTGCGAACGAGGGGATAGAGATCCCTTACCCCAAGCAGGATGTCTACGTCAGAGAGATTCCAGAAGCCGAGGCGGGAAAGGGGCCTTCGAGTCCGCCGGCCTAGGCGGCCTCCTCTTTGGGGTCGTCGGAAGACGTGGGAGCGTCCTCCTCGGGGTCGTCGGATGACTTGGGTTGCGGCAGCGCATCGCGGATGAGGAGCATCTCGTTCCGAAGCCCAGACAAGCGCTTGTCGGCTCCCTTTGCCTTCGCCTCGGTGAGCATGCCGACCAACCGCTCCGCTCCAAAGATCCGCGCGCTTTCGATGAGTCCGTCCCAGTCGGGCGGCGCGCCTTCAGAATCCTCGTCGTTGATCCCTGACTCCAGCACCACCATCTCGGTCTCCAGAAGCGATCGGAAGGTCGCGGCGATCTCATCGATCGTCTCGTTGTCGACCCCCAGCTCTCTCATCATTTCGGCGCTGCTCTTGACCGATGCGTGGTCATCATGCAGGACCCGCCTGATGCGGCCTGCCAGGTCATTCGCCCGAACAGGCTTGATGAGGTAGGAGGTACATCCGAGACGGGCGGCCTCCTTGACCTGTGTGGCCTCCGCCAACGACGTGCACATGATGACGGGAAGATCCGAGTAAGCGGAGGACTCTCTGAGCTCCTTGAGAAGCCCGATTCCGTCGAGCTCCGGCATCATGACGTCACTGATCACGAGCCGGATGTCAGGGTTCTGCTCGAGAAGTTCCAGCGCCTCGCGACCCGTGGTCGCTCTGATCGTCTCGTGTCCCTGCTTGCGCAGGATGAGTTCGAGCAGCTTTGCCGAGGTATCATTGTCTTCGGCGATGAGGATCATGTCGGTCTCCTCTGGAGCACAAGCTCGACGTCCGGCCTCCCGCTCACTGCTGAATGCGTGACGAGGTCGGACGCGCATCCTCTCTAGCTATCGTCAATGCACCGGTGAACTTCAATTCGCACCCTCGCCGGGCCAAAGAAAAACGGCCCGCCCGGGTGGCCCATTTGGGCCGCCCAAGCGGGCGCGACGGAGGCTCGGAGCTCCGGCTACTCGAAGCACCCGTAATTGCAGGTCATGACGGAATCTACGGAGCCGTTCAGGTGCGAGTCGATCTCCGCTGTGAGGAGATTGCCACCGGAATCGTACGACCGCATGCATCGATAGCTGCGCGACGGGTTCGTGAAATCCACATACTCCGTCGTCTCAAGGTTGCCGTCGCCGTCGTAGTCGAACGTCTCCCTGATCTCCACGTCTCCGTCGAGATCCAGATCGGACTGGATGGCGGAGACGCGCCCGTCGCCATCATAGGCATACGTATCACGTTGATCGACGGTCCCGTCGGCGTCTTCGTCCACTTCGATCCTCGCGAGAAATCCACTCGCGTAATAGTAATAGTCGCGTCGCGCGTCGATCACATCGTCCATCGCGTGATCAACGACCTCGTTCTCGAGACGCCCGACGGTGTCATACGTATAGGACGTTCGTACTTCAACAGAGCCGTCCGCATTGGTGTCTTCGTCCATGATGCTGCGATGGCCGTTGGAGTCATACTGATAGGTCACACGTTCGTTCGGCGAGCCGTCAACATCGTCGTCGAGTTCCCATCGAATCAGTCGATCTTCGGCGTCGTATCCATTCGTCGAGCGCCGATCGACGATCCCGTCGGCGTCATCATCGAACTCGGTGGTCGTTCTCCCGCCGGCCGCATTGTAGGCGTGCGATTCGCGTGAGTCGGATTGTCCATCCATGTCGGTATCGGTTTCGGAGACACACGGGCCGGGATATGATTGCACCGACGATGCCGACACCGGAATCGTCGGGTTGTCATCATCGCCGCCACACGCAAGCGGAGACAGGGCAGCGAGGACGAGCGCGATAGTGCGAAGTGAGCTTCGCATACTTCTCCCTCCTTGTATCTGGCCACCCCCGATTACGTGTTCATCTGCGAGGCATCCTGTTCGATACACACTCCTATCCCGGCGCTGCCGTTTGGACGATCGGCATCGTCACGGACGCGATTCGAATCTGTCGCGGTGAAGACGTTCAGATTCCACATACGCGCATCCGCTCGGCAGGTTGCCCGAATCTCTTGGCCGTCGCGAGCGTGATATACTCGAACGACTGACCGATCATCGTCACGCCACTGTCGCACCATCAAAGGAGCGATCATGAGACGCGGGCCATCCATCGCGGTAGTCGCTATCCTCGCCTTGACCATCGTTTTGGCTCAGGCAGTCGCGTACGATCCGTCCACGATCGCCACGACCGAGTCACACGGTGCTCGCGCGGTGGAGATCAGTGAACCCGGTCCCGCCTCTATGGAATCTGCGAATGATGTAATCCCGTTACGCGGAGGAAGCCGCGAAGGCACAATCCTCTGGCATCGTCACTTCGATGACGCGATATACACGTCCATGGGCATCTCCGATCCGGCGGCGATGGCGTCGGCGGGCACATACTGGATGCCACCGATCCACGTCGAGACCACGCCGCTGGCGGGCGACGGCACGGCGGCCTGGACATACGCGGGGACAAAGCTGTTCGTCGACATGTGTCGTGGAGGTGAGCACATCGCCGCCGTCGACTTCGATGACTCCGATTCGACGGCGGTCATCAGGGCGTGGCACGCGGGGTCATCCACCCCACTCTGGACATATGTGGTCCACCCGTGTCGATCACTCACCTATCAGGGCTGGGCGAGCCGAAAGCCGATCCAGGTGTCAGACGACGGCTCGACGATCGCGGCGGCGATCGTGATGTACACCGACGAGGGACAGCGCGGCCGGCTCTTTGTGTTCGATGCAGATTCCGGCACGCCGACGGACGACTATGACTTCCCCGACGGAAACGTGGTTGCCACCGCGATCTCGTCGACCGGCGACTTCATCGCCATGGCCGGTTGGCCGACGATCTACGTTTACGACCGCGAGCTGTCCGCGCTTCGATGGAGCGGACCCATCTACTCCGGCAATGACGCTCTGGCCATATCCGGCGACGGGACCTACCTCGCATGGGGATGGACGAACTTCTACCTGCGCCAGTGGAATGGTTCGACCTACACGAGCGCGTGGACACAATCCGGCGCCGGGTCCTATGTAGGACAGTGCGCACTCAGCACCGACGAGAGCACGCTCGCGTTGTCGTGGGACAACGGCAGCAGCTTTCCGAACGAAGTCGTCGTGCGGCTCTACAGCCTGCCGTCGCTGGAGCTGCTCTGGGAATACGACTACGACGGTGGTGCCCCCAAGCAACCTCGCACCGACGGAAGCGGCGGGCGGCAAACACGAGAGCACGTGGACATGCCATCGGCTATGATCTTCTCCCCGAGCGGCGAACACCTCGCCGTCGGATCGTGGGGCGGTTCGTTTCCCGAAATCCATATCTTCGGGCGATCGGCACCTGAACCGCTCTTCACGCTCGACACGACGGGATCGATCTTCGACATAGATGTCGTCACCGCGCCTGATGGGACGGCTTACGCGTCCGCCTGCGGGAAGAACGTGCACGCGGGCCAGGGCGGTCGGGGCGGTGATCTCTACGCCATCGAGATCCCGGCAGAGCCGACCGACGTCGCCGACACGGATGGCGCACACACCGGCTTCGGACTGAGAGGCTCCGTTCCGAATCCGTTCAATCCGGTGACACGAATCGCCTACGCTCTGAGCCATTCGGGGCAGGTGCGACTCACCGTTCACGACCCCGCAGGTCGACTCATTCGAAGCCTGGACATCGGCAGGCGCGAGGCCGGTCAGCACACGATCGGTTGGGACGGCATCTCGGACGTCGGAGCGCCTGTCGCGTCGGGCGTCTATTTCGTCAGGCTACGATCCGCCGGTCGCACAAGCACGATGAAGCTGGTGTTGAGTCGCTAAGCGCATGACGAGCGGAACGGGACCAATGTTACACTTCCGCACGATTCGTCCGAATCTTCATACTACCTGGAGGAAGCAATGAGACGATTACCCGCGATTCTCCGGTTCACGTCCGTTCTTGTCACCACCTTCGTCCTGTTGGCGACCCCGGCCGCCGCGGACCGTTCATCCGACGTGCTTCGCGACCTGTTTCGAGACGTCACACCCAACGTCGTTCCAACGGGGATCCTCTATGACCGGGTGGTTGGGCTGAGCGGCATCGGCGACTACGACGGACGCGGCGATCCACCCGTGTCACTCGCGCTCTGGCGCCAGCTCTACAGTGAGATCAGACGCGCGGCGATCGCGGCCCCGACCTGGCCGCCGCTCGCGGAGATCAACGACGATGCGAGACGATCGGAGCACTCCGGGGAGATTCCGATCGCCATCATGAACTTCAGATACAACCGTATCCGTCCCGACGCGATCGCTTCAAGAGGCATCGTAATCTCCGACGGCCGTATCGTTGAGTTGCACGAGAGCGCGCTAACCACCGAACGCGTCTTCGCGGCGGCGCCTCTCGTGGACCACACGTATCGCGGCGGTCGGGTCACATTCACCCTCGATCCCAAGCACTACGCATCCAATGAGGGATCGCCGCCGCCGGATATCATGCTCGACTTCTCCGATGGTCGTGGCTGGCGATCGGTGGCATTTGGCGTTCCTCAGACGGTTCGCTTCACGTCGGCGGGAATCAAGACGATCGGACTTCGCGCACGCTTCGCGGACGGATCGGAGCTCCTGAGCGCCTTCCGCTTCGACGTCAGGAACCTGATGATACCCATGCCCGACGACACGCTGGAGATCGTCGCCACGATCCCTTACGAAGGCGGCTTCGGCACCGGCGACGCCTACGTCTACCTGGCGGACGCCCATGCGACGATCACGGACCCGATCGTCGTCGTCGAAGGGTTCGATCTCGACAACAGCATGAGCTGGGACGAGCTCTACACGCTCCTCAATCGCGAAGAGCTGCTCGAGACGGCACGCGGCCTCGGCTTCGACATCATCGTCCTGAACTTCACGGACGCGACGGAGTACATCCAGCGAAACGCGTTTGCAGCAGTCGAGCTGATCGACCAGATCAACGCGATCCTGGAGCCGGATGCCGACTTGGCCATCATCGGCGCGAGCATGGGGGGACTGGTCGGGCGATACGCGCTCACGTACATGGAATCACAGGCGATGGCGCACAACACCCGTCTCTTCATCTCGTTCGATTCTCCGCAGAGTGGGGCGAACATCCCGCTGGGCATGCAGTACTGGCTCGCATTCTTCGCCGATCTCTCGGTGGATGCGGCGGCCTGGCTCGAGGCCTTGGACTCCCCCGCCGCGCGACAGATGCTCGCGTATCATCACACGGACTTCTCGGACACGACGGCCACCAGCGATCCGCTGCGCGCCGATTTTCTGAGTGACATCGCCGCCCTCGGGCAGTATCCCGCGTCGCCCCGAATGGTTTCGATCATCAACGGAAGCTCGACGCAGTTGGACCAAGGATACGCCGCTGGAGCGCAGGTCATCGAATGGGAGTACGACACGTTTCTTATCGATATCATCGGCAACATCTGGTCCGTGCCGGACGCCGGGAGCCAGGTCATCATGCACGGCCTCATCGCCATCCTGGGCTTCCCGACTGATGAAGCGATCGTGACCGTCAGCGGGAGCGACCCCTACGATAGCGCCCCTGGGGGCAACCGAAACAGCATGGAGCAGATCGCCGATTCGGAAGCCCCGTACGGCGATATCATCGCCCTTCACCCCCGCCACTGTTTCATCCCCACCATCAGCGCGCTCGATCTGGACACGTCCGACCTCTTCTACGACGTCGCGGGTGATCCGGACATCCTCGCCCATACTCCGTTCGACGAGGTCTACACGCCGATCGAGAACCAGGAGCATTCGGCCATCACTCCGGAGAACAAGGAGTGGTTCCTCTTCGAGGTCAATTACGGAACCACCGCGGTATCCGGAACTCCGAGCACCACT
The DNA here is from genome assembly GCA_964486455.1 of uncultured bacterium. Lineage (GTDB taxonomy): Bacteria > Eisenbacteria > RBG-16-71-46 > CAZAMP01 > CAZAMP01 > CAZAMP01. Next base: position 21,842 of record CAZAMP010000040.1, on the reverse strand, counting down.
CCGGTCGTGCTTACCGGCTTCCCCAACCCGTTCAGCAGTTCTGCGAAGCTCCGGCTCGATCTCCCGCACACTATGTCGATTCGACTCGGCGTCTACGACATAGGCGGTCGAAAGGTCGCGTCGCTGGCCGACGAACCGTTCGACGCGGGGACAGCGCTAGTCGCTTGGGACGGCCGCAACGACGCGGGCGATCGGGTGGCGCCGGGCGTCTACTTCGTGCGGCTCGAAGGGGACGGCTCGAGTCTCGGGAGAAAGCTCGTCCTTCGGTAGCCCTCTCGGCGCCGTCGGTATACAATCGCGACGCGTTGGATCTTCGCGGGGATTCACTCACCGGCGCAAGGGAGGGAGACTCCACATGGACGCGCACTCCGGATCGATGCACGACGCCAAGACCCCGACCCGTCGGACGTTCCTCAAGTTCGGCGGGAGCCTGGTCGCCGGCGGCGCCCTGACGACACTGTCAGGCCGGAGCCTTGCCGAATCCGCAGACGACGCGGACACCGCCACCAAGGCGGAGACGCCAATCATCACGACCACGCGGACGCTGGGCCGCACCGGCTTTCGTGTGTCCGACATCAGCCTGGGCTGCGGACAAATCCAGGAGTCCAACGTCATCCGCTACGCCTACGACCACGGGATCAACTACTTCGACGTGGCGGAAACATACGGCAACGGCGATTCGGAGACGAAGATCGGCGAGGCCATGCCCCATTTGGACCGGAGCAGGATCTTCATCTCGACGAAGATGGCCGTCGAGCCGGACACTGAGAAGGATACGATTCTCGAGCGATACGGAAAATGTCTCGAACGGCTGAAGACGGACTATGCGGACGCTCTGTACATCCACGCCGTTGAGGACGTTACGCTGATCGGGCACGAAGCGTTTCACGCGGCTGCCTCCCAGCTCAAGGCGGACGGCAAGCTCAAGCACGTCGGCATCTCCTCGCACGGCCCCCGTGACGAAGGTGGCGACAGCATGGAGAAGGTGCTGGTCGCCGCGGCCGAGGACGGTCGCTTCGATCTCATGTTGCTGAGCTACAACTTCCTCAACCGTGAGGAGGCCGAAAAGGTCCTTGCCGCCTGCAAGGAGCACAACGTCGGCACGACGGCCATGAAGACGATGCCGGGCTACCTCGTGCTGGATCCGTTTGACCCTGAGAACCCGACCGGAGATTACCTCGAGTACATCGAGCGCATGGAAGAGGCCGGTGTCCCGCGCGAGACCTCAATCGAGCGGATCATCGCGTGGCTGGACAGGCAGAAGGAGTCGGCGGAGGCCGTCAAGCCGTTTGCGGAGAAGCACGGCGCGACGACGAATGACGAGCTACAGGCCAGGTGCATTCAGTGGGTGCTCCAGAACCCGGACATGCATACGGTTTGCGTCTCCATGCCGGACTTCGAGGAGTTGGACAAGGTGATTCCGGTTTCCGGTACGGAACTCTCCCAGGCGGGACGGCTGTTTCTCGAGGAGTACACGAACGCCTACGGTGCATCGTACTGCCGCCATGGATGTTCCACCTGTCTCAAACTGTGCCCGAGCAACGTGCCCGTGAGCACCATCATGCGTTACTCGTACTACTTCGCACGCCAAGGCCGCGAGAAGATGGCCATGGCCAAGTACGCGAAGCTGGACGGTTGCGACGCCAGGCACTGCGCCGACTGCGAAGCACCGTGCGTGAGCGCCTGTCCGCATGGCGTCATTGTTCCTTGGCAGATGATGCGGGCGCACTCGATGTTGAAGCTGGCGTAGTCGCAAGGAGGAACGGAAGAACATGTGCGGCCCAGTTTTCGTGGGCGTCCTCGCGGCGATGCTCGCGCAGCCGATCTCCGCGGTCGAGTTCCCCGGGGTCGACGAATGGAGCCTTCAGCAGGAAGCAGAGCGCTACGACACTGACGGCCTATGGGAGTACATCAACGGCGGCGCGGATGTCTATCTCGCCTACGGCTTCCGACAAGTTGATGTCGGCGAGCTATCCCGTGACGGTGTCGTCGCAAGCGTCGGCATCTATGACATGGGGACCGCGCTCAACGCCTTCGGCATCTATCGCAGGGAAGCGGCCTCGGACGCCGAGACCCTTCGCGTCGGCGTCGAGGCGACCGGCTTTCCTCCCTACCAGTGGCTGCTTCTGAAAGACCGTTTCTACGTCAAGGTCGACATCTATGAAGGCGAGATGCAAAATGACGGCGCGGTCAGCCTTCTTGAATCCATCGCGAACGCATTGCCCGGACGGGACACCTATCCTGAAGAGCTCGCCCTCCTGCCTGAAGCCGGGATAGTCCCGGGCTCGGTTGGGTTCACCCGGGAGAGCTTCCTCGGTATGCGGGAGCTGACGAATTGCATTCATGCCCGATACGGGGCCGACGACGAATCGGAGTTTCAGCTGTTCATCGTCCTTCCCGGACACGGAGCTTCCGGGGAGGACGTCTGGAAACAACTGGCCGCCAAGTGGTCAGCGGTCGAAACCAGTGGACGCTTGGTGCTGAGCCGGGAGGTTCCCTACAGAGGCCCTGTGGGCATTACCCTGACCGATCGCGGAGTGATGGGTGTCGCCGACTGTAGCGACCAGGAGCAGATGCTTCGCGTATTGAGCGAGATCGAGTAAGACGACCGCCTCAATCGCCGGGGATCGGTGACAGGCGGGAACGATATCGATTCGCGCTTCGCCTGTGGATAGGCATGAGTCCGTCGGCACTAAGACTCGCGGCCCGGCCACTCCTCAGACATTGAAGAGGAAGTGACAGATATCCCCGTCCTCCATCACGTAGTCCCGACCCTTCACCAGGACGCGCCCGGCGCTCTTAGCGGCCTGCTCGGATCCGGCCGAGATGAGATCCTCGTACTTGATCACTTCGACCCGTATGAAACCGCGCGCGATGTCGCTGTGGATCTTTCCCCCCGCCGTTCGCGCGGCTGACCCTTTGCGGATCGTCCACGCCCTGACCTCGTCGCTGCCGATCGTGTAGAACGACATCAGGCCAAGCGCGTCGTACGCGGCCGCGTTCATCCGATCCAAACCGCTGGCCGAAAGGCCCATGTCCTCGAGAAATGCCGCGCGCTCGGTGGCGTCCTCCATCGAGGCGATTTCCTTCTCGATTTGACAGGATATCTCGAAATCGCCGGGCGACCCGACGCCGGATTCCAGCGCGTCCTCGGAAACGTTCAGCGCCCAGAGGATCGGCAGGCGAGTGACGAGGCCCAGCGTTTTAATCGCCTCCGCTTCCTCGGGCAGTAGGTCCGCCTCGCTTGCGGGACGGCCGTCCTCCAGAACCTGCTCACACTTCTTGAGCGCGCGCTCCTCGTTCGCCTGAACCGCGGACTGACCCGACATCTTCTCCTTACCGATCCGGATGAGTCGATTGAGCAGCATCTCGAGGTCCGCAAGGATGAGCTCTGTGAGAACCGCTTCGCGGTCCCGTTCAGCATCCAGGGAGCCGGCCGGGTGATACACCTGATCCGACTCGAACGCCCTCACGAGAAGGCAGAGAAGATCGCACCGCCGGGCGATCTCCAGCCATGAACGCTTGCCGGGGCCTTCGTCCAGATCCGGGCAGAGCACAAAGCTGTTCTCCGGGTACGTCGTCTTTTTCGGCCGGCACATCTCGGAGAGGACATCCACCCGAGGATCACGAATGCGAGCCGTGCCTTCGATGCTCTCGCCCGGCTTGCGATTCTCCGGGACCGGCCGGCCCGTCAGCAGCGTGAAAAGCGTCCGCTTGCCAGCCTGCGGGAGCCCCAGGATCGCGACTTTCATACTTCGTCAATCTCCGAATTCCGGTTGTCGTTTCGTGCCGGACCCGCATGAATTCCGGCCGGCCCGGACACCGGCAGTCGAGCGAGTCTGTATACCGCAATCCCGTGGAGCACCGCCACTCGAATCTTGCGACGCTCATCGCCATCGTCGGGGATTCCCTGATTTCCGCGACGCGGCAACTCGTCTATCCTCCCGCTCATGGAGTCGATAGACAGCGTCCTTCCGGTCTTCATCGTCATCGGTGTCGGCTATCTCTTGCGCGCACTGGGGCTGCTTCGCGAAGAAACGAGCGCCGCCCTCTCGAAGCTCGTCTTCTATGTCGCCGCCCCGTCTCTTCTCTTTCTCGGAACGTCACGCACGCCGCTCGACGAGAGCCTGAACCTCCCACTCTTATTGCTCGTGACCGGCGTGACTGTCGTCGTGGGCCTGGCCGTGTACGCGGCCTCTGCACGATCGTCTCCGGCGCGGCGCGGCGTGCTCGCGCAGGGAGCGCACAGAAGCAACATGGTGTTTGTTGGCCTTCCGATCGTAGCCAACGCATACGGCGACGCCGCGCTCGGACCGGCCGCCGTCTTCATCAGCTTCATGGTCGTACTCTACAACTTCTTCGCGGTGCTTCTGCTCACACTACCCCACCAGGAGAAGGCCCACACCGGCACCGCCATCTGGGGACGAACGGCAATCGGCATCGCGAAGAACCCATTGATCATCGGCTGCGCGGCCGGCCTGCTCGCGTCCGCCTCGGGGGTCGTCCTGCCGGTGAGCCTCGATCGCAGCTTTGATATGGTGGGGCGCATCGCGCTTCCCATTGCGCTTCTTTCGGTGGGTGCGGGTTTGGATTTCGGAAGGCTGCGGGCCAATCTGTATCCGGCGATCGCGGTGTCGCTCATCAAACTGATCGTCTATCCCGCACTCGTGTACCTGGCGCTCCGCGTGATCGGGTTCTCCGGAATCGAATTGGAGGTCCCCGTCATGATCATGGCCACGCCCACGGCAGTGGTCAGCTACATCATGGCGCAGGAAATGCGCGGCGACGAGACCCTCGCTTCGGCGGTCATCATTGGGTCAACGACAGCTTCACTGATCACGCTTCTCGGATGGCAGTTCTTTCTGCGCCTCATCTAGCCTCAATTCGTCAGAATTCCACGAGGGAAAAGAAGGGAGAGGGCGCGCTATCACGCGAGCGAGAGCGTTTTTCGCCGTGGAATACTCACGGATTGAGGCGAGGCCGCGCGTGCGGAACGCGAGCCGACTAGCGGCCGACGACGATCTTCCTCACTTCGGCGTGCCCTGATGTCTCGAAGCGACAGAAGTAGACCCCCGGCCCCAGTCGCCGTCCCGCTCGATCGTCCCCGTTCCAGGTCACGAGGTGCCGCCCGGACGGAAGTGCCTCGTCGACGAGCCTGTTCACGAGCTGACCGCGCACGTTGTAGAGGGAGAGACGCGCCGGTCCGTCCACCGGCACGGAGAACGCGATTGTCGTGGAGGTCATGAACGGATTGGGAACGGCACCGCTGAGAAGAGCGCCGGGCACGCCGGTGACATCGGCGGCCACGTCGGTTGCGGTGCCGGTTTCGAAGTACCAGCTCGCTTCCGTTGCCAGGCCTCGGCCATCCGTATCGGTCGCGCTGCGAAGAAGCTGCGCATGGTAGATCGTCGTCGGGTCGAGACCTTCGGCCGGGTGGAACGTCATGTGCCGATCGGAGTCCGACCATTCCCAGCTACCGCCGCCGGGCACATCGGGAGTCAGGACGAAGGCCGCCTCGGTCGAGGCTCGATCCATCGGGTTGTTGAACCAGAGATCGATGGACGCGCCAGTCGGGATCTCGTCCCCGATTGGAGCGAAATCCATCGCAAACGGCTCGCCGGAGATCGCGACGGCGTCCCGCCAGATCAAGTAGACCAGATCGTGACGGGCAACGTCGTATCCGCCCCACTGATAGAACTCGTAGGAAACGGTCTCCCCCGGAGCCAGAAGACCGAATTGCTTCTCGAAGAAGATGTTCTCCATGTGGGCGCACGAGCCGGCGGGGTTGATGGGGTACTCGCCGGTGAAGTTGCCGAGCGCCGGGTTGCAGAGGAAGAACGCTTCGGTCGGCATCGAGGCCAACGTCTGGTCGGGAAAAATCAGACCGATGGAGTAGAAGGATGTCTCATCGAACGCGGCGAACCAGTTGCCGTCCAGTTCCTCGGGCGCGAATCCGTACTCCCCGCCGTAGTCCGTCACGTCGTTCGGCAGAACTCCCCTGTCGTCTTCCTCGCGGTTCGAGCCGGGCGCGCTGCCGTAGAGCCACTGCTCCCGACCCCATACGAAATCGAAGTCGTGACTCGTCGCGTCGACGTTCTCCACCTCATAGTGATGTCGAAACATGCGGCTGGCGCTGAAGAACTGCACCGTCTTGACGACCGAGACCTCGTCGCGAAGCCCGTAGTTACCGCCGGAGGCAAAGACGAACGTGAGTGATCCGAGGTCGCCACTGTGCAGCCATGAAACGGCGTCACCGACCCACTTGATGTTGCTCGGATATGTGCCCGTTCCATCATTGAACGGCGAATTATCGAGATGAACGGCGACCCGCTCCATGCAATCCACGGTGTGGGCTTCGCCGTTGCCGAGATCGGTGACCTGAAGATCCACCACGCAGCCGGGGCCGTGCGGGTATGAGTAGTCGGAGCCCAGGATGCCGGTGTGGACGTACTGGTTCCACACGACGTATCCGTTTCGGAAATCCCGCCGACCCATGTCGCCGGTGTGATACCGATCGATAAAGGTCGCGGCAAGATCGCTCGGCGCATCGAACTCGATGGAGACCCGCGTCACGGAGCCGCCGGTGAGATCACACACGAACTCGATGACGTTGTCCCGGACGGCGACATCGGATACGCCGTTCCCGGTCACGGAAACGTTCGAAACCTCATTGGTCACGGGCAGAACAGGGAGGCGGATCATTGCGTCCGACGCCGGCGTAGATCGGACCAACCCGAAGTCGCGTATTTCGTGATGCCAGTCCGCGCCGGGCCCGTTCGAGACGACGCGGAAGGTCGTGTAGTCATCATACGGATCGTTTACCGATCCCGTGGTGATGCCGCTCCATCTCCGAACCATGTAAAGCGAAAAAGGCGGCGACGTACCACTTCCGAATTGGCCGTCACGATAGGCGGTCACGTCCACGACCCGGCTTCCGGTGGGTCGCGCCTCACCGAGATCCCCCCCGATCTGAAAGGTACCCGCATAGACCCCATCACCCGGGACCGTGTCGGGCGGCAGACCATCATCGGCGAGAAACGCATGCACGTTTGGGTTCGCATCCGAGACGGCCACGACGGAATCGCAATCCGATACCGGGCTCCCTTGATAGGAGACATCGGCGGTTGCGATGATTGTCCCGAACCACGAGTAGGAGGATTTGTCGACGGCGACGTCGACAACGAAGTCATCCGCGAGGGCGCCGGTCCCGCCGGCGATTGTGGAAATCAGGACGGCGGCCAAAAACAAGCCTGCGGCACGGTGCGTGGCGTTCAGTGCTCGATTCCTCCTGGCCGACCCGCTGAGATGCTGATTGGATCCGTCAAACGCTGACCGATTCTAGCACGTCTCGATGTTGGGCGGGGCAGGAAGAGACCGCATGTCCGTCCAGTTCATGCCTCTAAAGGAGCCAAACACCACCCACGACGATCGCCGCGCATCCGGCCATCCCGACGATCATGCGGTACGCGCGCCCCTCGCGCAGGCTGACCCGCGCGGTGATCACCCCCAAGAACGCCGCGAACACGGTCATCGCTCCGATCGTCCCCAGAGCATAGCCGGCCAGGTAGAAGGCGGCTTCGGAGCGCGTGGGGAGCGCCAGAGCGGGCAGAACACCAAGGAAATGAGAGCTGCCGGCAGCTCCATGAAGAACCCCCACCCAGAGCGGAGCGTGGCTGTGCTCATGGGCCCCGGGAGACGCGTGCTCCTTTTGCACACGATGGACGTGCATGTGAACATGCCGCCTCCCGTCGTGTTCATGCGGGTGAAGATGGACACGGTGCTTGAGCGCGCCACGAAGGGTCCACAAACCGATCGCGATGAGAACGACACCTACGATCTGTTCGCTGATCCCGGAGATGCGCTCCAACGGAAGGGCCTCGCGCAGCCACCACGCCAGCAAGGCGACCAGGCCCACGCCAACTGAGTGCCCGATGCCCCACCGGATACCGGAAAGCCACGCGCGCGCCCGTCCACGGATGGCAAACGGCGCAACGGCCGCGAGGTGATCGGGGCCGGCGAGCACATGAATCCCACCCGCAAGCGCTCCGGCTGTGAAGAGTGCAAGCATCGTAGCCTCCCCCACTCCTAATCAATAGTCGACGGCGATCTCACCCATCCGCGACGACACGGTGAAGCGCAGCGTGGGAAGCGGGACCTCGGGCGAACCGCTTCGGATCCCCCGTCCTCGACCGCCCGCGCCCTCGACGGCAACGTCGTCCGGTACATGAACCTCCATCCCACCCATCGTGACGTCGAGACGGATGTCCGAGTCCTGCCGCCAGTCACCGGTGAGATCCAGTTCGGCGCCGCCCATTCGAAAGCGAATGTCCATCTCGGCGGGGCTGGCATGCCCCAAGCGCCGCGCCTCGATCCCGCCCATCGAGCCGCTGATCGTGAGCCGCTCCATCGGCTCCCGGAGCGGCTCGTCCAGGCTCAACTCGATACCGCCCTTGTTGCACCGAATATCCGCGGCCGTGATCCAGAGGCCACCGAGCTCGATCTCGGCCCCGCCCTCTTCGAGATCGAGCTCGAGACCGAACGGAACGTCGACCGGGAGATAGATCCTAACGATCGGATCTTCGCCACCCATGATCCCCCGAAGCATCGCGACCATCCCGGAGACTTTGCGCTCGAAACGAACGCGGTACGTCCATGACCCGTCATCGTGTATCTCGAGGCTGTCTTCGAGCGCGTACGACTTCGTGTCATACTCGGATTCGATGCGCATTCCCTCGCCGGGCGCGCCAGGCTCGATTTCGAAACCGGCTTCCGTGAGTTCCAGAATGATCCGCCCCGAAGGAAGGTCGGTCCGCTCCAGCGATCCGGATTCCTCGCCGCCTTCGACGCCCGCCGCCGCAACCGGAAGGTCACGTTCGAGAAACTGCTCCTCGATCTGTTCGGTTTCGAGACCCCTCCAGGCCACCAGCGCGCTCACCCCAACAATGAGCGCCCCGAGCCCGATCACACCCAAACAGCCGAAACAGCCGATCTTCCACCAGCTGGTCTTGTCATCCGCCATAGCTTCACCACCTCTCCGGGTCGGGACCATTCAATAGCCCGAAGCTTTCAGGACGTCCGCAAACGAATCCAAGAAACCATCAATGTCTTCTTCCGCGATCGTGAGCGCCGGGTCGATGAGCGTGCAGTTCTCCGCCCGCACGATGTTGGTCAGGAGCAGTTCATGCCCTGGATACCATAGAACCTTTGACATCCGCCGCTCCGCACTGTGGTCAATCCTCGGATCGCATCTTTGTACACCGAACCCGACGACGCGTCCACGAGAGAAGCCGCATGGCCCTCCCCGTAGACTCTCAGGTTCGCTCGCCGGCGGAAATGAGGTATGATCGTGTATTCATGGCTAGGGTGGGCCCACTGACGGAGAGCTGTCACCATGCGCATCCAGCGTCCGTTGACAGTCATGTTCTTTCTCGCGATCGTCATCGCATTCTCCCTCGGATTGCTCTGGCCATCGCCCCCCCCGACCCTCTCTCCTTCCAAGCTCCGTCACCGACCGTTCCGGACGTCGCGGATCAGCGGCATAGCGGCACCCACAATTGTCGTTTCTGGGGAGGTATCGCCGACACGATCCCAGAGTTTATCGTGCTCGATCACCTGCTGCGTCTCCCCTTCTCGCTGAAGTATCTGAGCCCAACGAACCCGGATGGATGGAGCGTGGCGCACGCGATCCACGCCGATTCGATGCCGATCACGCGCCGCGGCCAATCACCCGCGCATATCGATTCTCTCTTCGATATGGCGGTCTACAAGGCAGCGGAGGCGTCGCCGGCCGTGGCGATCGCCCACGTTCGCAACTGCTCTGTTGGTCTGTGCGAGATCCCGAATCCGCACCCGTTCCATCGATTTAAGAATGGGCGGCATTGGTGGATGGCCCACAACGGCACGATCGATATCGGAGCGCTTCTCGATCTGCTCCGCCCGGAGTACATGGCGGAGAACCCTCCCTACTACGGCCAGGATTCGACCGACTGGATCGACAGCGAGCTGTACTTCCTCTACATCCTGCAGACCTTCCAGGACTCTGATTGGCAAGTGAAGCCATCGCTCGGCCATGTGGTCCAGATGCTCCGGCAGGCGGAACCCGATTCGAGCCCGGCGCTGAACTTCGCTCTCACCGATGGCAACACACTCTGGTCGTATCGTGAAGGTCGCACGCTCTACTACTTCCATCACGGGGCGTGGCCCGTCTTCTCGGCAGTCGCATCCAGATACCCAACGATCAATCAAGAGGACTGGATCATGGTCGCCGAAGGGGAACTCCTCACGATGCAGCGAAACCAATCGCCGCTCGTGGAGAATATCGAGATCTATTTCGACTTGCTGGCTTTGGAAGAAGACTCGGGGTCACCGGTCGCTTTCGATCTGCGGATTCTCGCGACCCCCAATCCGTTCAACCCCTCAACGAACATCGCCTACGTGCTTCCCGAGCGATCGCGAGTTGACCTGCGAGTCTTCGATGTCGCGGGGCGATCCGTGCGGGTGCTCGTCGACGGACGCATTCAAGAGGCGGGCGCGAACGTGGTGCGATGGGACGGCACGAACGACGCCGGGCTCGCCCTCGGATCCGGCGTCTTCTTCTGTCGGCTGCGCACGCAAGCAAGGCACGACATCGACCGACTGGTTCTCTCGCGCTGACTCCGTTCATCCTCGGACGCTTCCACTGGAACGATTCCGCCCTCGCCCCAACCAATCGCCTATCATGTTGTTTATACACAGCTTACGGCGCACGCCATGGTAGGAGCGCGGCACGGGGCGGCCGGCGAGTGCCCGAACTTCCGGTGCGCATACGCGTTGCGTGCCGCTGCGCACGGGGCTACACTGGTTGCTGCGATTTACATTGAGGATATCGTCTTGGACGCAATCGTGGGATTCGCTCGCTTTGGCGCGGCCTCGCCGCCGCCGCGATACTCATGATCCGTCCGGCAGACGGTTTCCGGCGAACGGGTTCGGTCACGAAGATGTGTAAGCTGGGGCGGGGCTTGGCCGTTCAGGGCAGCGGGCGGGCGCCCGATGGGTTGGGGAAACGAAGGAGAAGCACATGCTGGAGCTAAAGGCAGGCGTCGACATTCTCTCCGCCGTAGGTGGGGTCAAGTCGATCGACGACGCTCGGAAGATCTTCAGCGAGAAGCTGGATCAAGACAATCTGGCGAAACTGAACAAGATCACGACCGAAGAAGCGCTCATGAGGATCGCCAATGCGATCGCCCTGTGTAAGCCGGACGCCGTGATGATCGTTACCGGCTCTCCGGAAGACATGCAGAAGATGCGCGAGCTCTCCATCCAGAAGGGCGAAGAGAAGCCGCTCACCATGAATGAGCACACGATCCACTACGATCTACCGCAGGAACAGGGACGTATCGTCGACCGGACCTTTTACATCATCAATGAGGGCGAGCCGGTCAGCGTGCTGGGCAAGAAGATGGCCCGCAACGACGCGCTCGAGTACGTCAAGGAACACATGGTCGGCATCATGCAGGGCAAGACGATGTTTGTCGGGTTCTTCTCGCGCGGACCTGCGGGCGCGAAGCTGGCGCTGCCCGCGATCGAGATCAGCTCGTCGACCTACGTCATGCACTCGGGCGACATTCTCTATCGCCACGTCTACGGCGGCTTCGATTCTCAGGTCGAGAAGTCGGGTTTCTTCCTCACCAACGTTCACAGTGAAGGTCCGAACCGTCCCGAGGACCTGCCGAATGCGCGTGTCTTCATGGACCGCAGCTGGCTCACGACGTTCAGCACCTACTGCACGTATGCCGGCAACACGCTACTGCTCAAGAAGGGCAACCACCGCTTCGCAGTCGATCTGGCCACCTACTTCGGCCGCGGCAAGGAGCTCTCCGAGCACATGTTCATCACCGGGATGAAGGACGACACGGGTCGCCTCACCTGGTTCGCGGGCGCGGCCCCCAGCGGCTGTGGCAAGACGACGACGGCCATGGCGGGTACGGACTTCGTCGGCGATGACCTGGCCCAGATGTGGATCGCCGAGGACGGCACCATGCGCGGTATCAACCCCGAGCAAGGCATCTTCGGCATCGTGGCCGACGTGAACCGCGAGGGCGATCCGTATCTGATGAAGTGTCTCCGTGAGGAAGGCACCGAGGTCATCTGGTCCAACGTGCTGATCGACGACAAGAACGTTCCGCACTGGATGGGCAACGGCGAATCGCACCCTGACAAGGGGGTCAACTTCCAGGGCGACTGGCAAAAGGGCAAGACCGACGACAACGGCAAGGAAATCCCGATCTCGCACCCCAACGCGCGCTGCACGCTTCGCTGCAAGGCGATCGATAACTACAACACGGAGTGGGGCGAGAATCCGGACGGCGTTCCGATCAAGGTGATCACCTACAGCGGCCGCGATGCGGACACGATGCCGCCGGTCTGGGTCGGAAAGACCCCCGAGCACGGCGTAGTCATCGGCGCCTCGATCGTCTCGGCCGCCACGGCCACCGAGGTCGGCGCATCGGGCGTGAAGCGTCAGCCCTGGGCCAACGCGCCGTTCATCCCCGGCGCGCTCGCCGACTACATGAGCTCCCAGTTCGAGTTCTTCGGAAGCTCGAAGTTCACCGATGCGAGCCGCCCGATCTTGGCCGGCCTGAACTACTTCCTCACGCACGAAGCCCGCGGCGGCGAGGGCACAAAGCTCCTCGGCGAGAAGCGCGACGTAAAGGTCTGGTTGAGCTGGCTCGCCGAACGGGCGCACGGCGCTGTCGACGCGATCGAGACCCCCGTGGGGTACATTCCGAAGTACGATGACCTCAAGCGGCTCTTCTCGTCGATCATCGACAAGGAGTATCCGCGTGAGCTGTACGACAAGCAGTTCTCGATCCTTGTCGACAAGATCCAGTCCCGGATCGACCTCCAGCGCGAGGCCTTCGGCAAGGAAGAGAACCTCCCCGGGAAGCTCTTCGAGGTGTACGACGAGTGGGAGAAGGGTCTCGCTGCGCTGAAAGCAAAGCACGGCTCGGTCGTGACGCCAGACAAGCTCGGAGCGTAGGCCGAGACACGGACAGACGCGACATCGAGCCCCGAGCCGCTCACGCTCGGGGCTTTTTTCGTGATACCGGGTCGTCGCAGCGAAGCGATGACGAGAGTGAACGCCCTCTAGGGGTAGCAGATCATGAGAACGATGCCGAGAGCCTATATCGACTACACCGATCCCGAGATTCGACGCGAGATTCTGAAGCGGCAGCGGCGGGACATGTGGACCCCGGAACAAGTGGCGAGCCTGGCCAAGCACTTCGGGTTGAAACCCGGGAAGTCATTGCTTGACGCCGGATGTGGTCACGGTTACGGCCTTCGGACCTTCGGACCGTTTTGTCTACCCGGAGGACGATTGATCGGCGTGGATATCGAGGGGCGCCTTCTCCGAACCGCGAAACGTCTCGCAAGAGAAGATGGCCTTGGCGATGACATAGAAATCCGCGACGGCGACATCAACGAGCTACCGTTCGAGTCCAACACCTTTGATATCTCGATCGCCCATGTGGTCCTCTGCCATCTCGCCAAGCCCGAGCGGGCGCTCGACGAGCTCATCCGCGTAACGAGGCGTGGCGGCTGTGTGGCGGTGTTCGACAACGCACTCGCAGGCGCCACCGATGGAGGCTGGGACAATGTCTTCAAACCGACGATCGAACAGCGGCTATTCTCCCACCGGCTCCAGCTACTCGTCCAACGCGAGAGGATGAGACTTCGCCGCGGAGATTGGTCGGTCGGCTGCCACGTCCCGGGATGGATGGAAGCGCGAGGGCTCAAGAATGTGGATGTCCGTCGAAACGAACGCGTGCAGTGGATTGCCCCTCCCTACCGCTCCCCCGCTCAGAAAACGACTATCCAGAATACCAGAGAGCGATGTCGGGAGTCGAAGTTCCAGGACGCCTACAACGATGAATCCGTGGAAATGCTCAGGATCGCCGGCGTGAACGAGCGGACGATCCGACGCGCGGTGCGTGCGTCCAGGCGTCGGGCCCGACGATTTCGTGAGGCCGTGATGGACGGAAGGGCCTCGTTCACGCGGGGGGGCGCATTCTGGTGCATTTGGGGATTCAAACCGTGATCGACTGGGGACGCCCGCATCGTCAGCCTTGAACTTTCGATCGCGATTGCGGCGTGGCGCAGCGCGCCGCGAACAGTGGGCCTCACGTGCACCCAGTCTGGCAAAATGACATGGTGATACGAAACATCCCATATCCTCATCCAATTCTGCCTCACAATTCGGTGATTCGCGCGGTCTGCCGCAACGTTTGCCGTGGGATCTGCTAGACTCATAGAGATGCTATGCGGTCTGCGGGACTGGATCGCGCCCCGGGCCGCCATGCCGATCCCTGCTGGGACAGACCACTGTGCGATCATGTTTGGAAGGACGATCGGAGGGGTTTGATGATTCGGGCAATCGGAACAACGCTGCTTCTAGTCTGCGTAACGTGCCTTCTGTGGGGTACTACCGCCACCGCAGAGACGACGCGTGAGTACTTCCAGCGTATGGACGAGGTCTACAAGGACTACATGGACAAGCGGCCGTCGGAGGTCAGCACCTCCGGTACCGGCTTCAAGCCGTACATGCGCTACAAATGGTTCACCGAGCGCCGCTTGAACCCCGACGGGAACATGACACCCGGCGCCCGCTGGGAAGCGTTTCAGGAACTCCAGGAGATGGTGGCTGAGAGAGGGCGCGTCGACGAGACGTGGTTCTGCCTCGGGCCGACGAACGTGGCGGGACGCTGCCTGGCCGTCGAAGTACATCCGGAGGACTCGGAGACTATCTACGCCGGCTTCGCCAGCAGCGGGATCTGGAAGTCCGTGGATTTCGGCACCACATGGATTCCGCTCGACGACCTCCTCCCCACGCTGGCCATCAGTGCGATCGAGATCGACGTCAACAACCCGGATCGTATCTGGATCGGCACCGGCGAGGGCTGGAACAACATCGACGCCGTGCACGGCGTCGGCCTTCTCGTTTCCAACGACGCCGGTGCGACGTGGGAGACCACGGGGCTCAGCTACCCCATCTCACAGGGTCACGACCAGTTCGAGATTGAGCACAACCCGACGACCGGAACCCTGGTGGTCGCACAGGAAAACGGCCTCTACCGATCCACGGACGACGGTGAGACGTGGACGCAGGTCGAGACGGGATCCTGGAGAGACGTCGAGCTGAAGCGGGGATCGAGCACGACGATGTTCGCCTGCCGCACGCAGCAAGGGTTCTATGTCTCGAACGATGACGGTGCGACCTGGACCAAGACCACGGCGGGTACGCCAACGACCGGCCTCGGAAACATGCGTTTCGCATTGACCGACATCAATTCCAACGCCATCTACTGGGCCATCGACAGCGGCAGCAGCATGAAGGGGATTTGGAAGTCCAGCGACGGCGGTTCGAGCTTCTCCCAGGTGTACTACCCCGGCACCAATCACTACGGGAGTCAGGGCTGGTACGACCTGACCATCGCCGTTGATCCCCAGGATGGCAATCGCGTGTGGTCGGGCGGGATCCAACTCCACCGTTCCACCAACGGCGGCGTGTCTTTCACTCAGATCGCCAGCAACGTGCACGTGGATCACCACGCGACCTTCTGGGATCCGTCCAGTCCCGACTTCATGTGGATTGGAACGGACGGCGGCGTCTACCGCAGCACCAACTCCGGAAACGGCTTCAGCGACCGCAACAGCGGCCTCATCACCCTTCAGTACTACGCGATGAACCACTCGATGACCCTTCCCACGCGGGCCATCGGCGGCACCCAGGACAACGGAACGTGGGTGTACAACAACAGCACGTTCCACTCCTATGTGCTGGGGGGCGACGGCTTCCAGTGCGAGATTGACTATGCCAACGAGCAAACCGTCTATGCCGAGCTATACTTCGGCGATCACTATCGGAGCCTGACCGGTGGTGGCGGCATGAGCTCGATCAACACCGGCATAACGGTGAACGGTCCGTGGGAAACCCCGACGCACATGGACATCAGCGATCCGCACACCCTCTGGACCGGCCACAACGGGCGCATGTACAAGACCACGAACCGGGGGGACTCATGGTACCAGACGACGGGCTCGTTCACCGGCACGCAGATGGGCATCCATCAGTCCTTGAACAACCCCGAAGTCGTTGTCGCGGTTACGAGCTCGCGCGTCTACGTGTCCACGGACTACGGAGAGACATGGGAGGATCGGACGAACGGCATGATGACGTCCGGCAGGATTGCCGACGTACATTGCCACCCCGACGATCCGAACACCTTCGTCGTCGCCCTCACGACCTACAGCGCGACGATCCCACAGCTCTACAAGACGGATGATCAGGGAGCGACGTACTACGCCATTGACACCGGTCTCCCGAACGAGCCCATGAACACCATCGAGATCGATCCATCCAATCCGAACTGGTACTTCGTTGGAAGCGACCTGGCCGTCTACGTGTCATTCGAGGGCGGGACCGGCTGGGTCCCGATGAACGTGGGTCTGCCTCACGTCGTGATCGAGGACATCCGGCTTCACGACAGCTCTCGCTTCCTCCGCGCGGGAACCCATGGCCGCGGCATGTGGGAACTCGACATCTCAGGCTTGGTGCCGACGGCGGTCGATGCGGCCGACGTGACGGTCGAGCCGCTCACGTTGCGGGTTCTGGGCAACCCGGTCTCGGAACGAGCGACGATCCACTTCGGCATCCGGGAAGCCGGTCACATCCGTCTGGGTCTCTATGACGTGTCGGGACGCCTGGTCCGGCTCATTGCGGACCGGTCGGCGGATCCGGTCGTGGATAACGTCGATGTCGACCTGGGCGGACTTCCTGGCGGCGTCTATTTCGCGCGCCTTGACGCCAACGGCGCGTCGATCTCGAAGAAGCTCGTGCTGACACGGTAGGAAAAAGCCCGAGAGGGCGTATGGAAGAACAGAGGCTCCCCGTCTCCCTGACGGGGAGCCTTTCTTGCTAGGGAACGAGAACGATGCGTCGCGTCTCGCTGAACCGACCGGCGTCGATGCGTACGAAATACGTTCCGGCGGCCGGTGCCCGGACGCTGGATGTGGTCGCGTCCCACATGATGGTGCCGCCCCCCGGGTCGATCGTGTACCTACGCAACATGCGCCCCGCGACGTCGAAAACAGTCATGTACCCCCCGCTCAGCGACGCCCCATATGACAACCCGACGAGCCCTCTTGACGGGTTCGGAGACACGCGTAGCATGCGATCACTCGTGGATGGAGTCATACCGTAAGCATCCACGGTTTCGCACCCCTCCCCATAGGCACCGATGAGCTCGCAGTCTGTCCCATGCGGGTGGTTTCCCGGCAAGCACGGCGAGTTGGCCGCCAACGCGAAGTCATCGCCTTCGGGATCGCAGAAGAGCGGATCCGCCGAGAAGTTGCCATTCAGGCTCACCTGATCGGCGATATCTCCCACCCAGTCACCTCCTTCGTTCCCGAAGATGTTGCAGCACGAAATCCGCACGACGTCGTACGGGCAGGTGACGCCGACACCGCCCCGCGTTGTTGCCACGATCGAATTGTCGAGGTGAACGAGCATGTTCCCGCATCGAATGGTCTGGCTGCCGAAGTTGTCGGCGAATGTGCACTCCCTGACGTAGGTCCGGCTTATCTTCCCGGAGCTCAGCGCGCCCACGGAGCCGACGTTGCCGAAGAACCCGCACCGTTCGACGCTGTTGTTCGGGCTCAGGAAGAAGCGAAGCGCACCGTGTGGTGAGCCGACGTTTCGCAGAAAGAGACAATCGCGAACGAGCGACGGACCGCCCTCCTCGATATTGACGGCACCGACATCGCCCGAGTTCTCGACGAAACGGCAACCCATGATCGTTCCGGTGGAGCCGTAAGTATGAATTGCGGCGGCGCCCCGGTCGGCCGCGTTCTTTCGGAATTCGCAGCCGCTGATCATGAACGTCGCTCCGTAGAGGCGAACCCCAGCTCCCCAGTTCCCCCAGTTTCGAGTGACAAGACAGTCCGTGAGGTTCGCCTCGCAGCCGATATCAAACCAGAGTGCGGCGTCCCTGTTTTCCGTGAAGATGCACGAGTTGATCGTGGGAGCGCTGCCGTTCTCACATCGGACGGCGCCGCCGAAATCGTAGTCCGCCGTCCAGCCGTTCTCGATCGTCACCCCAGACAGCAGTGCGCTGTTCGGCTCATCCGAAATGAACCACACGCCGCGGTGTGGCGTTTCTTCGCTTCCTTCGCAATCGATCACGCACGTCTTGGCATTGCCACTCTGTGATCGAACCGTGATCGCTTTGCCCAGATAGTCGAGGTCACGGTTCCCGTCACCCCGAAACGTGCCATCGGCGAGCTCGATCACGTCGCCACCGACCGCGGCGTCGATCGCCTCCTGGATGGTCTCGAAGTCTCCCGTGCCGTCCGGCGTGATCAGATAGGTGGTTGCACTCGCACAGAGAAACGGCGAGGAAACAAGGAGGAACACAAGCGCGATTCGGAACTTGGTCATGGCCGGCCTCCATGTCCTTGTGAGTCCATGAGATGTTCAGTCTGACCTCCACATAGTATACGCTCGACTGGGACAATTCCGTATTGCGACCTGCGGCTCGGAATAGTCCGACATCAAGGGCCCGTCCGACCCGACACCGGCGACCGGCACCGACGCCCTCGGCCGAGCCCCCCGAGATATGTCCGCCCAGTTGTGCTATACTATGGTGTTGAGTTTCGAGTTCTTGTCGGATTGTCCACCAAAAACAGTAGCAATCCCCCAAAGAGGAAACGCGCAATGACCACACGAATGGTAGTGTCGCTCTGTGTCGCCACGGCGCTTCTCACCGCGTTGGCTTCCGCCCCGGTGAGCGCGCTGGAGGCTGAGTCCCCGGAATGGATCGACGTTTCCGCCGGCGATATCCCGCAGGTCGGTGATCGTCCGACTGTCCCCGACCGTCACCGGACTGTAGCCGTCGACATTGACGAACTGACCTGCTTTCTTGAGTCCGCTCCGCTCGAAAGAACGGAAGGGGCGAAGCCGATCGAGTTCGCGCTTCCGCTTCCGGATGGCAGCTTCGGACGCTTTGCGATCCTCGAGTCCCCCATCATGGCCCCGGAGCTTGCCGCACGTTTTCCCGAGATCCGCACCTATTCCGGTGTCGGGCTCGACGACCGCACCGCGACGGCGCGGCTCAGCATCACCCCCATGGGCTTTCACGCATACATCCTGTCGGCGGGCGAATCGGTTTACATCGATCCGTACCAGCGACAGGATGTCACGCACTATCAGAGCTACTTCCGGAATGACCTGCAGTTCAGATCGGTGCTGGAGTCGTGCGCGCTGATCGACGAAGACAACATGGCGGAGGAGATCGCGGAGTTGGTCGGCAATAGCGACGGAAACCGCCGCTCAGGGACGGAGCTCCGCACGTATCGGACCGCGATCGCGGCGACCGGCGAGTACACCCAGTACCACGGTGGGACGGTCGCGGCCGGCATGGCGGCGATCAACGTGGCGCTCAACCGCGTGACCGGAATCTACGAGCGTGAGGTCTCGATCCGCATGGAGCTCATCCCGAACAACGACCTCATCGTCTACACGAACGGCGCCACCGACCCGTATACGAACAACAACGGGTCAGCAATGCTCAGCCAGAACCAGTCGAACCTCGACTCGGTGATCGGCAGCGCCAACTACGACATCGGGCACGTGTTCTCTACCGGTGGCGGCGGCATCGCCTATCTCGGCTGCGTCTGCCGTGCAGGAGTGAAGGCCCGCGGTGTGACTGGACTCCCGTATCCGATCGGTGATCGCTTCTACGTCGACTACGTGGCGCACGAGATGGGTCACCAGTACGGCGCGAACCACAGCTTCAACGGCAACTCCGGCGGATGCAGCGGGAACCGCAACTGGTCGACGGCCTATGAGCCCGGAAGCGGCTCCACCATCATGGCCTACGCGGGACTCTGCTCCGGGCAGAACATTCAGGGCTTCTCCGACGACTACTTCGTCTGGATCAGCATCCAGGAGATCATCAGCTACACGACCTCCGGGTCGGGAAACAGCTGCCCCGTCGTAACCGGTACCGGAGTGGTCGAACCCGACGTGAACGCCGGCCAGGGGGGGTTCTGGATCCCATTGGATACGCCGTTTGAACTCACTTGCGAGGCCGCCACGACCGGGGCCCCGACGTACAGCTGGGAGGAATCCGATCGCGGGCCTGCAGGCCATCCGAACTTTCCGACCGGCACGGCTCCGATCTTCCGATCGTTCGACTACGTTGAAACAGAGACGCGTGTCTTCCCGAAGCTCAGCGACCTGCTCAGGAACCAGCAAACGATGGGCGAGATTCTGCCCTCCTATTCGCGCGACATGAGCTTCAGGATCACCGTGCGCGACTTCCAGGCGGGTGGCGTCGGCGTGACGAATGACTACATCGCCTTCGACGTTGCCGACATAGGTCCGTTCCTCGTCACCTATCCCAACACAGACTTGACCTGGCTGGGCGGAAGCAACGAGACGGTCCAATGGGACGTCGCCTCGACCGACGGGGCACCGGTCAACTGCGCCAATGTCGACATCCACCTCTCGGTAGACGGTGGGTACACGTGGCCGCATCTCCTTGCCGCGAACACACCGAACGACGGCAGTGAGAGCGTGACGGTCCCCGACGTCGGAACGTACATCGCGAGGATCAAGGTGAAAGCGGCCGACAGCGTTTTCTTCGACGTCTCGGATGAAGACTTCGAGATCGAGGAGAGCACGGTGGGTGTCGAGGACGCGTCGACGGTGACCGGACTCCTTCTCCACGCGAGCAATCCCAACCCGTTCGCGCTTCGCACGACGATCAGCTTCGAGACGGCACGCGAAGGTGAGGTCTCACTCGCGGTGTACGACGCGGGCGGCCGGCTCGTGCGCACGCTCGTGGGAGAGACGATGGGGATCGGCAGCCACCAGGTCGCATGGGATGGCTCCGATGCCAACGGACAGCCCGTCGCTTCCGGTGTCTACTTCTACGAACTGAGCGTCCTGGGCGACACCCGCTGGGGTCGCGTGACGCTTCTCAACTAGCAAAAAGCAGCACCCCGGTGGCGCGGGCCACCGGGGTGCCTCCTCATCAATCAACCCTGTCCTGCGTCCAATCGCCCCGCCACATTCACGGAGAGATCCCGACGTTCGGCGATTACCTATCTGGCTTCCACGCGCGTCTTGTAGGCTAGAATGGCCAGCTGCGTCCGACTCAACATGGCGTGCCCGGCGGGTCTGCCGCAGTCACCTATACCATTACGAGGCGTGCAGAGCGCGTAGCACCAGCAACTTCGGTTTCGCGTGAGCGGACAGCCGTACAGCGTCTGTGTGCGTATCCTGCGGCGCCGTGTTGCCTTTCGATATACCTTCATGATCTTCGCAGGTCCTCCATGCAAGAGGTATCGGCTTATGACAATCTGAACATTAAATACTATAACATGCTTCTCTTCATCTGACACTTCATAACCACCCTTTCCCCGAGAACCCCAACCTCTTCATCCGTCAAGACCAACCTCGGCCGACGCTGGGCGTCTGCGCGACCTCCATCCTGTAACTCCTTAGATGTAAACCAGATACACCCGAAGTGCTCTCGTGCGACCCAACAGGCGAACTCCCCCCTGCTGGTGGATTCCCCGGCTTCACCCCTCATTGAATCTACATATCGAGGTCTCTATATATAGCCAATATGATATACTCATCCCAAGGGTTGGCTGTTTTAGCGGCAACTCCGCAGATCATTGGACAGATGACCGTTTCAGCAGGCGGCCGCGGCGGTCAACCCACACCCAGCGGTTACTCCCCCCTCCCCTGTGTGCCAACGTAGCTGAGACACTCTCCCCCCCCTGGTTTACTGTGC
>CAZAMP010000039.1:0-38705 GCA_964486455.1 uncultured bacterium | reverse complement strand
GGCATGGAGGAGCGCGCCGCCTAGGAGTTCAAACACAACTCTTGACGATAACTCGATCTGAAGGCTCCCCTCCGGGTACAGCGTCTGACTCAAGACATAGACCAGCCCATTAGAGCCACTCACATGATAGGCGAGGCCATCTGTCTCTATACCTCTGATGAACTCCGGATTCTCGGGATCCGTCACGTCGACGACATCCAGGTTTTCGCCCACGAGATACGCCGTGCTGTTCATGACGACGAGATCGATCGAATCCCAAGAGCCCCCGCTGGAGGTTTCTTCGGTGGCGACGTGCACCGGATTCTCTCGATCCGAGACGTCGACGACCAGTAGTCCTTCGTCCCCATACGCGAGGTACGCGTAGTCGCCCAAGACAAAGACATCGCCCGCCGATTGCAGGCCGAGATTGGGGAGTTCCACGCTGCCGACCTCGGGATGGCTCTCGGGGTTGACCGTGTTGATTACGTTCATGACGTTGCCGGTCACACATGCATGACCACCGGAGACATCCAGGCTCGAGCCCCCGATGAAGGAGGCCACGCTGCCCACGATCTCGTATGATTCCGGATCCGAGATGTCGATCACCTGAAGCCCTTGCCCTCCACCCGCTACGTACAGGTGGTCACCCGATATGCGAACGTCCCCTGCCGACCCCTCCATGTCCACCTGCGCCAGTAGCTGAAGGTCACCCGGATCCGTGATGTCGATTACGTACACATCCCCGGCGCCCACGAATGCGCGCGTGCCGTGCACCACACTACCCCCAACTCCCACATCGTCCGCCGTGCCGATGTCATCGATGACGGTCGGCGCCGCCGGATCCGAAACGTCTACCGTCGTCATCCCCCAGCCGATCTGACCTCTCCTCACAACATAGGCGTGTGTTCCGGAAACAGCCACAGTCGGACTGAAGCCCCACGTCTCGACACTTCCCACTATTTCGAAGCTGGACATGTCGATCACATAGAGCGTGGTTTCGTTGTAGTCCGTTTGATCCGCCGCATAGAGATAGTCACCGACGATGACGAAGTCAGTCGCTCCCTCTAGTTCTTCTGAGCTTTCGACGATCGCGGGAGACTCGGGATCGCTGAGATCGAGTACTCGGAGACCCGAGCACGACCCCATGTAGTAGAGGACCCCACCCGAGAGCACGACATTCCCTCCACCACACGACGATTGCATGTTGACGGTATTGACGATTTCAGGGTCACGGGGGTCCGAGATGTCCACCACTCGCAGATGTCCGCTGGCGAGATACGCGTAGCCGCCCGAGATGACGACCGATGAGCATTCGTAGGTGTCCAGGTGTCCCACCCAGTGCAGGTAGTCGTCGTAGTTGATGCACCCCTGCGCCGCCGCCGTTCCGCACAGGCACGTGCTCCAAAGGGCGACGAGCGCGATCATCCCAACGACTCGTTGCCCGACAGAATCAGCCGAGGTCAGGTGCGAGGGAAATGAACGACTTTGCGATGAGTTTCTCTGATTGCTTCTCAAGCTGGTCGCATGCATCACAATTAGGTCCTTTCGGCTGTTCCAATGGTGGCTGCTCGCGAAACGAATGTCGTGTGGGTTCCAGACCGACTGAGTCTATCGGTATTGGTACCGATCTCAAAGTGGTTCTGCGCCGGCGAGCCCGTCAGCGGGTGTCGGTGGGGCCCCGCCCATCAGCGGGCACACCAAAACGGATACTCAGATCGATGCGCGCAAGACGGCTATTCTGAAGTAGACGGGTCCATCGCCTCGCCGTCGACTCCAAGCGCCTCGATCGCGCTTCGAACCACGCTCGCCTCGATCGTGTTCGACCGCGCCAGCATCGAAAGCGTCGCCACGACGATGTGCTCGGCGTCCACCTCGAAGAACCGTCTGAGTGACTGCCGCGTATCGCTCCGCCCGAAACCGTCGGTGCCCAGCACCGTGAAGTCGGCCGGTACCCATCTCGCGATCATGTCACCGACGGACTTCATGTAGTCCGTCGCCGCGACGACCGGGCCGTCGCCGTCGGCGAGACACGACGTCACGTAGGGCACTCTCGGCGTGTCCGCGGGGTGCAGGCGATTCCACCGCTCGCACGCGAGCGCTTCGCGTCTCAGCTCCACGAAGCTCGTCGCACTCCAGACATCGGCCGCGACGTTGAAGCGTGCGCCGAGAATCTCCTGCGCGCGAAGCACTTCGTTCAGGATCGGGCCGCTTCCCACCAGCCGCGCCCGGTACGTCGCCGTCGCGAGCGCCGGCCGAAACCGATAGAGCCCGCGAAGGATGCCGTCGGTCACGCCCTCGGGCATCTTTGGCATCGCGAACGTCTCGTTGTAGAGCGTGACGTAGTAGACGACGTCTTCGTCTTCTTCGATCATTCGCCTGAGCCCGTCGCGAACGATCGCCGCCACCTCGAACGCGAACGCGGGATCGTAGGCGCGGCAGGCCGGCAGCGTCGACGCAAAGAGGTGGCTCTGCCCGTCGTCGTGCTGCAGCCCCTCGCCCATGAGCGTCGTCCGCCCGGCCGTGGCCCCCATGAGGAACCCCCGTCCCCGGGCATCCGCGAAAGCCCAGATGAGATCGGCAACGCGCTGAAAACCGAACATCGAATAGAACGTGAAGAACGGAATCATCGGCTCGCGATGGGTCGCGTAGCTCGTGCCGGCGGCGGTGAATGAACCCATTGCCCCCGCCTCGGTGATCCCTTCTTCGAGGATCTGGCCTTCCTCGCCCTCCACGTAGCTCAGCAGGTATTTCGCATCGACCGGCGTGTAGTTCTGTCCCTTCGCCGCGTAGATCTTGAACTCCGGGAAGAGCGATTCCATGCCAAAGGTGCGTGCTTCGTCCGGGATGATCGGAACGACGCGCCGTCCGAGGACATCGTCCTTGAGAAGCTTTCGCAGGAGCCGGACGAACGCCATGGTCGTCGACACTCGGGTCTTTCCCTCGGTGCCTGCGCGGAACTCCGCGTAGAGGTCATCCCCGGGCAGCTCGAGCGGAACGCGAACGACGACGCGCTTGGGCAGACATCCGCCGAACTCGCGACGGCGGTCCAGCATGTAGCGCACTTCCTCGCTGTCCGGTCCCGGATGGTAGTACGGCGCGTCCTTCAGCTTGTTGTCCGGGATCGGCAGCTCGAGACGATCGCGAAGAACACGAAGCTCGTCCTCTTCGAGCTTCTTCGTCTGGTGTGTCACGTTTCGCGCCTCGACGCCCTTGCCGAGGGTCCAGCCTTTGACCGTCTTCGCGAGGATCACCGTCGGCACGCCGTGGGTCTCCGTGGCCACCTTGTAGGCGCCGTAGAGCTTCCGGTAGTCGTGTCCGCCCCGGCGAAGCCCTTCGAGCTCCTTGTCACTCAAGTGGGCGGCGATTTTCTTGAGCCGAGGGTCCGGTCCGAAGAAATGCTCCCGGATGAAAGCGCCGGTCTCAACCGAGTAGAGCTGATAGTCACCGTCGAGCGTCTCCATCATCTTCTCGACGAGCACGCCGTCGGTGTCGCGGGCGAGTAGATCGTCCCACTCCCGCCCCCAGATCACCTTGATCACATTCCAGCCCGCGCCACGGAAGACGCTCTCCAGCTCCTGGATGATCTTGCCGTTTCCGCGCACGGGTCCGTCGAGTCGCTGCAGGTTGCAGTTGACCACGAAGATCAGGTTGTCCAAGCCCTCGCGGGCCGCGAGCGTCAGTGCCCCCAGCGCCTCGGGCTCATCGCTCTCGCCGTCACCCACGAATGCCCAGACTCGCGATCCGCTGGTGTCCGCGATCCCGCGCGCCTGGAGGTAGCGGTTGAACCGCGCCTGGTAGACCGCATTGAGCGGTCCAAGCCCCATCGACACGGTCGGGAACTCCCAGAAGTCCGGCATGAGCCGCGCGTGGGGATAGCTGGGAAGTCCCGGCGTGAGCGCTTCGTGCCGAAAGTGATCGAGCTGCCCTTCCGTCAGGCGACCTTCGAGGAACGCGCGCGCGTAGATCCCCGGCGCGGCATGTCCCTGAAAGAAGATCTGATCACCGACGTTCTCGCCGTCCTTGCCGCGAAAGAAGTGATTGAAGCCGACCTCATAGAGGCTCGCGGCCGACGCGTACGTCGAGAGGTGACCGCCGATCCCGGTCTCCCGCCGGTTCGCCCGTACGACCATGACCGCCGCGTTCCAGCGAATGAGCCGCCGGATCCGACGCTCGAGCTGTTCGTCGCCGGGGAAGTACGGTTCCTGCTCGGGGCTGATCGTGTTGATGTAACGTGTCTGCACCGTCGGCGGCAGCCCGACGTTCAGCATCCGCGCCCGCTTGAGGAGCTTGTAGAGAATGAACTGGGCGCGTTGCTTCCCCGCGCGCTCGACGATCGCATCGATCGATTCGACCCATTCCCGGGTCTCCTCCGGATCGATGTCGGGAAGTTGCTGCTTGAACTGATCGAAAACCATCCGGGTGCCCTCCGTATCGCGTGTGGTCGATGGATGGGCCAGCGGACAGGGTAGGGCACGAATGTCACGCGATGCAACGAGACGTCCGCGGCCCCCTATCTCGCTGATGTTCCGGACTTTCGCTCATCGAACGGTCGCGGTGGATTCTGATGCCATCTAGCCCAGCGACCCCGCCCAGTTGACGAACGTGTGGAATAGCGCGGGGCCGGCGACGTTGCCCGTCCGAAGCATGATGTAGCCCAGAAGCATGCTGATCGGCACCAACGACGCGCATGCGGCGAACGCATCCGGAAGCGATAGGCCGGCGGCGAGATGATGGACGATGTGCGCGAACGCCATCAGCAGAGATGCTGACATCCATCCCGCCCAACGCCCGAGCCACGTCACGAGACGCGGCTGCAGATACCCGCGAAACGCAAACTCCTCGGAAAAACCCACGATCGCGAACTGCAGAAACGCCCAGAGGTGTAGGCTTTCGAGCCCGGGCAGTGGCTGCCCGCGAAGGTCCACGGCGATGCGCCAGCCCACGGCGACAAGCGAGAGAGCGGTCCCCATGAGAAGTGAACGACCGAGGTTTCCTCGCAGGAGACCGACCGACGCGGCGGAGTCGCGGCGCCAGCGCATGGCGAGGAGTATCGGCGCGGACGCGATGATCGCGATGAAAAGCTGCGAGGCGACGTCTTCCACACCGTAGCCGCGCTGATCGAACGCGGTAACCTCAGCCCCTCCCGCACCACCCCCGATCAGGAGCGCAGGAAAGAGGACCCAACCGCACAGAGCCGCGGCGAGCGCAATGAGCGCGGCCGACCAAGCCGCCCCCGCCATCTTCGCGGACTCTTCCTGCACCCCGACCACACGCTCCGTCCTATCTGACCACGCGGAGCTTTTCGGTGCTCACGCCGGTCGAGGTCTTCAGCCGCGCGATGTAGACGCCGTTCTCGAGCGGGCGGCCGCTCGCCGTGGAGAGATCATAGGCGATCTCTTGCCGCCCCGCGCTCCGAACGCCGTCGACCGGCACGGCGAGGCGCCGGCCGTTCACGTCGAAGATCTCCAGCGTTACGTGCGTGTCGCCTGCGAGATCGAACGCGAAGGTCGTCCGCACGGATGCCGGGTTCGGCGCCGTGCGAAGCAGTGTCGGGGTCACACCCGGCGTGGAGCCACCGATTGCCGTCACCGGTGCGATCTCGTAGTCCCAGATCCCCCGTCCGTAGGTCCCGTAGCGGATCACATCGATCTCGGGAACGCTCTCAAGACACCAGTACGTGGTGAGCGGCGCCTCGGTGCCCCCGATGTAGATCCACGTGTCGATGTCGGGGAGGTAACGGTATGGACCGTTCTCGGTCGCCGCGAAGAGATTCTGATCGGCGGCGTTGTCGAACACGATCTCGAACGCGAGCGTGGACGGGAAGCCGGTGCCGTGGGGCTCCCAGGTCACACCGCCATTGACCGTGCGGTAGACGGGCGGGCCGCTGTAGCCGTTTCCGCACGCGTACGCGACGAGCGGATCGGTCGGAGAGGTGATGATGCCGGTCCCGTAGAAGTAGTGTGCGTGCGGGCCGGTCGACGGCGACAACATCCAGCTGAAGCCCGCGTCGGCGGAGTACCAGAGGCGTCCTCCGTTGGATACCGCATACCACCGGTTGGTGTCGACCGACGAGATCGCGAGCCCGGTCAGGTAGCCACCCCCGACGGCGCTGAAGTCGTACGGTAGCTGTTCCTGCAGGAAATTCGACGTGCCGCCGTCACGCTCGTGGCGCCAGAGATGATCGGCGCAGAGATAGAAAACGCCGGGGTCGTTCGGATCCGCAAGAATGAACGGCATCCAGGAATGGTCCGAGCCGGCCGGGAAGTCGATCTGCCGGAGCTGCTGCGGCGGGTTTTCGAAGAACTGGACCAGCGTGAATCCCGGATAGACCGTGTAGAGCAAGTTGTGGTCGCGGACGGTCGAGGTCGCGTGGCCGTAATCACCGCTGATGAGCTGATTGAAGTAGAGATACGGCGAACGCGTTCTCGTCGGATCGGACTGTTGATAGCCCTGGTCCTGCGATCCGCCGACGATGAGGTAGGGATCAGTCTGGCTGGTGAAAACCGCGTAGTACTGGCTGATGCCCAGACCGTAGAGCGATATGTTCTGCACCGTGGCCACACCGTCCGTGGACGTGTAGGTGCCGCCATCGGAGTCCATGAAGAAATGCTCCTGGCCGTCGATCCAGATCGCCTCCATGCCCGGAAAGTCCGCATGGAGCATGTTCTCGGGATCGCCGTAGTAGTCCCACCAATTGTTGACCTTCGTGAAAGAGCCGCCGCCGTTCGTCGAGCGCCAGCACTCCACGCCGGCGAAGAGGACCAGATTTTCGTTCGTGATTGACGCACAGAGCGTCTCCCAGAAATCGTTGATCGCGTAGCGATACGTCCACGTCGCGCCGCCGTCTACCGAACGCCATAGCTCCCACGCTCCTCCGTTCTTGAGGGCCGCATAGAAGGCGGGCGGACCGGCCTCGGAGCCGGTGAGCACGACGTTGTCGGCGTCGATGGCCGCCGTGCCGACGTCGGTGAACGTCTCACCGAGATTGTGCGAGATCTTGAGAGTCGCTCCCGCCATGAGATAGAGGGGACCGGGGTTCACGCGGTCGATCCACATGTCGCACCGCGGCCATTGTCCGGGCTCTTGATAAACGAGGGCATACGTCAGACCGCCGTCGTCGGAACGATAGAGCCCATGGCAATACTGGGAGTCTATCAACCCGCGGGCGAGCACATAGACCGCGCGCGGGCTTCCCGGGTCTCTCAGAACGCGCGCGAACTTGACGTACTGGTCGTTCTCGAAGCCCGTCGGAACGAACCAGGTCTCACCGTCATTCGTTGTCGCGTAAATGCGCCCAGCGTTATCGATGGTCGTCACGACCTTCGGCGTTCCGGGCGTGACACACAGGCCGTGCGACCCATAGCCGATATCATCGGAAATGGCCTCCCAGTTGTCGCCGGCGACGGTTCCCTTCCAAACGCCACCGAGAGAGGACCCTACATACAGTGCACCGTCGTCGGGCGAGTAGGCCGTGGCATGGGTGCGTCCGGCCTGGTTCACGCTGCCGATCTCGGTCCAGTCGTCGGTGCGAAGCCCCCGCTCGAGATGGGCCTGCCGCTCGAGGACGAGCCGCTGGTGGTTCTCCGCCTCAATCGCGCGCCAGTCGACGCCGGGGGCTGTTTGGTGAAGACTCTCGATCCACGCCTCGCGATTCTCCTTGTTTTCTTTCTCCGCTTCGCGATGGAGAACGTGCTCCGTCGGCGCCGGGGGCATGGCCGGCTGCTGTCGATCGAGGTCGCGGAGCGCGGCGGAGAGCCCGATCGTGATCAGCGCCGCCAATGAAATGACCGCGATGGGAAGCGGACCACGGGCCAAGAACTTACTCATATCGAAGACCCCTTGGGTTGGAATCGACGCGCAAGGAACGCCAAGCCTGAGTTAGCAGCGCAATTGTAGCACGAGAGGACGATCCCAAAGAGAAGGCCGACCCCTTCGGGTCGGCCAGATATTGGTCCATCGATTGGGTGAGTCGCGCGGCCCGCTACAGATCCTTGACGGCGGTGATGGTGTCCATCAGTGCC
The DNA here is from genome assembly GCA_964486455.1 of uncultured bacterium. GTDB lineage: Bacteria > Eisenbacteria > RBG-16-71-46 > CAZAMP01 > CAZAMP01 > CAZAMP01. The sequence continues at coordinate 30,705 of CAZAMP010000039.1, read as the reverse complement.
CGCTTGGCGTCGTCGAAGAACATGAGCGTGTTGTCGGCCGCGAAGAGCGGGTTCGGTATCCCGGCAAAACCGGGGCTGAGGCTTCTCTTGACGACCACGACGGTCCGGGCCTTGTCGACGTCGATGATCGGCATGCCCGCGATCGGGCTGGACGGATCGTCACGGGCCACCGGGTTCACGACGTCGTTCCCGCCCAAGACGATGCAGATGTCCGTCTGGGCCATCTGGGGATTGATCGCGTCCATCTCCCACAGCTCGTCGTACGGAACATCCGCTTCGGCCAAGAGCACGTTCATGTGACCCGGCATACGCCCGGCCACCGGATGGACCGCGTACTTGATGTCGATGCCCTTCTCCTTCAAGACGTTCGCGAGATCGCGCACCGCATGCTGAGCTTGGGCGACAGCGAGTCCATATCCCGGAACAAAGACGACCGATCGAACACCGTCAAGGATCATGGCAAGCTCTTCAGCCGACGTTCGCTTGACGCGACCGGCATAGATCTCGTCCGCGTCCATTCCAGGCCCCGCCGCATCCGCGCCCCACGTTCCGAAGAGCACGTTGGCGAGCGACCGGTTCATGGCCTTGCACATGATTGCCGTGAGAATGAAGCCAGACGCGCCCACGAGCGAGCCGGCGATGATCAGCACGGTGTTCGAGAGCACGAAACCGGTCGCGGCGGCCGCCAACCCGGAATACGAGTTCAGCAGCGCCACCACGACAGGCATATCGGCGCCGCCGATCGGGACGACAACGAGAACACCGAGAATCAACGCGACGACAACCATAGCCAAGTAGGTCGCGTCCACGTTGGGGAATGCCATGACGATCATCACGCCCAGAACCACGGCCGCGACCGCGAAGAGGATCTTGACGATCTGCTGGCCCTTGTAGAGAACCGACTTGTCCGACACGATTCCCTGCAGCTTCCCGAACGCGATCAGACTTCCGGAAAACGTCACGGCACCGATGACCCCGGATGCCACGACCGCGATCGTGAACTGCACATTGGATACACCGACGGGTGCGAACGCCTTGTACAGCTCGGCGCCGGCCACCAGCGTCGACGCCGCACCACCGAAACCATTGAAGAGCCCGACGAGCTGCGGCATCGCGGTCATCTCGATCTTGACCGCGAGAATCCCACCTACGAGCCCCCCCACAACGATCCCGGCGAGAATGTACTCATAGCTCATTCCACCGCGAATGAGCGTAACGACCACCGCAATGAACATGCCCAAGGCGCCCATGAGGTTGCCTCGGACCGCCGTCCGCGGGTGCGTCAGTCCTTTCAGACCGAGAATGAAGAGGACCGACGCGACGAGATACGCGAGGTTCGTGATAACAGCGCCCATCGCCTAGTCTTTCCTCCTGAACATATCCAGCATTCGATGGGTCACCATGAACCCACCAATGACGTTTACCGTGGCGAACACGACCGCCAGAAACCCCAGCACCGTCGACAGCATCGAGTGCTGAAGGCCGGCCGAAAGAACCGCGCCGATGAGCGTGATCCCGGAGATGGCGTTGGATCCCGACATCAGCGGCGTGTGAAGCGTCGGCGGCACCTTGGTGATGACCTCGAAGCCGACGAAAATGGCCAGCACGAATACGGTAAGGAGAAGCACCAGTTCCATCAGGCCGCACCCCCTCCCTGTCCCGCGCCGAGCGTTTCGAGAACGGCCGGGTGCACGACCTTGCCGCCGTGCGCCATGAGTGATCCCTTCGTGATCTCGTCCTCGAGATCGAGCGTGATGGCCCCGTCCGAGATGAGATGCTGAAGGAAGGTCGTCATATTGGTCGAGTACATCTGACTGGCGTGGGTGGGCAGGCTCGCACCCAGATTCACCGGGCCGATGATGGAAACGCCCTTCTGCAGCACGATCTCACCGGCTTTCGTCGGCTCACAGTTGCCGCCCTTCTCCGCCGCGAGATCGACGATCACCGATCCCGGTCGCATTCCCTCAACCACGAGCCCGGGGACCAGCACCGGAGCTTTCGCTCCGGGAACGAGCGCGGTCGTGATCACAACGTCCGACGCCCGGATGTGATCCGCCATCAGCTCCTGCTGTCTGCGCTTGAAATCCTCGGACTGATCCTTCGCGTAGCCGCCCGCGTCCTCGGAATCGGCCGTCTCCAGCTCGAGCTCGACGAAACGCGCGCCCAAGCTCTCCACCTGCTCCTTCACCGCGGGGCGCACGTCGTAGGCCTCGACGACCGCCCCCAGGCGGCGCGCCGTCGAGATCGCTTGGAGACCGGCAACCCCAGCCCCGAGAACAAACACCTTCGCCGGCGAGATCGTGCCGGCGGCCGTCATGAACATGGGGAAGAACTTCGGCAGCCTTTCCGCCGCCAAAACCACCGCCATGTAGCCGGACACGGTGGCCATGGAGCTGAGAGCATCCATGCTCTGCGCGCGGGTGATCCGCGGCATCAGTTCCATGGCAAAGACACTCGCCTTTGTCGCCGCGAGTTGCTGCATGGCGTCCGGAGCCGCCAACGGCTCGAGGAACGCCATCAGAAGCTGGCCCTCGCGAAGCATGCCAACGTGTGCGGCACCCGCCTCGGGATTGGCGCCACCTGCGCGGATCAACGCGATGAAGTCCGCTTCTTTGAAAACCGTCTGACAATCCGGAACGATGCGCCCACCCTTCTCTTGGTAGGCGGCGTCCGAAAACCCCGCATCCGCCCCGGCACCGTTCTCCAGGATGACTTCAACCCCGGCCTTTTCGAGCGCGGACACTGATTGTGGAATCAACGCCACGCGCGCGTCTCCGGGGAAGGTCTCCTTTGGAACTCCCACTTTCATGGCAATCCCATCCAGTTCGAGTGACAGGAAAGACACCCTCGAAGACCGAGAGTGCAAGCAACCCTCCAGAAGAAACCGTTGCGGACGGTATCATTCCGGTATTTAAATGACAAGGTTGTTTTATCCCACCGCCCGGGCGTCCCTTCAATCATCAAACGCACGGTCGGCCTTCCGATCGGCAAATCGGACTATTCGGTAGTTTGACGAAGAGATGATCGGGGAATTGATGATAGGAACTCGAGAGGTGGTCGCGGGGAGTGATCGACGTCGCTGTGCGTTTATCCGGAGGTAACGCGATTTGCGGCCACCGTGATTGAGGCGATAGTCCACGCCTGATGGCACGTGACACATCATCTATCTGCGTGACCACTATTAGCGCAATTCGTATGCAGTCCTCTTGTCACGCCGCCGGCGCCCCGTCGTGATGGAGCTCAGGCCGGGGACATACTGCTGCTGCACGTGCGGGCTGTCGGAGGACCAGCCGTTCTGCGATGGCTCCCACCACGGAACCGATTGGGTGCCGGTCGATCTCACGATCGAAGAGACACGCCGCGTGGGACTCTGCGCCTGTAAGCAGTCGAAGAATCCTCCCCTGTGTGACGGCGCCCACAAGACCCTACCGGCGGACGAGGACTGACCACCGGCCGGCGGCGCGCTTCGGATTCCCTCGGCCAACCGCCTCTGATATACTCCCGCGGCTCGATTTGTACGCAGCATCTGCTTCGAAAGGAGGCGTCGAAAGTAATGGGACGTTTTTGGGTTCTGGTGTGTGTCCTCACGATCATGTCATCCATGATCGGCCTGAACGGCTGTAGCGCCGAAGAGGGCGAAGCGACACCGGAGAAGGCACCGGCCGCCGCCGCGGCCGAATCACCGCTATTCGATCCAAAGAGCAGTGCAATGAACCAAACAGCTCCAGAAGAGTTTCTCGTGAAGCTCGAGACCAGTAAGGGCGACATCACCATCAAAGTGAACCGCGAGTGGTCACCCCGCGGCGCGGATCGCTTCCACAACTTGGTGACGGGCGGCTTCTACGACGAATGCCGCTTCTTTCGCGTCATCGACGGATTCATGGCCCAGGTCGGCATCCACGGTGATCCGAAGATCATGGCGGTCTGGCGCGACCAGACGATCGGTGATGATCCGACGCGCCACACCAACGCGCGCGGAACGATCTGCTTCGCGCGGACCGGCCAACCCAACAGCCGCTCGACCCAGTTCTTCATCAGCTATCGGGACAATTCGTATCTCGACGACAGCGGCTTTTCGGCGTTCGGCGAGGTGATCGAGGGGATGGACGTCGCGGACAATCTCTACTCCGGGTACGGAGAGGGCGCGCCGCGCGGCAACGGCCCCACCCAGGGTCGGCTCCAGATGGAAGGGAATGAGTACCTGATCAAGGACTTCCCGGACCTCGATTACATCAAGACGGCAACCGTCGTCGAGAATGAGCCGTCGCAGTAGCACGGATCATCCTACGAGATCTTCAGCGGAACGCGAGGAGGGTTCCGCAGGCGAGTTGCGCGGCGCGCCGCGCTCTGGAGCGAAGAAACGAAGGGGACGTGGAGTCCCGCCGGCGATTTCCGCAGGACACCGAGCGATTCGTCGCGAGCCGAGGTGTCCGAGGACTTCGGAGCCGCCGGGGTCTCCGCGTCCCTTTCGTCAATCGAGCGACCTCACGTCGAACGGAACCGCCACCGTTTCGTTAGCGGTGACGATCCGCTCCTTCGGGGCGTATACGGCCTGTGGAGCACTCTTCATTGCATCCCGCAGAATCTCGGCCGCGGCTCTCATCGCCGTCGCCTCGGTGGCGAGCACGCCTTCACGGAACCGGCGTCGATCATCGTCGGTGAGCCCGAGGAACCACCGCTGTAGCGCCATCTCCCCCTTCCCGGCGGGATCGAGCGGGCGATCCAGCTTGCCGACGGTCCCGATGATCATCGCCCGGACCGTCCCGTCATCCAACTCGTGGCGGAGGAACTCCTCGACGCAGCCGTCGTAGACCTCGATCGTCTTCTCGAGGTTCGGGTCGCGGTAGGACAAGAGCGTGAAGTGCCCCATGACGGGATCGTAGAGCGCGAACCCGCCGTATGCCCCACCTTCCACGCGGATCTTCTTGTAGAGAATGTTCGAGCGGATGTACGACGCCAGCACGGCCAGAGCCGGGGATGAAGGGTCGTTGTGTTTGGGGACCCGCAGCACGCGCCCCACGTAGCAGACGTCTCCCGGTAGCGCGTATCCGGGATTCGCCGCGATGATTTCGGGCACCGATGGCCCGTCGGGCGCTCCACCCGCCACGAGCGAGTCGATCAGCTCGGCGATCGGAGCGCGAAGTGCGTCCAGACACTCCACGTCGCCCGTGAGATTCACCGTGAGACGGCCCCGCCGGAAGACGATCTCCCTGAGCCGCCCGAGCTTCGCCTGAATGTCGGCGACGTCGTCGTCGAATGTCGTGGACAGGTCCTTGAGGAACCGGATCTGCGGGGCGCCGTGCCACTGCTCCGCGCGATAGGCACCGAGCGACAGGGCGGCTGACGCCGAACGTCGGACGAAGAGATACCCCATCGGGGCGACGGCCGCGCGAAGCCGGTTTCGCTCCTCGGAAAGCACGTCCTTGAGGCGCGCCGAGTCGGTGAGATCGCCGCTCGTGAGGAGGTCGCGAACAACGTCGACCATCGGCGCGATGTTGCGCTTGAGCGCGCGTGAACGAACGATCATGTGCTGCAACGACCCGTCGTCGGAAAGTTGATCCATCGACACGGGATCGGCGCCGACGCCGCCCGTGACGAGCGCCTTCCGCGTCGCGAACTGCTCGTAGCCCTGCCCCGCCGCCCCCATGCCCGACGCGGCCGCGCCGAGGAGCGAGACGTAGGGTTGAAGATCTTCGGGGACGTCGGACACGTCGAACGCGAGATCGACGTACGCGACACCGTTCGAGAAGACGTCGTGCTCGAGGATTTTCGCACCGTCAACCGACCGTTCGGACGTCGGAATTGTCTCGACCTCGCGGGGGATCTCGGTGAGCTTCAACTGTGGCAGCGTCGCCAGGTTCTCCGCCGTCTCCTTTTCGCGTTGCTCCTTGAGCAGGTTCTCGGCGGTCTTGCGAATCTCGTCGACCTCCGCGTCGCTCATCTCCGCGCGCCGCGCGTCGAGCCGCTTCGCCAGCGCCGTCTCGCTTTCCTCGGCCAGCGTCCGGCTCGGTTGGGCGACGGCGCGCAGCCGGTGCGGATTGTCGAGGAACCATCGCTTGACGGCCCCCGTGAAGAGCTCCGGATCAGCATCCCAACGCGATCGCACGTTTGTGATGAGTGTCGGGAACTTGAGCGTGGCGGTGGGATCGTCGGCGTGGAGCCACGTGCCGAGCGACCGCATCAGGAGCATCACGGGAAATGGGAACGCGCTTCGCGAGATTTCCTGACCCTTGAACTCGACCTGATGAAACGCGGCTTCGAGCAAGTCTCGATCCAGTCCGTCCCGAGCAATACGTTCAAGCGTCTCGAGGGTGAGCGATTCGATCGCCTCGGCCTTCCCGGGATCCGTTCCGCGGAGCCCCACGACGAACGGCAGCTGCTTGAACCAGGCCTGGAGCCCGGTCGTCGGCGAGAGATCCTCTCCGAGCCCGGAATCGATGAGCGCTTTCTGAAGCGGCGCCGCGGCGTTCCCGACGAGCGCTTCCTCGAGGACCTCGAGGATGAGTCGCTCTTCCAGGTCCGCCATCGGGGCCGTGAGCCACGTTACGTTCACGATCGCGCGGTTCTCCAGCGGATCCTCGGCTCCGACCGGAAACGCCTTCGTCTCCGCGCGCGGCTCGCTCCACTTCGGCTGCGTCGGCAGCGACGAGTCCACTTCGATCCGATCGAAACCTTCCAGCTGCGTCTCGAGAAAGGCCAGATGATCCGACGTCGGGAGATTCCCGTAGAAGAAAACGCGCGCGTTCGTCGGCGAGTAAAACTCCCGGTGGAACTCGCAGAACGCTTCGTAGGTGAGGTCCGGGATGCACTCCGGATTCCCTCCGGAGTCAAAGCCGTACGGCGTGTCGGGAAAGAGCTTCTGCAGCGTCACGTCTTCCGCCACCGACTCGGCCGTCGAGTAGGCGCCCTTCATCTCGTTGTAGACGATGCCCGCGACGGCGAGCTTTCCGTCGTCGGTGACCTCGAGATGATGGCCTTCCTGCATGAACGTCTCGCGCCGGTTGAGCGGCCGGAAGACGAGATCCGTATAAACGGTGGCAAGATTGTAGAAATCCGCTCGAACCTGGCTTGCGACCGGATAGCACGTGAAGTCAGGCGCGGTGAACGCGTTCAGAAACGTGTTCAGCGAGCTCTTGGACAGCTCCATGAACGCGTCACGCACCGGATACGACGTGGAGCCGGCGAGCACCGCGTGCTCGAGGATGTGCGGGACGCCGGTGGAGTCCGGAGGCGGCGTTCGAAACGTGATGGCATAGAGGTTCTCGGTGTCCCGGCAGTGCACGTGCATGACCCGTGCGCCCGTACGCTCGTGAACCGCCTCATAGGCCGTGGCCTGGATCTCAGGAACGGGCGTGACCTTTTCGAGCTGGAAACCGTGAAGCCGATCGCCGACCGAGAGCGTCGGCGGCGGGGTCTTCGAATCGTGTGACATCGCTATCTCCCTATGATTGCGCATATCAAGAACGATAAAGCCTAGCGGACCGGCCGATGATTCGCCAGCGCTCGCCGGCATGTATCAGGTGAGCTTCCACACCGTCAACTGACATGAGACGGGCGACTCACTGGCGATAGTGAAATTGGGGGATGTCCTGAGCCAGGTCGCCCGTCCGTTTCCCTCGCGGAGTCTTCCGCCGATGTAGATGTATCAGACACCGTGCGCCCACCGTCTACCGTCACATCGGTGTCGTAGTCCCTCTAACGAAATCGGAGGAACGGATGAGAAAGCTGACTGCCGGAGCGACACACGGGCTGTGCGTATTGCTGACACTCACCGCGGCAACCGGGTCGTGGGCGCAAAGCTGGGAAACCCAGAGCAGCGGGACCACGCAACGCCTCGAGGGCGTCTGGTTCACAAACACACAAGACGGCTGGGTTGTGGGGGATCTCGGAACATCTCTCTTCACGACCGACGGAGGACAGACCTGGGATCCTATGGCGCTCACCAATGATGATCTGGGCGACGTCGCGTTCATGAACGCATCGATCGGCCTCCTCGTCGGTGACAACGGGCGCATATTCCGCACCACGAACGGCGGAGCCTCATGGTCGCAGGTGTCGAGCGGCACGGGGAACAACCTCGCCGCCGTGGCCTTCGGGACGGGCGGGATGGCGTACGCATCGGGCCGGGATGGCACGATCGTCCGATCAACCGACAGCGGCACGAGCTGGACACTCGTCGAGACCGGCGCTGATCGCTACCGAGACATGACGGCCAAAGGATCTCAGTTCGCGTGGGCAGTCGGCGACGAAGGTGCGCTCCGTGCCACCACGAACGGCGGGGTGAGTTGGTTCGACCAAAACCCCGGGACGGTTAGCGATCTCAAAGGGGTCTTCTTCCTGACCGCAATGGAGGGATGGATCGCGGGGCAGAACAGCACGCTCATCCACACTACGGATGGTGGTGCAACCTGGGGGAACCGTAGCGGCGGCATCAACATGGGACAGGAAGCCGTCTTCTTCGTCAACGCGAATGACGGTTGGTCGGTCGGAAACATCGGCACCATCTACCGCACGATCAACGGCGGCTTGAACTGGATCATCGAGGAGAGCAACACATCCCAGGAGCTCACCAACGTCTACTTCACTGACGCCGGCCACGGATGGGCGATCGGCGAGGCCGGTACGATTCTCTTCCGCGGAGATGTGGTCGCCGTGGACGATCCGACGGTCGGGCTGGATGGGCAATCATCCATCCGACTCTCGAGCTTTCCAAACCCTTTCTCCCCTCGGACGGCCATAAGCATCCGGAGCGCAATCCCTGTCTCAGACGCCCTCGTCGAGATCTACGACGCCCGGGGACGCTTGGTGAGGACGATCCCCGTGGGCGAGTTGAAACCATCGGTCACGCACGTCGCGTGGGATGGACTCAATGACTTCGGGCACAGGATGTCTGGTGGCACGTATTTCTATCGTCTCGTTCACTCCCACGGCCAATCCCAGGCACAGAAAGTAGTTCTACTAAGTTGAGCCCCACGTCGGTCGAGGCCCGAGTGCGGGCGATGCGCTCGGGCCTCCCGGCAGAGCGGAGGTGTGCAATGAGAACTGCCTTTTCCCTAGCACTGACACTCTTGGTCGCATCCACCTCGACATCGGCCGCACAAATCTGCCTCGAGACGCAGATCCAGGTGCCCGCAGGAAGCGGCGCGACGAATGTCGACGCGTGCGACGTGGACGACGACACCGACTTGGATCTCGTCTCGGTCAATCCGCCGGGCAACACCGCGCTCATCATTCTCAACAACGGAAACGGCACATTCGCCGCACCCGTGAGCTATCCCGTGGGCATCGATCCCGAAGGCGTCGCCTGCGGCGACTTCGACGGCGATGAGGCGCCGGACCTCGCGGTCACCAATGAGGACACGTTCGACGTGTCCATACTCATCAACGCCGGGGACGGATCGTTCCTTCCGCAAGTATCGTACGGGATTGGGTCTACGCCGCGCGACATCATCGCGGCCGACCTGGACGAAGACGACGATCTCGACCTGGCCATCGTGCTGCGCGGCCTCAACCGCGTGGGCATCATGACCAACACGGGCGACGGCACCTTCTCCGGTCCGACGACTCACCCGGTCGGTCTGGACCCGAGATCGGTGGAGGCCTGCGATCTCGACTTCGACGAAGATCTCGATCTCATCGTGAGCAACAGCGACGGCGGCTCCGTATCGGTGCTGATAAACCAAGGGGCCGGCGACTTTGCGGGCCAAGTTGCCTATCCCGCCGGGCAGGATCCGCACGGCGTCGCCTGCTGCGATCTCGATCAGGATCTCGACATCGATCTCGCGATCGCCGCGGAGAATACAAACACGGTGACGGTTCTGCTGAACGCCGGAGACGGAACGCTCGGCGCACCGATGTCGTTCGCAGTAGGTACGCGACCCGATGGCGTTGCGTGCTGCGATGTCGATGGAGACGACCTCGACGACCTAATCGTTTCCAACACCGGATCCTCGACCATCTCCGTGCTCCGGAACCTCGGCGGTACCGCATTCGAGCCCCAGGTCCAGTTCACCACGGGCAGCTTCCCCGAGGACATCATCTGCGGGAACCTAGACGGTGTCGGTGGCGTCGATGTCGCGGTAGGCAACGGCGGGTCGTCTTTTCTATCGATCTTCTTCAGCTGCGCGGTCCCCGTGGACGTCGCGGATGCGTTTTCGACGGCGCCGACGCCCGGCGTGCGCGCTTTCCCGAACCCTCTCGAGAGCGGGGGAATGATCGAGCTGCCCGTTGCGACATCGGGTCACCTTACCCTGAGGCTCTTCAACGCCCGCGGGCAGCTCGTTGGATTGCGTGAAATGGACGATGCCGCCGCGGCGTCGCGATCGCTTTCCTGGGAGCGGGTGTTCGGGCGAGTGAGCCTCGCAGAGGGTGTCTACTTTCTGCGCGTGCAAGGTGCCGGTTCCGCCACCCACTCGGCACGGGTCGTCGTGACCCGCTAAGACCATCGCTTGTCGGTCGGGGGATCACGGGGAACTTCAATGAGTTGCAAGGCTATCGTCCATACGCTCATCGTTGCCGCGGCACTGTTCTACGCCGATGGCTCCACGCTCGCTTCAAGAATCCTATGGCGCGTCCCGCTCCCCGGGCAATACGTGCCCGTGCGGCCGGTCCTCAGTCCGGATGGGGAGACCATCTACGTGCTCGATCTCTCCGGAGACCTTCACGCGGTTGACCCCGACGGTTGGGTTCGTTGGACGGTCGAGGACGTCGGCAATCAGGGGGTGGATGTGAGTCAAGACGGCACGGTATACGCCGGAGACGAGAGGCACGTCGTCGCGCTCTACCCGGATGGTTCCGACAAGTGGACCTACCCGATTCCGCACCCTCGACCCATCGTCGCGTACGGCCCGGCCGTCGGGCCCGAAGGGAATATCTACCACGTCGGGAGCGACGGCAGCGGTGACCCCCAACGCGGACCCTTCTCTCTCACGCCGGACGGAGAGCTGCGCTGGGAGACCCCCGTCTGGTTCCGCCCGACGGTCGCCTGGAGCCAGCTCGCCTTCGGACCCAAGTCGGGGGGTGGGGGTTATCAGATGGTCTATGTCTCGGGGAGCCACCTGGCCCGCGTGGACACCGAGGCGGGTGAAATCGATATGATCGGAGGCGGCGCGGCGGGCAAGGTCGTCGTCAACAAAGTCGGCAACATCTACTTTGGGGGCACGGGCTATGACCCGGACGGGAACGTGCTCTTCGCCACGGCAAACATCATCGAGGCGGCGGCGAACAACGGCGACGTCTACTCGGTGTGGGCCGGACTGAATCGTCTGGATCCCTGGGACGGCTCGACGATCTGGAATCTCAACACGCCCGGCGGTTGGAATGGGAACATCAGCCCCACTCCGGCCGACGATCTCCTCCTCTGCCGTGGGCCCGGGAATGCCTATCAGCCTCCCGGCACCATTCGGGCCGCGAGCACCGACGGGGAGTTTCTCTGGAGCAACGACCTGCCCGTGGATGATGGTCGTGTGTCGGCGATGGGCACTCAGGCCGTCTACTCGCCTGACGGGCGGACGGCCTACGTTGGGTCTACCACGCTCTTCCAAGGCTACGCTCAGACCTGCTACCTGTATGCGATCGATGTCGCTCCCGAGACCGTTGGAGTTCCCGAGGGCCCGGCGCCCGGGGCAGCGCCTGAGATCACCACGGCGACGCCCAATCCGGTGAACTCATCGGCGACGATACGGTTCGAGCTACCCGCGACCCATCACATCCGGCTCGGGATCTACGACGTCGCCGGCCGGCTCGTGTACACGCCCTTCGAGGGGAAGCTACCCGCAGGGCGGCACGCCATGACCTGGAACGGAAAGGACACGACGGGGCGAACGGTTCCGGCGGGCGTTTACTTCGCGCGACTCGTGGCGGGCGGTGACGCCCGATCCCGCAAACTGGTGGTGGCGAGATGAACTCCGGGGAATGCGGAATGCCCCATGAGAGACCCGATGGGATGAAGCACCCGTCCAGCCGGCTGGTGAGCCCGACTTTGGCCTCCGGCGGCCGGGCGTCGACGCCTTGCATCGCGCTGGCGGCAGCTCTTGCCTTGACCTTGTTCGGGATTGTCGACGTGCACGCTCAAGATCCGGAGTGGACGCCTCTCCGCCCTGGCAACACCGGCACTCCGGGCGAAGAGATCCGTCTCGTCGACTACGATCCGGATGGACGCCTCTGGGTGGGCGCCCGGTGGCCGTTCTGGGAAGAGAGCGGCGTCGGGATCTACGATCGAGATCCGGATGCCTGGACGGCTCTCGCCAACTTCGAGACACCCATCCCAGGAGTCGCCATTCTCGCACCGCCAATTGAAGCTGATTGTTCGACCGATGATCTGGAGGTTCTTCACTGCTCGTCTCTCTCGGCATCCGGGACCGTGAGCGCCCACCTCCCCCCAGGCTCGGAAACGTCCGGGGTCGGATCTTGAGTGCACATGATCAGGAGTTCTCGAGACCCCCGTCCGGCGGGGCGTTCTTCACCCAGCAATAGACCCGCACAGGTCAACACGCCTGCCCTAAGGACATCATAGTACATAACTAGTTGTTATTAAATAGGTATGCCGATGCCAAACCACCCCTAACCCACAAGACCCTCCTTGGGGGCGATCCCCCGCCCCGATAGTTACCGCCTGAGAATCGATTGATTTTTCTTGATCATTTATGTATCATACCAGCTAAACATACCGACTAATCGTTTGAAGCCTTTCGGCGGGTGCCCCATTGATCGCCACCACGCCTGGGAATCTCTGGTTCCATGCCGTCCCAAGGAAGCCACCGATGTCCAGACGAGTTGTGCCGATCAGCATCCTGCCAATCATCCTCGCGGTGGTGAGCCCATCGTTCACCGCCCCGCTGGCGGAGTACTCGTGGAAGTGACCATGGAAGAAAGGAGTCCATCCATGCATTGCCGGACGATCAGTAGCTGGAGCGCCATCCATCTTCTTCTTGCCGCTATGGCGGTCGGATTCATCGCCGATGCTCCTCCAGCCTGGGCTGAGGTGATATATGAGGACCTCAAGTTGCTTGCAGGCGATGGTGCGGCGGGTGATCGGTTTGGTCAGTCCGTTGCTGTCAGCGGCGGGATTCTCGCCGTGGGGGCGCCCTTCGACGACGATGACGGCATCGATTCCGGTGCGGCGCATCTGTTCAACGCCTCCACGGGGGCCGAGCTGCTCAAGCTGACGCCCGACGACGGCGCGGCGGGGGACCAGTTCGGTCATTCCATCGCCATGGCCGACGGCATCGTCGCGGTGGGGGCAAGACTCGCGGACGACAACGGCTCGGACGCCGGAGCGGCTTATTTGTTCAATGCCTCGACCGGCGCGCAGATCGCCAAGCTCCTGCCTGAAGACGGCGCGGCCGGGGATGAGTTCGGCAACTCCATCGCCATCGACAACGGCATCGTCGCCGTCGGAGCTTGGCGAGATGACGACCTTGGCGACGGCTCCGGCGCGGCGTATCTGTTCGATGCGTCAACGGGGGATCAGCTGGACAAGCTGTTGCCGGACACGGGCAACGACTATCAGACCTTCGGCGTATCGATCGCCATGGACGATGGCATCGTTGTCATCGGAGCGCGCACGTTCTTTGTCCTTGGTGAAGGCTTCACCTTCGCTAAAGCATATCTGTTCGATGTGTCTACGGGGAATCAGATCAACGTGCTCCAGGCGGACATCGAGAATTACAACGGAGATCGGGGTGGCCATTTCGGCGATGCCGTCGACATCGACAACGGCATCGTCGCCGTGGGCGCTTGGGGGAGGAGCATCTTCTACGACCATTCGGGCGCCGCCTATCTCTTCGACGCCGCCACCGGATCGCAACTTGCCTTCATCTTCCCTGACGACGGCCACGACCGAGACAACTTCGGCATTTCCATCGCCATCGACAACGGCATCGTCGCGATCGGAGCCCACAACGACGGAGACAGCGGTTGGCAATCCGGTTCCGCGTATCTCTACGACGCGTCCGACGCCACGCTGGTCAACAAGCTCCTCGTAATCGACGGAGCGCAGTTCGATCGCTTCGGAACGTCTGTCGCCGTCGAGAACGGCCTTGTTGCCGGCGGGGCGATTGGTTTTGGAGGCAGCGGGACCGAAACCGGCTACGTGTGTGTCTTCGGCGCAGACGTCCCGACGGGCGTCGAGTCCAGTACGTCCATTGTGGGCCGGATCCTCCTGCCGGCCAGTCCCAATCCGTTCGGCTCGTCCACCACTCTCTCCTATGTCCTTGATGCTCCCGGTCGCGTCGCACTGGACATCATCTCGGTGAGTGGGCGCTATGTGCGCTCGCTGGTGAACGAGCATCTCTCCACCGGCACACACAACATCGACTGGGACGGGCGCGACGCGCACGGACGAGAACTCTCCGCGGGAGTGTACTTCGCTCGGTTTGAGTTCGGCGGGGAGGTGAGCTACGGGAGGCTGGTGCTCAGTCGATAAGGGTCATTTGAGTTCCCTTGCCCTCCTCCGATCCCAGGCCGACTCGGAGGAGGGTCAGAGGGAGGATTGCCGCAGACCATCAACCGCACGGGGTTTGGGGCGGATCAGACGCGATTACCGCCGCCTCCGCCACATTCTGTCGGAGCGCGACACGGAACACGTGAGGCAGAGGAGAATCTCGTCGTCGAGGTCGGTGCGGTCAGCTTACATCACTGACCAGAATCCCGCCGGTCACCAGCGGTCGATTCCCTGCCGTCACCGTCATCGACCGTGAAGGGAGATTGAGGGTGAGCGTGGATCGTACCGAGCCCCCCTCGAGCTCGTTGTTGCCGAAGCAGATCGTGACGACACCCGAGAGGATGGCATCGAGCGATGGCTTGCCGGTGAGCGCTCGCCCGCCCGGATTGAGGCCGATTCCGATTCCCGAGAGGAGATCCGAGTCTCCGGTCTCTCTCCTGATGCCGTCAACTAGGGACTCCGTACCCTCCCTCGCCTTCGCGTCGACGATGCGGTCGTGGCATATGTCGAGGCGCACATCGTAATAGTGCCTTCCCGCGAGATACGCATAATCAGCCCACACGGAACCCGAGACGGAGCCCGCAGTGGGGAGTCCGAAGAGCTGCCCCGCGGGAAGCACCGCATCAGGTAGGCCGTTCGCGATGTCGTCGGCGCTGATCGCACCGTCGTTCGCATGCACACTGCCGGACTGGATCTCGAGCTCCAACGCTGTGCCCCGCGCATCCGAGACCGTCCAGTGCTGACCGTCTCCGATCACGCGGCGGAGCTTGTCGCCGATCGCCCGCAGAGAATCGGCGGGCGCGTCGAGGCATCTCCAGTAGACGTCAATCGCTTCCTCCGGGGTTGTCCATCCCCCTTCGAACTCGCCCCTGTGAGGCAAGGCGATCTCAACGGTGCGAACTCTTCGCTCACGCAACGAGCGCTGCCATTCCGACACCGCATCCATGAGTAGTGGGAGCTTCTCTCGCTGTTCGGGCGTGGGTGGCTCGCCCTGGGGAATGCTGCTGACCACGAGCACCATCGCATCGAGGTCCCGGTCCTGGCCAGGATGGGAAAAGGAGAGCCCGGCCAACGACTCCGGCGTGTGTCGATCGATCGTCTGGAGAATTACGTTTCGGGACCAAACCCTGGTGCGCGTCTCGGCGCCGGCCGCCTGCAGTTCAACGAGAAGGGTCTCGGCGAGGTCGATTGCGGTCGGCGCAAACATGACCAGCACTTTCTGGTCCGGCTCCACATGAAGACAGTCGACTACTATTCGGCGGGTGATCCGGCCGAGATCGAGATCGAGGACCTTTCGCCGGCGCCATTGAAGCATTGAAACCTCTAGGGATTCATGAAGCGATCGGGATACGGAGTCATCGGAGCCGGTCAGGGCGGGATCTACGAGAAACTGACGCGCGACGGCACGATAATATCGCTCCCCCCTCTTCGCTCCGGGCGGATCCGCGACCCCGACGACCAGCGATTGCTTGACCAGTTGCTGGACGTGATAGTGGACCTTGTTCACGGGACTGCCGATCCGTTCGGCCACCATGGTTGCGGTAAGAGGGCTCTCGATCAGGGACTTTAGGATCTGGAGTCGCTGTTCGCGCGCCAGCGATCGAAGCTGATCGACCGACTGAATGACTTGGAAATCTTTCATTGCCATCTCTCTCCGCATCCGGGACCGGGAGTACCTGCCCCCCACCGCACGCTCGGGTATCTCCAGGATCGGAACCAGAATACATGAGATCAAGAGCTCTCGAAACCCCCATCCCGCGGGGGGCTTTCACCGAACGATTGCCTCGCGCTGGTCAGCCCCCTGCCCCAAGGAGGCAGAATCGTGTAACTATTTATCATTCATCGAGATATTGATCACGGACCATTTCAAACCCACAAGCTCCTCGCTGAGGACGGTCCCGCGTCCCAACATCCGCCGCCATAGAATCGATCGAGTTTTCTTGATCGTTCATGTATCTTACCGGGTAAGGATACCGTCTAATCGTTCAAAGGTTCTCGGCGAGTCCCCATCGTTCGCCGCTTCACTTGAGAATCTCTAGACCCATGCCATCCCAAGGAGGCCACCGATGATCAGACGAGTTGCGCGGCTCAGTATCCTGCCAATCATCCTCGCGGTTGTGAGCCCATCGTTCGCCGACCCGCCGGCGGAGTACTCGTGGAAGTACCATCGTCCCGGCAACACGGGCGTGATGGGCGACTACAGCGACGCCCTCTGGATCGCGCCCGACGACGTTCCCTACATCGGCGGATACGTCCCGCAGTTCGAAGAGGGCGGTTTTTCGCGGTTTATCGAGAGCGAGAACCGGTGGGAGAATTTCTCCAACGTGGACTATCCGGTCATCGGTGATCCCGAGAACACTGGGACCGCGCGCGTCAGCGACATTTGCCCCGACGCGAACGGCGCGCTCTGGATGGGCACCTGGGTGGGCGTGCTGTACTTCGATCCGGCCGTGGGGCCGAGTTCCCTCGTCCGCTACGATCGGTTCAATTCACCGCTTCCCGGCGGACGCACGATGGACTTGAGCGTCGCCCCCGACGGCTCCGTCTGGATGGCAATCTACAACGGTGGGCTCGCGCGATTCGTTCCGGGCACGGAAACGTGGACGGTCTGGGGATACGGCTCGAACGAGAACGGCTGGCCGGGCTGGAGCGTCACCAGCAGCGCGGCGGTTCAACCGAAACCCGGCGGCGGCTACATCGTCTGGATCGAGGATGCTTTCGGCATCGCGACTTACGACAGCGACACCGATCTCTTCACGGAGCTGCCGAACAACGACGTCACCGGAGAGATCCAGGACATTCCCCACGACGACGCCTGTGACGATGCCGGCAACTGCTGGATGCTCCGCTACACGACGCCGGGGCAAGGGTACACCCTCGACTACCGCCGCCCGGATGGAACCTGGGTCTCGCCCCCGCAGCCGCCGTTCGCCTTCTACGGCTTCGACGCTTTCCGGGCGTTCGGCGACGGGCAGGTCATCCTCATCGGTGGAAACAACGAGGCATGGTATTTCGACGGCGCGGTCTGGGCCGATCTCGGCAGCTGGCGCCCGGGTGGGTTTACCTATGCCATCGACATGGACTCGAAAGGAAATGTCTGGGTGTCAGGGAACGGCGGCTCGGCCAGACGCGACGCCGCTACCGGACAGTGGCAACGTTATCGAATCACCAACACCGCATTCATGGACTATTTCATTCGCGATATCGCGTTCGCGCCCAACGGCGACGTTTGGGTCACCGAGAACGCGGGTTCCGGAGTGGGTGGCATCGGCGTCTTCGACGGTGAGCGATGGCACAACCACAATATCTATCACTACGGCCTTGGCGTGGATTGGCCATTCAACTGCGACAACGCCGACGCGATCACGTTCCGCGAATCTTCCGGGAACGTCGCCTTCAACCCGACGAACAACGGCATCCGCGAGTGGGACGGCTCGAGCTACTCCACCCTGGAGACCGGCTCGACGTCGGACGGTCTCGTCGAAGATTCGCAAGGACGTCTCTGGACGATGGGAAACTATTACAGCCTTCGATATCACGACGGCAGCGGGTTTCAATCCGTACCGATAGATGGCTGGGGCGCGAACGTCGTCCGTGACGAAAGCCGGCCCGGCACGGTGTGGGCGTGCGCCAACTTCGAGGTCGTTCGCACCGACGGTGACTACCATTTCTCGCGCGAGGTCCCTGATTTTCCCGAGCTGAATTCGTTGCACGACGTCCTCACGGGAGTGGCCGCCGCGCCCGACGGGGTCGCCTGGGTGGGCAGCACGGAGGGGATCATCCGCGTGGACGCAAACGACGGCACACACCAGTGGTGGCACTCGACGAACTCCGCCATGCCGGCGGACCAGGTCACCCCGCTTGTTGTCTCTCCGGACGGACTCGTCTGGTTCACCAACTTCAACAGCCAGGGCTTCGAGCGCGCGATCATCTGGTTCGACGGGACGGAGTTCGGAACGATCACGCGCGCCGAAGGCCTGCCGCACGAGCAGATTTACGACGCTGAGGTGCGCGAGGTGGAGGGAGGCTATGAGATCTGGCTGGCCTGCGCGAGTCGGGGAATCGGCGTGCTCACCGTGATGACCGGCGGCCCGGTGTCGGTCGCGGCTACATCCTCCATTCCGCTCATGCTGTCGCCGAACCTCCCCAACCCGTTTCGGTCATCGACTACGATCGGCTACTCAATCGAGCGACCGGGGAACGTATCCCTATCCATTTTCGACGTCGGTGGTCGTCTCGTTCGGACTCTCGTGGACGGGCAAAAGTCGGAGGGTAGGTACATCGCGTCATGGGATGCGATAGATGAGCGAGGACAACAGGTGCAGAGCGGAACGTATTTCGCCCGAATCGAGGCGAACGGTCGGATCGAGCATACGAGGATGACACTGGTTCGATAGGCTAGTTCGCTTCCCCGCCGGCCTTCTCATCGTCGTGACGGTGCCGGTGATGGAGATCCGGCCAGTGGGGATGGTGATGAATGGTGCGATCATGACGATGCCGGTGTGTGTGGCGATGAGACGCCCGCATGCCGGCATGTTCGTGCAGATGATGTTCGTCATCGTGGCGGTGCGAGTGCTCGTGTTCCAGAGCTTCGTGCATGTGGAGGTGCGCGTGCTGGTCCCGAAACATCATTCCAAGTGAGGCGATGAGAATCACGGCTGCTACGAAGTGTGTGATCTCCAGCGACTCACCGAGGGCGGTCGCCGAAAGCGCCGCTCCAAAGAACGGTGCGCTGGCGAACACGAGCTGCGCTCGCGTAGCGCCCATTTGCTGCGCGGCCGTGATGTAGAGGGCGATGCTCGCCCCGTAAGCCAATGCGCCCACCAGGAGGCCACCCCCGGCGGACACGGGAGGCGGTACCGTCGCGCCCATGAAGAACGCGAGCGCACAATTGAACCCGCCGGCGGAGAGGCCCTTCCAGAACGTACTCTGGGCCGGCGTGATCCCGTCGATGAGCGCTGTTAAGTGGTTGTCCAGACCCCAGAAAAGGCACGCCAGGGCCACGAGCGATGCGGCGGCTGCGCCGCTTGCTCCCTCGCCGACTGTGAGAATGGCGCCGGCCGAGACGACACCGACCACGGCGGCCCATCCAACCTTCCCCAGGTGATCGCGAAAGATGAAGACACCGAGAAGCGCCGTCGCCACGAGCTCGAAGTTGAGCCAGAGCGATACCGACGCCGCCGACGCCAGCCGCAGACCCAGGAGCAAGGCCACGGGCCCCAGGATGCCGCCGAACAAAACGGCACCGCCCAACCGGAGCGCGTTGCGACGGTCGAGACGTCCGAAAGGTGTCCACCCGCCCGCCCGGACGATCGCCGGTGACACACCGACCGCGGCGCCGAGATAGAGCAATCCCGCGAGCTGAACCGGATGGATGTCACGCAGCAGCGCCTTGCACGCCGGAGCGGCGGCGCCGAATAGCAGTGCCGAGATTAGAGCGAGAATGACAGGCGGCATCGGGTCGAATCATCTCCCATCGGTTTCCGGTTGACCGCATTGGCCGGCGGCGATCGTACCGGCGGTAGGATATCACTCTCTGGGCCGCCCGCGACCCGCCATCCGCGAGAGAGCGGTTGACGCGCCGCGACGAACACCGGATCCTGGTGTCCCGGTTGAGAGATTCGGTGCATATTTCAGCGAGCCATTCGTGGTTCCCTGGCGAGGCGCGACGACGAGGAGGAGCAACGAAGCCAGGAGCCGCGAGGACCGATGAAATGTGTGGCGAATATCTCGATCGGGGCACTAGTGGGTCGCATGACCCCGCAACCGGGATGTGCGTATGAGATGTTTGATTCTGCTCCTCGTATTCCTTTCGACCCCGATCCGCCTCGCGGCGTTCGAACCGAACGGTATTCTCGTGTTCATGACGGACTTCGGCGTCGAAGACGATGCCGTCGCTATATGTAAGGGCGTCATGTTCACACGTGACCCCGACATCCGTGTCGTCGACCTCACCCACGACGTCACGCCCTTCGACATCCGAGAAGGGGCTCTCTATCTCGGCGAGACCGCCGGCGAGTATCCTCCGGGCACCGTGTTCGTGGGCGTCGTCGACCCCGGTGTGGGCACGACGCGGCGCGCCATCGTGCTGGAAAGCGAGACGGGTAAGGCGTTCGTGGCGCCCGACAACGGGCTCTTGAGCGTCGTCGCCAACGCCGAAGGCGTGCGAGGGGCATGGGAGATCACGAACCCGGTGTTCATGCGCCCCGACGCCTCGTCGACGTTTCATGGGCGTGATCTCTTCTCACCCGCCGGAGCCGTCCTGGCGGCGGGACAAGCCGCGCCGAAAGACGCCGGCGCGCCCGTCGATTCGATCGCTAGGCTCGTACTGCCCACCGCATGGATCAAGAACGGCATCGTCTTCGGCGAGGTGCTTATCCTGGACAAATCGTTCGGAAATGTCTGGACGAACATCGGGCGAAGCCGACTCGAAGAAGCATTCGGGGCGAATCCGGCCCGGCTCGAGATCTCGTTCGGTGAGATCGTTCTCTCCATGCCGTTCACCTCGACATTCGGCAACGTCCCCGTCGGCGCGCCGCTCGCCTACATCAACAGCCGAGACAATCTCGCCTTCGCGCTAAACATGGGCAACTTCGGTGAGCAATACGACATGTTTCCCGGCACGCTGATCGCGGTGAAGAAGGAGTAGCCCGATGCGACTCGATCGCTGTCTCATACTACTCGCGACGTTCTCCGCCGTCCTCGTGAGCGGATGCGCCCGACACACGATCACCGTGTACACGGGCACCTACACGCGCACGTGGGTCGATGCCGAGGGAGAAGCACAACAGCAATCGGGCCCCGTCACCCTGGAACTCATCGGGAACGACCGGTACGAGATCTCGGGTGGCGCGATCGACCTCCCCCCGACTCGGGCGGGGGGCTTCGCGCGCCACGGCGGTGAGATCATCCTGGTCGACACGGCGCCTCCGACTGCGGGCTACAGCCTGAACCTGATCCTGAGCGGAACGTTCAGGCTCGCGGAGGATGCCAAGACACTCATTCTCAGCCAGGAGAACGTCTGGGGCCATAGCCATCTCCTCATCCTTGAGCGGAGCGTTGAACCATGAGAGCCATGGTCGTTCGCCGCGGCGGGGAGCCGCTCGCGCTGGAGGATCGCCCGCTCCCGGAGCCCGGCCCCGGTGAAGTGCGGGTTCGGGTGAACGCGTGCGGAGTGTGCAGAAGCGACCTCTGGATCACACGCGGAGAGTATGGCGGCCTCGAGCTACCGCGCATCCCCGGACACGAAGTCGCTGGAACGGTTGATGCGCTCGGTGATAGCACCGGGCTCTTCTCGATAGGGGACCGCGTCGGCATCGGATGGCACGGTGGCCACTGCGGGCGCTGTCGTCCGTGCCGCGAAGGTGACATGAAGCACTGCGAGAGCGCCCGCGTATGCGGCGCGAGCTATGACGGCGGCTACGCCGAAGCCGTCGTCGCCCCCGAGCACGCGCTCGCCCCCATCCCCGACGGCATGGCGGCGGCGGACGCCGCGCCGCTCATGTGCGCGGGCATCACGACATTCAATGCGCTCAGACACGCCGGCGGCCGTCCCGGAGACCTCGCGATCATCGAGGGAATCGGCGGCCTGGGGCATCTCGGACTGCAGTTCGCGAACAAGATGGGATTCGAGGTCGTGGCCGTGAATCGGACCGACGTTGAGACGGAGGCCAGGGAACTCGGCGCGCACCACTTCATCGATAGCTCCGCGACCGATCCGGCGACCCGCCTTCGCGAGATGGGCGGCGCCGCGGTCATTCTGGCTACCTCTCCCGACGCCGACTCGATGTCAAACCTCGTGCGCGGTCTCGGACGCTACGGCCGGCTGGTCATCGTCGGCGTTCCGACGAAGTTAGTCGCCGTCGACGCCGGCCATCTCATCGATACGCGCGCCGCCGTTTCCGGATGGGATTGCGGACACGCCGAGGATTCTGCCGACACGCTGGCGTTTGCAGCGCGGAACGGGATCCGTCCGAGGATCGAGACGTTTCCGCTCGAGGAAGCCAATGAGGCCCTCGCGGCGATGAATGAAGGGCGCGTGCGGTTTCGCGCCGTCCTGGACATGGAGGCTCCGCTCGACAGCGAGCACGGTCGATCCTGAAGGCCGCAACGGCGTTCGCCGTCGTCGTGTTGATATTGGGTCTCGTGATGGCCTTTCCGACCCTGAACAGCCCCGATGACGCCCAACCGCCCGCCCGCGAGGGCGACGTCGGGAGCATGGAAGTGATGCGGCACGCGAAACAGCCGATGTGGTTGACGTTCGTGAATCCGTTCGTCGGCGCGTTCGGCGTATTGCTCGGGGCGCGGCTCAAGCGCGCGCGAGCGGAGACATAGGTATCATCGTCCGGAGGCTGAAATGCTGAAAGAAGTCCATGAGCACATAGTGACCGAGCTGCAGCAGAGCTCGAAGACGGATACCGTGTTCATCATCACCGCTGTCCTGTTCAACCTCGTCGTTCTGGGCGTTAACTGGGGGGTCGCGGCCGAGTCGCGTACCGATCAGCCGGCGGCGGGCAACGACTGGATCCTCGCGCTTCTCATCATAGCGACTCTGATGATCAACGTATTCGTTCTTCGCGCGCTGGTCGCCGGACGCGTGACGCGTCTCACGCTGATCAAAGGGCTCGTTGCCATGTACGAAGATAACGGAGTCGCGAAGTACTATGACACGACCCTATTGGACACGTACGCGGCCCGATACAAACTCTTCATGGCCGTCATCGTGAGCCTGGCGGTCATCTCCATCGTCGTGCCGCTCCTGGTCCGCATCCTCAGGTAGGTGAATTGGGACCGAGCCGACGGCGTTGGTTCCGACAGTGACAGTCTGCTAGCATCATGTCGTGGCTAATCGCGCGTTCTGAGACCGGGTCTTGCCGGATGACCCGTTTCATATATCGCTCAGTTCATGTGAAGGCTTCAGCTCCGGAGATATCGTCATGCCGATTACCTACGAAGTCGACGAGGATCAGAACTTCGCCTACGTCACCGTATCGGGAAAGGTCACTGAAGACGACCTCATCGAGCATGCATCACGGTTTCTGACCGATCCCAGAGTCAAGCCGGGCTTCAGGGAGCTGTTCGACGCGAGAGCGGCCACGCCAGAGGATCTGACGGCCTCGCTAGTGGAGGTGTTGCTGCAACTCGATCATGAGCATCACGAGAAGACGGTCGGCTCCCGCACCGCGCTCGTCGTTCCGCTCGGCCCGGAAGCCGAACTCGCGGACGCGTTCGAAAACGAGGCGGAAGGCAACGTTATCGTATTCTTCAACGTAGATGTCGCGAAGACATGGCTCGGCTACACCGGGTCGCTGGGTACCGCCGCAGCGGCACAGTGACCACCGACCGGCCCGAGGCGCGGCGCGGAACAAATCAGGGAGGATTCATTCATGCCTAATCCGGTCATCGAATGCCTCTTGAATCACCGATCGATCAGAAAATACAAGCCGGATCCGATCCCCGAGGAGACGATCCGAGAATTGGTTGAGGCCGGGTCCCGCGCCGCGTCCGCCGGCAATCTGCAGCTCTATTCATTCCTCGTCGTCGACGACGAGCGAAAGATCGCGCTCTTTGATGATTGGCTCCAGCCGATGATCAAGCGTCCGCCGCTCATCATCATCGCGCTACTCGATCTTCACCGGACCAAGCGCTGGCTCGAGGTCAACGACTCCAGACCTCCCATCCTCAATCGTCCCATCTACTTCATGCTGGGGCTCTGGGATACGTACATCGCGCTCCACAACATCGTCATCGCGGCCGAGAGCATGGGGCTAGGCGCGTGCTACTACGGCGCGATCATGGAGTTCGACGTGCAGACGCACTTCAATACTCCCGAATACGTCTTCCCGGCCGGGATGGTCTGTCTCGGTGTTCCCGACCAGCAACCCGAGCTGCGGAATCGTCTCCCTATCGAAGCCGTCATGCACCGAAACGAATACATGGAATACGATGAGGAGACCATCCGCTCGCACTACACGATTCGAGAGCGAGTCTGGGACCGCGTCCGCGAGGAACGAAAGGAAAAGCTCAAGGCCGAGGGCATCACGAGCATTCCCCAGGCGCTCGCGGTGCAGCGCTTTTCGGACGAGCCGACGCGGAAGCGAAGTCAAGGGATCCTAGACAACTTCCGGAAAGCCGGATTCAAGTTCGAGGTCTGAGGCGAGATGTCGAACCACTATCACACCATTCCCGACTGTCCGGACGCGGTGACGGCGAGCGCCATCATCGCGAGGCTCCTCGACGGTCTTGGTTTCAGGTTTCGCTGGGCGACGGAGGGATTGGCAGAGTCCGACTACACGTTCCTGCCGAGCGGCGGGCTCAATTCGATCGGCGTGATGATCAGCCACATCTGGGGGCTGATGAACTGGATCCACATGAACGTGCATGGCCGCGCGCTGACGCGTCCTGATTCGATCGCAGAGCAACGTGAGCATGTCCTCGAGATCATTACAGGACTGCGGCGTGATATCATCGCCATGAACGACGAGGCGCTCCGAGGCGTGACCATCGAACGGCTGCCGTTCTGGCACCTGATCAACGGCCCCATCTCGGACGCTATCGGTCACGTCGGGCAGATAAACGTCATGCGGAGGCTGGCGGGAAACCCTCCGAAGAGCGCCAACGTCTTCACCGGCGTGCCGCCATCGGGGGAGTGACGAACGGACAACGAAACGATGCGGTTGGATTCCTGGAGCGGGATGGATCCCGGGCTCCTCGATAAGCTCAGACGACAGTTGACCCCGCGCGGCGCGGACATCGTCGGAGGTGGGGATCTCAGAGGCCTCCCGTCCGATTCCCGCCATGATCTACCACGAGGGGTCGCCATCGCCGTTCGGCTTCGGCCCGACATTGTCGCGGGAATCGAGAACGGCCCGACGAAGGAGTATTCGTTCGAGGACACTCGCTGCAATCGCCTCTTGAACGACCTCTCCAACAGCTGTGCGCGGTTACTGACACATCGCGGCTATCGCGCCGTCGTGTTTCCCGCGACGCGGAGCGTGACGGACGACTCCCATCTTTCGACACCCCTTCCCCACAAGACCGTGGCCACCCGGGCCGGTGTGGGTTGGATCGGAAAGTGCGCGCTTCTCGTCACCGACCCGTTCGGCTCGGCCGTTCGATTGACCACGGTCCTCACGGACGCTCCGCTGGCGGTCGGCCCGGCCGTCGACGAATCATACTGCGGCGACTGCGACGCGTGTATCACCGCATGCCCCGCGGGCGCCCCCCTGGGCTTCGATTGGCGTCCGGGCATCGCGCGGGACGATTTCTTCGACGCGCCCGCGTGCCGGAAGGCTGCCCGGGAGCTCGGCGGAGAGGCCGGAATCGGTCATCCGATCTGCGGCATTTGCATCGCCGCCTGTCCATATACGCAGCAGTACATCGCGGCGGCGGGCGAGGACCCGCGCCCCGCCTGTTGACCCAAACACGACCGCTGAGCCGAAAGGACCGACGAATGCCGGCCAACCCGTACTTCACACCCAAGACGTTCACGTTCCTCCGCGATCTCACCGCGAACAACAACCGGGCCTGGTTCCAGGAAAACAAGGCGCGCTACGAGGAGTTCGTTCGCGATCCCGCCATCCGGTTCATCATGCACTTCGCGCCGCTTCTCCAGAAGATCAGCAAGGAGTTCCGGGCCGATCCGCGACCGGTCGGTGGATCACTCTTCCGCATCTACCGGGACACGCGATTCTCGAAGGACAAGAGCCCGTACAAAACGTACACCGGCATCCAGTTCCGGCATTCATTGGGCAAGGACGCCCATGCGCCCGGCTTCTACCTCCATCTCGAGCCGAAGCAGATCTTCGCAGGCGTAGGCACCTGGCATCCCGACTCCCCGACGCTCGCCAAGATCCGCGACGCGATTGTCGCCGATCCCTCCGCATGGAAGCGTGCGGTCAACGCGAAAGCGTTCAAGACGACATATGATCTCGCAGGGGAATCGCTCCGGCGCCCGCCGCGTGGTTTCGAAGCGGAGCACCCGTTGATCGAGGACCTGAAGCGCAAGGACTTCATCGGTGTGGCAAAGATCGCGCAAAGCACGGTCACACGCGCGAACTTCCCGAAGACGTTTGCCGGGCTCTGCCGGGCGGGGTCGCCGCTCGTGAAGTTCCTCTGCAAGGCGAACGACGTGCCGTACTAGGACGCACCATGACCTTTGAAGAGATCATTCGGAGCGGCGAGGCGATACTCACCGAAGGCGCGGTCGTCGAACGACTGAACCGCGATCCCAGCGTGACGCTGGATCCGCACATTCTCCATGCCGATTTTATCGGCAACGCCGAAACGCGCGAACCGCTGGCGTCTATCTATCGCGGCTACATCGACATCGCGGCGGACCACGGCCTGCCGATGGCGGTGGGCGCGCCGACCTGGCGGGCAAACCCGGAGCGAGTCCGCCTGGCCGGTCCACGGACCTGCGAGGATGTGAACCGGGAGGCCGTCCAGTTCCTGCGGGAAATACGGTCCGGCTACGGCCCGTTCGGTGAGCGGGTCTGGATCGGGGGCCTCATGGCCTGTCGCGGCGACGCCTACGATCCGACCGACCACCTGTCGGCCGATGAAGCGGCGGAGTTTCACGAGGAGCAGGCGGCGGCCCTCGCTGCGGCCGGTGTCGATTTCCTTCTCGCCGCGACGCTGCCGTCCGCCGAAGAGGCGACCGGCCTCGCGCGGGCGATGGGCCGGTTCGGTATTCCTTACGTGCTGAGCTTCGTTCTGCGGCCGACCGGGATACTCCTCGACGGAACACCATTCCGCGAGGTCGTCGCGGCCATCGATGGCGACGTCAACCCTCCGCCGCTCTGCTACTGGGCGAACTGCGTACATCCCACGGTCTTCACCAGCGCGATGTACTATTTGATACAGATGTCGCCCGACCTCAGAGACCGCGTGGTCGGCCTCCAAGCGAACACCTCCCCGCTCGCTCCCGAGGACCTCGACGACGCGTCGGTTCTCGAGACCATGGACCCTGCCACGTTCGGCGAGCAGATGGGCTTCATTCACACCGCGATCGGAACCCGGGTCCTGGGGGGGTGCTGCGGAACCAACACGGATCACATCCGAGCGATCGCGGATGCCATCGGGTCTGTGTAGCAGGCGAGCCGAAAATCAGGTCGAGCAAGGCAACCGCCTGAGGAAGCGTACAGCCGCGGGCCGCGTTCAGCGAATCAGTGTGGCCCGCCTGCTCCCCACCACGCGTCCGTCGATCGTCAAGCGCAATAGATACGTCCCGCTGGGCATTCGCTGGCCGTCGGTCCCCAGGCCGTCCCAGCGGGTCTCGTGGTTACCCGATGGTTGCGGCTCCCGCACAGGCGTGCAGACCCGTCGACCGAGGATGTCGTAGATTGTCAGCTCGACATCGCCGGGAACCGACAGGTGATAGGAGATGCGGACCGTGGGGTTGAACGGGTTGGGATAGCTCGGATGGAGCAGATTCAACCCCGGTGTGGCGCCCGGCGCATAATCGACCGAGGTTGTCTCGATGAACTCGAATGCCCCCATGTCCGGCGCCGCGCCATCGTATTGATCCGGACTCAAATTCACCAGCGTGTCTCCCTCAAAGATGAAGAACGCCGTGCCGACATCAACACAGGGTGATCCCTCCGTGAGCCGGAAGTCACCTGCTCCCGTGTCTCTGAACGCCGGATCCTCGGCGATGTTGCCCACTCCTCCCCAGTTACCGACGATGTCACAGTAGTTGACCACGGCCGTCGCCTGGAAATCGAGGAAGATATCGTCGCCGATTCCAGCGTTGTCCCAGAGAATGCTGTTCGTGCAGATCACCTCTGCAATGGACAGATAGACCGCACCGCCGTAGATGGCGGTGTTTCCGGTCAAGGTGCAGTTCGTGATGATCGGGTTACTCCAGGAGGCTTGCACGGCGCCGGCCTGAATCTGCGCGTGGTTGTTGGCAATCAAGCAGTACGTGATCTCGGGATTGCTGTTCTCCACGGCGAAGCCGGCTCCATAGTAGGATGTGGTGTTATTCACCACGTCGCAGTGACTGATGCTCGCATCCGCGAAATAGAGGTGGATCGCGCCCCCATCGAAGCTGCAATCATTGTCATGGAAGATGGAATACTCCACACTGGGTTCGCAACTCCAGCAGAAGAGCCCCCCTCCCAGTTGGTTGGCGAAGCTTTCAGCAATCTCGCAGTGGTCGATTGCGATGCTTGATTCCCACAATGAGACCCCACCGCCGCAGTTGTCGGGCCAGTCACCGGTGGCCCGGCCGTGCCTGATCTCGCAATGGGATAGCCTACTGGCCGGATCCGCGCCGATGAATCGGATGCCGCGCCAGCCGGACGACGGGCTGTCGGCCATGAAAGTGATCGGATTGCCCGTCTCTCCCACGGCCTGTAGATTCCCGTTGACGGCGAGGCGATAGCGCCCCTGGAAGATGACCTCCACTCCGGGCTCGATCGCAAGCGTGTCACCGGCTCGAATCAGGATGTCGCCCACGACGAGATAGGGTGAATTAGCGACTTGCCACAGGCCTGACTGATCGCCGCTCACCTCGGTTTGCGCGCAGGCGCCATGGGTAGCTAGGCTCAGAGACAACGGTAGGCTTGCCAGGAGCAGGGTTCTCCGCACCGGATCCTTCTCTCATAAGCGCATTCGATCGCATGCGTTGGTCAAGGCTCAAGCATATCATCTGCGGGCTCCTCGGCGCCAAGGCCCGCGCGCCGGGGGTGGTTTCGGACGGACCGGAGGCCGGATTGGCCGCTCTGGCCGGTTGAGCGGGGGGCTGTGGATCGAAGGGGTTGCCCGACAGAGTGACGGCTACTACCTTCCGACTGTAATGCGACGTCGGCATTCTCCAATTCATGCGTTGAGGCCATGAACGAGACGGAAACGAGAACACTCCGGGATCAGCTCATTCACCTGCGACCGGCGCACACGGCATGTATCCCGGCAGGCGTGCTCCTGAACTGGCCAGGACAACGAAGCGGCCGGGCCGCGAGGTGAGTTGACGATGACCGACACGCCATCGACCGTCCGAGTCAAGATCTGCTGCATCACGAGCGTCGACGACGCGTGGCTCGCGATCCGCCACGGCGCGGCGGCGATCGGGCTGGTATCCGAAATGCCGAGCGGTCCGGGAATCATCACGGAGGAGCGCATCGCGGAGATCGCGGCGACGATTCCACCCGGTGTGGACTCGTTTCTTCTCACGAGTCTCACCGATCCGTCTCTGATCATCGCGCAACACGGCCGTTGCCGGACGAAGAGCCTGCAACTCTGCGATCGTCTCGATACCGCCGCCTATGCGGAGCTGCGCGGCGCGCTCCCTGGTATCTCGCTCGTGCAGGTCCTCCAGGTCTTCGGTCCCGAGGTCGTCGGACTCGCCGAGCGCGTCGCTCCGTTCGTCGACGCCGTTCTGCTCGACAGCGGTGGCGCTCCCGGGGAGGGGGTGCTGGGCGGCACGGGCAAGACGCACGATTGGTCAATCAGCAGAGAGATCCGACGCGCCGTTTCCGTACCCGTCTATCTGGCCGGTGGACTCAAATCGGAGAACATCCGCGACGCGATTGCAACCGTTCGGCCTTTCGGCGTCGATCTCTGCAGCGGCGTCCGCGTGGACGATCGTCTCGATGCGGACCGCCTCTCGGCCTTCTTCGCCGGCGTGCGCGACGCGGAATCGAGATCATGACAAGGTCGTTTCTCGTCCGCCTGGATGATCTCCAACCGAGCCAGCTCTACATCAACGAGGAGAAGCTCGCCGAGGTCGTTCGGCGCAACGCGTGCACGCCGTCCGAGGACCGACCGCCGGTTCCGGTCAAGAAGCTTCGATCGAAGCTCGTGCTGCTGGACGGGCATACACGCGCGCTGGCCGCGTGGCGGGCCGGGCACACCGAGATCCGAGCGGTCTGGGAAACCCGCGAGTGGGATTGGGATGCCTACGAGATCTGCTTGGACTGGTGCGAGGAGGAAGGCATTCACACGATCGCCGACCTGAACGACAGGGTCGTCACCGCGGACGACTACCGCGAGCTCTGGATCGAGCGATGCCGCGCGATGCACGAAGACCTGAAGCGCAAGCGGGACAAGGCAACACGGTGAAGATCACCAACGTGGACACGTCCGATCAGGGTATGTTGACGTTTCTGGAGCGTACGGGTTTCACGCCATGGGTCGACCAGTTCGAAATGGCAGTCCGATTGTGAGGTAGCACATGCAGAACCGCACGCCATGGTTCGAGAGGCGTTTCACGTTCGACCTCCCTCCCGAGATGTTCGCGTCGCTGGTCGAACGGCTGCGCG
>CAZAMP010000038.1:0-39164 GCA_964486455.1 uncultured bacterium | reverse complement strand
GGGAACTACGTCGGCTCGACGTTCAGAAAAGTGCGGTTCCTGGTGAGCGTTGACACGTAGCGCCCAGATCCATCTGGCGCGCCGCGTGACCCCGGCAAGACATCCGCACAACGCGTCCACGAATTCACGTACATCCACGCCCGCCTCTACGCTTCGAGCGGGGGTGAGAATGGCATCGTGTCGATCGGGACCACCTCGCTCCCCGATCGGCGGGCCCGATCCAGTCGAGACAGCAGCCTGGTGGCTCTCGTTGGCCAGCGGCTCACGCGTCGTGGCGCGAATGCAATCGATCACTCCGAATCTGGCCACCGAGCTGAGGAACCGCGTGACCTTCGCGGGGCCGGAGCAAGCCGGTGCCCACTTACCTTGGTCGATCCGCAGCATCACTTCCAACGCCTTTTCGCTGATGATATCTCGCTGGGTATCGAGATCGAGACGGCTACTCCCGTAGCGGCGAACGTATTGGGTGAGGAGACCAGTCACTAGCACCCAAAGCTCCGAGCGCAGTCGAGACCGGGGGAAGGTGTGGGCCGCACCTTCCAACTCCTTGGCTGTCATGACAATGCGTTCGGCAAAGCTTCCATTCTGCCGCTGTCTCGAGTCGGCCTGCATACGGTCCTCTTCTCCCGGGTCGGTAGGAGCGGGCATCATGATGCCGTGGGTCGCGGTTGCTAGTAATTGTACCAGCTTCGATGGCCAGACGCGTCGCGATCAGGGACTTGCTGCAGGACAAAGACCATCACCCAGGAAAGGTCATTGGCCGCAAATCACAATGGTACCAGGAGCTTATGCGAATCTGGTCAATGGTCGGCGGTCTCTGCATGACCGCCGCCATTGGGCGCACACCAGCGGAGGACCCATCCACTCCGAATTCTCTCCGCTATGCCGGGAGTGTGTTGGATTCGGGCCGCGACTACGACCAGTACTTAAGGACTGATTCGGCAGTTGTCCAATCGGGCGGGAGCGCACGTCGCCGCTGACGCTGCACGCGAACCGCGGCTGAGGTTCCAGATTGCTGAGGAGATGCACGATCGCGATCGAGGGGTAGCCAGCTGGAGAATGATGGCCCGACGCTCAATTCTCATCCGGTTGCTCCGCTGTCTTTCTGACTCGTTGAGCTGCTGTTCTAGTTACAAGTGATGCGGACCCGCTTTCCGAGCGGCCACCGAGACGGCCGCGTGAGACACAGCGGTTCGGGGTCGCTCCTGCCCATTGGCAGAGCTTTCGAAGCTGCTTGGGAGTGGGTGCTCCATTTGCGAACAGAGTTCGGTATCGAACGTTCGGCGTTCGGGATCGAACAGTGCGTGGGCGTCCGGGCGCATCGAATGAACAGACACGACGGTTCAAAACCCAACGATGGCACCTCTACCGATGGAACCGGAACATCATCGGACGGGCCCACAATCGACATCCCATTCGGCTTCACGGACGCATTCCCCATCCGCGAAAGCCCAAGGCCGGTCTACAAAGCGGTACACAAGAAGACCGGGAACACCGTTCATCTAAAGGCCGCGCGCAGCCGCCTAGCCGTGCTCCGGGAGGCCCGAGCGCTCAAGCGAGTCGCGTCGCCGTTCACCCCGACGTTCGTTGCTCTCGCCCGCTCAGAGGACCGATTCTGGATCGCCACCACGTGGATCAACGGGGAGCCACTCAGCACGGTGAAGCAGCTCGCGACGAGCTGGCCATCGGATTTCTTCCGCGCGCTCTGCCATCTCCACCGGCACGGCGTCGTTCACGGTGACCTCAAGCCAGACAACGTCTTACAGTGCCCGGACGGTGCGATCGTTCTGGTCGACTTCGACTTCGCCTCGAGATCGGGTGAAGAGGAATCGTTCGCCTCGGCCGGGGCGACGCCGGGGTTCGTCGCCCCCGAACGCCTTTCGGGATGGCCGGCCGATCCCCGGAGCGATCTCTACTCCGCCGGGAAGGTCCTTGAACGCCTGGGAGACGAACGGCTTTCCGAGCTCTCGAAACGACTCTGTTCGGAATCGCCCGCGGCTCGCCCACTGCGAACGGACGAAGTCCTCGCCGAGGTGGTTCGGACCTGTGGCACCGGTCGCGTTCCGGAACCGAACCTCGCGTTGGCCGGATGGCGTTCGACGACGATCGATGAGGAGCGGCTGGGGGAAGGCATCGCCGCCAACCTGGGATGCGATTCGATCCTCTCCGCGGGTGTGGCCCGACTGTTGCTTGAGGAATCCGGTGGATCTCGGGAGTTCGCTCAGGAGCTTTGGCACCAGTGGCTATCCGGTTTCACCTCCGATGCGTGGTCGACGGTATCGACGGAGACCATTCGAGCCGCCCTCCCGCAGATCACGGAGATCGCGCGACGGATGGCGCAACGCCGATTCAGCGCCGCCAAGACCGACGTGCAGGAAATCGCGGCGCGGGTGGCCCAGCTGGGCGAAGTGTTCACGCGAGGAGTATTGCTCTCGCTCGACGTGACCACCGAGCGCGAAACGTGTGAGCAAATGCGGACAAGATCGTCCGACGATGCGATCTCGACTCTAATCGACCAGGGATTCCTGGTCGGGTCGGGGCACGGAACGCTGGAGGAGAAAGGTTATCGCTTCGCTTCGCACCATCTTTGGGAGGCCGCCTGCGCCGCTATCGATCCCGACATCGCGTCGGAAATTCACGGAGCAGAAGCGGAGCGACTCCGATCAAGAGTCGATGCCGAAAGAGAGAGTGACACGTCGCTTCTCGCGAAGCTCGCGTGGCACGAGGAGCGGAGCGGGGAACTGGAATCGGCGGCCGCACACTGCTTCGAAGCGGCTGAGCGGGTGGACGCGACAGGGGAGTACACAGACGTCATCGAGCTTTCGGTCAGAGGATGGCGTTCACTTCGGGAGATTTCAGGGATTGCTGAAGACGAGCGTCCATCTGTTGAGCTGCTCACCAAGCTTGGAGCCAAAACCGGATGGCGTCGTGCCGGTCCGCACATCAACGCGCTCGGTGTCGTTGGACGTGTGGATGAGGCGATTTCCTGGCTGGATCGGATGCGTGAAGCATTCGACGACGAGCGAACCCAGGTGCTCTATCACATGAACATGGCGCAACTCATGCAGCGAACGGGGCAGTACGCGCACGTGCTGGAGCACGTGGAAAAGGGAATTGCCCTCACAAGTGCTGATGCCAATTCGAGAGGCCAGCTTCACCTCCATCGCGCTAACGCGCTCGCGGCGCAGAAACAGGCAACGGCTTCCCGATGCGAGGCCGAACTCGCCTGCGAGAACCTGCGTGAGAGCGGGAACGATCGCTTCCTCAGTGCGGCGGTCCAAGTCCTGGGCGCAGCGGAATACCTTGGTGGCGATCTCACCGCTGCCGTGAGCACCTGGAGTGATGCGCTCGAAATCGCGACCCGTGCGGGCGCAGTGTTCCCTCTAGCCAGCGCGCATATGAACCTTGGTGCGGTCAAGAATCACGAAGGCCTGACGGCGGAAGCGAAACAGCATTTCGAAGCCGCCGAAGCGATCGCATCCGAACACAGCATGCACGAGATCACATGGGCGGCTCTGGCCAACCTCGGCGAATTCGCGTCGCGCGCCGAGTGCTGGGACGAGGGGATAATCTATTGGGCAGAGGCCCTACGAGCCTCGAAGGATACGGGTCACATCGGACGTGTGCTTCAGGCTCTTGCGGCAATCGCGAAGCTCCAGATCCGCTCCGGCCGGCTGTCGGAAGCGGAGCGGACTCTTCTCATGACCCAACCGTTTGCCGAAAATGCGGCATGGCACGGTGATTACCTCCGCGTGATCGTGAAGCACATGGAGATTCGCGTTTGGTATCGCGGCATTCCCATCGGGTCTGATGTCGAATCGCTTGCTCGATCGATCGTACAGGAGCGCGAGGATCGCTGGGCGAGCGAGCAGATCACGATTCATACGGCCATCAGTCGCTTGCTCGATGGTTCGACGATGGAGGAAGCAATCGACATGTTGAGCGATGAACCGACACTCGCTGACTTCAGGGGATGGCATCATCTTGCCAGAGCGAAGATACTCGCGGCGAGAGGCTCACCTGAAGACAGCCTGGATGCGCACGACAAAGCGCAGGCCGCATTCCAGACGCTTTCGCCCGGCCGCTATGAACGGGCGTTTGCGCTTCTCGAGCAGGCACGCGCTGCCGCGAGTGCGGGTGGGATTGCACCGCACCGGTTGCTCAATGACTGCGTCGCGCTCGCGCGCGATATCCACGCGCGCTGGATCGAAGCACAGGCGCTGATCCTGAGATCGCGGCTGGCCACCGGTGGAGAAATGGCATGACGGGCAAACAAGGCGAACCACTCAAATCGACCGATCAGTCCTCCGCTCAAAACTCGGTGTGGAGTGCGGACGACGACTTGGACCGCGCGAGGAATCTCCTTCGAGATACCGATGAGAAGCCGGGCTCGCCTGACTCTGAGGAAGCGCCATTCCTCTCAGACACGCCTGCCGACGAGATCGAGACACTCTATCGTGTCGCGCGAGAGGTCGGGGGCACTCTCGATCTGGATGCCCTCTTGCCCAAGATCCTCGACCTTGCGCTCGACTACTCCGACGCCGAACGTGGCATACTTTTCCAGTTCGATGCGAATAGCGGCACCCCACAGCCGCGTGTGGCGCGCGGCATGGACCCCGATGATGTGCTCGAGGCCCGGAAGTATTCACTGACCATTTTGGATGAGACCCGAAATCGCGGCCCCATCCATTCAGACGATGCGCAGTCAGACGAGAGGTTCCGCGACGCAGAGAGCGTCTCACTTCATGAGATTCGTGCCGTGATCTGTCTGCCAATCGGCACCGCGGATCGTGTGATCGGCGCACTGTACCTGGACAATCTTCGGTCCGGCCGCCGGCTCGATCGACGGGCGGTACGCTTCGCCGGCATCCTAGCGGGACTTGCCGCGATCGCGATCACGAACGCGGAGCGCTATGGAACGATCAACCTTCAGAATCAACGGTTGCGCAATGAGCTCGGTCAGCTCACCCGCTTCGACGAGATCCTCGGCCGAAGCAAACCGATGGTCGAGCTACTTCATACCATAGAGCGCGTCGCTGGAACGGACTTTCCGGTCCTCCTGCGCGGAGAGAGCGGCACGGGAAAGGAGCTTGTCGCGAGGGCTATCCACCGCACGAGCCAGAGGACGACCGGACCGTTCATTGTTCAGAACTGCGCGGCAATTCCCAGCGAGCTTCTCGAGAGTGAGTTTTTCGGACACTCGCGAGGCGCGTTTACCGGAGCCCACGTCGCCCGTGAAGGCCTTTTCCGGCTCGCCGACGGCGGGACCCTGTTCCTGGATGAGATCGGGGATCTGGACCCAAAACTCCAGGCCAAACTGCTCCGCGTCTTGGAGGACGGCGTCGTTCGTCCAGTCGGATCTGTTCGCGAGCACACCGTGAGCTTCCGCCTCGTGAGCGCCTCGAGCAGCGACATCGAACGGCGTGTTCGGGATGAAGTGTTTCGCGAAGATCTCTTCTATCGCCTGAACGTCGTCGTGTTGTTGATTCCGCCATTGAGAGAGCGCACGGATGACATTCCCGTCTTGCTGAACCACTTCCTGTCCACGCACGCCGCCGCCGCGGGGGGAAGGAACGTGCGGATATCCGACGGCGCTCTCCAAGAGCTCCAGGGGTGGCCGTGGAAAGGAAACGTCCGAGAGCTGGAGCACTTCGCGAAACGAGTTCTCATCCTCGCCGACGACCCCGTCGTGCAAAAAGAGGATCTTTCCAGGTTTCTACAGCTGACCGACGGAGATGATCGACCGCTCGAGCTGCCCGTCGGCCGGATGACACTTGCGGAAATGGAGGCTGCGGCTATCGAGGAAGCGATCCGGAGGACCGGTGGGAACAAGGCGAAGGCCGCCGAGTTACTCGGAATTCACCGGAACGCCCTTCTTAGACGATTGGAAAAACTGGCAAAGAGAGGTGACTAGTACCTCCCGACAATCGAGCATGTCAACAAAGGAGAGGATGATGCTCACATCAATGAAGAGGGTCCTTGGGTTCGTCATGGCGCTAATGTTGCTGCTAGTAGTGACCGGGACAGCCAGCGCCGACACGATCGTAGGTGCCATGCACCTGCTCAATTGCACCGGGACATTGGATGAGCCAGGGGTTGACGTCAAGATTGTACGCCCCAAAGTCTTCGGCGCCGGGAGGACCACCGAAGGAGTCACCGATCATGACGGGAAGTTCTACTTCACCCTAAACAACACATGGCTCGAAGAACCCATCGAATTCTGGTACCGCGGGAACTTCGGGTGGCGCTGCCAGCCTTGCCACGTGGGCTCGGGCAGATCCGACCATGTGCTCGTTCTCAGCAGCGGTGGGGATGATATCCTTGGGATCTGCTGGTCGGACGTTCTGCAACCGGGCAATGTTGTGACGATCCACGCGGGTGACATAGGGATCGGCTAACCGAGACCTTCACGGGTCGACCAGATCCAATGCCTTCCCGCGGGGCGGCGTCAGCCGCCCCGTTTCTGCTTCTGTCAACCGGCCAATTCGTGCGTCAGCCACTGCTTCGCGACCATCCAGTCATCGTCGATCGTGCGCTTGGAGACCCCCAGCGCGTAGGCGATCTCCTTGATCGTCAGCCCCGCGAAGACGCGTAGCTCGACCACCTTCTCCATCCGCTCGTCGAGCTTCGATAGACGCGTGAGGGCGCTGTCGAGCGCGACGATCTCATAGGATGGATCCTGCTTGATCCCAAGGGCTTCGTCCCACGTCACGCGCTGCTCCCCGCCCCCGCGTTTCAGACGTGCCTTCTTCCGCGCATGGTCGATGAGGATCCGACGCATGATACGCGCGGCGATGGCGAAGAAATGCGCGCGGCCCTTCCACTCGACACGTGTCTGGTCAACAAGACGCATGTAAGCCTCGTGCACGAGAGCCGTCGGTTGGAGCGTATGGTCCGCGCGTTCGGAACGCATCAGGCGCGCGGCAAGGTGACGCAGTTCATCGTAGACGACTTCGTAGAGTTGGTCGCTCCATTGCGACTGGTCGGCACCTTCCGCGTTGAGCTCAAGGAGAATTTCAGTGACACCTGGATTGCGATTTGGACACATAGTTCGAATTCACACGTTTCAAGCGATGAGTGATCATCTCGTTAGTATCTTATTAATACTACACACTTACCCTTCCTAACGCAATGCGGCGACGGACCTTCCGAGCATCGTGACCAACCACTTTTTCTGCGTGTTTCGCGCGCATTCGACGCGTCTCCCAATTAGAGCGACCACTCGGTCGGATGGGCTCACGTCACTCCGGCATCTAGTGGCGTAACCAGAGGAGACTCCACTCATGAGAGCACCCATTCTGTCTACCGTCTGCACACTTGTGTGCCTGATCCTCACCCCCGCATTCGCCCAATCCCAAACCACGACTGTTTCGGGCCGGGTATCGTCCGATTGCGATGGGGCACTGGCCGGCATTCAGGTCATGCTCGACGACTGGAACGCGTTTCCACCTGAGACGTTCGTGACCACGACCGACGCGAACGGCATTTACGCATTTGATGGCGTGAGCGCCATGGGATTGCCCGTGATGATCACGGCCGAGCTTCCGGTCGGTTATGCAGCCGATTTCCCTCCTGATTGGCAGACAGAGTTCCCGGTATTCCCCGACATGCCAGGACCCGATTTCACGGCCTCGTGCCCAAGCACAGGCGTGGACGTCACCGGGCGGATCAGAATCTACTGCATCAGCGGGAGCGAGCCGGGAGCAGGCATCACCGTGAACCTCGATCTCAACGATGGAGCACCTCTTACCACGGTGAGCGACCAAAACGGTGACTACAGCTTCACCGATCTCACGCCCACGGGAACGGTACCGATCTGGCTGGATATCCCGGAGGATTTGAATCCCCTTTGGCCCCCGGGTGCGATGACACAGGTCTTTCTCAATCAGGATCACAGATCGGACTTCTACCTCGCCTGTATCCCAGACACGACGTGCGTCTACTTCGAGGACTTCGAATCTGACGATCACGGCTGGTCGCCGTTCGACGCCACGGGTGGCGGGGCTGTGCAGTGGAACGTCGCGAACTACGATGCTGGGGACGGCCATGGCTCGAGAGGTGTCTGGTGGTGTGGCTCGGACGACGCCTGTCTCCTCCCGGGATCTCCTCCCGGGTACGGTGTCAACTGGGATCAGAGACTCAGCAGGTCTTTCACGCTTCCGACATCCCCCATCTCGCTCACTCTGACGCATCAGTACGATACGGAATCCGATTGGGACTTCAACTATGTCGAGATCTCAACGGATGACGGGGCGAGCTTCACGACTTTGGCCGCGTTCGACGGCAACTCCTCGGGTTTCGCTACCGATGCGATTGACCTCTCCGCCTACGCGGAGATGGATGTGATCGTTCGCTTACGTTTCAAATCCGACGGTGGCTACGATGACGCGGACGGGCGATATGATACGGATGGCGCGTGGCGAATCGACGCGATTCAGATCGGAGCGGAATCGTACGACTTCGAGGGACTGAACGGACAGGACTGGGTGGCATCGACGTCTCCGGATGGCTTCGCCGCCTTCCGACTTCATGGAGAGTCGCCGACCGATCCGCCGGAGGAGGACCCGTGCGGCCCGCCACCACCGCCGCCAGATCCGAACGCGCATGGGCACTACTGGGTCGCGTACGATCCGGAAACCGATGTCGTCCCCTTCAACTCGGAAGAGCTGCTCGCTGAGGGTGGGTACATCCGAATTGGTATCGAGTCGCCCTGGATTGACATTCCAACGGATGCCTCCGAGTACGTGCTCAGCCTCTGCTACTACGTTGATCAGATGGACTACGAGCAGAATCACTGGTTCAGGTGGTCCCTCATCGTCG
Organism: uncultured bacterium; assembly: GCA_964486455.1. Lineage (GTDB taxonomy): Bacteria > Eisenbacteria > RBG-16-71-46 > CAZAMP01 > CAZAMP01 > CAZAMP01. Next base: position 30,344 of record CAZAMP010000038.1, on the reverse strand, counting down.
AAAACTCCAGCGGATGCGAGGAAGAGATTTTCGATCGGAGCCACTACTACTTTGGGGGCATGGAGCCGGGCTGGTACCCGATCCGGTACGGGTTCTCCACGGGTTGGGGAGCAATCACGATCCCACAGGGAACCTCGCGAATCCGTGCTCGCCTTCACTACGTGGATACGAATGGCACCAACCCCAATCCGGTTAGTCCTCACATGACGGACGCCGATGCAAACCCGTCGATCGGTCCCTGGTTCGACAACATCATGGTCTCCGCGATCAACACCGACGCCGCGGGTGTTCCCGTTCCCAATGATCTGACCTGTCCGACCGGTCAGGGACCGCCGCCCGATCTCGTATCGGTCAGCGGGACGGTTCATGCCGACTGCTTGGAGAGCGTGGAAGGGATTACCCTGGACCTTCTCACGCCCGACGGCTACTACCACACTACCTCGACCGACGCGCTCGGAAACTACACGTTCCAGCACGTGTACAAGAGCAGCGAGAGCGGCGAAGTGACCGTGATGTCTCCACTGGGAACGCAATCCGTGTCGCCGCCGGACGGACACGTCGCCGTCGACCTTTCGGACGAGCAAACCGGTGTCGACTTCACGCTCGAGTGCGTGACACTCAGCGCGGGAGCGCGAACGATCGGCTATTGGAAGCACCAGGCGAATGCGCACCTGAGAGGCAAGGGGCGTCCTCATGAATCGCTCGAGGACATGGAGACGAACTTCCCAGAGCTGGTCTTTGACCACTTCCATGAAAACGAGCTGAATGGGATCGCGGTCGAGGGCGTTACCTACATCAGCGACGAGTGTCCGCTCCCGATCACACTTGAGACGATTCAGACCACGCTGACGGTGAACAACGGCGGCACGATGCTGGATCGGGCTAAGCAGCAGTATCTGGCTCTCTTGCTCAATCTCGCTTCCGGCAAGCTCCAGACGATGCGCGTCGTCTCTGAGGATAGCGCGACGACGAGCCAGGCCGTTCAGGAATGCGCCGACCTGATCCTGGACGGTGACGACTCGAACGACGAGATTGCGAAAGACATCGCCGACACGATCAACAACGGTCAACTGGTCCCGATGGGCGTCATCCGTAACTGGGAGAACATCCCGTACCGGCACGAGCATCCCAGTACCCAGCTCTCGCCCAGCACGGTGTTCGCACTTCATGAGCCGAGCCCGAACCCGTTCAACCCATCGACAGTGATCCGCTATGACCTATCCGTTTCCGGGAGGACCATTCTCCGGATCTACGACAGCAGTGGACGACTTACGCGTGAACTCGTTCGCGGGTGGCAGGCCGCCGGGGGACACCGCCTCAGCTGGGATGGCACAGACACGAGGGGTAGGCGCGTCGCATCAGGTGTCTACTATCTCAAACTCGTATCGAATGGTGGGCAGGCCGAGAGGCGCCTTGTTCTTCTGAAATGAGACGCTGCGAACCACGAATGCACGGCTCACCTGAAAGGGGGTGGCGTTTGCCACCCCCTTTCTTCAGCGGAATCGATAGCGATACCCGACCCCACTCGCCGTCCTCGCCACGCACAACGGAAAAGCAATCCGCTCGGGAAGAACGCCTCCCGCACGACGGGATTGGCGATGAGGTACAGCATGTCAGCGGTGTAGCGCCAAAGGTCCGAATGCCCGACGCACGGGCACAAAGTCATCAGGAACTCCGCACGTGCAACGACCTCATCCGACGATTCGCCCGGCTCCCGGCCGGGCGGGCGTCAGCTGCTGAAAGGTCTCGGAGCAGGGGCCTTCCTGTTCTTTCTCGTCAAGGGTCTCTTCTGGCTCGTGCTCGTCGCCGCTGTCGGGCAGAGGCTATGACATGGAACGTCCGCGCTAGGCACCGCCAGGTCGGACCGACGGTGCTCAATCGGATGGATCCGCCCACTCGACGATGATGTCGCGGTCGGGCCAGAAATCCGTAGCCTCATAGACGTAGGCCGTCACGCCCTCGACGGTCGCCGGCTCGAAGTCATAGCTGAACGCGGTCGGCTTTGCGCCCTCGGGCAGATGGATGATGAAGCGCGCCGTTTCGAGCGGATCTGCCCACTTCTTCGTCGAGGTGACGATGTAGCGGGCATACGTGCTTCGGATCGTCTGCCGGTAGACCGCGCGAACGTCCAGCGTGTCTCCATGCGGCACCGGGACCGTCCATCTCACTCCCTTGAACGGCCGGTCGTCCCAGTACTCGAGAACACGCCACTCATCTCCCGGCTCCCGGCCGTGCAGACTGACCATGCGCGCCCCGCCGAGAAGGCTGTCCGCCGGATAGGGATAGAAGAGTCTCATCGTCTCTTGAAAGGAAGGGTTGCACACGAACCGGTAATCACCGGCCACCTCCAGCGTATCGGGAAGAACCCGAAGCGTGATGACCTCCGAGTGAAATCTCAGCGGCGGCTCGGCGGTGAGAGGGCCCGCCGCGAGTGTCGTGCCTATCGCTACGGCGAGTAGCGGCAGGAAACGGCTCGAGGCGATCGGTCTCTTTCGACAGTTCGATCGTATGATGCTCATCTCATCTCCTCAAAAGGCCGATCGGATTGGGTTCGATATCTGACGAATCGGCTCGACATGTATATAATAACTATACGGGCATGCCGGGGCTCAAGGGCAAGGGCTGCCAAACCCCACGCCGGGCCCAATCACGATTTCGAAAATCCATGAAGACGCCTGGACACCCTCGATGAATGGGGAGGTGAGAGTATGAGAGGCAGAGTCCTTCTCACAATGATCGTGCTTCAGACCGTGGTCGTGTTCTCCGCGGAGGCCAATCCGATACCGGATCCGATGAACAGCATCACTCCGGCGTGCCTCCGAATCTGCCCGGAAGGGGATCTGGCGTTCGAAGTCAAGGTGCGGGATTCTCAGAACATGCCGATGTCGGGCAGCCCAGTGCGCGTGATCTTTTCCCCCGACGCCAATGATCTGATCTTCTGGTGCGACACGCAGAGCCATCCGGTCATCGAGGGCATCACGGACTACAACGGCGAAGTCACATTCAACATCGCGGCCGGCGGCTGCTTCGAAGGTGGTAACGCCACCATCTACATCGAGGCGGATCCCGGGGCCGTCGCGCTAAACGCATACGAGCGAATAGGGTCAACGGACCTCTACAGCACGTACGACGAGTTAGCCGGCGACGGTGAGGTCAACCTGCTCGACTTCGTTGTCTTTTCGGCCAAGTTTCTCACGACCGACTACTGCGCCGACTACCATGACAGCACACCGGACGACCTTCAGTGCGACGAAGACGTCGACCTGGATGATTTCGTTGTCTTCTTCCGGCATTACTTGGATGCGTGCCAGTAGCCTGTAGCGAAGACAATGTCTTCCCATGGGGCGGCCGGCCGTAATTCCGGGCCGCCCCACTTGCATCGCCACTCCTCCCTTACCCTACTGGACAAGCCGGATCGGGAATGCTACCTAGTAGGGCAACCGGGAGGTGTCCGTCATGAGCGTTTCCCAGGCCCCACCGAAAGCGGTCGTGCTCGGTTCCATGCGGATTCCGTTTCTCGCCCTCGTCCCCGCCTGCGTGGTGACCGGCGTCGCGACGGCCGTTCGTTCCGGCCTACCGATCTACTGGCTCGACGTCGTGTTGGCGTTCGTCGGCGCACTGGCGACGCACATCAGCGTCAACGCTTTGAACGAATACGACGACTTCAAGAGCGGACTGGACTTCAAGACCGAGCGCACACCGTTCAGCGGTGGGAGTGGCGTCCTTCCGCCCGACAAGGCGCGCTACGCGCTCGGCACCGGACTCGCCGGCCTGGCCGTCGCGGTGATCGTCGGTCTCGTGTTCATCCTGAAGTGGGGATGGGCGATCCTGCCGCTCGGACTGATTGGAATTCTCACGATCGTGCTCTACACGCGCTGGCTCACGCGGTCGGTCTTCCTTTGCCTCATCGCGCCCGGCTTCGGCTTCGGCATTTGCATGGTGATGGGTACGCACTTCGTGCTGACGGGAACCTACGGCTGGAGCCCGTTCTTCGCGTCGCTCGTGCCGTTCTTCTTGGTCAGCAATCTGCTCTTGCTGAATCAATTCCCGGACGAGCACGCGGATCGCGACGTTGGACGCCACCACCTCATCATTGCACACGGTAGGGAAGCGGGCGTTCGCGTCTACGGGCTCTTCCTCGCGCTGACGTATCTCTCGATCGTCGCCGGGGTGTTGTTGCGGGCGCTGCCATGGACGGCGCTACTTGGTGTGGTGACGCTCGCGATGGCGATCCCGCTGTACAAAGGCGTCACGAAGCGGTACGAAAATATCCCCGAGCTCATCCCACATCTCGGGCAGAACGTCGTGCTCACTCTGGCGACGCCCGTACTCATGGCGATCGGGATATTCCTGGCGGGTATCGTCGGGTAGGCATTGCCACATCGCGGCATCTAGGTCTTGAGCGCCTTGGTCGTGAGGTCAGGAATCGGATCGACGGCCGCGGTGCGTCCTTACCGCTTCGAGAAGCTCCAGCACATCTTGCCGATCCCGAAACTCCTCGAGCGTGAGTCGTGCCTTCCGGCGCCAGTTAGGCTGAACGTCGTCGGACGTACCGGGCACGTTCTGAGGCTCCGGCTCCAGCCATAGGTCCTCAAGGTTGAGGAGAACGATGCGCGCCGCTCCCCCCGCCACGCGCGATACCAGCGCCTGATAGACCGCTCCGGGCTCGACCGTGCCGGGATCATCGGACTGAGACAGGTAGCCCTGCGTGGTGAGGAAGTCGATGATCGCCTTTCGCAGCTCGCCCCGGTTCGCCTGCTCGGCCGTCACCCGGTCGGCGGGCAGCAATCCCAACCGCACCCAGATATCGATGTCCGTCCCATTCCAGAACGCGGAGAAGGTGGACATGTCATGGGTGTTGATGCTCGCGACCGAACCGGACGGCGCGTCGCCCAGCGCCTTCGCCGGATCCGGCCGGCACTCAGCCTGCGCGACGTACGTCCGGTGGAAGTTGTGGCGCTTCATCGCGGGCCGTACTTCGTCAGGGACGGTTCCCAGGTCCTCGCCCAAGATCATGCAGCGGTTTCGGTGCGACTCAAGACAGTAAACCGCGTAGATTTCCTCGGCGGGATAGGTAACGTAGACGCCGTTCGCACCCGGCATCCCGTGCGGGATCCAGAAGAGTCGATGAAGCCCCATGACGTGATCGATTCTCAGAACGCCCGCCGACCGCATGTGATGCCGGAGCACATGGATAAAATGTCGGTAGTGATCCTCCCGCATCGCGTCCGGCTTCATGGCCGGAAAACCCCAGTCCTGGCCTTGTGGCGCCAGGGGATCCGGCGGAGAACCGACGGACACTCCGCCGGTGTAGAGAGCACGCTCACGCCACACATCGAAGCTGTCCGGGTGGACACCGATGGGAAGATCCACATAGAGACCAGGACCATGACGATTCGCTTCTTCGGCGACGCGACCGATCTGATCGTCCGCGAGCCACTGAACGTAGCGATGGTATTGCATCGCGCTCTCATCGTAGTCGCTGGGCGTGATCCGGCCGTCGCGGGCTTCCTCCGGCCAGACGGGCCACCCCGTCTGGTGGCGCTCGCCGACCGCGCGAAATGCCGCATAGTCGTCCAGCTCCGTTCGCTCAGCGGCGAATCGCTCAAGCGCGTCGCGCCGACCCGACGACTCCGCGTGAATGGTCGCCGACAACATCTCGAGCACACGGCGCTTCAGCGCCATGATTTGCCGGTAGTCGACCTCGCGCCGGTCGCGCAGGTCTGCGATCTCGGACTGAAGATCGCGTGACGAGAGAAGCGATTTCGCGTCCTCGCAACGCTCGAGCTCCGGCACGTCCGCGACGTCCAGATAGAACTCGTTCCAGAAGAGACGGCTCGCGGGAGCGAACGGGCTCGGCTCGAACGGGTCAGTCAGAAACGAGGCGAGCAGCGGCAGTGTTCCCACCACGCCGCCGCTATTGCCACCCATCCACTCGGTGAGCGCCCGGAGATCGGTGAAGTCGCCGGCCCCGAACGACCGCGCCGTTCGAAGCGCGTAGAGCGGAAGGAAGCCCCCCCATTCCCTGTCGACACCACCCGACGGGTCGTAAGCCCGAAGGGGAGCGGCGATGAGAAGCGACTGATGCGACCCGCCCGCCACCTCGATCTCCAGCGTGTGATATCCGAGCGGAACGGTCGACGGAAGGGGCAGGTCCCACACCTGGATCGTGACGCCTTCCGCGCTCACGACATCGACCAGCGAGAGCGTGTCCATGCGGATGTCATCCGACCACTCTCCCCCGTCCTCGAGAACGATCCGGACATGAACAACGCCGCTGGCATCTCCCTCCCGGAGACGAAGTCGAACCGTCGCCGGCTCGCCTTCCCAGACCACACAGACGGGCTCTATCGGGCGGAGCCACTTCTTCTGAGATCGCTCCCGGATGAGCTGAGGAATGTCGTCCCGCTCTCCGACCGGTGCGCCGAGAACAGTCAGCACGGCCCGCAGTGAATCCTCCGAGGCGTGGCGCTTCACGCCGGTCACGTCCCAGTAGTACGGCTGGATGCCGTAGAGCTTCGCGAGATAGAGAAGCCCCTGGTCTACCGGCTCGCGAGCGGTGTCGTCCATCGTCAGCCTTTCACCCCACCCAACGTCAGGCCCGAGACGAGGTAGCGGTTTAGGATCAAGAAGAGAATCACGACGGGAACGCTCACGAGCAGACTACCCGCCGAATAGTTCGCCCATTCTGTCTGAAACGTGCCGGCGAGCCCTTCGAGACCCAGCGGCAGCGTGTAGAGCGACTGGCTGCTCACGATCACCCGCGCGACGATGTACTCTGACCAGCCGGCCATGAAGCTGAAAAGCCCGGTGATGACGAGCGCCGGACGGGCAAGCGGGAGAATCACCCGCACGAAGGCCGCGAATGGCCCGGACCCGTCGACCATGGCCGCCTCTTCTAGCTCCTTCGGGATCGTGTCGTAATAGCCCTTCATCGTCCACACACAGAATGGAAGCGCCGTCGCCGTGTAGGCGATGATGAGCCCGAGCGCCGTATCGACGAGCCCGAGCTTGCGCATGAGCACATAGAGCGGCAGAAGCAGCATCGTGGCCGGGAACATCTGCGTGACCAGAAGCGCCACCATGCTCGCGTTCCGCCCGCGGAACCGGAACCGCGAAAACGCGTATCCCGCGGTGGACGCGAACGCGACGCCGAAGATCGTCACCGTGAGCGAGATGAGAAGCGAGTTTCGCATCCAGATGAGAAACGGCTTGTCGAACAGAATCGCCCGATAGGCGTCTAGCGTCGCGCCCTCGGGTATGAGATTCAGCGACGTCGAGTAGAGCGAATCCGAAGGACGTAACGACACGCTGACGACTACGAGGATCGGGTAGATCGTCAAGAGCGTGATGATGATGACGGTGGCGTAAAGGAGGACGCGCTTCGCGACGTCTCTCCGGCGCACCGAACCCTCCGTCGTCATGATACGCGCCCCCGTTTCGTCATTGGGCCACTCCTTCCGCCGCGCGGTTGATGCGCATGAACCAGATCACAAACAGAAGGAGAATCAGGAAGATCACCACCGAGAAACCGGCGGCATAGGCGTACCGGTAGTACGTGAACGCGGCCTTGTAGACGTACGTCACGAGGATGTGCGTCTTGTCCGCCGGCTGCCCGCCGCGTGTCACCAGCCAGATCACATTGAGGTTATTGAACGTCCAGACGATGCCCAGAGAGATCGCCGGAACCATGACTGGTTTTAGCAGCGGCAGTGTCACGTGGCGAAACCGTCTCCACGCCGATGCCCCGTCGATCGCCGCTGCCTCGTAAAGCTCTTTCGGGATCGACTGCAACCCGCCGAGCGCGATCACCATCATGAACGGGAATCCCAGCCAGATGTTCGTGATCGTCGGGGCGATGAACGCCCACGTCTCGTTCGACAGCCACGGCACGGGCGGCAGATGGAACCAGTCCTGCAGGATCAGATTGATCTGCCCGTACTGGAAGTTGAACATCCCCCGCCACGTGAGCGCGACGATGTACTGCGGCACGGCCCACGGCAGGATGAGAAGCGCGCGGAAGATCGGACGACCCTTGAGGGGCTGGTTCAGCAGCATCGCGAGCGCCACGCCGAACACGACGTGGAAGAAAACGTTGACGACCGTCCAGATCACAGTGCGAAGCAGTGTCGTGTAGAGCTCGGACTCCGCGAACAAGTGGGCGTAGTTTTCGAAACCGACCAGACGCGCGTCGTGCACGTGGTACATGTTCATGTTCGTGAACGAGAGCCAGAGGTTGTAGAGGAAAGGATAGAGAACGACGAGCGCGATGATGAGACCGGTCGGAAACAGTAGCCAGAAGATGAAGCGTTGTTGGGCCAGCATGGAGATCATCGCGGGCTAGCGCTTCATCTCGGCGATCTTTTCGATGGCCGTGATCTGCATCTGACGGGCGGCCTCTTCGGGCGAGCGCGTCCCGTTCCAAACGCTCTGAACGCCCGGCCGCATGACATCCCAGATGGCGCGCATCTCCGGCACGACCGGCATCCGGCGTCCGACGCGAACCTGCGCGTAGGAAGCGGCGAGGACCGGATCGTCTTTCACGCGCGGATCGTCGTAGGCGGCCTTCCGCACGGGGAGCGCCCCAAGCCGAAGCGCGAAGTCGATTTGGTTTTCGACAGACACGAGCTCATCGAGAACCTGGAGCACCAACGGAAGTTTCTCGCGCGAGACCCGTCGATTGATGGAGTAGCCGCGCGTGGAGATCATCGGCCCGGGCCACCGTCCCGTCTCGGACACCAGAGGGATTCGCGTCAGCGCGATCGGAACGCCGGCCTCGCGGTACTCCTTCCATGACCACGGGCCGTTGATGATCATGGCGGCCCGACCCTCCTTGAATATGGTGTCCGAAAGATTGTAGTCGCACTCCACCGGCATGACGCCGTGCTCGGTCTTGAGTGAGCGAATGAATTCGAGGGCGTTCACCATCGCCGGCGTATCGAGTGTGGGTGCTCCGGACTCGTCCATCACCCACCCCCCGTATCCCGTGAGGAAGGGAATTGTCCAGAACGGCTCCATGACCTCGAAGACGAGTCCGTACTGATCCGGGACGCCGTCGCCGTTCTCGTCGATCGTCGCGTCCTTTGCCATCGAAAGGAACTCGTCCATCGTCTCGGGGGCGCGCTCGAGCAGATCGGTGTTCCAGACCAGCGTGAGGTGGTTTCCCATCTGATCGGGGAGCGAGTAGATACGTCCGTCGAGCGTGTCGAACGACTCCGGGATGAACTCGGTCAACTTCGACGGCTCCAGGATCTCATCGACGGCGTGGATGAGTCCCATGACCGAAAACGGCCCGACCGGATCGCTCGGGCCGTAGACGAGGTCGGGACCGCTTCCCGCCATTGCCGCGGTCTGAAACTGCGTGCGGAGATCCTCGACACCGTAGTGTGACACCTGGATCTCCACCTCGGGGTGCGCTTGACGGTATGCCTCGACGTGCTCCATGAAGATCTCGCGCTCGGCGGGGTCGCGCTGCTCCCAGATGACGACGACGTTGTCATCGGTGCCGCCACCGCCGCATCCGGCGGCGAAAAGCACGATCAGGACACCGAAACACCATCGCTTGAGCGAACGCAGTCCGGCCACCGACATCATGTGCCAATCCTCATTTCAGATTCCGGGTCGAAGCAGTGGGCGTTTGCTAGATCGACGCCGAGCCGCACCTCTTCGCCAATGTGGAGATCGGCGTCGCCGGGAAGGCGGACCACGACGGAGCTCTCGGCCACCGAAGCGAACACGAACGAGTCCCCACCCGTCGGCTCGATGAGATTGACGCGCGCCGGGAGCCCACCATCCTTCGCGAGATCGAGGTGTTCCGGGCGAATGCCGAGGATGATCCCGCGATTGGCGTACGAACCCAGCTCGGCGCGGCGCTCCTGCGGAAGCTCGAACCGAGACCCTTCCACCGACAACGCCCCGGCACCGTCGTCCACCCGCGCTTCGAGGAAGTTCATCGACGGGCTTCCGATGAACGACGCCACGAAGCGGTTGATGGGAGTCCGGTAGACGTCCATCGGCCTTCCGACCTGATGGATCAGACCATCCTTCAGAACGACGATCCGCTCCCCCATCGTCATGGCTTCGACCTGATCGTGTGTCACGTAGATCGTGGTGACGCGGAGCCGTTGGTGCAGCGCCGAGATCTCCGCCCTCATTTCGGACCGGAGCTTCGCATCGAGGTTCGAAAGCGGCTCGTCGAAGAGAAAGACCCGCGGATTGCGAACGATGGCCCGTCCAAGGGCGACACGCTGCCGCTCCCCACCCGACAGCGCCCTCGGCATTTTTCCGAGCAACGCATCGATGTTGAGAACGCGCGCGGCGTCGCGAACGCGCTTGTCGATTTCCGACTTGGGCATTCGTCTTATCTTGAGACCGAAGGCGATGTTGTCGTAGGCCGTCATGTGCGGGTAGAGCGCGTAGTTCTGGAAGACCATGGCGACGTCGCGGTCTTTGGGCGGAACGTTGTTGACGACCCGATCGCCGATGAGCACTTCGCCCTGGGTGGCCTCCTCCAGACCGGCCACCGTCCTCAGAATCGTGGACTTTCCGCACCCGGACGGACCGACGAGCACGACGAATTCCTGATCCCGGATCTCCAGGGACACATCGGAGAGGGCCAGATTGCCCTTCGCGTACGATTTGCTGACGTTCTTGAGCGTTACACCTGCCATGGTGCGAGGGACCATATCGCACCCCTCCACGGCCAGGCAAGAGGCTGCTGCCCTCGGAATTGTTCCCAAGTATCTACGCGTAGTTGTGGACAGCAGCGACGGCGACAAGGTCAACATCCGCGTGCCGCTGGCGCTCGTGAGAACCGGCATCAAGCTAACCTCGATGCTGCCGGAGCACGCGAGCGAGAAGATCAAGGACCACGGCATCGACCTCAGCCAGCTCAGCGACCTTCAGGGGGACGAACTCTTGAAGGCACTCGAGGAGCTGACGGTCGACGTCGATTCATCGGACGGCGACACCGTTCGGATCTTCTGCGAGTAGTCCAGCGACCGGGGCGGGTGTGGACAGGTCGATCGCGCTGTTCTAACCTCGTATGCGCTCAAAACGCCAGCAGCGCGCCACAAACAAAGAGAGGTTAGGATGCATTCGGTCGGCACCAAACTCATTCTCTGGGCACTAGCGATCGGGCTCATGGCGGCCACCGCCGCCGCCGCCCCGGGCTATCTCCGTTACCCTGACATTCACGATGATCTCGTGGTCTTCACCGCCGAGGGCGATCTCTGGATCTCGACGATCGACGGGGGTGACGTTCGCCGGCTCACGACGCATGCCGGCAATGAGCGGTTCGCGCACTTCTCCACGGACGGAAGACGCATCGCCTTCACCGGCGACTACGACGGCAATCGTGATCTCTTCGTCATCCCGACCGTGGGCGGTGAGCCGACACGCCTCACGTGGCACCCTTGGACGGATGAAGCCGTCGGATGGACTCCCGACGGGGAGCGCATCATCTTTCGCAGCCGCCGCGAAGGGGTCAACGGTTCGCTGGAGCTTTACACGATCAGCGCCGATGGCGGCGAACCCGAGAAGATGCCGCTCGGCTGGGCGGCCCGCATCGACATCGATCCCGCCTCGGGTAACTGGGCATTCAACCGTCTCTCGCGCGAGTTCTCGACGTGGAAGCGTTACCGCGGGGGCACCGCTCAGGACATCTGGGTCGGCGATCCCGACAAGGCCGACTTCCGCAACGTGACGACATTCGACGGAACCGACGCCTTCCCGATGTGGCGCGGCGGCAGGATCTTCTTCCTGAGTGACAAGGGCGGCACCGCCAACATCTGGTCGATGTCGCCGGACGGATCGGATCTCATCCGTCACACCGACGAATCGGAGTGGGACATCCGTTGGCCCTCCATGGGTCCCGACGGCCGAATCGTCTACATGCTGGCCGGGGATATCGGTCTCTTCGATACGACCGACGGGAGCGAACAGATCCTGTCCATCGACCTTCCGTCGGAGCGCTCACTTACCCGCAAGCGCTACACCGATCCGGCCCGCTATACGACCTGGTTCGATCTCTCGCCCGACGGCGACCGCGTGATGCTCGTCACGCGCGGAGAGCTGTTCTCGATCCCGGTCGAGGACGGCGTGACGCTTCCCGTGAGCCGCGGCAGCGGCGCGCGTGAGAACTGGGCAAGCTTCAGCCCGGACGGCAAGCGCATCGTCTACGTCACCGACGAAAGCGGCGAACAAGCGATCGTGACCGCCGACGCGTGGGGCCGCGGTGACATGGAAACGGTGAAGGACCCGGGGGAATCCGGCTGGCATTTCCCGCCCGCCTACTCCCCCGACGGGAAGTGGATCGCGTACGGCGACGAAACCTATCGCCTCTACATCATTCCCGCCGAGGGAGGCGAGCCGACGATCGTGGACCGAAGCTCGCAGTGGGAGATCACGCAATACACTTGGAGCCCGGACGGGCGCTGGCTCGCCTATACCAAGACAGACTCGCGCGACTTCGGATCGATCTACGTCTACGACACGCAAGAGGGCGAGATCCATCGCATCACCGGAGAGACGACCGACGACCGCTCACCGACCTGGGACCCCGAGGGTCGCTACCTTCACTTCCTGAGCGATCGCACGTTCAACCCGTTGATGGGCCACCGCGACTACGTTCACATTCTCGCGCCGCCCACGAGTCCCTTCTTCGTCCTTCTCCGCACCGACGTGGAAAACCCGTTCGCGGCGAAAGACGGCCTACCGCCTGACGACGAGGATGAGGACGAGGAGGGTGATTCCGACGACGCAGACGCGGAAGACGACGAGGATGACGAAGAAGAGCTGACCCCCGTTGAGATCGAGTTCGACGGACTGTCCGAGCGATTGGTCGAGGTTCCGGTTCCCGCCGGCCGCTACCGGGCGATGGAAGCGACGGCCGGAAAGCTCTTCTATCTCGAGCTTCCGCCCCGAGGGCTCAATGACGCGGACGACGACCCCGGTCCGAGCGCCACGCTTATGGCGTTCGATTTCGAGGAGGAGGAGGCCGGCCCGTTCATGAGCGGCGTTGAGGGATACGAGCTGGCTCTCAAGGGGGAAAAGATCGCGATCATGAAGGAGCGCGGTGAGATCTATGTCGTCGGTACCGACGGACCGCCCGGCGATGACCTCTCTGAATCCGCGATCGCGCTCGACGGCGTCGTCATCGAGCTCGATCCGCGCGACGAGTGGGAGCAGATGTTCTATGAGGGCTGGCGGAACGCGCGCGACTTCCACTGGGACCCGGATCTCGCCGGGATGGACTGGGCAAAGATCCGCGATCAGTACGCGTCACTGCTTCCGCGGCTTTCCACGCGGGACGACCTGCACGATCTTCTGGGCGAGGTCATCGGTGAGCTGGTGAACTCGCACACCTACATTTGGGGCGGCGATCGCGGTGTCCGTGTGCCGCGGCATGGTGCCGGGCTGCTGGGGGCCAAGATCGTTCGTGACAACGGCGCATTTCGTGTCGAGCGGATCTACCGCGGAGATCCGGCCGACAACGTGAGGTCCCCGCTCGACGAGCCCGGTGTCGACATCGACGAAGGTGACTACATCCTGGCCATGAACCATCTCCCGATCGCGAACGGCCTGCCGTTCGAAGCTTCCCTCGAGAACATGGCCGGTCGACCCGTCCTCTTCACCGTCAACAGCAGCCCCTCTCTCGACGATGCCCACGATGTTCTCATCACGCCGATCGGAGATGACTTCGCGCTACGCTACGCGGACTGGGTCCGGCGCAACCGCGAGTACGTCCTGGAGAAGACCGACGGAAAGATCGGGTACATCCACATCCCCGACATGGGCGGTCGCGGCCTGTCCGAGTTCAACAAGTGGTTCTACCCGCAGCTTTCCCGCGAGGGAATGATCGTCGACGCCCGGTGGAACGGCGGAGGGTTCGTCTCGCAGATGATCCTCGATCGTCTTCGCCGGAAGGTCCTCGCTTTCGACTCCGCGACCCGAGGCGGCGGCCTGGACACCTATCCGTACGCTTCGCTCAACGGTCCCTTTGTCGTCCTGACGAATGAGTTCGCCGGCTCCGACGGGGACATCTTCCCCGCGGCCGTGCAGCTCGAGAAGCTCGCGCCGGTGATCGGTATGCGCTCCTGGGGCGGTGTCGTCGGCATCCGGGGAGGAAAGGCCCTCGTTGACCTCGGCGTGGTCACGCAACCGGAGTTCGCGTGGTGGGATCCGGTGATGGGTTGGGACCTCGAGAACCATGGTGTCGATCCCGACATCGTGATTCAGAACCACCCTCAGGACTTGGCGAGGGGCGTCGACGCGCAGCTCGATCGCGCGATCGAAGAGGTTATGCGGCTTCACGCCGAGAACCCGCCTAGAGTTCCGAACCTGAACCATCGTCCGGTCAAGACGCGCGAAGCATTCCGGAAGGAAGAGTAAAGGCAAGCCCACCCGGCCGGTTGGGATGCGCCCGGGCGCATCCCCGGCCGGCCGGCGACCACGGGCTCACGGCCAGGATTTCTACCTCAAGTTCATGACGATGAGCTTCTCCTGGCTCATGTCATGAATACCGTGCTCGACGCCGCCAAGCCCCAACCCCGCCTTCTTTCGACCGCCGAACGGCATCCAGTCCACGCGAAACGCCGTGATGTCATTGATCATGTAGGAGCTGGCGCGAACCTTCCGTGCCGCGCGGAACGCGTTGTCGATGTCGCGCGTGAAAATCGAGGATTGGAACGGGTTCTCGGATCGGTTGACCTTCTCGATGGCATCGTCCAGCGAGTCGACGGGTTGGATTGTAACAACCGGCCCAAAGACCTCGTGCCCGATGACCTTCGAATCCTCCGGCGCGCCACGCAGGACCGTCGTCCCGTATACCGTCTTCGAGAGGGGTTCGGCACCCATCAAGACCTCGGTCCCCGCATTCTTGGCTTCCGTCACCCACTCGTGAACGCGGGTGAGTTCCTCCGGCTCGATCAGCGGCCCCACGTCTGTCACTTCCTCGCGCGCGTCACCGCAGACCAGCCGCTTCGCGGCGGCGAGGAGCCGTTCAGTGAACTCGACTTCGATCGACCGATCCACATAGATTCGCTGCGTGGACACACATACCTGTCCGGCATGGTAGTAGGAGCTTCGAACGATCAGCGGCAGCGCGTGATCGAGATCGGCGTCAGCTAGCACGATGCTGGCCGCGTTCCCACCGTGCTCCGCGGCCATGCGCGTGCCTTCGGCCAGCACACCGCGGAGCCTCCATCCCACATCCGCCGAGCCGATGAACGTCATGAAGTCGACGAGCGGGCTCTTCACGAGTTGCTCTGCCTTGCTGCCGGGGGTCGGCACGATTTGGAGCACACCGTCGGGAAGACCGGACTCCGTCATCATCTCCGCGGCGAGAAACGCGCAAACGGGCGTGCTCGACGCGGGCTTCAGAATGCAGCTGTTGCCGGCCGCGATGGCCGTGCCCGCCTGATGACAGACCAGGTTGAGCGGATGATTGAACGCGCAGATCGCGAGAACGACTCCGATCGGCTCGTAGATCGTAAACGCGAGACGGTTCTCGGTCCCGGGTGCGCGTTGCATCCCCCACTCACGGCCCTCGAGACGAAGCGCGGCATCGGCGCACTCGTCGAGCGTGACGGCCGCCCGCCTCGCCTCGACGACCGCGTCTCTGCAAGGCTTTCCGCCTTCGGTCGCGATCATCATCGCGAGTTCCTCGACCCGATCGCGTATCCGCGTGGCAGTTGCTCGAAGGATCTCCGCGCGCTTCCACGCCGCTGTCCGACCCCATGACTCGTCAGCGATCCGGCGAGCGGCGATCAGAGCGTGATCCAGCGCGGCCGCGTCGGCGAACTCCACTTCCGCAACCGGCTGCCGATCGAACGGGCAGACCACCTCTCGAAACGCGGGCTCCGGCGACGTGTATCCGGGAATGCGAAGGGGAAAGCGTGTCGATTTCATTTCCACACCTCTTCGTGTGATCACGTGGCCCATGTTGACGCTCGAAGCTTACCTCAGCCGTCTGGGAGGCGACAGCAGGACGGCGACGCGGTGGGGCGCGGAAGGTACGAAAAAAGCCCCCGCCGAAAGGCGAGGGCTTCAATCCGCTACTGAACGTTGCGCTACGGGCAAACGTGCAGGAAGTGCGCCGAGAACCCGACGAAATCGTTCAGGTTGACGTTGCAGTCGCACACGCCGTCGTACTGATCCTCATCGATGATGTTACCGCAGCAGTTGTCCGTAAGGAACATCGCCGAGAACACCACGAAGTCGTTCAGGTCGACGTCGCAGTCACCGTTACCAGTCGTGTCCGAGTGGTTGTCCGGAGACGCGATTGACTCATAAAGCTTCAGCTCAACAGCACCAGGCTCAGCGACGACCTGCACCGCATACGGGGTGTCGTCACAGCAACCGCCAGCGTCGACACAGAACGTCACAACGCCGGAGCCGTCGGTCATGCCGGTAACGATCGGGTGATCCTGACCCGGGCACCAGCAGATCACGGCGTCGCATGAAGCGCTGAATTCCAAGCGAACTTCAGTGTTCGGCATGGGATTGTTGTTCTGGTCCCTGACGGTGATGGTCTGACAGATGTCGCTGGCCGGACACATCGCGAAACAGTCCGGAGTATCGCTATTCTCAGCATTCGGGATACTCGCGACAGCTGCCGAGGACACGAGCGAGATCGCGAAAAGACACACGAGCCCGCACCAAAGTTGCTTCATTGCTGCACCTCCGTTTTGTTGATACAAATGTCCTGGTCTGGTGAACTCCGCTAAGATTATACAGAATATTGCCTTGCTTGGCTACCCCGCCCTACAGACCTTTTCGCGGGTCGCAGATGGACTTCCCGCACTCAGGACACAACACTTCTATCTTGAGAATACGGTCACAAAAGCACACTGAATGGTCCAAACGGCATGGAGTATCCACGCGAATGGAGGCGCGAAATGCGGCGTGGAAGCTCACAGTGTCCGGCGGCCTCCATCCCGGGATTCGCGTGGCTGGGATGTCCGCCTGCCCGACGCAGAAGCTGGAGCAGCCGGTGGTTGTCGGACCGTGGATCGGCCTCCGAGGGGCGAACGCTCATCACCATAAAGTGCATTAATTCCAATAAGATAGCCCCCGCCAGACCGGGGGCATCCTATCATCCGTGAGCGCAGGGCTACGGGCAGACGTGCAGGAAGTGCGACGAGAACCCGACGAAGTCGTTCAGGTTGACGTTGCAGTCGCACACGCCGTCGTACTGATCGCCATCGTCGACGATGTTGCCGCAGCAGTTGTCGGTCAGGAACATCGCCGAGAACTGCACGAAATCATTGAGATCGACGTCGCAGTCGCCGTTTCCGGTCGTGTCCGAGTGGTTGTCCGGGGACGCGATATCCTCGTAAATCTTCAGCTCAACGGATCCCGGCTCGGCGACGATCTGCACGGCGTACGGGGTGTCGTTGCAGCAGCCGCCGGCGTCGACACAGAACGTCACGACGCCGGAGCCGTCCGTCATGCCGGTCACGACCGGGTGAGCCTGGCCGGGGCACCAGCAGATTGCGGCGTCGCACGAGGCGCTGAATTCGAGGCGGACTTCGGTGTTCGCCATCGGATTGTTGTTCTGATCCCGGACGGTGACGACCTGACAGATGTCGCTCGCGGGACACATCGCGAAACAGTCCGGCGTATCGCTGTTCTCCGCATTCGGGATGCTCGCGACAGCTGGTGTGGCCAACACTGACACCGCACAGAGGCAGATAAGCCCGCGCCACAAATGCTTCATTGCTGCACCTCCAGACGTTCCAGACAGTAAACGGGTTATTCTTGGAATGCCGTTTTCACCCATACAGATATCGACGCCGCAACCCCTTTTCTTCTCAACAGATTTGGGCTTTCGGAAAAAACCGGTCAGCCCGCGGGAGCCGAGGATGGAGGCCACGCGGCGGTCCGGGGTCATCCCGCGCACAGAGGGCTTTCCCGCAAAGGATTAGAGCGACGGGGAGCCGTTCTCCGGCTCCCCGCCTCCGGGCGAGACGGCTAGCACCAATGCAGGAAGTGGGTCGCGAAGACCACGAAATCGGACAAGTCGACGTCGCCGTCACACAAGCCGTCCCCGGGAAACCCGTCCTCGTAATCGCCGCGATAGTCGTTCGTCAGAAACAGGCTGGCGAAGAACACGAGGTCGTTCAGGTTGACGTTTCGATCGCCCCAGCCGGGGGCTCCCCCGCCGAAGTTGTCGGGCGAGGCGACGGTCCTGTATTGCCGTAGGAGGACCGCGCCCGGATCCGCCTCGATCCGAACCGCCGACGGATTCGCCTGGCAGCATCCACCGGCACGTATGGAGAACACGACGGCGCCCGCCGCGTTCGTCGTTCCGCTGATGACGGGATTGGGCTGTCCCGGACACCACGCGATCGGCGGCACGGTGGAACATGGCTGGCTGAAGATGATACGCACCGGTGTGTTCGGAATCGGCACGCTGTTGATGTCCCGGACGACAACCGTCTGGACGATGTCACCGAGCGGACACATCCAGAAGCAATCGGGCGCCGAGCTGTTGGCGGCCGATGGTTGAGCCGACACCGTCGCTGGTAGCAGGAACACTGCGAAGAGGCAAAGACCCAGCATCACTCGTGTCATCACAGCACCTCCTTTGCACACAACCGCACGAATTGAACAACGTTGTGATCGGGTGATACGAGTCTTGAGTGAATCGAAAGAGGACAAGAAAACGCCGACCCGCTAGCGGGTCGGCGTACTCTGCGATTCGTCGCTGAGCTGTCTCGCGTTTCTACGACTGTCCCCAGATCGCCTCGAGAACGGCGGAGAGCTTGCTCTGCGCCAGAAGCAGCTTGGCATCGGCTTCAGACTTCGCGACCTGGTCACCCACGACGAGGGTCTTTCCGTCCTCAGCCTCGGTGATCTTGACCGATTCGGCGGCCTGGGCGGCCTTCGCCTGCCACGACTTCGCGGTCATGCCACAGCCGATCTCCTTGCCGCAGACCCGGTAGACACTCTTCGCGCCGGCGGAGCACGACGAAGCGCCCGCCGGCTTCGCGGCGTCCACGGTCTCCACCGTGAGGAGCGTGGCAACGTGGGCTTCGATCTGCGACGCGAGCGCGAGGACGGCCTGGTCCTCGCCGTCGAACGCCGTGCCGCCGGCGACGAACTTCACCGGCGTACCCGTCTTACCGACGACGTCGAACGCTTCGGCGCGACTCATCGTATCGTACGGCTCGCCATCCTTGACGACGCGATAGACCAGGCGCGTGGACTTGCAGTCGATGGCACCGGCCTCGCAGGCCGCCTTCATCGCGGGCGTGCAGCAGTCCGCGCCACTCATCGCCATGTCACCATAGGCAACCGAGCAACCGGCCGACGCCTGCTTCGCCTGCGATCCACACGTTGCCGCGCAGGAAGCCGAGGCCTGCTTTGCTTTGGATCCACATGTCGCCGCGCAGCCGGCCGACGCCTTCTTGGAGCCACCGCTGCAGTTCGACGCGAAGGCAGTCGGAGCCACCATCAATGCCACCACGAACGCCAGGGTCAGAACGGTCAGAACCTTCTTCATCGTTGCTCCCTTTTCCAGTTGGTCAGTCCAGAGAAATGACTCTTCGAAAGGTTAGTGACACATACGTGCCACCTTCTTACCAAAACGATAGGGGGAAGTTTCGGAATTCTAACAGCCAGAGAAAAAGCGGTCAATCCGCGGTGCGACGTCCCGTCCGTCGTTCCGTGGATAGACCGCGTCTGCTCTACGATTTTCTTATCAGCTAATCGTCTGGCGTCCACCGTGGCCGGACATCGTCCCGCCAACGCGTCGGCTCTTCCTCGCCCGGCCAGAGGTCAGCCGCCTTCTCAACGAGATCGGCGAATTCCGAGACATCCTCACGATCAGAAACGTCTTTCTCGAGATCGCGCGCCAGTTCAGCCACGTCGTCGAGATCGCCTTCCCGCGCCCAGTAGGAGTGACGCAGGATCTCGGCGAACTCCGCCACCAATACGTCCAGCTTGTAGGTCGAATCCATCAGATCGATGTCCTCGCGGACGTCAGAGAGATTGAACTCCCGCACCTCTTCGGTCACCTCTCCGGACTCTGGATCCTCGTAGCGGATCCGGACCGTGGCCAGACGATCGCTATCGGGCTCCATCTCCATCTTGACTTCAAATAGCGCCGTCACCTCGTGGCCCGCGCCGACCTCGCCGGCGTCGACGGCGTCGTTGCGGAAGTCCTCGTCGGCCACGTCCCGGTTCTCGTAGCCGATAAACCGATACAGCCGGACCGTTCCCGGAACGAACTCCACCTGGATCTTCACCTCGCGCGCGATCGTCTGCAGTGTCCCGGTCAGGTTCTCGACGAAGACGCGGCGGGCTTCTTCGATGTCGTCGACGTAATAGTAGTTGCCGTCGCCTTGGTTCGCGATCTGCTCGAGGAGCACGTCGTTGAAGTTCGACATGCCGAAGCCGACGCTCGTGATCATGATGCCGCGTCGCGCCTCGCGCTTCACCTGATCCAGGATGCTCTCGGCGCTCGTCAGTCCGACGTTCGCGACGCCGTCGGAACAGAGGATGACGCGATTGATGTAGCCGTTGCGGTACGCTCGATCTGCCAGGCGATAGCCTTCGGTGAGTCCCGCCTCGGCGTTCGTGGAACCTTCAGGGACGAGCCGCATGATCGCGCGTTCGATCTCCCGGCGCTTCGCGAGCGACGTGTGTTCCAAGATGACGCGCGCGGTCGTTCCGTAGACGACGAGCGCGACATGATCATCCTCGTCCATCTCGTCAAGCAGCTCGAAGAGTGTGTCCTTCACGAGCTCAAGCCGGTCCGCGCGCCGCATGGAGCCCGACACATCGATGACGAAGGTGAGCATCGCGGGCTTTCGGTCCAGTGCATCGACCTCGCGCCCCTTGAGCCCGACGCGAAGCATCGTGAGGTTCTCACCGAACTCCGACGGCGCTGCGTCGATGTGGATCGCGAACGTTCCCTCGTCCGGCGGAGCGTAGTCGTGTTTGAAGGCGTTGACGAACTCTTCCACACGCACCGCTTCGTCGGGCGGAAGGTTGCCGCTCTCCAGGTAGGCACGTGTGACGCTGTACGACGCGTTGTCGACGTCCACCGCGAACGTCGCGAACGGATCGTCCTGAGCGTCGATGAACGGATTGACGCCGTAGTGCTTGAAGAACGTGGCGTCGAACGCTTCGTCGTTCACGGGGTCCGTCCCTCCGACGGAGATGGGCCGCCCCTCTCCGGGGTCGAGCGGCACCGCGTTCACCGATTGCATGGCCTTGCCCGCGCGGCCGCCACGGTAGACGGTACTGACTTCCCCTTCCTCTATGAATGACTTGATCTGTCCCCAGGACCGATCCGTAGGTGGATCAGGCGCGATCGTCTGCGCGAGCACGACACTGCTAGCTTTCGCATTGGTGTCCCTCGAGGCAGAAGATCGCTTGGGTTCCATCTGGATGTCCGCCGCAAATGCATCTCCTGGATCGAGTCGGAGATCGACGATCTGCTCGTGCTCGTAGCCGACGAACGAGGCCGTGAGCGTGTATGTCCCGGCCGGCACATCGAGTATCTTGAAGACGCCGCTGTCGTCCGTGAGCGTTCCCAATCGCGTGCCGTCAAGGGCTACGTTCGCGTACGGCAGTGGAGTCCCATCTTCGCTCGTGACGCGGCCGCGGATCGCACCGGTGGCGTCGGGCCTGACCAGGGATGAGTCTTGATACTCCGCCACGAGATCCGCTTCGTCTGGCGCGGGCGGATCCACGTCCGTCTCCGACGCGTCTATCGACCACTCGTCATCGGTCTTCACACCCGCCGTCAGCTCCTTGCCCATCACTTCACCTTCGTAGACTTCTTCCGAAAGCGTGCCCGGGGCCTTCGCTTTCTCATGTGTCATCGATTCGGTCGTGGGCGGAGCATCCTGCATCGCCAAGCGACGACGCGTCTCCTCCGGCAGATCGTCGAGCGACTGGTGCGGCAGCGCCTTGCCGTTGAGCGAATCGCCCAGCACGACGACGTTTCGATCCGCGAAGTGATACGGATCGGGGATTGAATCGTTGTCCCGCATCACGAAGACCGCGAGTACCATTGCGGCCGCCCCCGTGGCGAGCACCGCAGCGGGCCAACGCCAGGG
Organism: uncultured bacterium; assembly: GCA_964486455.1. Taxonomy (GTDB): domain Bacteria; phylum Eisenbacteria; class RBG-16-71-46; order CAZAMP01; family CAZAMP01; genus CAZAMP01. The sequence goes on along the minus strand of CAZAMP010000038.1, from coordinate 8,271 downwards.
CGCGCGGCCCCGGCGACGACGTCCGATCTCATCATGAACCGCGGCCCAGATCTTTCGATCTTCGGCATCCGTGAGCCGGTCACGGTTCTTGTCAAACTGGTCTTTCATGACCGTTCCTCCTGGAGGCTGGCTTTGCGGAACGGTTCGGGCGGGGCGGTCAGCAGAGTCTTGAGCGCCTCTCTGCCTCGGAAACAATGGACACGCGCCGTGGCTTCGCTCACGTTCATCACGTCTCCAACCTCCCGAAACGAATAGCCCATCCACTCATGAAGCAGGACGGCCGTTCGCTGACGGGCCGATAGTTTCTCAAGGGCGCGCCGCAGCCGACGCCTCTCTTCGGGATCCGGCTGGGGTGCGGCCTCATCGGCCATATTCTCCTCAGTCAGGGAGCTGATGTTCTTGAGCCGCGTCAGAACCCGACGCTTCCAATCGCGGGCGCGCCGAAGCGCGATTCCGCACAACCAGCTCTCCAGACTTCCCCTGCCCTCGTAGCCGGCAATCCCTCGGACCGCGGCGAGATACGTCTCCTGTAGAACGTCGAGCGCTTCGTCTCGCGCTCCGATGTGATAGGAGAGAAGCGCGAATAGCCTTTCACGCGTCGCCGTGTAGATCTCCCGCCAGGCCGAGTCGTCGCCGGCCGCCGCTCGTTCGGCCAGCTCTTTGTCGGGATGAGGTTTAGAACCCATCTTCGGTTTCCTCCAAAACCCCCGGTGCACCGTTGGCTTGGGAGCTCACCCGTGGAGTCGCCAGAAGGGCGCCAATCGTTTACGGGCCCGGCGAGAAATCTCACGGTCGTCTTGGAAACAGCGTAGCGGACTGATGCGATTACGGCTATCCTGCTTTCCGGTCTGTCGATGGACACATCGCGCTGGGAGGTTATCATGAGGTCACACGTCCGATTCACCGCCATCCTGCTCAGCTTATTCGTTGCAGTCGCGTCAGTTCCGGATCTTGCCGGCGCTCAGGTGCAGGTCGTCCGCACGAGCGAGGAGAACCCGGTCAAGGAGATCTTCAAGGGGACGATCTACGGCGCCGGGGCCGGCCTGGTGCTCGGGCTCGCGGCCATGCTGGTGGTCGACGAGGACAAGGGCGAAGTTCTCAAATGGTGCTTCGTGGGCGGAACGTTCTTCGGATTTGGATATGGGGTCTATCACGTGATGAACCGCCCCCAGCCGAAGGCGGCACTGGGATTCGACCGTGACGGCCTCGCCAACGTGTCAATGCCGACACCGACCGTTCGCCTCGCTCAGGGTGGCGACTTAGGGGTTCAAGTGCGGTTGGTGTCGTTCGAGTTCTAGACACCCGCGTCCAAGCGGCGTTTCTCTCAGATAGCTGGCCAAGATGATCGCATAGGAGGTGAACGGTGGCAGGTAACATCTTCGACATTCTCATCCTGAACGGGCGGCCGGCATCCGGCAAGTCGGAGACGATCGACTTTCTCAAGAAGACGTCCGCGGAAGAGCGCCGAGAGAAGTTTCACATCGGCAGCATGGACGAGATCGACGACTTCCCGATGCTCTGGACCTGGTTCGAGGAGGACGCGATCCTCGAAAAGCTGATGGGCCATCCGAGGATGCACACGGACAAAGACGGCTTCTTCCTGTATCAGTATCAGTGGGATCTCCTGATCGAGCGGATCAGTCTCGACTACTCGAAGCGAATCCGTGATATCGAGAGCTACCACGACACACACACGGCGCTCCTCGAGTTCTCGCGCGGCACCGAGCACGGCGGATACGAATCGTCCTACAAGCACCTGAGCGAGGACATTCTCAAGCGCGCGGCCATTCTCTACATCGATGTGACCTATGAGGAGTCGCTACGCAAGAATCGCAGGCGCTTCAATCCGGACCGCCCCGATTCGATCCTGGAGCACGGGCTACCGGACTGGAAGCTCGAGAAGATGTATCACGACGTCGACTGGGAGACGTTCAAGGGATCGGATCCCGAGTACATCACCATTCGCGGCATCAAGGTCCCGTACGCCGTCCTCCACAACGTGCCCGAGGTGACCGACGCGTACGAGAAGTGGGAGCCGGCATTCACCGAGCTCACCGCGAAACTCTGGAAGCTGTGGAACAACAGATAACCGCTCGACCGGTAGCGTGGCTCCAATCGTGACCCGCCACGTGACAGCCGTCGTCTGGAGGTCGGAATGCCCAGGGCCTATCAACTGAATCTGAAGCTCCAGAATCAGCCGGGGACACTGGCGACGCTTTGCCGTGACCTGGCCGATCGAGGCGTGAATGTGCTCGCGATCTCCGCACCAGACACGTCCGCCAAGAGAGGTCCCATCCGGTTGGTCGTGACAAACCTCGAGTTGGCGAAGCGCAACGTGGCCGACGCGGGATACACGTTCAGCGTCGAAGAGGTCGTCTTCGTCGAGCTGAAGAATCGTCCGGGTGCGATCGCGAAGGCGATGGAGAAGCTCGCGCGCGCGGAGATCGATGTGCGCTACGCCTACGCAACCGCCTACGGCAAGGCGCGGAAAACCGCGGCGGTAATTGCGGTGGGCGAAGAGAACATGGCGAAGGCAATCAAGCTCGTGGGTTGATCGCCGAGACGAGCCACAACGCGTTTCGCAGCGTTTCGCGCAAAGTGACTACGGCGCGTTTCGTGCGAGGCGCATGCCGACGAAAATGTAGCGGAGCTTGAGCCCCCCGTCGTCACGGTTGGCGGACCGGCTGCAAAAGGCATGGAAGTGCCAGCCGCCACCGCGGATCACGCGGGTCCCTCCGTACGGTGGCCCCTTCGGGTCGGTAGCCGCCTCCTTCGGATAGGCCGCCTTCCGATCCCAGCACCATTCCCAGACGTTGCCGTGCGTGTCGTATAGACCCCACGGATTCGACGCGAACGACCCCACCGGCACGGTGCTGTTCCGGTACTCCCCCTTCGGGCAGCCTTCGAGCGGGTGGTCGCCGTTGTAGTTCGCCTGATCGGTCGAGAGACAGCGGCCGTTCCAGAACGGCGTGCCCGTGCCGGCGCGGCAGGCGTATTCCCATTCAGCCTCGGTCGGAAGTCGGTAACCGTTCGCCGCTTCGTTCCACTTCACGTAGCCACGGTCGATGGTGTAGGCCGGTTCGAGTCCCTCCTGCTCCGAAAGCGCGTTGCAGAAGTCGATCGTTTCGTGCCACTTCACCATCTCCACCGGGCAGCTCTCTCCACAGTCCACGAAGCGGCTGGGGTTATCCTTCTCCGTGACTGCCACCCATTGCGCCTGCGTGACCTCGGTCGCGCCGATGTAAAACGGTTTCGTGATGGTGACGCGGTGTTGTCGTTCGTCTTCGTCCCGTCCGGGTTCGGACGTCGGGCTTCCCATGACGAACGTGCCGGCGGGGATACGGACCAGCTCGATGCCGTGTGAACCAGTCAGTTGTTCGGGGGAGATGGTGGTGTCAACAGTAGCCGCGCCCGCTCGGTCGTCCGAGGCGGCGTTTTCGCCATCGCCCTCGGTGGCGCACGCAGCGAGCGCGAGTAGTGCAGTGAATATGATGAATCGACCGGCCGTCATCAATTGCCCGCGTCACGCCCCGCCGACCGGCCGCTGACAATCGTGACCCTCCCATCGATGCTCGACTCGATCGTGCCTTGCTCTTCCACGGCACGCATGATGACGTCCGACAAGAGATCGCCCCACATCTCCTTCTCCGCGGGATCGAACCCGAAGAACCGATCCGCGTTGCCGTGGGACACGTAGTCGATGGAAACCCCGGTGTAGGTCGCCGCGGGATCGATGGGCTCGCCACCGACGGTCGCGCTCTTGATCGAAATGACTCCGCCCGACTCGCTGAACGTGTAGCGGATGCCGCTCACCTGAAGCATGCCGTGAGAACCCACCGCCATAGCCAGGGCGTTCTCCTTGATGAGGGTGAGTAGCTCCTCACCCGAACACGTGAACGTCGTCACGACGTTCGAGAACGGGAGGATCTCGACGATGTCCATCTTCGTGATCGGCCCGGCGAGCAGATCCTTACGGATCCCACCCGAGTTGACGACCGCGAAGTCTCCGCCGCCGAACTCTCTGAGACAGTCCGCGAGCCAGTTTCCGAGGTTGCTCTCGTCTCTGCTGGCACGTTCCCAATCGGTTGTCAGTTGACCGATGACCTTTCCAAAGTCAGCTTCGATGCGCGCGGCGAACTCGGACTCCATCGTCACAACGTCGGGTTTTCCGCCTTCACGCGGCCAGAGGTCGATGAGTTGGTTCTCGTAGGAGAGAAGCGTGTCGCCCTGCACGATGAGATCGAGACGGCCGACCATCGTCAGGTTCGAGCCGGCATGTGCGATCCGGATCCCGTTCACGATCTCTTCATCCCGGATCCGCGTATGGCTGTGTCCGCCGACGATGATGTCTGCGTTTCGAACCTGACGCGCGAGCCGACGATCGCCGTTCGCGCCGATGTGCGACAGCAGGATGATGAGATCCGTCTTCGGATCGATTTCCTTGATGAGCTCATTGGCGGCTTCCGCCGCGGAGGTTACCTCCGTCCCCGCGAGCGCGGTGGGCGATGCGACGCCGTACAGGCTCTCGGTCATGAGACCGATCACGCCGACGCGAAGTCCGTCGACGTCTAGAATCTGATAGCGTGCGGGCGCCGTGAGTCCGCCCTCGGGACGATACGTGTTCGCGGAGATGATCGGAAAGTCGGCGACCCGCATCAGCGCGTCGAGATTATCGAGCCCGTGATCGAACTCGTGATTGCCGAGCGCGACGACGTCGTAGTCGAGCAGGTTCATGAACTCGATCATCCCGCCGCCCTTCGCGCCTTCGATCTCGTAGTCACAGACGGGATTGCCGGTCATGAAGTCACCCGCATCCAGGAGAAGGAAACGCCCCCCTTTTGCGCGCTCTCCCTCAACGGCCGCGCTTAGGTTGGAAAAGCCTCCAACGGGCGGATTCCCCTCCCGCCAGGTGGCGGGACGTTCCGTGAATCCACCGTGCATGTCGTTCGTGTGAAAGACCGTGATCGCGACCGGCCCGACGGGGGCTTTCGCGCACCCGCCAAGAGCCAGAATCAGAATGGCCACGCCCGGCAAAGCGACCATCCAGCGGTTTCGGCTAGCCATCGTAAGGATCCTCATCGTGATTACCTGCGAAGAGATCTGGCCCGGTACTCTCACCGACGCAATGCCGTAGCGTCACATGCTCCAGGTGACGAACCCGAGCTAGTGCCCCGATCGAGAGATTCGCCACCGAGACACCAGGAAGTGAAGCGACAAGGATAGGTTAAGCAGGTTTGTCGGTCAACGCGGCAGCAGCGACGGATGGAGCAGCGCGTCGATGCGTGAACCATCGACCTCGGGGATTGACTCCAGCCCCAAGAGGGTCGCAAGCGTCGGTGCGAGATCGATCGTCTCGACGGAGAGCCCGTACCGTCCGCCGATGATGCCCGGGCCGATGAAGATGGCGGGCACGTGCGTATCGTATTGATGTGGCGTCCCATGGTCCGTGCCACCCCTGGAGGATGCCACGATCGTCCCCGGCTTCTCGAGAACGATGAAATTCGGAGACTTCGACGGATGCGTGCTGTGTCGCATGCGCCGCGTGACGACGTCCGATTCACCGTTTTCCGTGAGAAGCTCGCTGCGTGAGTAGACACGCGAGACCCAATCTTGATCGGCGGCCCTCGCCCGGATGAGCGAGTCGACCTGCGCCATCGCGACGCCCTGCTCTTCCAGCACCCGCGGATTGATCGTGATGCGTGTGTCCCGGATGTCGCAGATCGGATCCACGCCGCCGCACAGCTCGCGGAGGGCGCCGCGGAGATACACCATGAAGAGCTTCACGGGCTTCCCCGCGCGTGCGCCGGGCTTGCCCATCTCTGTCGCATATTCGGGCAGGGCGCAAAACCCATGGTCGGAGCTCATGAGCATGACGTACGCATCGTCGCCGATCGTGTCATCCAGAAAGTCGATGAACTCTCCGAGAAGACGATCGACACGCAGCACGATATCCATTGACTCCTGACTGAACGGACCCGTCATGTGCGCGGAGCCGTCGAGAGCCGACAATCCGATGCACAGTAGATCGGGCACGTCATCATGCCCAAGCTCCTCTGCGACCACCGCCTCCCGGGCCAGCTCGATCGTTACCTCGTCCGTCCACGGGAACGTGTAGAAAATCTGGAAGAACTTCTCGATCGAGATGGCGGTGCCGGTCGCCGGTTTGTGATCGAAGACCGGCTCGGCCGCGAGAAAGGGAACCCGGAAGGCGCTCATGTCTTCTTCACCGGCGTATTCGTCCGCGCGGGCTCGCTCCGTGTACGGGGCGGGATCGGCCAGTAGACGCTCCCACTCCATGCGCATGTAGCCCGCGGGGCGCCTCAGCGCGTTGAACGCGTCGATCCATCCGTGGGACGCGTCACGATAGTACGTCGAGGTCACGTAGTGGCCGGTCGTCCTGTCGAACCAGTAGACGCCGTCGGCTCCGCGTCCGCCCATCAGGATGGCGGAGCGGTCCTTGCCGGCGAAGGAGAAGACCTTCGCGGCACTGGACTCACTCTTCAGCCAATCGCCGAGTGCGCTGGCGGAGACGTTTCGGTACGAGCCGCCGGGACGATCGGTGCCCGTGATGAGAGCGGTCGAGTCCGCCGTGCAATACACTCGCCGTTGGGCGGCGGTGTCGTACCATAGGTTGTCCACGATGCCGGCCGGGCCCGGATGGCGGCCGGAGAGCAGCACGAAATGCCCCGGGCCGGCCTTGGTGCGGGCATGATCGTGATGGCAGGCGGTGAGTGAAGCCCCCTCATCCATGAGGCGCTGGAGCCCGCCGACGAAGAGGTCTTCACACCGAGTGAGCTGCTCGGGCATGAGTCCGTCGACCACGACCACCACGACGAGCTTCGCGGGCGGCACGTCGTCGTCGCCGCTCACCGTCGGGGCCAGGCAGAAGGCGGCCAAGGAGAAAACAAGCAAGGCCAACCATGAACACGGACGTTGAGACGCAATCATGCGCGGCATGCTAGCATGCCCGGACCCGCAAGTCATCGGCGAGACTGACCGAATATCAAGAGTGGATATCCGTACCGTGGAGGCAGGACCGCATGTCCGGGAGCGAGAAGAAGCTGACCATTCTCGGGATCTATCCGTTCTGGAATTTCTGGTCGATGGGAGAAGGTAAGGGCACGCCCTCGTTCTTTCTCTCCCCCAAAGGGTTCGTGGACGCGGGCCATCGGATGGTGCTGGTGCTGCCGCGACGGGACAACCCGCCCGGTGAAACGCTCTATCACGGTATCGAGCTGATCCGCTACCGAGGTGGGCCGGGCTCAATCCTGGAAAACCCGGCGCGCGGCCGTTTCGTGCGTTTCCTTATTCGCAACTGGAAATACTGGCAGTACCAGATCGCGGCCTTTATCGCGGCGTCGAAGGCCGCGAAACGACTCCAGCCCGATCTCATCCTTGCCTACGGCGACTACTCGGCGCCCATCGGCTGGCTTCTGAGCCGTCGTCTCGGCGTCCCGAACATCACCCGGCTCTTCGGCACGTTTCTCGCCCGCTTCCTCGGGAGCCCACTCAAGCTCTACTACCACTACATCCAGGTCCTGGGCTTCAAGATGCCGGCCCGCTACGTGATCATCTGCAACGACGGGTCCAACGGCGACCGTGTCGCCGAAGCGCTTGGCGTGCGGATGGACCGGTTTCGCTTCTGGCGAAACGGAACCGATCACGCCATCTACAATCCAGAGGCTGATCGAGCGTCTCTGCGCAAGAAGCTCGGCCTCCCCGCGGACGCGCCGATCATCTTCACCGTCTCGCGCATGCATCGGGAGAAGCACATCGAGCGCATTCTCGCCGCCATGCCGGCCATCCTGAAACGCCATCCCGATGCCCGCTTTCTCATGGTCGGAGACGGCCCGGACGAGATGTTGCTCCGTTTGGAGGCGGAACGACTCGCCGTCGCCCACGCCGTCATCTGGGCCGGCTCGGTCGACCGCGAAAACCTGAGCGATTACGTCAACGCCGGTGACGTCTTCGTGGCAATGTCGGACCGCACGAACGCGGCCAATCCGCTCTTCGAGGCGATGCTCTGCGCGCAGCCTTGCGTGGTCCTCGATACCGGTGGAACGTCGGAGGTGATCGCCGACGGCGAAAACGGATGGCTGCTGCCCGAATCTCGCCCCGAAATGCTCGGCCCAACGGTTCTCAGCGTCCTCGACAACCCCGACGAAGCGAGGGCGCGCGGCGGGCGGGCGCGCGATTGGGCGCTCGAGAACATTCCGTCGCTGGAGGAACGACAGCGCATGGAGGTCGCCCTCGTAGAACAGACCGTTCGAG
>CAZAMP010000037.1:19457-42001 GCA_964486455.1 uncultured bacterium | reverse complement strand
GCTAGCCTCACCCATCATGGAGTGATCTGCAGAGGGGCAAGCTCGGACTGAACGATGACCGCTTGCCCGCGCAGCGCCACTATTCGCCAGTAGAGCGAATCCTCATCGCGAACTTCCGATGCTAGCTCATCGCGGGTGAGATGGAATGATCCCTCGCTTCCAACGTCGAAGCGGGTGAGTTCACTCAAATCCGGCCCGTAGATTCGAACCTCGTGGCGGTCAGCTTCTTCCACGACACTCCACGAAAAGGCAAGGGTACCTTCCGGACGCAGCTCGGAACTCGCCATTAGGCTCGCTTCAGAACGATCTTCCGAGCCTCGCATGCTGATGGGAGCGTCCCCATCTGTGTCCCCCGTGAGAACTCCGCGAACAATGATGGCCGCAATCAGGACGGCGGCTACGGCCAATGCGGGTCGCAGGACCGGCCCAGTGATAGCGCGCAGGAAGCGCTTGTACAGGCCACGAGAAGCGCCTTCACGCTCCCGCGTCCGACCATAGATCTCCTCCTGCAGCACCGCCGAGACGTATGCTTCTCCATCCTCGACATCCGCCCCCTCCGGAACGTGCTCTTCATGCAAGAACGTTCGGTAGCCCACGAGTCGGGCCTGGCACCGGGGACACACCTCGAGGTGCGCCCGGCGAGGATCGTCGGCTGGGAGATCGCTGACCTGCATCAGCTCTTCGATGGGTAGGCAATCGTGTCCCATGATCGGCCTCGCTATGCCCTTGGCCTTCGCGCCAGGGCCGCCTTCAGTTTGCGACGGGCGGTCTGAAGCACCCCTCTCGCACCAGTAGACTGCGTGATCTCGAGCTGCCGGGTGATCGTGTCGATCGGCATCCGCTCGAAGCAATGCAGCCACATCACGAGCTGCTCCTGAGAACTCAAGTGTCTTCGTATCAGCGCCAGAACGGTATCTTCATCGAGCCGCTCAAAGTAAGCTTCGGCCGGATCCGGACTGTGACTTCCCAGGCTGTCCGGATCACGATGCTCACTCACGATAGGCGCCGGACGGCGGTGCTCGCTGATGCACCGGTTTCGGGCAATGATGTAGAGCCATGAGTTGAATTCCGAACGGCCACGAAACGACTTCAGGTTGCGGTACGCACTCAGCATCACATCCTGGGCGAGTTCCTTCGCCCGCTCATGATCCTGCACGTGCTGATAGCACCAGATATAGACCCTGCGCTGATAACGCGACAGGAGATCGGATGCCGCGGCGCGGGCGGCCTGACTCCCAGGATCAGTCATCGCCTCGCGCAGCAGCTCCTCGTCCGACCGCTCTGTGTCGCTCTGTCTCGCCGTCATCTGAGACGCTCGATCAGACCCGAAATCACAACGACCTCACATCTCACGGGCAACCGTGCCGGGACTCCCGAACCATGTGTTACGTAACGTCTGCCGTTTCAAAAGGATACCACACTGTGGCCGGCGAACTCATCCACCGCTCTGGGGTGGGTTACCTGTGGCAGCGTTGCTCGAAGCAGGCGACGCGTGTAGCCTCCATCCGGAAGCTATGTAGATAGACAGTCGACACCAATGGTTACGCTGCAACGGTGGCTTCGGATGCCGACACGACCAAGCCAACAGCGGTGAGGAACGTCGACGGGCGGGTGTCGATGGCCAATTCCGGAAAACTGCTCAATCGAAATTTCATTCTCCTGTGGCAAGGTCAGGTCGTCAGTCTCTTCGGTACGCAAGCCTACCTGATCGCGTTCATGTTCTGGATCGCGGAGGCAACCGGACGTCCCGCCCTCGTCGGCACAATGACGATGATCGGGGGGCTCGCAACCTTCCTGAGCCCCATCGGCGGGACGCTCGCGGATCGCTATCCCCGCCAGAGACTCCTGGTCGTCTTGGATCTTGTCAGCGGGGTGGCTATTCTGACCCTGGCGGGTCTGTTCTTCGCGTTTCCCGGGAGGATCCCCCTTCTCATCGCCGCGCTGTTCGCTGTGAACATCGTCCGCGAGATCTGTCAGGCCTGCTTCCACCCCACAGCCTCGGCCCTCCTTCCGGACGTCGTATCGCCAGACAAGCTGCCCGGCGCCAACGCCTTCATCACGAGCTCGCAGCAAATCATCATGTTCATCGGGCAGGGTGCGGGTGGGGTCATGTTCAGAATCTTGGGCGCTCCGGTTCTCTTTCTCGTCGACGGCATTACGTTCGTCATCTCCGGAATCAGCGAGATGTTCATCCGAGTCCCGCGCAAGGAGCGCCCCCCTGCGGGCTCGCTGAGACAGGGCTTCCGTGAGTTCAGCCGCGAGACCGCCGGTGGCTTTCGCTTTGTCTTCTCGCATCCGGGGCTCCGCGCGTTCATGCTGCTCGCGGGCATCTACAACTTCTTCCAGGCCAGCTTCTTCGTGCTGCTCCCGTTCTACGTGACAGACATTCTTGGAGTCGGAGCAGACTGGTATGGCTTCCTGCTCGCCGGCTTCGCGTTGGGGCTTTTCGTTGGGTCGGTTCTTGGCGGAATTGCCGGCTTCACCGGGCACGCGCGCTTTGTCGTCATGATGATATGCCTCGTTCTCGTGGGTGTGTTTCGGAGTGCCCTCTCCGTGACGACCGAGGCGTTCGTTGCGGCGGCGTTTCTCTTTGGTGCGGGCCTCACGACCGGGTTCTACGGCGTATACATCACATCCGTACTTCAGTCGAACATACCGGCGGATGTGCGCGGTCGCACCTTCGGCGTGATCACGACAATCCGCTGGGGCGTCGTACCGCTCGGCATGGGGTTTTTCGGTATCGTAGCCGAGACGAGCGGCCTTTCGATCCCTGCTATCTTCCTCGTCAGCGGGTGTGTCATCGTGGCCGTAACACTCTGGACGGCGAGCAGAAGAGCCATGCGTGATCTCTTGTCCGGCTAGGCACGCGAATTCTAATCCGAGACGACTAGCCGTTCCGTGTCCGTGATCTCTCCCGCCTCGAGGCGGACGAAATACACGCCAGGCGCCACCCGTCGCCCTCGACCATCCACACCTCTCCAAATCACGTCGTGATTGCCCGCTGTGTGAAGCCCGTCGGCAAGTGACGTCACGAGTCTGCCTTGCACGTCGAATATCCGCAGTGAGATCGCCTCTTGCCGGGACAGATCGAACTCGATGGTTGTGGCGGGGTTGAGGGGATTCGGATGGTTCCGCAGCCATGGCCCATCCGCTGTAGGACGCGCGCTCGCAATGAAAGGGATCTCCGTGGTGGGGTCCTGTGTGTACTTGATGGTGGTCAACCCGGTGTAGTTGTTCTGTCCGTGGATATAGACGTTACGCGAGCTGTCGACCCGGATGCCGTGAACCGACGCATCGTATCTTACCGACGGGCCCTCCCACACGATTGACCAACGCGCGTCTCCGTCGGCTCCGTACTTCACGGTAGAGAACCAAAGCTCCATCATCCCGGTCACGTATACATCGCCCAGGTCATCCAGAGCGATCGCGGTGGGCCAATCGTATCCGGCGACGCCGGAGTATCTCGCCGTCCATAGAACCTTGCCGGCGGGACTGTACTTGACCGTGGCGAAATCGTAGTACGTATCGATGTCCATGCTCGGTCCGGTCACGATCGCGTTGCCCTCAGCGTCCACGACAACCGCATTCGCGTAGTCGTATTCGTACCACTCCGCCTGGGGCCAGCTGTACGTGTTGGACCAGGCAATCCCTCCGTCCGGTAGGTAGCGGATGGTGATGAAGTCGCAATCATCGTACTGAGGTCCCCACTGGTCACCGCCGACAATCACCACTCCACCCTCGGGACACGCGTCCAACCGGGACCGCTGATACCACAGCTCCAGGTTGTTGTCGTACCGGTTGCGCCAGAGCTCGTTGCCGTCCGGGTCGTACATGACGGTGGCGTAGTCGAAGAGACCGTCGTGCCCCTCACTCGTCCCTGTCACGTACACGTTGCCGGCCTCATCGGTCACGATGTCGCTGGGTGCATCGTCCCCCAATGGCTCGCCTCCAAACAACGACGTCCACTGGTGGTGACCTGCCGCATCGTATTTGACCGTGACATAATCGAAGCTCTCGCCGTTTCGTACCAGGCCGGTCACGTAGACATTGCCTTGGCTATCCAGGGTGAGATAGTCAGCGCTCTGTCCGGAGATTTCGGAATCCAGATCGTCGAAGACGGCAACCCAGAGCTCTTCGCCGTTCGTATCGTACTTCACGGTCACGTAGCTGCCGAACTGCCTGTCGAAATCATAGCTGTGACCCGATACGACCACAGCTCCGGCTTGATCAACCTCGATCGCGCTCGCTCGGTCCCAGGTGTCGACGCCGTGTGCGAACCTCTCCTCCCAGATGAGATCTCCATCGGGACTGTACTTGATGGTCACGTAGTCCAGATCGTCGTACCCGACGACGTAGACGTTTCCGTCGGCATCCAGGTCGAGAGCGTCAAAGCCGGCGTAGAAATGACCGGGCCGAAACTTCACCCACTCTTCCTGGACCGTTTCGGCAAAGGCCGGGATTGACGCGATCAAGAACAAAGACATGAACATGAACGAGAGCTTGATGTGACGGATCATGGCAACGCACCTCCCTCTTTCCCAAGCGACCATCGAATCGTAGCACGGACCGCCAACGGTCTCTCCCGATCATCGATGGAGGCAGATCACGATCAATCTAGTTCAGGAAGGTTTAGTCGACAAATACAGAGCCTTGCTTTTCGATCGCCTTCCCTTCTTGTTGATTAGGAGGGTACGAGTAGGCCGTTTGAGGTCATCTCTGTTCTTCGGAGGACCTGACGATTGGCTCGAGCTCAGCTCTACGTCGGACTTCAGACCATTTCCCGTGGAATCGCCCTGATCGTCACCGCCTACAACCTCGTAGAGAAGAAGGAACTGCTCGACATCCCGCTCAAGACTATCCAGCGAGGCGAGCCCTTGGTTCAGATCCGACCTGGCCACGTCATAGGCCTCGAGTCGCAGGCTGCAGAACCCCAGCGCAGCCCATATCGGCGCGAAGTAATGCCGTGTACTCGGTCGCGCCGATGAGACGAAGCTTCGCATCGAATCAACCACCGCCAAACACTCCATGTACTGCTCATCTATCATCTCCAACAGCATGTTCGACATGTCTACGAGGGAGGACATCATGAAGGGAAACTCGAAGCAGTCGGCCGGCGGTGCCTCCGGAATCTCATGCATCAGATAGTCGAGTGGTTCATTTACGTTCCCCCTCACTTTGCCCTCACCGCAGGATCAGCAGTTTTGCCGTCGCCTTTTCATCGTCGGACAAGACGCGCACCAGGTAGACCCCGGATGCCACCGGGCGTCCGCCGTCATCCTGGACGTTCCAGCTCAGGGTGTGGTCGCCCGGAAGGTAGATGCCCTCCGACAGGCGACTCAAGCGCCGCCCCCCCAGGTCGAATATGTCAACCCACACGTGTTGCCTCGATGCGACACTGAACCGCACGGTTGCCCGGGGTGAGCCGGGTATGGAGAACGCGCGTACGAGGAGGAGTTCGTCCGGCGGCGGCGCCTGCTGTACCGCAACTACTCCGTCGACCACGGGCAGGATGAGCCGCGAGGGGTACTCTGCATCCTGGCGGAGCGTGTTGAAGGCCACCAGCATCTCATCATATTGAAGATCGAACGGCTCGCCGGTGTTGGGATTGACGTCGAAGCGATCGAAGTTCGAGCTGGAGACCGCGAGTCGAATGCGGTGGCCCACGTTGAAGCTAAGTGCCGTGTTACCGACCAGGATCTCGAATTCGTAGACCTCATGAGGAACGAGGAAGTCCTCGGTCTCCATCGAGAGACGGTGACGCGCGCGGATGATTCCGTCGCAGACAAGCATTGATCGACCGTCCGGGTAGACATCGGTTAGCTTGGTCGTGAAGTCGGTGTCTACGCGATCTGAAGCCGCGTAGAGAATCAAGCGTACCGGTCCGCAAATCGTGACGGGCGTCGTGAGAATGTCGCTGGTGTAGAGAACGACGTCGGGGCGATCTTCCAAGGAGCGTTGATCGTAGGGTCCCTTCAGCCCGATCAGATTCGCCCCACCGTGCGTCGGCACCGGATCGGAAGGATCAAAGCTATAGCCGGCGGGAGCTTCCCCTGGCGCCGGAGGGTTGCGATCCAGGATCCCCCCTTCGTGCAGGTACCACGTCTCCTCGACCAGATCCAAGGGTGGCCACGTTTCGCTCGTGCGCCACTCGTTGCCGGGTGCCTCCGGGTCATCGACGTCTCCCATTACATAGTAGGCAATCGCGGGCCGGTCCATGATGTCGTTCGGAATGCCGTGCATCCAGTGGTCGAGCCATTCTCCCAGATAGCCGATCAATGCTTCCGCGTGTCCTTGTCCGGCGTTTTCAGGGTATTCGAGCTCACCCGTGCCCGAACCGTGCGTCCAGGCTCCCATGATCAGCTTCTGGTTACCCAGCGCGCCGGGTCCGCCGTTGAACTGCAGACCCAGGAACTTGGCGACTTGTCCATCGGCAAACAGGTCGTACCAGCCGCCCACTTGATAAGTGGGCACGGTGATGAGCGGGTCGCGTGAGTTCGTGTCAAGGTATGTCCAGTACTCGTCGTAGTTGGGGTGGGCTACCAACGAATCGAGCATGTATGCGCTGCCCTGACCGTTGAGCCAGCCCGAGACGTCACGCAGGCGCATGGCCCCACCCGGGAATGCGGTATGGTGGTACAAGCTAGCCGGCGCCATCGTCACGTGTTCGCAATCGAGACCCGGGGGAATCGCACCGGCCAGCATGTTCTGGGTGATGCCGCGCGCCGAGCCGCCGAGAGTCCCCAGCTCGCCGTTGCTCCAGGGTTGCGCGAGCAGCCACTCGACCGTTTCGCGACCATCCATGTGGTCCGGGCCCCAGCCGTCGTCGAGGAACATGCGATCAAGTCCATCGGAGTCGAAGCGCCCGCGGCAGTCCTGACTGATCCCTACGTATCCGTACTCGGCGACCCAACCGATGTTGTCCGTGGTGATTCCATAGGGCGTGCGGTAGAGCAAAACGGGCCAAGGATCCTGGTTGTCCTGCGGGTAGTGCACATCGGTCGCCAGACGAACGCCGTCCGCCATTTCAACCATGAAGCGTTCAACCTCAGGGTAGTCACGAGTCTGTGCGGTGCTCGAGGAGGCCTGAAGAAGAAATGAGAGTGCGGCTACGACATGCAAGGATGTGCGCATGGCAATACACCTCACGTGTGTGGTTGGCCGGCGCGGGCACCCGATGATCAGATCCCGACGGCTCGATCATCTCTTGCGCGCGACCACATACATCTACCGCTAAGTAATTATACCACAAGATGATACGAGCCGTCATCGTTTCCCGAGGCTCGGAGATGAACCTGCAGCTCCTAGCGCTGAACCCGCCCATTCTCGAACCGTGTAAACGTCTCGACCTTCTGCTGCGACTTACCTGATAGAGAGGGAGACGTCGCAATTCCCACAAACCGGAGGGTTGATCATGCGAACACTCACTATGATTCTGACATGTCTCATCCTCGCGCTCCCGGCCATGGCCAACCCCGTCCCCGAGGACGTCGCCGAGAGGTTTCGCGAGCTGGTCAGAGAAACCGCCGCGGGCAGTTGCCCCGATCGGGAGGCTCTCGTGCGCGAATTCGGACGCTTCGGCCTCGATCTGCTCACCGAGGAAGATCGGGCGGCCATCCGCGAGCACTTCGATCGCTTCGCCCCAATCCTGGTAGACGGGCAGCGGCCAAACCACGAGCTGAGCCACGACATCGAGATGCTCTTCCTCGAGCTCGCGAGCGAAAGCCAGCTCGCAGCCTACCGCGACGCGCTTCTCGAGTGGCTGACGGAACCGATCGACTCCGCCCCCGCTTCCGGCTCGATGATCATCCTCTACCCGGAGGATGAGCTGCCGCGGGTCATTGGGCGCCATAGGGCTGCCGCCGCCGAGATCCTCGCCGATCTCGGCGACGAACGGGCGGCACGAGCCATCCAAGCGCTCCTCGAAGAGCACGACCTCGACGACGAGTCACGCCGTTCGTTGGAACGCTCACTTCAGAGGCTCGACGATCCGTGCTCGGTCGGGATTCTGCGACCGACGCCAGGCGGCTCGTTCATCGTGTGCATCGAAGCGGATGACATCGTGTCGGTAGCGGTCGACGGAATCGATGTGCACAGGGAAGAGATCGATGCGTTCGCCGCGCTCCTGAGCGACGCCGACACCCTCCCCCGCAGGGAAGGTGGCTGCTGCTCAGGCTCCATCGAGCTGGTCCTCGCGGACGGGACCCGCGGGAGGCTCTTCCGCAGCATGCGGCCGGGGTGGTTTATGCTGGAGGAAGACGGCTCGATGGTCCACCGCCTCCAGTGGATCCTGGCGTCGACCGACCTCTGGGAATGGCACGAGTCGTTTCGGACGACACATCTGTAACCGGCACCCACATCGCCCCGGCCACCTGAAATGCCGGGGCGACGGCTTTCCTCCCCGTGAGACCGGCTCCCCCACGATAATCAGGTGATCTGTCTCTCGAATCTCGGCCATCAAGTCAACGGAAGCAGTCCGGGATTCCACTGCGCGTTGCGCGCGGAAACGACGCGTCTTCTTGTGAGCGGGACTCTCCTCTCGTCGATCGGTCACCCGTGACACGATCTCCGAATATCAGGACCACAAGGAGGAGTCGAATGGTCGGGTTGACTACTACATATGGGCAGCCATGGCACTCTCTCGGGCGATCCCCGGCGACATGCGCTGTAGGCCTCTACTCCTTGCCGCTGACACGAAGCGGTCCAATCCTCGCGTTCTTCATCATCCTATGCGCGCTCATCGCGTCCTGGGCGCACGCCGCCGAGATCCCAGTGACGTCGCCAAACCCCACGGGCCCCGGCTCGCTAGATGAGGCGATCTACCGCGCAAACAGGGATTCTGACCCGCCGCACACGATCGTCTTCGACATCACGGGTGTCGTCATCACGCTGACCGGTCCGCTGGAGCCCCTCAGCGTGGATGGCACCCAAATCCGCGGCGAGCGGGATTCGGGGGGTGAAGCATGCGGCACCTGTGAACCTCGCATCACGATCGACGGCGGGCCGGCCGCCGTTCCCGTTGGGATCAACATCGCCGCGAACGACTGCATCGTTACGGGACTGTTGATCGCCGGCTGTACGGATGCCGGCATCCGGATCGCCCCAGGATACCAGAGAAATCACATCGGACAGCCCGGCCCCGAATGTTGTGAACGGGTTTGGCTCGGACTGAACAACGTCGGGATCAAGATGACCGACAGCAACACCAACCACAATGTGGTCCGCAACAGCAGAATCTTCGGAAACATCACCAATGGTATCGAGGTTCACGCCGGTCCCTACCACAACCGCATCGGGGCCGATGCCAATGGAGAGCGGAACTACATCTACTCGAACGGCCAAAACGGTATCTACTTCGATACGCTGGAGTTTGCAAAAGTCGAGTACGACACGATCGCGGGCAATGTGATCTACAGCAATGGGTACAACGGCATCGAGTTCTATGGAGCCGGCAACGGGTTCGAGGTTCAGTATTGCCTCGTCGAATACAACCGGATCGGTATCGATGAAAACGGCACCGCTGCCGGGAATGCGCTCGACGGCATCTACTTGCATGGGGCAAGCCCGTACAATGTGATTGCGCACAATACCGTCGTGAGCAACGGCAACCACGGCATCAGCCTCTTCGACTATTCGGATGAAGACAGCGTCTCCCACAACCATGTCGGCGTCCTCGCAGACGGCACGCCAATGGGCAACACAGCGGACGGCATCTATGTCGAAACCGACGCGAACCGGGTCGGTCCGAACAACGTCGTCATGTACAACGGAACCGTCGGCGCCGGTCATGCCGGGATCGCCCTCAGGGTGGGGACCTGGGTCGCTCCTAGAGTGAACATCGTCGGGCATAACATCGTCGCCGGGAACACCGGAAGCGGCATCACGCTCTCCGGCACCGGGGCGACCGAAAACGATATCGCGGCCAACACCGTCGGCGCGGACGAAAGCGGCATGGGGTACGGAAACACCGAGTTCGGCATCCTTTGCGAGAACAATGCCACGGTCAACACGATCCGCGACAACGTCATCGGCTTCAACCTGAACTACGGCGTTCGCCTCGACCACACGTCGCACAGCAACATCGTGTATCGGAACCACATCGGCACCGATGAGACCGATCAGGACATCATGCCGAACCTGGGCGGAATACTCATTGGCTCGAGCATGAACACGATCGGCGGCACCGATGACAACGACGGCAACGTCATCGGCCACAACGACCTCTGGGGGATCCGGGCAAGGTCGCCCAGCATTCAGATCGGGAACTACATCGCCGGTAACCTGATTGGCACAAACGCAGACGACCACTACAAGCCCAACGGATCGGGTGGCATCTGGCTGGGCGACGGGCTCATCAACAACGACATCGGTGATCTGCCGACCGTCCCAGGCGCAAAGAACATCATCAAGCACAACTACGGGCCCGGCGTGAAGGTTGGCGAAGTTGGCGCCGCCAACGTTCCCGTGCAGAACCGGATTCAGACGAACATGATCTGTGACAACTTCGAGGTGCCGATCTTCCTCACCAACGGCGGCAACGACATGCTGCCTCCGCCGACCGTGTTCACCGCGACGAATGCATTCAACCTCGGCACGGGAGAGCTGACGAGCCAGGTATCCGGTGAAATCGGCTACACGCACCCGCCGAACGTCACGACGCGCATCCAGGTCTTCTACGATACGCGCGACACGTGTGGAGTGTTCCTTGGCCAAACACTGGTTTCGGGAACTGAGGTCGCCTGGGCTATCGAATCGGACCCCTTGCCGACGAGCGCTGGCGTCTATGCGACGGAGACCACGAAGGGGCCGAACCCCCCAGGCGGCCAACCCGAGATGCAGACGTCCGGCATCTCCACCGAGGAGCGTCTCACCTGGTGGTGGGACATGCGCGACGGATGCGACGCCCGCTACCCATGCCCCTGGCTCGGGACCGACTCCGATGGTCGCTCCGCCAGCTGGATCGACTACAACAACGACGGGCTCGTGGACCTCTTCATGGCGAACGCCGGCGGCGATAACTTCCTGCTCGAGTATCAAGGTGACGGCGTCTTCGTGCCGGTCGACATCGGCGACATGGCCGCGCCGGCGGCCAACACTGCGTGTGGCGTCTGGGGCGACGCGGACGGCGACGGAGACCTCGACGCCTACATCGTCAACGGCGACGGCCCGAACATGCTCTTCACGTATGATGACGGAGTAGGCTTCACCGACGTCACGCCCCCTCTACTCGCAGACTCCGGACCGGGACGCACCGCGGCCTGGATCGATGCCGATGTCGACGGCGATCTCGATCTCTACCTCTGCAACATGGGCGCCGAGAACAGGCTCTTCAGAAATGAAGGTGGTCTGCTCTTCTCCGACGCCACGACGTCCGTCGTCGGCAACCTGGTCATGACCGTGAGCGCCGTTTGGGGTGACTACAACGAAGATGGCTTCTTCGATGTCTACATCGTCAACAATGGCGGCCCGAACCGACTCTGCCGAAATGACGGCGGCATGATGTTCACCGACGTCACGACCGGTCCCCTAGCCGACCTGGGCATGGGCATCGCCGCAAGCTGGGGCGAGTTCTTCATCCTGGAGGACACGGGGCCCGACCTCTATGTCGTCAACGACGGCGGAGCCAACGTGATGCTGCAGAACATGGGCGGCGGCGTCTTCGCGAACGTCACCAGCGGTCCGGAAGGCGATACCGGTCCCGGCCGAGCGGTGAGCGCGGAGGACCTGGACCTGGACGGCCATCTCGATCTCGTCCTGGCCAACGAAGGCGTCGTCAACTTCTGGCTAAACGATGGGATGGGCAGCTTCACGCATGGCGGCGTTCTCGTCGCCGAGCGCTTTCGCGCCTGCCCCATGGCCGACTTCGATCTGGACGGCGATCTCGACGGGTTCTTGACAAGTGGCGGATGCGGACTTGACAACATACTGGCCATGAACCTGCAGGCGGACGGCCATCATTGGCTTCACATCGGGCTTTCGGGAGAGGAAGGCAACGACTTCGGAGTCGGGGCGCGCATCGAAGTCGAAGTCGAGGGCCGATCCGTGGTCCAGAAACGATACGTGACGGCCGGGACAGGCAGCGGAGGCCAGAGCTCCATCCTGGCGGAGTTCGGGGTGGGACATGCAACCGAGGTGCAAACCGTGCGGGTGATCTGGCCGAGCGGCCACATCTCCGAGATCTACGGGGTCCCCACCGACACGATGATCGTCGTCGAAGAAACCGACACGGATGGCGTCGAGCCGCAGGTCGGCGTGACCCCGACGGCATTGCTCACCAGCACACCGAATCCATTCTTCGGAAGCACGTGCGTGGCGTTCCAGCTCGAGCGGCCGGGGGCCGTTCGCCTGCGTGTCTACGACTCATCCGGGCGCCTGGTCCGCTCACTCGCCAACCGCTACTTCTCGGCGGGCGGGCACGAGCTGGTCTGGAACGGCCGGAACCAGCGCGACGAGTCAGTCGGAAACGGGATCTACTTCCTGAGATTGGAGACCGCCCGCGAGCGTTACCAGCAAAAGCTCACGCGGATCGAGTGACCGAAACGGGAGTGCCAACGATCTGGGCGGGACCGCGCCTCGGCAATGCCGGGGCGCGGTTTTTGTCGCCCCCGATCGAGCAAAGCCACAGCGCCACTCCCAGCGAAGCCCCTCAGAGCCGCCTTGGGAGTATCCGGATTCCCATCCGTGATTTAGAAAGTAACGTGTGGTAAAATTCTCGCACCACCTCAGGAGGGAGATCCAGTGATGAAGGCCACACGCGCATGCCTGATCGGCTTATTCATTGTTAGCACACAGCTTACGGCCGCGACGCTCGAGCTCGCGACCAACGGCGACTTCGAGCTGGACCTGGACGCCGGCTGGGTGCAGGTCCTGGAGGGAGACGGCGCCCTGATCGAGCGCGCCACCCACCACGACCAAGACCCCGACAACGAAGTCCTCGTCTGGAAGCCGGAGGGCGCTGGTCAGGCCACACTCTCACAGCGCGTCACCATTCCCACCACCGACCTCATGTTCTCCGCGACCCTCAGAACGAACGCGATCGGAGAACTCGAAGCGGCGTGGGACTTCGGTGGACTGATCATCACGTACCTCGATCAGTACGACACACCGCTCGGACGGACGGTCATCGGTTCACTCAGCCGGTACTGCCCGTGGAAGAACTCGACCACCGACCACATCATCGAAACCACACCGGTAGTCTGGGAGCTTCACGAGTTCAACTTCAATGAAGAGCTCTACTACCTCTCGGGCGTGGATCCGACCGCGATCCGAACGCTGGATATCCGGGCGACAGCCATCGTCATGGATTGCTGAGGCGGCGAGCAGAAGGCGGAGGTCTCCGCCGACGACCTTTCGATCACGTTCAGCAGCGACGCACCTTACGTTTCCTATGTCGATCATGAGATTGAGGACGCCGGCGGTAACGGTGACGGTCACCTGGATGCAGGCGAGATCGTGGGACTGGCCGTCGCGCTCCGAAACTACGGCGAATTCGCGGAGGCGGTGACGGTGGAGCTTGAGTCCGCTGACCCGCTCATCACCGTTCACCAAGGTGTCGACGCGATCGGCGACATGAACGCGGGCGGCACGGCGAACGCATCATTTGCGATCGAGGCCGGTGAAGCGACTCCCATCGGACATGTTGCCGACCTCACGCTCCGCGCGATCGATTCCGTGGGCGAGCAGGTCTCCGAGTTCACACTCTATGTGGGGCGCTGGGACTTCGCCATCTGGGACCCCACGCCCGATCAGTCGAGCGGACCGGTCCTGGCCAGCGCGCTGGCCTCCGTCGGCTACGCGGGCGGCACCTTGAAGAGCCTGCCGAGCGGTCTGGTCAACTCGTACCGAACCCTCTTCGTTTCGACCGGCGTCTCTCTGAACAACTACCTGATCGAGAGGAACTCCGCTGAGGCCTTCGCCATCGAGACGTACCTCGAAGCGGGAGGCCGCGTGTACTTGGAGGGGGCCGACGTCTGGCTCTTCGATCCCCTTTCCACGGGTCACGACTTCAGCGCGATGTTCGGCGTCGACCCGTACGACGACGGTACCTCCGACATCTCCCCTGTCGTGGGCGGAAGCGGGACGCTCGCGCACGGCATGCAGTTCGAGTATTCGGGCGAGGACAGCTACATCGACCGCATGAACGCAGTCGCTCCCGCGCGGATCGTTTTCTACAACAAGGGGCCGGCCTACGGCTGCGGCGTCTCATACGACGCAGGCGTCTACAGAACGGTCGCGTCCTCATTCGAGTTCGCGGGACTCGACGATGGCACCCCGCCCTCCACGAAAGCGGATCTGGCCCGCGCGATCATGGAGTTCTTCACGCCGCAGCCCGTCTCCGTGGAAGACGCAATCGCGGCGGGCGCGGATCCCCGCCTGAGCGTCTATCCGACACCGTTCAACCCACGCTTGACCATTCGTGTCGATCTTCCCGAGGCGAGCGATGCCCGCCTCGCGATCCATGACGTGGGGGGACGGCTCGTACGAGTGCTGGATGGAGAATCACCCGCCGCCGGCCCGCAGACACTCAGCTGGGACGGCCGAGACGCGACCGGGCGCCGACTTGCGAGCGGCGTCTACTTCGTGCGGTTGGTGGGGGACGGTCTGTCGATGAGCCGAACGGTGGTCATGGCGCGCTGATCGGCGACGGCCGCGCCGTTCGTCCTAATCCGATTCTCTCCGCATGCGATGACCAGCTCGGCCCCCTTGTCGGGGAAAACGAGCGTCATGTTGAGCGCGCTGGCCATCTCGACAGCCAAAGACGTCGGCCGCGAATGATTGATCATCATCTGCAAACGCGCCCTCGCGGCTTTCTGGACCAGCTCATGGCTGTTCCGCGACGACAGGACGAGGATGTTCGTGTCGGACAGCCGCCGAGACATCAAGGTCTTGCCGATTGCCTTGTCGAGCGCGTTGTGCCGGCCGACATCCTCGGCCATGGCAACAACGTGCAGCTCCCGGTCAAGAATGAGTGCCGCGTGCGATCCTCGCGTCGTCTGGTAGTGCTTCTGATTTGCCGAGAACAGATCGATGCACTCGAAAACATCATCAACATCAATCTCAAAGCTGCTTTTCGCCGGCGTGAGGTCCTGATAGATCTCCTCGATCATCCGCTTGCCGCAGACCCCACAGCTCGTCTGACTGACATAGCTCTTTCGTTGGAGCAGGTCGGGTATCCGCTCGCGTCTCTCAGGCGTGAGCCAAACATCAATCTGATTGGGATCCAGGTGTTCATCGTAGCCCACGGCACTGATGTCGTCCGGGGAATCGATGATCCCCTCGCCGAGACAGAAGCCGACGGCGTGGCAAACCTCATCGCCCGGCGTTCTCATCACCACCGAGTACGGCCTCTCCTCGATGCGGATCATGAGCGGCTCTTCCGCTATCAATTCGAGCGGGCCGGGTTCCAGCCCGGCGAGACTCGTCCGCATGGCTTCATAGGTCTTGGTGTTCTTCCGTGAACCCACTGCTTCTCATCCCAGTGTTCAGGAAACACCGCCGCTCTCGGCGGTGGGATCTATCGATCGGCGTCTAACCCCTCGAAGCCGATCCGGGTCCGTTTCGGGGAAAGACGAGCGCTTCGGTCAATACAAACGCCGCTTGCAGATATGATGTCGGACAGAGCGGAAAACACTCTTTGCAGTCATTGCATTCCTTCGCGGCGATCTCCGGTATGAAGCTGATCTCCTTGCGGATGCCCCTGTCGATGAACCCGACAGCGTGCTTGCCGACGACCTCGGCACAGTATCGAACGCACAGGCCGCAATGAATGCAGAACGATGCGTCCTGCTCATACCTATTCCTGTCCGCGCCGTACTCTTTCGCCAGTGCTTCAAGTTGGGGGGAATCCGGTGCGTGCGCCAAGAGCAGCTCTAGAAGCCCCTTGCGAATGCGACTGAGCTTCTCGGACTGGGTGGTCACGATCAGGTCTTCTTCGACCATGTAGACGCACGAGACGACGAGTCGCTTCCATCCGCGGACCTCGATCTCGACCATGCAGAGGCGGCATCCGCCCAACGATTCAAGCTTTTCGTGATAGCAGACCGTGGGAATCGGTATCCCCGCCTTTCGGGCGGCTTCGAGGACGGTCATTCCCTCCTCGGCCGTGACGTCCTTCCCGTCAATCTGTAGATGCACCTTGGCCATGGCTACTACTTCTTCTTCACGAGCATCCGCTCGTCTTCCGGGATCGATGCCGGAACCGGCTCACCCGTGATCTTCACGATGGCGCTGAACTTCTCAGGGCAGACCTCGAGGCACGTGCCGCAATTGTTGCATTTGTCCTGCTCGATGACGTGGATCTTCCGCTTGCCGCCCTCGATCCCGTTGGACGGGCAGACCGGCAGACAGAGCATGCAGGCTTTGCATTTCGTCGGATCGATGTAGTGTGCGATGAGCCCTTTGCAGGAGAGCGCCGGACACCGTTTTTCCTTGATGTGGGCCTCGTATTCATCCCTGAAGTAGCGCAGCGTACTCAGGAACGGATTGGGTGCACTCTTCCCGAGGGCGCACAGAGAAGCATCCATCGCAAGCTCGGAGAGTTCCTCCAGTAGCTCGAGATCGCCCTCTCTCCCCTTCCCTTCCGTGATGCGCGTCAGGATCTTGTCCATTTGCCGGAGGCCTTCCCGGCAGGGAATGCACTTGCCGCACGATTCATCGGTGAGGAAGTGGATGAAGTAACGGGCGACATCCACCATGCAGGTATCCTCATCCATGACGATCATGCCCCCGGAGCCCATCATCGAGCCGGCTTCGGTAAGCTCGTCGAAACCCACTTCCAGATCGAGCAGATCTTCTGGAAGACATCCGCCTGATGGACCACCGGTCTGAACGGCCTTGAACGCCTTACCCTTGGGAATGCCGCCGCCGATCTTGTAGATGATGTCACGTAAGGTGATCCCCATCGGAACTTCCACGAGACCGGTGTTGGTGATCTTCCCGACGAGAGAGAAGATCTTGGTGCCCTTGCTCCCCTCCGTTCCGAACTGCGTGAACCAGTCGGCGCCCTTGTTGATGATGAGCGGCACGTTCGCCCACGTCTCGACGTTGTTGAGCACGCTCGGCCGATTCCAGAGACCTTTGATGTTGGAGCGGACGTACTTCGGCCTGGGTTCACCCACCCGGCCCTCGAGCGCCGTCATCAGCGCCGTGGATTCGCCACAAACAAAAGCACCCGCGCCTCGGTGCACCTTGACCGTGAAATCGAACCCTGAACCGAGGATGTTCTCGCCGAGGAAGCCATATTCCTCGGCCTTCTCGATGGCGAGCAGGATGTTCTCCACCGCAAGGGGGTATTCCTGTCGAACGTAGACAAAGCCCTCGTGCGCGCCGATGGCGTAGCCGCCGATGATCAGTCCTTCGAGGACGGAATGAGGATTCCCTTCGAGAAGCGCGCGATCCATGAACGCCCCGGGGTCCCCCTCGTCCGCATTGACAATCACGTATTTCACCGGATCCGGCGCATCGCGGGAGCCCTCCCACTTCCTCCCCGCGGGAAAGCCGCCGCCCCCTCGGCCTCTCAGATTGGATTTCTTGACTTCATCGAGCACGTCCTCGGCGGACAGCTCGAACAGGCTCTTGACCAGCGCGGAATAGCCGCCGATTTCGAGATAGTCGTCGATGCTCCTGGAATCGATCTTCGTGTTGATCGAGAGAAGATGCCGCTTCTGATGTTGGTAGAAAGGTATGTCGGGTTCCTTGACCGCCTGCTCACCGGAGACCGGATCCGCATAGACGAGCCGGTCGACCACCTGCTTCTTTCCGATAGTCTCCGTGACGATCTCGGGCACGTCTTCGGGCTTGACCCCCAGATAGCAGATCTCCTCGGGATAGATCACGACCACGGGACCGCGCTCACAGAATCCGGGGCATCCGGTTCCCTTCGTATCCACGTCCGCTGTCAGGCCCTGCTTCGCGATCTCCGCCTCGAACGCCGTGATGATGTCGGCGGCACCATAGGCGAGGCATCCGGCGCCCGCGCAAATGGAAATGCAGGACGTGTCCGGCTTCCGCCTGGAGGAGATCTCCTGACGGAGCGACTCGAGCTGTGCTGGTGAGGTTAGTACTGACATTCAGGCTACTCGTATTGCTCCAGAATCCCCGGCGCATCCGCCGTGGCGACGTTGCCGTGGGTCTTCCCGTCGATCTCGACCACCGGCCCCAGCGCGCAGCAGCCGAGGCAGTTGACCGTTTCCACACTGAATTTGAGCTCCAGATCCGTCTCGCCGGCGTTGATGCCCGTCAGCTCCTCCACCGAGTGCAGGACACGTGACGCGCCACGAACATGACAGGCGGTCCCCAAGCAGACGTTCACCTGATGGCGGCCTTTCGGCACCAGGCTGAACGCCTTGTAGAAGGTCGCGATGTGCTGGATCCGTGACAGCGGCACCTGCAGCCTCTCTCCGATCCTTTGCAGGGCCGCCTGCGGAAGCCAATTGCACTCACGCTGGACCTCGAGAAGAACCTGAATGAGCGCGCAGGCGTCGGCCTGGTGACGGTCGATGATCAGATCGATCGATGCGCTGTCGATGACGGGCTCGCGCGCGCACGCACATCCATCTCCGGCTTCAGAGTCGCCGTCTTCCCTGCTGCGATCCAGCTTCGTCGTTTCAGGGGGCGTCATCGTGGCTTGCTCCTATGCTGAGCTCGAGGCGAGTGCATAGCACCCGCTGGCTACGTCGTACTCGATCAGTCCCTGCCGGGATGAGCTGTTCATGTGTTTGGCGGTTTCAGACGGGTTCAACCCCAAGGTCTCCGAGATCTCGCTGGTCGAAAGCGGCTTCTCGCGAAGCAGCGCCACGATCCGGCTGATCGCCAGCTTCTCCCCGACCAGCTCGTCGAACAACCGCCCGACGTCCTCGCTCGTGTAGAACTCGCGGTAGGCCGATTCCGATCTCTCGGGCGCCCGCAGCTTTTCTCTCTCAACCAGGCGAAGGTACGGGACCAGTGTCCTGGCGGCGTCGAGGGCATCCATCAGCTTCGACTTCTCGACCCCCTCCGACTCACCCAGGCGACCGAGTCCTCTGATCTTCACGGTGAAATCATCAATGACTTCGGCGAAGAGGTTTCCGTCCCCCCCGGACATGAACTCGAGACCCAACCGCTCGGGGTTCACGCCGACACGCTCGAGGATGTTGTGAGCGATGTATGTATTGGCCAACGCGTCGTAGTTCCCGTGAGTTGCGTAGTTGCACTCGTTGAGCCGGCACCCGCCCACGAGGACACCGTCCTGCCCATTCGCGAAGGCACGGAAGATGAACTCCAGATCCACACGTCCCGAGCACATGACGCGAATCAGCCTGATATCACTCTTGTACTGCAGCCGGGCAACTCCCGCTGTATCCGCAGCGCCGTATGCTCACCAGTGGCATACGAAGCCGATCATCCTCGGCTTGTATTCCGCACCGCTACTCATCGGTTCCTACCTCGTATCGCCGGTGCCGAACGGCACCCGCCGAAAGCTAGACATGTTCGACCGCCATATCCATCTGCTGAAGAATCTCTTCTCGTGTACCGGCCGCATCGATCTGTCCCAAGATCGCGTCATCCGTGAAGTGCTTGAGCGCAATGGCGCTGGTCGGGCACTTCGCGCAGCAGAGACCGTCTCCCTTGCAAAGCACCGGATTGACATGCGCCTTCTTGCCGGCCGGTGTATCACGGAACTCGATCGCGCCGTACGTACAGGCCGTGATGCAGGCCCCACACGATACGCAATCGTGCTCCTCCACCTCGCAAACCGAGCCAGAAGCCACGATGGTGTCGTTGGCCAGAAGCGTGACGACCCGGCCGGCGGCGCCATAGGCCTGGTTGATCGTCTCATCGATGTGCTTCGGGTAGTGGGCCATTCCGCAAAGAAAGACACCATCCGCCGCGAAATCGACGGGGCGGAGCTTGACGTGCGCTTCCTTGAAGAAGCCGTCCGGGTTCAGGGTGACCTTGAACCTCCCGGCGATCTCTCTGGCCTGCGCCGACGGCACGACGGCGGCGGCCAACGACACGATGTCGGCGTCGAGCGCCAGCCGGTTGCCCAGGATCTGATCCGGGACGGTGACGCGGACGCAGGGGTTTCCGGCCTCGTTCGTCGCGGTCTCCACCTGCGGGCCGTCCTCCGGCTCAAACTGGATGAACGTCACGCCCTTGTCGGCCGCCTCGCGATAGAAGTCTTCCTTGAACCCATAGGTCCTCATGTCGCGGAAGAGAACATAGATCGCCATCTTCGGATTCATCTCTCGGAGCTTGAGCGCGTTCTTGATGGCGTGGCTGCAGCACACGCGACTGCAGTAGATTCGGTCCTCGTTTCGGCATCCGACGCACTGGATCATCACCAGGCTCTCGGCGTTGATGATCGCATCGTCCTTCTCGGCGATCTTCTCACCCAGCTCGAGGTGCGTGATCACTCGATCGTCCTCGCCATAGAGGTATTCGGTCGGCTGATAGAGCTCCGCCCCCACGGCAATGACGGAGGCGCCGTGCCGGATCTTCTTCAGGCCGGTATCTGTCTCCACCGTCGTGGTGAAGTTCCCGACATAGCCTGCGATTTCCTTGATGGCGGCTTTGTGCGATACGTGAATGAGCGGATTCCTGTAGACCGACTGAACAAGCTCATCCAAGTAGGCGCCGACATCCATCCCTTCCAGGGTGGTGGGGATCCGCCGCGCTATTCCCCCAAGAACTTCAGACTTCTCGAGCAAGTGAACGTGGAAACCTTGCTCGGCGATCGAGCGCGCACACGTCATTCCGGCGATCCCACCGCCGACCACTAAGGCCGATTTATTGACCGGCAGGTCGAACTCCTGCAGTGGCTCCAGATGGGCGGCGCGCGCCACCGACATCCGGATGATGTCCTTCGCCTTTCGTGTCGCGTCTTCCTTCTCCTTCGAGTGGACCCATGAACATTGCTCCCGGATGTTCGCCATCTCGAAGTAGTACTGATTGAGGCCCGCCTCTCTGAGGGTGTCGCGGAACAGATCTTCCAGCGTTCTCGGTGAGCAGGCCGCGATGACGACGCGATTGAGCCCCCTTTCCTCCGCCATCTCCGCGATCTCCACCATCGCGTTGGTCGCGCAGGAGAAGAGCTGCTCCTGGGCGTGAACAACGTTGGGGAGAGTTCGTGCGTATTCCGTTGCGGAGGGGACATCCACCACGCTACCGATGTTCGCGCCACAATGACAAACGAAGACCCCGATCTTCGGCTCTTCCCGGGCGACGTCGCGTTCCGGCGGATACGTTCGCTCCACCGCCAGCTTGCCCCGGCGGTAGTTCAGCGATTGGCCGCATTGAGAGCCCGCTCCGCTCGCGCTGAATACCGACTCCGGGATGTCCGTCGGTCCTTGCAGGGCGCCGCTGACGAAGATCCCCGGCCGGGTCGACTCCATCGGGTTTTTCTGACGGATTTTGGCGAAACCATGTTCATTGAGATCAAACCCGAAGGTATCCGAAATGCCGCGATGGTCCTTGGGAGGATTCATACCGACGGAAAGGACGACCATGTCGAACTCTTCATCCTTCACGCCGTCACGTTCGGTCGCGTAGCGTACGATGACGTTCTTCGTGTCCGCCACCTCTCTCACGACCGCGGGGTAGCCCCGAATGAACTTCACGTCCGGAAGCTCCACCGCCCGCTTGTAGTAGTGTTCGAAGTCCTTCCCGAAGGCGCGGATGTCATTGTGAAAAACCGTGCACGCCGCCTCGGTCTCGTGTTCTTTGGTCAGGATGACCTGCTTCTGCGTGTACATGCAGCAGACGCCTGAGCAGTAGCTGTTTTCCCCCGGCAAGACTCGCCTCGAGCCGACGCACTGGATCCAGGCGATCTTCTTCGGATGTGCCTGGTCGGTTGCGCGTCGGATCTGGCCGTCATACGGCCCCGTGGCGGAGAGCAGGCGCTCGTAGTCCATGCTGGTGACCACGTTCGCCATCTTCCCGTAGCCGTACTCCGCGACGGCCTCGGGGTCGAACGGCTCCATGCCGGTAGACACGACAATCGCCCCGACACTGACCTCAGTCTTCTCGGGAACCTGGCGAAAGTCGATGGCGCCCGTCTTACAGACCGCCTCGCAGATGTCGCACTTCCCCTCATCGAGGTTGAGGCAGCTCTCATCGATGTAAGCGACCAGCGGAATGGCCTGCGAGAAGTAGACGTGGATGGCCTTGCTGCTCGATATCTCCTGGTTGAACGGATCCGGGTATTCCTTCGGGCAGTACTGCACACAGGTCCGGCAGCCCGTGCACTTATCCTCGATGATGTACCGGGGCTTCTGGATGAGGGTGACCGTGAAGTCGCCGACGCTCCCTTCCACGCCTTGAACTTCGGTGGTGGTCAGAACCTCGATATTTGGGTGACGGCCGACCTCGACCATCTTAGGTGCGAGAATTCACGTCGAGCAGTCGTTCGTGGGAAAGGTCTTGTCGAGCTGAGCCATGTGCCCGCCGATGCTGGGCCCCTTCTCGACCAGGTAGACCTTGAAACCAGCGGCGGCCATGTCGAGAGCCGCTTGAATCCCGCTGATTCCCCCACCAACGACCATTACGTCTCCGTAGTTCCCGTCGGTCCT
>CAZAMP010000037.1:0-19357 GCA_964486455.1 uncultured bacterium | reverse complement strand
TCCCGGAGGACTTCCGTGATGTCCTTGATTTCGATCTCGTCTTCGAGCTCGAGGGTCTTACGACTGTCCTCGAACATGGTGATGCAGTAGGGGCATGCCGTCACCAGCACTTCGGCGTCGACGGCCCGCGCCTGCTCCACGCGAAGATCCGAAAACCGCTCACCCTTTTCCGTTTCCATCCACACGCGCCCGCCGCCTCCGCCGCAGCAGAGGCTGTTGTTGCGCGACATCGCCATTTCGTTGAGCGTCAATCCCGGTATGCGCGACAGAAGCTCGCGCGGTTCGTCGTAGATATCGTTGTGCCGGCCCAGATAGCACGGATCGTGGTACGTCACGACCTTTGCGAATTCCCCGGTGATCTCGAGTCGCCCTTCGCGCACGAGCCCCGAGAGGAACTGGGTCATGTGGATGACCTCGAAGTTGACCATGAACTCAGCGTATTCGTTCTTGAGGGCTTCGTAACAGTGGGGAGACGAAACGACGATCTTCCGCACACCACCGTCGATGAACGTCTTGATGTTCTCCTTGGCGAGGCTCTTGTAAAGGTCCTCGGCACCGGTCTTCCGGATGCTCTCGCCGCAGCAGCTTTGCTCCGAACCGAGGATGCCGTAGCTGACAGACGCCTTGTTCAGAAGGCCGGCGGTGGCCTGGGCGACCTTCTTCATCCTCGGGTCATAGCTCATGTAGCAGCAGCCGAAGAACAGAACCTCGGTCTCCTCACTGAACGGAGCGACGGAGCACTCCGTCGACCAATCCGTCCGGGACGCGCGCGCCTCGCTCAGCGGATTGCCTTCGGCGGCCAGACTCGCACGCGCCGACTTCATGACGCTGGCGGATGCGGTGATGACGTCATAGTTGGATGCCAGCCGACGGATGGCGACCCCGAGCGCGATCTGATCGACGCCGCGGGGGCACCTTTCGGGGCAGTTGCCGCAGGTGGTGCAGCGCCAGATGTCTTCGCTCTCGATCTCGGTCAGGCCAAAGGCGGCCTCGCGGATGATCTTCCGAATGCTGAAGCTTCGGACTTCGTTCCACGGGCACACGACGTCGCATTTTCCGCATTGAAAGCAGAGACGATACGCGTCTCCGCCAGACGCCTTGATCTCGTCGAGCACTTCTATGAAGGGAGCGACCGTTTCCACGCCTAGTCTTTCTTCGAGATCCGAGCCATGGCATCCATCAGCTTCTGCACGCCGTACTTGTCAGCCAACGCCTCGAGCCCCACCTCGAGTTCCTCCGGCTTCACTTCCTCTTCCTCTTCGTCTACCTCAACTTCCCGCTCTTCATATACCAGAACGTCGTGCACGCACCATTTCACACAGAGCGGTTCCTCTTCGCCCTCACACATATCGCACTTGAGCGGGAGTCCGGAATCGGGCTCCTTGAAGAGATCCCGCGACGGGCAAGAGGCCCGGCAGAAGCCGCATTCGTCATATTCCTTACCGTCGATGACATAGATGTCCCGCCCTGCGCATTCGGCCGGGGCGTATTCCCCCGCGAACAGGGGAAGCCAGATGTTGTCCAGGCGGTGACTGATTATCCGTATGCGAGACCTGGCCGGATTGACGCTGCTGTACTTCGGTTCGGCATGGAACGCGGAGCAGATGATCTCGCACCCTCGACACCCGTTGCATTTGTCCGCGTCGACTTTGATCCGTTTAATCGTCTTCTTGACCTTGGCCATTTTTCAATATCCCTCGCGCTTCGAGGTCGTCGGCGACGTATTCCAGATCCAGCTCGAGCAGCCTTTCCCGTGTCGGGATTCCGTCCTGGTTCCAACCCTTGTAGGTGTAATAGGTGGAGAGAAGCTTCTCCTCGAGCTCGGGGAACCTGCGTTTCCAGTGGTCCTTGGGTGGCTTCTCATCGGCTCGCGTCAAGCCTCGTCGGTTGTTGTAGGCGCGATGCAGATTCCGGCTTCGGTTGACCTTCCGCTTCAGCTCGTCCTCATCGACATCCATCCCCGACGCGGCCGAGATGAGCTGCGGGTAGTTGTGAATGTGGTAGGGAGGCTTCAGACAGAACGACGCCATGCCGGCACACAACCCGAGAGCGTCGTCGATGTTGTGAAGCATCTCCATCCAGTCGACGATTTCGCTACTCATCTGCGGAGTCGGGAAGTGCGGGATCGAGTTCTCGCCGCGCAGTTCCCAGTCGAGGAGATACTGCTTGAACTTATCGTCCGGAAGCTGTGGCCAGTCTTTCACGAAGCGCTCTCGTTGCTCCATCTTCGGGAACGCCGCCTGCGGCCAATTCCCCTCGATCTGCGTGATGCTGATCTTCTCGTTCGTCGAATACATCAGGTAATAGAGCGGATCGAGCATGCCCAGCTTGACGGGAAGCTGTTCGTGCTTCTTGATGTTGTTGTGGGCAAATTCTTCAGCACCCTTTCCGATCCGCTTCGCGGCCCAATACGTGCCGTCGGCGAGGAGATCCCCGATCCCTTCCCGCCGCACGAGCCTGTCGAGTAACCAAAAGAATTGGCCCTCATTGTCCGTCGGACACCCTTCGAAGTCCTTGTCCGCCAGAATGCCGGCTTCCTTGAGCTCGACGGCAAAGGCGAGAATCTGAGGAGTTGAGAACCCGTCGACGCCGTATTCCGACGCCTGTTGGACGATCGTGAAGCCGAAGTCCAGATTGTCGACGTAGGCCGCCATTGAGTACGTGAGCTTCGAGAAGCATTTCATCATGTAGCGCGGAACGTTCTTGTGGGCGATCAACGCCCCGCATTGCTGCGGGCAGTTGTAGCAGCTGATCAGTCGCGCGATCGCGTTGACCTGCGAACCGGACCAGCTCTTGTCGATATCTTCAGTCCAAAAGTTCTTGCGCCGGGTGCGTGCGTTCCCCCACGCGAAGTTCTCCGTATGCCACTTCTCATCCGTGTGGAGCATTTCCTGTGGTGAGCCGATGCCGGACATGATCGTCATGACGTCCGGGATCGGATTAGCATTTCGATAGTTGATGTAGTCCGTTACTTTCGCCAAGTGTTCCATGAACTCCGCGCCGCGGGCGAGATAGACGTCGCCCGTGCCGCGAACGGCCACCGCCTTGATCTTCTTGTCGCCCATGATCGCGCCACCGCCGAGCCGGCTGGCGCTCGACCGGGACTGCTCGATGGACGCCGTGAAGCAACGATTCTCGCCGGCGAGTCCTATGGCGGCCACCTGCGCGTTGGGCTCATCCAGCTCGTCACGGATCAGGTCCTGCACCTCGAGGGCGCCTTTACCCTTCAGATGCGTCGCGTCGCGAATCTCCACCTTGTCGTTGTTGATCCAGATGTAGACCCACTTCGGTGATTTGTTGCGGAAGATCACCTTGTCATAGCCGGCGTACTTGAGCTCGGCGGACCAGAACCCGCCCATCATCGGATAGGCCAAGAGCTCCGACTGAGGCGAGACGAAAGAGATGACGGTGCGATTGGCGCTGTACGCGGGCGTCCCGTTGAGGAGGCCGGTGCTGAAGATCAGGAGGTTCTCGTCATCGAACGGCTTTGTTTCGGGCGGCACCCGGTCCCAGTGAATCTTGACGCTCGTGCCCAGGCCACCGAGATGGAGATCGGTAATCCTCGGGTCGGTTTCGACTTTCTCGATGTTGCCCGTGGCAAGATCGATCTCCAGATTGAATCCCATCTCCGCATATCTCATGTTCACTCCGCTTCTGGATCAGTCCCGCGCCTAGCAGTTCCTGCAAGAACGGCGATCACTCGGCAGATGGAGGACAGGAGGTGCCCGCCTGCGGTTCGGGATGTGGCCTTCTTCCGCCCTCTTTTGAGATCATCAAGTCATCTTCGAACGGCCGGGTCAGATCAGAGCATCCGTCCAAGTGGCGATCCGACAATCCTGTGGGTGCCGCGGACCCATACCGTTCGAACGTCCGATCGAAACCAACACTACATCAAGTCCGGGATAGTGTCAAAACCGATTAGAAACTCCTCAGTAGCCTCGGGGACGGTGAGCGGGACAGGCCGTAACTATTGTGAATACGCATGTTATGAGAACTAGCCCCTCTTCGGAGCGCCGATCGGGCAGTCCGATTCACGACTATATATATATCGGCAGGGCCGTGTAGCTTCCTTCCTTCGCATCCACCCGGATGCATACCCTTTGTCCCTACGGACACCTCCCGGAATCCTTCAAGCGGAGCGTGCTGCGCCAAATCGATGTGGCTCTCCCAACAAGGACCGAAAGCAATCGCCTCTCAACGAGTTTGGTATACTGGTTGTATCAATGACAATAGGCTCTGCATCGCTGAAGGAGGCACCATGCGGGCATCGATGAATCCGACCATGATGATTCTTGCCCTAATCGCGGTTTCCGCTACTTCGTATGCCCAGGATGCCTTCGTCGGCGAAACGCTCATCTCCCCCATGAACTCCCGCCTGAGCCACATGATCGACATGGACGGCATCATCCTTCAAAGCTGGGAAGGATATAGTCGACCCGCCAGCTTCGCCTATCTGCTGGAGGACGGCGTGATCCTGCGCCCATGTGTCGCACCCAACGGCGAGTTCGAAGGAGGCGGGACGGGCGGACGGATCCAGATCATCGGAGCCGGGGACGAGCTCATCTGGAGCTACGACTTCTCCACATACGACTACCAGCAACATCACGACGTCCAACCGATGCCCAACGGCAACGTCCTGGTGATCGCCTGGGAGCGCAAGACCTATGAAGAGGCCATCGCGATGGGCCGCGTCGACATCAGCGGCGAGATGTGGCCGACGTTGATCGCGGAAATCGAGCCTCAGGGCGCCAGCGGTGGTCAGGTCGTCTGGGAATGGCACCTCTGGGACCACGTGATCCAGGACGTCGATCCGGGCAAGCCCAACTACGGCGTTGTGTCCGAGCATCCAGAATTGATGGACATCAACACCCTCAGCGTGAACAACGCGGATTGGCTTCACGCCAATGCGATCGACTATGACGAGGTGCGCGATGAAATCGTGTTCTGCGCCAGAGCATCGAGCGAACTCTACGTCATCGATCACAGCACGACGACGGAAGAGGCGGCCGGGCACACCGGCGGAGCACGTGGCAAAGGTGGAGATTTCCTCTACCGTTGGGGAAACTCGCAACTCTACGGTCGCGGCACCGCCAATGATCAAACCATCGACGTCGCTCACGGCGCCAACTGGATCGATCCTGAGCTGCCGGGCGGCGGCCACATCTTGGTTTTCGACAACGGCGACGAGAACGGGGACAGCTACTCCTCCGTCTTCGAGGTCGACCCGCCCCTGGACGTGGATGGGAACTACGTGATCCTTCCAGGTGAACCCTTCGGTCCCGAGGAGCCGTTCTGGAACTACGGCGGTCCGGGAGACTTCGAAGCGGGGCCCAGACAAGGCGGCGCCTTTCGTCTACCCAACGGCAACACACTTATCTGCGCGGTGCAAAGCGGCAGGCTCTTCGAAGTGACCACGGGCGGTCAGACCGTCTGGGAATACACGTACGGGTCGAACATCGCCCGGGCGATGCGATACTGGCACGACGCGACCGCCGTGAACCACTCGGACGCTGGCGTGCCGGTCGGCTATGCGCTGCGGGGTGGGGCACCGAATCCTTTCAATCCAATCGTGAGCATCGGTTTCGTCACTCCAAGCGCCGGACGAGTCCAGTTGAGCATCCACGCCGTCGACGGCCGGCGGGTGGTCGACTTGGCGAATTCCGCCTTCGCGGCCGGGGAGCATACGCTCACATGGAATGGCCGTGACGAGACGGGACGACCCGTGGCCAGTGGCGTCTACCTTCTCCGAATGCGGGCCGATCGCTTCACCGCGATGGAAAGGCTGCTTCTACTGAAGTAGGGCACGTCACACGCCACATCACCTGACGAGCGGGGCCTCGCGGCACCCACGCGACTCTTGGTCCCGTCCCCCGCCCGGTGTTACCTTCGTTCACGTTCCTGCGGTGCATCACACAGCTCACTCGGCCGGCGGGGGATGCCGTGGCGACCAGCGGCAAAACGACCATGATCCGCACCGGCTGCCCGGCCCACAACTGCGGAGGGCGATGCCTGCTTCGCGCCCACGTCCGTGACGGCCGCATCGTTCGTCTGGAAACCGATGATCGTCCCGAGGATCCGGTGGCAAGCCCGCAGCTCCGCGCCTGCACGCGTGGACGCGCCTACCTCCGCCGTCAGTACCACCCCGATCGTCTAGCGACGCCGCTCAGACGCACCGGGCCACGTGGCTCCGGATCGTTCACTCCCGTGAGCTGGGACGAAGCGCTCGCCGAGATGGCCGCCCAACTCACCCGCGTGCGCGACACGTACGGCCACGGCGCCCTGTTCGTGCCGTACGGAACCGGTGGCTACACGCAGCTCACCGGCGCTCAGACGGCGCGACGCCTCCTCAACTGCTTCGGTGGTCACCTGGGCCACTACAACAGCTACAGCTGGGGGGCCACCAACATCGTGACACCGATCACGATCGGAACGGCGAAATGTGGGAACGAGCGGCAGGACTGGCTCAACAGCAAGCTCATTCTCATGTGGGGATGGAACCCCGCCGAAGGACGCGACGGCACCAACAACGACTACTTTCTCCTGCAAGCCCGCCGCCGTGGTGCCCGAATCGTCTGTCTCGATCCTCGTCATACCGCGAGCGCCGCCAGCTTGGCGGACGAGTGGATACCGCTTCGGCCCGGTACCGACTCCGCACTGATGACGGCCATGGCATACGTCATCATCGCGAGCGATTTGCATGACGCCGATTTCATCCATCGGTGCTGTTCCGGATTCGACGCCGATCAGATGCCGTCCGAGGTCGCCGACACCGAGTCGTACAAGGATTACGTGCTCGGTACGCGCCACGGCGTACCCAAAACACCGGAGTGGGCGGAGTCGATCACCGCGGTCCCGCGCGATACGATCCAGCGCCTCGCGCGCGAGTACGCCACGAGCAAGCCGGCCATGCTCTACCAAGGTTATGCCATGCAGCGCCGCGCCTACGGCGAGCAGGTGGTGCGTGCGGGCATGGCACTGGCGGCGATCACCGGCAACATCGGCGTGAGCGGAGGATGGGCCAGCGGCCTGGCCGGCCAGCCGACCGCGGGTCCTTTCTGGAATCTCTTCCCGGAAGGGCAAAACCTCCATGGTCTCAGCATTCCGTGCTTCCTCTGGACCGAAGCGGTGCAACGTGGCCGCGAGATGGGTCGCGAACACGGCGTGCTGGGCCTGGATAGACAAGGTCGCGATCGTTTGGAGAGCGACATCAAGCTGATCTGGTCGGTGGCGTCGAACGTGCTCGCGAACCAGCACGGCGACATCAATCGGACGACCGCGCTCCTCCGAGACGACTCGCTGGTCGAGTTCATCGTGGTGCAGGACAACTTCCTCACGCCGACGGCGCGTTTCGCCGACCTCGTGCTGCCGGCCTGCACGCAGTTCGAGACCTGGGGATTGGCCGACGGCTGGAAATACGGCCAGGAGGTGATCCTCCTACCCCAGCTGGTTGAACCGCTCGGAGATTCTCGGAGCGACTATCGGATCGCCGCTGATCTTGCCGTGCGACTGGGCATCCACGAGGAATACACCGAAGACCGAGACGAACGCGAATGGGTGTCGTGGATCATTGATCGTTATCGCGAGGAGTGGTTTCCGGAGATCCCGAAACTCGACGAGATGCTCGACCGCAATCTCGGCGCGTACAGTCTGCCGGTCACCGAGCCCAAGGTGGCCCTCGC
This sequence comes from uncultured bacterium, assembly GCA_964486455.1. GTDB lineage: Bacteria > Eisenbacteria > RBG-16-71-46 > CAZAMP01 > CAZAMP01 > CAZAMP01. The sequence goes on along the minus strand of CAZAMP010000037.1, from coordinate 11,678 downwards.
CGATTTCCGCGAGGATCCCGAATCGCATCCCCTAGACACACCGTCGGGGAAGATCGAGTTGTTCTCGCTCACGATGCATCGATTCGGCAAGCTCGACGAAGCGCCCGCCGTACCCAAGTACATCCAAGAGTGGGAGAGCCCCTTCGGTCCCGAGGCCGAGCGGTTTCCGCTTCAGTGCATCGCCAACCACACACTCGCCCGGGTGCACTCCACGCATGACAACAACGACTGGCTGCGTGAAGCCCATCCCCACCGGTTATGCATTCACCCACGCGACGCCGAAGCCCGCGGAATTGCGGACAGCGACGTCGTCCGCGTGTTCAACGACCGTGGCACAACGGTGGTGCCGTGTTCCGTCACGCGACGCATTCTTCCCGGCGTGGTGAATCTACCCCAGGGTGCGTGGTGGACACCGGACGACGACGGCATCGATCAACACGGCTCCGTCAATGTTCTTACCAGCGTGCGGTGGACGCCATTCGCCTTCGGCGCGGCGCTGCAGACGGTCATGGTGCAGGTGGCCCGCGAGGATGGCCGCCTATGAGCCCCCAACACCGGCGCATGACCTTCTACTTCGATGCGGCGTCGTGCTCCGGCTGCAAGGCCTGCCAGATCGCGTGCAAGGATCGGCACGGCCTTGAAGTGGGGCGGCTCTGGCGTCGCGTCTCCGAAGTGACCGGCGGTGGATGGGAGCGCGACGGCTCCGCCTGGCGAACCAACGTGTTCGCCTACCACCTGTCGATGTCGTGCAACCATTGCGAACGCCCGATCTGCCTGGAAGGGTGCCCGACGAAGGCCATCACCCAGCGGCCCGACGGCGTTGTGCTCATCTCGGCGGACCACTGCATGGGATGCGGCTACTGCGGATGGGTCTGCCCCTACAGCGCTCCTCAGTATCATGCGGAACGTGGAGTGATGACGAAGTGCTCCTTCTGCGCAAAGGACCTGGACAAGGGCCTCGAGGCGGCCTGCGTGGCCTCGTGTCCCGTCCGCGCACTGGATGCCGGTTCCCCGGACGAGCTTGCGACGCGGCACAGCACGTCGGCCGGCGCCGAGGGGGTGGTCCCTCTTCCGCCATCTGATCTCACGGAGCCGGCGCTACTCATCGCTCCCCACGCTCAAGCGCATCGGTCGCGCGAAGCCGAGACCGAGCTCAGGCCCCGCCCTCCTCGCGGACTTCGGGAATGGTCCTTGGTGGTCTTCACCGTGTTGTCTCAGACCGCGGCCGGCCTGGCGCTATTCGCCGGCGGTCTCCGCCTGTGGCTGCAGCAGTCTCAGCAGCCTCGATCACTCGATCATGCGCTTCTACCCGTACTGATCGGCTTGATGATTGCGGCGATGTTCGCCTCGACGTTGCACCTCGGCCGACCGCGAAACGCCGTCCGCTCGATCATGAACCTCGGCTCATCGTGGCTGAGCCGGGAAATCTCGCTGGCCATGGTTCTGCTGGTCACCGCGGCGATAGCTTGGTGGCCGAAGGCGCCGGAATCCATGGTCTTGGTCTCGACCTGGGCCGGCTGGCTCACCCTTGCGGTAGCCATTGCATTCCTCGCCGGCATCGCGCGGGTCTACATGCAGCGAACCGTTCCGGTATGGAACCACTGGCGCACGCCACTCACCTTTTCCGCTACGGCCGTCCTCCTGGGTGGACTCACGACCAACGCCACCCTCTGGGGCTTTGGTGAGCTGTCCATCGAGACAACTCGAATCGCCAGCCTCACCGTGATATCGCTATGCGTGGTGGGAGTGGGATTGCCGTGGTGTCTCCTGCTGACTTTGCGCAGGCGGAAGCTCTCCTGCGGGCCCACCAATGCGGTTTCGGGAGGGGCGGCTGTCATCATCGGGCTCATCCTGTGCGGTCTACTGCTGGCACGACCGGAGGCTGCACGCGGCGCCGCACCGTCGGCCCTATCATGGGTCGCGTTGGGGCTTGCACTCGTCGATCAGCTCGGGCAACGCCGCAAATACTACGCACGGTACGAGCGGTTGGGAATCTAGGCCGACTCTTCCATATGGATCGGCGACGCCTATCGGAAAAAGCATAGCGACTCCCCAATGCCATGATGCACCAAGACTCCGCAGGCCGTATGGACCCCGGAGCCCAATCATCCCATGCTGGATACTCTCTCCTCCTGATATAGTGACCGCTTCATAAGAATTCACAACGTGAGGGATTGGATTGACAACAACGATTGTGTAGCAAGCAAAAGGGGGCGGGATGAGACGCGCTATTCTTCTAGCGATCGTGTTGGCAGTGTCGACAATGATCGCCCACGCGAGCGACCAAGACCGTGAAGAACACGAGAGATGGGAACGGGAACAGGCGCTTCTGCATCCGCGTGGTGAATTGTCCGCGGAACAGATCGCGCGAACTCAGGCCGAGCCTCAGGAAGTCCTCTGGACCGATCCGGTCGTCCTGGGAGACGTGGAAGCCGAGTTCGTGCGTCGGTTGCACGATGCCAAGAAGCTCGGTGATCTCTCAGCTGTACTACAGATCGAGCGCGAGTACGCCGTCTACCGCGGTGAACAGCTCAGCTTCGCCAACGGTTCGTCACCCGATGCACAGCGACCCATCGCGATACTCGCGGCGGATGGCGGGGGCGAGCGTCATCGGTGGCTGCCACATGAGTTTCTGGTGAGCGGAGAGACGAACTCCGAACTGAAGCCTGATCTGGCAAGCGACTCCGAGGGCAATCTGTACGCCGCCATCCAGGTTGAGGAATCGCCCGGCATTCACTCCTGCGTGGTCATGAAGTCCACCAACGACGGCGAGCATTGGAGCCGCCTCTTCTACTACCTCGGTCCGAACTTGATCAACCCATCCATCACCATCGCCGAAGGCGCCGAGAACTGGCTGTTTCTTGCCTTCCACGACGCGACCAATGAAGTCATCTATGTGGCGCGGTATGAGTTGGCCGACCTACCGACACTCGAATTGACTGAAGTGATGTCATATCCGCCCGGTCTGTCGAATCCGAGATTGGTGTCCGACAGCGCCGAGTATACGGGTTGGTATGCCTATCTCGTCTTCAACGCGATTGGCGTGGACAACTGGGTGTTCATGCACTCCCGAACGCTCGACTACGGCGACACGTGGACCGAACCGGAAATGGTGGGCATCTACTGCGGCTATCCGGATCTGTTCTACGATGCCAGCGAGGCTCATCCGGACATCGAATTCGGCTCCGGCAGACTCTATATCGCATTCGACAACTACTCATCTTCGTGCACGAGCACTAGTCGTGACGTCTCGGTGTTGATTAGCGAGACCTTCGGCTCGATATGGTCCTCAGCGATCCAGCTCACCAGCGACGTCGATGACGAGCACGACCCGGCGATCGCCGCCGTGAAGCTCTATCCCGACAACCGTACTGTGGTCGTCGCCTATACGCGTTTCTGGGACGAAGAGGATGATGACGTTTGGTATCGCTATACGCAGGACGGCGGGGCGACCTGGCCCTCCCCCTTGTGTATCGCGTGCAGCACCGTGGAAGAGCGAAACGTCAATCTCGCCACCAGCAACAACCTCGGTTCGATTCACGCCGTGTTCTGGGACGAGATGAATATCAACTATGCGTGGGTCGACTACGCGACACCCGTGCCTTGGTCCAGGGAAGACTCCCTTTGTACGGTCAACACCGTGAGTGATATAGGCGTCCGGCCGGGCATTCTCGTCGACCCGACCATGCCCGTGGCGGAGGAGGCCGGAATCGCCTGGACGGATGAACGGCTCATCGGGTCGGACGGATACAACATCTACTACGATGCCGCCGCTCTTCCTGAACCCGATCTCGACTTCTATGTTTACTCCTTCCTCAATCCTGGCGTGGGCTCGGTCTGCGGCATGGACGGGTTCGTAGATGAGTACGGTCAGATCGAGGGGATTCCAGGGGCCGAGTACCTCTTCTTCACCGGTGGCCCCCTCTACGAAGGCGACATCACCGCCTATGTCTATCGGGTCGAAACGGACGGAGATCCCAACACACATCCCGACAATCCCTTGAACACCGGACCGATCGCGCCCCGGATGTTCACGCTCGTGAGCACGCACTTCCTGGGCCACTTCGCCAGTGCGCACGACAACGCGTTCTACGTGGACGAGACCGGCGTTTACTACGGCGCCTCGGACAATGAACGCAACGGCGTGCCCGGTTGGGCGACATTCATGGGCTGCGCGATCCACCAGTGGGACTTCGACTGGAATCCCATCGGCAGCGTCGTGTCAGACCCTGCGCCCGGCACGCAGACCATCGCACGGAATCCGGCAAACGGTGACTGGTGGGCAGGGAACGGCGCCCGCAGGATGTTCAGGTGGGACGGCGCATCGTGGGTGGAGATATTCAAGGGGCCGAATCTCGCCGGCAGTCACCACGACGGCTTGGAAGTCATCAACGGGAGTCTCTACGTCTCCGACATGACATCCGACGTAATCACCCAGTACCGCCTCGATGACCTCGGCGATCCCCTCGATCCTGCGGGAAGTCCGTGCAAGAGCTTCTTCTACTCACACGGCCCGTCGGTGGAGGGGATGGGCTACGGTCCGAACGATCACATCTGGATCTCGAGTGGGGGCGCGACCTTCTACGAAATCGGCGGCGGCGCTCTGCAGCTCGCGCTGGTGGGGATCCCCGACCAGTGCGTTCTGCCGGGCGAGGAGTTTGAGTTGTTCGATCTGGACGACTTCGTCGTCGGCCTCCCGCCGTACGAGTGGTCTTGGGAAGGCAATGTCGATCTGAACGTCAGCGTCGATATCAACAACGTCGTCACGGTGACGTATCCGCCGAACTGGCAGGGGCAGGAGACCATTACATTCACTGTGACCGACGGACTCGAGAGGGTCGCCAGCGATCAAGCCATCTTCACCGTCAGCGCGGCCCCGGTCGTGGGGGACATCCCCGATCAGACCGCGCCCTTCGTTCCCTTTGACCTGGACGACTATCTGTTGGAGAGCGGACCTGCCGAGCTGATCGACTGGGCCGCTTCCGGTGCGGTCTGTCTGGAAGTGTCCATCGACCCGGTGACACATGTGGTCACCGTGTCCGACCCGGGATGTGAAGACCCTGAGGACATCACGTTCACCGCATTCGTGGTGCCCTGTGAAGAGACCATGAGCGACAGTGACGTCGCCACCTTCGACCCCGGGGTCGTGAGCACGCCCATCGAGCGCCCCACCGTCTTCACCCTGGAGCGTCCGGTTCCCAGTCCCACGACGCGGGAAGCGCGCATCGCATTCTCGATCCCATCCGGCGGGCTGTCGTCAGACGTCAGGTTGACGGTTTACGACGTCACCGGACACTTGGTTCGGACATTGATAGACGGACCCGTGCCGGAGGCCGCGATTCAACTCACGTGGGACGGAACGAACGACAACGGGCTGCCGGTGTCCAGTGGAACGTATTTCTTGCAGCTCGATTGGAATGGGAAGCTTATGAGCAGGCGCGTCGTTCTGCTCAGGTAGATCGTGTGGGCCGTGCGCGCCATGACGCTGGTGGACACGGCCCGTCCTGTTGAAATCGAAAGTCACCGAAGAGAGCCGGCGGACAATGAAGCGCACCTGTTTCTGCGCACTGCTGCTCCTTGTTGTGGAGGCCTGCGCCCCGATGAAAGACGAAACGCGGAATCCACCTTCCGGGGAAGCGTACTTCACATCCCCCGAAGAAGCGGTAGTTCGAATCACCGAGATGTTGAGACAAGAGGATTTCGGCACTCTGGCCGGATACTACGACCTCTCCGACTCCAACGTGCCGCTAGAGGATCTGGAGTCGGGCGCCTTCTTCATCCGCACGGATCGCCCCGAAGTAGCACACCCGGCCGGGTTCTGGCGCTACAGACACCCGTTCCCGCCCGGCTTCACCTACAGTGGCATGCGGTCCACAGCGAGAGAGGGCGTCTTCATCATCAGGGTCGACACGTCCATCGATCAGGGGGCGGATGCCCCGCAGCAGGTCGGCTATTCGCGCTTCCACATGATCAAGTCCGCCAATGGATGGCAGATACTCCCCGACCCAGCCGAGTAGGGGGACGGATCGCCCCCATCTCGTGGAGCCCAGGGACTCGGGCGCGCGGTCTTGGATCCGTGGCGGCTGTATCTACCCCTTCACGAGTGTCCTGTAGCGATTGCGGCGGCTCTCGAAGAGCTTCCCCCCCAGCTCCTTCTGCCTCCACTCCTCGTATGCGGAGAAGTTGCCCTCGAACCAACGCACCTTTCGCTCACCTTCAAACACCAGGACGTTCGTGCATACGCGATCCAGGAAGAACCGGTCGTGACTGATCACAAGCACGCATCCGGAGAAGTGAAGGATCGCCTCTTCCAGCATCCGAAGCGTATTCACGTCGAGATCGTTCGTCGGCTCGTCGAGTAGGATGACATTGCCGCCGGTCTTGAGGATCTTGGCGAGATGGCAGCGGTTGCGCTCCCCCCCCGAGAACTCGCTCGCGCGCTTCTGCTGGGATGCCCCCTTGAAGCCGAACTGCGCAAGGTACTTGCGGATCGGGATCTTCTGCCCGCCGAGATCGATTTCTTCCTCACCCCCACCGACCTCCTCGACGAGAGTGCGATCGTTCTCGAGACTGCTCCGCTCCTGATCGGCGTAGACGACCTGCACCGTCGAGCCGATGTTAACGCTGCCCGCCCGGGGTTCGAGGTCGCCGGTGACCAGCTTGAAGAGCGTTGTTTTACCCGAGCCGTTCGGACCCACCAGCCCGACGACCGCGCCACGCGGAACGAGGAACGACAGATCATCAAAGAGCGTCTGATCATCGTAGCCCATGGCGATGTCGCTGAATTCAATGACCTGGGTTCCAAGGTCGGGGCCGGGGGCGACGCGGATGGACACCGCGCCCTCACCTTTCTGGGCAGCCGTCTCACGCGCCACGAGCTGCTCGTACTCGCGTAGGCGGCTCTGGGTCAGCTCATTGCGGTCCCCGCTGCTCATCCGGATCCACTCGAGCTCTCGCTTCAGCGCGCGGCCGCGTGGGGTCTTCTCTTTCTCACTCGCGGCGAGCTTGGTCAGCTTCTGTTCCAGCCACGAACTGTAGTTGCCTTCCCAGGGGATGCCCTGAGTACCCTCGAGCTCGAGAATCCACGCGGTGACGTTGTCCAGGAAGTAGCGATCGTGCGTCACAATGATGACCGTGCCGGGATACACCTTCAGCTGCTCTTCGAGCCAGTTCACAGTCTCGGCGTCGAGATGGTTGGTCGGCTCATCGAGGAGCAGCAGATCCGGCTGCTCGAGCAGGATCCTACAAAGGGCGACGCGCCGCCGCTCACCTCCCGAAAGAGTCGATATCGATCGATCGTCATCCGGAAGGCAGAGTGCGTCGCTGGCGACGCTGAGCTTCTGGTCGAGACTCCAGCCGTCGACGGCGTCGATCTTGTCCTGTAGAACGCTCATCCGATCCATCGCCTTCTGCATCTTGTCGTCGTCCATCTCCGTGCCCAGGCTCTCGGAGACCTTCTCGTACTCGTCGAGAAGCTCCTTGATGTCGCTGAAGGCCAGCTCGACGGTCTCACGGACCGTCAGCGAATCGTCGAGTTCCGGCTCCTGCGCTACCATCCCGCAACGATACCCAGGCGTGAGTTGCGCATGGCCATCGAATTCGGTCTCAAGACCGGCCATGATCCTGAGCACCGTCGTCTTCCCCGAGCCGTTCTCGCCCACGATGCCGATCTTTGCACCCGGGTAGAAACTCAGGTTGATGTCCTTGAGCACCTGCCGCTGCCCGTAGAACTTGCTGACTCCGTACATATGGAAAATGAATTTCTCCGCCATCAGACTCATCTCCTATGAACTGCGCACGAGGAACGTGCGGGCGTGATCGAGAATCCCTAGAGCACCGAACTCGTCTACCCGGCACTCGCCGGATCACCTTGCGGAAACCGGATCGTCGATTGTCAACCATCCGCCGGTCCCGGTCAATTCACCGCTTCAAACTCGATTCGAACACTGCGTCCCGCGTCCGCTGTTCGGTTTCGCCCGCTGGCCGTGCGAATACGAACACCTGGCGGATGTGGTCATCGGGTCCACCTGGTGTAAACAGTGAACTTTCGAGTCGGACCGCCCCTTGCATCCCGCAAGAGGTGATAGAATCAATAGGAGAGAGTGGTTCACCGTGAAGGAAATCGGCAAACCCTCTTCCACAGGAGGTGGTCCCCATGCGAAATGTCCTGCTGCTTCTCGCGCTCACAGCGACTCAAGTCGCGGTCGCGGATACGTACCTCGTAGAGCCCGACGGGACCGGCGATTTTCCGACGATTCAAGCCGCAATCGATGCCGCCATCGACGGCGACATCATCGAGCTGGCCGACGGCATCTTCTATGAAGATGGAAACCGCGACCTCGACTTCCTCGGAAAGGCCATCACCGTGCGCTCCGTGAGCGGTGATCCGTCGGCCTGTTGGATCAACTGCTACGATCCGGACTTTGAAGCGGAGCATCGCGGTGTCTCGTTCGTCAATGGCGAGACACGATCATCGGTGCTCGAGGGGGTCAAGATCTCGGGCGGCGAGGTCCATGAAGTCCTCTTCTCGGGCGCAGGGATCTTATGCGCGAACGGAGGATCGCCCACGATCAGAAATTGCGTCATCACGGGATGCCGTGCCGACACGAGGGGAGCTGGTGCGGCTTGCGAGAGCGGCGCATCTCCTCTCTTCGAAGACTGCGAGTTTACGGTGAACGATGCCAGCACCATGTATGGTGGAGGCTGTGGAGGCGCCGTCCATAGCGAAGACGCGTCCCCGCACTTTGTGGGCTGCCACATCGCAGGGAACAACACCGAGGGGAACTTCTCCGGATCGGGAGGTGCCCTCTGTATCTCCTCTTCGACGGTGACAATCGAGGATTGCTGGATCATAGATAACACCAGCGGCGAGCGAGGCGGTGGGATATCCATTGGATCTTCGGACGTCACGATTACCGGTACCGTGTTCTATGGGAACATCTCAGGAGCCGGGTACGGGGGTTGGGGTGCGGCGGTTTTCTGCACGGGATACAGCACGCTCGAACTCTCCGAATGCACGATCAGTCGAAATTCAGGAACCTACAGCGGCGGGTTGCATTGCGAAGGCCACGCCAATGCCACTGTCGAGCGCACGATCGTCTGGGACAACTGGGGAGAGTTTGCATTCGCCGATATCACGGTTCTCGAAGACGCGGTTCTCTCACTCACGTGCTGCGATGTTGGGGATGAGACTGTTGGCGGAGATGGAACGATCGATTTCGTGAGCGACAATATCTTCTCAGATCCTTTCTTCTGTGACTCGGCCGGCTACAACTTCGAGCTGGCGGAGGGCTCGCCCTGTGCGCCCGAAAACAGCCCCTGTGGACAGCTGATCGGTGCTCTGGGGGTGGGTTGTGAAGTCGGAACCGTCCTCCCGACCGTCGATACCACTTGGGGTAGGCTCAAGGCTACGTTCAAGTGACGTAGAGGACGAGCATCCTCACGGAGCGACTTCTGCTCCCGATTCTGCATGAGGCCCCGGCCAGCGCTTTCGCCTTGGTCGGGGCTCGTTGATGCACAGGTTCTGGCGGCGCTTCCTCGGGAGCCTGCTGTTTGAGCGACATCATCGACTTCGTTTCTACCTGTGACACCACACGGACTCTGCTAGAACAGTGTTTGGTGCGCGGCTGTTTGCGGAAAGACCTATCTCCGCCCCGGGAGACGTATGCCACGGACAACCGGGAAATCACATCTCTCCGAGCTTCAGCGCCCGGCGGCACGGAGCGATTCCAGCGGACCCTCCCCGGGCCGACATGTGACAACAAAGAAGGGGCACACGCACACCGTTGATGTCATGATGAGGATCCGCGCCGGAGGACGGAGGGCGCGACAGGACACGAATGGCTAGGGTGCGATTCCATTTCACTGGCATTCCAGAAGGCCATGGAGACGATTGACGTGGTGCAACGATCCACTCGAAGAGGGTTTCCTCGCGTACTTCTGTTCTCGCTCATTTCCGCCGCCCTCTGGGCGATCGGGTTGGCCGGTTGCGCGTTCGTGTGGGCCGTCTTTGTCGAGCCCTACCGAATCGTCGTTGAACACGTCGATGTCGAGAAGAAGATCGCCGCGGGGGGCGGAGAGGGATCTCTCCGTGTCGCGTTCTTCTCCGACCCCGACATGAAGGGTTCACTCGGACGGCGCGAACGGAAGGTTCTGAAGATCATCGAACGGCTTTCCCCTGATGTCGTGGCCGTCGGCGGCGACCTCTTCGGCGGTCCGCCGAAGGACCCGGGTGACGAGATCCTTCAGGAGCTTGGCGAATGGCTCGGCGAAATCGCCGCTCACACCAGGCATGGTGTCTTCTTGGTTTGGGGCGAGCAGGAAGAAGCGTACTCGGAGAGGATCGAAGAGTTTCTCCCTCCAAACGTTCGGAGCCTCGAAGAAGGTCAGATCGTGCTGCCTGCCGGTGACGCCCACGTTCGCCTTTGCGGACCGGAAGGACACCTCGCGCCCATGACCGTGGATGACGGCGTCCTTCGCAGTCCCGGGAGCGCATCGTTCACGGTCTCATCCTATGTACGGGGCGAGTCGGCAGAGTGGGGCATGATCGAGCTCACCGGGCGGTTTCGCTATGAGCGACACGGAAATGCTCCCGGCGTGGCCGTGCTTGTCCGTGATGACAATCCTGGGATCGGGTTTCGAATCTCCCCCGAAACCGCCGAGTGGCAGTGGCTCCCGAATGGATCGACATGGCACGGGAGAAAGGGCGGTAAGATCAGTCTTCCGTCCGACCGTTGGATCCGAGTTCGCGTTCGGGTGGAGGTTGACGAGTCCGTGACACGGATTCTCTCGAAGGCGTGGCTCGAGAGCGAGAGCGAGCCGAGGTCATGGGGCGCCGACATGGTGCGCCGTGACGCGCAGAGGCCACGTGCAGGGAGCGTGGGAATCCTCGCGGGTGGCCCCCACACCCAAACGGGCCGACACGCGTGGGACGACTTGGAAGTCAGGAGCATCGACGGGGAGCTGCTCCTCAGTGAATCGTTTGAAGACCCGGCTACATTCGCCGTCGATTGGAGAAATCCCGGCGGCACACGGGACGACTATGACGCGACGGTGATGATCGTCCACTCCCCCACCCAACAGATGGGGCTCGCGCGACACAGGAATCTCGATGGGATCATTGCGGGACATACGCACGGTGGGCAGGTCCGCCTCCCGCCCTTCAGCCCGGTCGCGATGGACCCCAGCATCCCGGCGGGATGGATCGCCGGTATGACGCGCCTGTACGACAAGAAGCGATGGCTCTATGTCTCGCGAGGGATCGGCACCACCGGTGCCCCCATTCGTCTCTTCTGTCCACCGGAAGTGACCGAGCTGACTGTTCACGTGAGCCCGCGGCCATCGCGCTAGTGCTGGACCAAACGCTGTTCCGTCGTCGCGGCCGAGAAGCCGCCCGGCGTGAGCGGTCACAAGCAGTCCCAGGGCCGGCGTGCGCCGCTTTTCCACCTCCCTGTCCGGGGTCGAACGAATGACATACGGGTACAAGATGAATCCACTGGATGTGGTCAAGGCATGATAGATTGGCGTGTCCGGGAGCAACCGCAGATCGTCTTGTGCGTGAACGTATCTCGCTTCCATCGGAGCTGCTGAGTGTTCGAGTATCAGAAATACGGCCGTTACTTCGCCCAATGTGCGCATGCCATGGAGGAACTCGTCGCAGGCGAGCTGAAGGATCTCGG
>CAZAMP010000036.1:19575-44423 GCA_964486455.1 uncultured bacterium | reverse complement strand
CCCCCCCCCAGCCCCCCCCCCGCACCCCCCCAACCCGCCTAACACGGGCCGCAGGGCGGGGGGGCAGAGCACGGTTTCATGCCGCTCCGCTCGGCTTCCCGCCCTCTCACCGCGGCCCTGGGATCCGCCCCCCCCCAGACCGTCGCGCAGCTTGCGCCGGCGGGCACAAATCCGCGTCCGGCCCCGGCCCCTTTGTCTCTACCCAATCTTGACGTCCTCATCGCTGTTTCCTATACTCGCGCGCACCTCGAATCTGCCCGTACTCGCTTTGAGCGTTTGCAGATAGAAGAGATAGGAGTTCGGGATGCATAACCGATTGGCCGTGGTGGCTGTGCTGGTGGGGTTGGTTCTGCTGCCATCGGTTTCCTCAGCCTTCACCAACGAGAGAATGGGCGCGATCTCCGGCGTCGTCGGAGGCATGCTCTACCTTGCCGACGAGGACTCGAAGGACAGCGCCAAACCACGCCCGAGCTTCGGCGGGACGGGAGAGTACTCCATGTCCGCTCGAAGCGCGGTGAGACTCGACATCACCGTTGGTTGGAACGCGTATTCGCCGTCCGCTGAGGATCGGGAACGTTTTGGCCATCCGAAGCCGGTCAAGATCGTGAATTCGAACATTCTTTCCTACATCCGACGCATCAACCCCGACTCGGAGCGGTTCCTGTACGCGGGTGGCGGGTTCGGACTGTACTACTGGCGCTACAAGATCTCCGGCAAGTTTCAGCATGACGGCGACGCGAACAAGAAGATCGGCTCCGGCAAGATCTTTTCGTTCGATCCCGGCGTTCACGCTCTGGCCGGCTACGAGTATCCGCTGTCCGAGTCCGTGTCGCTTCAGGCGGAGGCGCTCGGCCACTTCATATTCAGCGCGAACGAAGAGGATCGGCCGAGCGGCTGGAATGGAAACGACGCATACGTCGCCATCCGACTGGGTGTGAAGGTGTATTTCGATCTCACACGCTTCGTCCCGCCGGAGGATTTGGAAGAGTAGCGTTCCATCCACCAGCGTGCGTCTGAGGAGCCCGGTCAGCATTGCTGCCGGGCTCTCTTGCAAACCTCGAAACGAGAGGAGGAGTCGTTGCGGAACGAGCGATTCGTACCGGGCGAGGGGCTGACATTTGACGATGTGCTTCTTGTACCGGCCAAGAGTGACGTCCATCCGAACGATGTCGACACGTCAACACGGCTCACCCGCAAGATTCGTCTGAACATTCCACTCATTTCGGCCGCGATGGACACGGTGACCGAATCGCAGCTCGCGATCGCCCTGGCTCGGGAAGGTGGGTTGGGTGTCATCCACCGAAACCTCGATATCGGAACTCAGGCAGAAGAGGTCGACAAGGTCAAGCGATCCGAGAGCGGCATGATCTTGGATCCGATAACGCTGTCGGCCAGTGCCACGGTTCGTGAAGCGCTGGACCTCATGTCCAAGTACCGAATCTCGGGCGTGCCGATCACGGAGGGCGGAAGGCTCGTCGGCATTCTCACGAACCGAGACCTTCGCTTTATCGACAGCACGGATGTCCCGGTCGCGGATGTCATGACCAGCGACGATCTCATCACGGTCCCGGTCGGAACGACGCTGGATGACGCCAAGAGGATCCTCCACAAGAATCGCATCGAGAAGCTTCTCGTCGTCGATACTGACTTTTCCCTGAAGGGGTTGATCACCGTCAAGGACATTCAGAAGCGGATCAAGTACCCGCACGCATGCAAGGATGAGAAGGGTCGACTGCGCGTCGGTGCCGCCGTGGGCGGCGCCGGTGACCATCTCGAGCGTGCCGCGGAGCTGGTCAGGGTCGGTGTCGATGTGCTGTGTCTCGACAGCGCGCACGGTCACTCGACGAACATCATCCGCGCCACCGAAGATCTGAAGAAGCGGCATCCGGACGTCGACGTCATGGCCGGCAACATCGCGACGGCCGAAGCCGCGAGAGATCTCTGCGCCGCCGGTGCGGACGTCGTCAAGGTCGGGATCGGACCGAGCGCCATCTGCACGACGCGGGTCGTCGCCGGCATCGGCGTTCCACAAGTCACGGCAATTGCGGATTGCGTCGACCAGTGCGGGGAGGCGGGCGTCCCCGTCGTCGCTGACGGTGGCATTCGCTACTCGGGTGACATCGTCAAGGCCATCGCCGCCGGCGCTAACTCGGTCATGGTCGGCAGCCTCCTCGCGGGCACGGAAGAAAGCCCGGGCGAGACGATCCTCTTCCAGGGGCGCTCCTACAAGGTCTATCGGGGTATGGGCTCGATCGGCGCAATGGAGAGCCGCGGTAGCCGCGATCGCTACGGCCAAGCCGGTATCGAGGACAAGGACAAGCTCATTGCGGAAGGCATCGAAGGACGCGTCCCGTACAAGGGCATGCTTGCGGCGGTCGTGTTTCAGCTCGTCGGCGGGCTTCGCGCCGGCATGGGGTATTGCGGCGTGGGGACCGTCGACGACATGCGCACGAAGACGCGCTTCCAGCGGGTCACGCACGCCGGCATGATCGAGAGCCATCCGCACGATCTCACCATCACGAAGGAAGCACCGAACTACGAGGCGCGGTAGTTGCCATGGGCAACCGTTCGCCAGATCGCTCCGTTAGGCGCGCCCGGCGGCTCCTCATGCTCCTCCACGAGTTTCCACCGGGGGGGGGTGGTGGTGTCCTTCGCCCACTCAAGTTCGCGACGCACCTGAGTCGTTTCGGCTGGCTGCCGGTCATTCTGACGATTCGCGAGGAGGACTGCAGGGGCCACGACCCCAGTCTCCTCGAGCGTCTTCCCGACGAGGTTGAAATCCATCGCACGCGCACGTTGCTACCGCCCAGGCGAACGGCGGAGATGCGTGTCGCCGAGGGGACGACGACCGCTGAAGATGAGCGAATGACCCACGGACTTCGCGGGCGGTTGCGGGATCTGCTGCTCGTGCCGGACTCGCGCGTGGCGTGGTGGCCGTTCGCCGCGTATCGAGCGCTTCGGATTCATCGGGGGGCCGGGTTCGACGCGATCTACTCCACTTCTCCGCCGAACTCCACGCATCTTCTCGGGCGATGGCTCAAACACCGCACCGGACGTCCGCTCGTGTGCGACTTTCGAGATCCCTGGTCACATGCCTTCGAGGAAACCCGGGCTCATGAGCGCCCCTCCCGCCGGCGCGCCGAAACACGGATGGAGCGTCGAGTAATCCGGGACGCCGACGCGATCGTCGTGACCGCCCCCGGGTTTCAGGATCTTCTCCGCGACGCGCATCCGTCCGAGCCGGAGTCGAAGTTCCATCTCATCACGAACGGGTATGACCCGGACGACTATGCCGACATCACACCGAAGCGATTCGACCGCTTCGCCATCGTCTACACCGGCAAGGCTCAGGCGATGTATGGGCCGGAGCTGTTCTTCGACGGCCTCCGGCGACTTGTCGCCGAGCGCGCCGACGTCGCGGAGCGGTGCGAGGTTCACTTCCTGGGTGAATTCGATCCAACGCTCCGGTCTCTCGTGAAGGAGCCGCCTCTTTCGCGGATGGTGACGTTTCACGGGCACACACCGCACGCTGAGACGCTCGCCTATCAGCTGGGGGCGGACGTTCTGCTTCTGACCCTCGCGGATCTCGAAGCGATGCGCGTGCGGCGCATCTCCGGAAAGGTGTTCGAATACATCTATGCCGGCGCGCCGATACTCGGACTGGTGCCGCCCGCGAGTCCAACGGCCGACGTGATTCGCGAAGTGGATGGTGGAGTCGTCGTGCCGCCCGGCGATGTCGGCGAGGTGGCGACGGCGATCGGGCGCTTCTTCGACAGCTACGCGTCCGGCGAGCTCCGCGCCGAGATCGAGGGCAGCCGCACCGCCCGACGCGACGCGATCGCCCACTACTCGCGCATGGCGCTCACGGAGGGGCTTGCGGGGATTCTGAATGACCGCCAGAGGTAGGTCACTTCCGACTCGGGCCGTCACCGCCGTTCGACGAAGCGCGCGAGATCGTCGCCGGCCTTGTTTCGCCATTCCTCGTGCTGGACACGCATCGCCGGCTCACGCCTTATGAAGTAGGTGCCCCAGAGAGTCAGATCGGCGTACCGTGCGGCCATGAACAGGTCCAGGTGCCGAAGCTGTTCATTCGGTAGCGGGCGGATCTTCGTATACCCGGTCAGGAAGGAGTCGCGTATCCAGGGAAACTCGGGGGACCACAACCACTGTGACAGGACGATCCCGATATCGAACATCCAATAGCCGAAGCCGCAGTCTTCGAAGTCGATGACTCGAGGTGTTCCGGCCTTGAAGAGGATGTTCTCCAGATACATATCCGTGTGGATCATTCCGTAGACGTCCGGTCCCTTGCCCAACGTAGCCATGGTCTCCCGCAGCTCTCGGGATATCGTCTCGAATGCCTCCCGGTATCGGACCGGCATCATGGCCGTCAGCTCACCCGTAGGTGTCCGCAGCACGCGTTCCCCTAGCAGCCCGTCCCAATCCCAGTGGTTTCGTTCGAACCCTTTCGGAGGGCGCCAGCGTGCCGCGAAATCGTGGAGCCGAGCCATCAAGTGGCCCCAAGCTTCAACATGATGAGGACGCAGGCTCTTGAGGGAGAGGTGCGTTCCGTCCACCCAACGCATGAGTGAGACATGGCGCCCATTCGGCACGCCGGAGGTCGCCAGCGTGATCAACAACCTGCCGTCCGAAGCCGGGATCGGCTCGGGAACGGGCAGATCGGATCCCTGACGCAGCGCGGCGAGCCACGTAAGCTCCGACGCAATCGCCTTCTTGTTGCTTGTCGTGAGAATCCGAAGATTGCAGCGACCCGGCACATATGGTGCGCCTGTACCGCGCGTGCGCGCGGATCCCGGCGCGTCGACCCGGAAGATCGCGTTGCCTTCGTAGTGAACGAACGTGAGGCGAGCGCCGGCCAGCCCGTACTCGTGGAGGGCCATCGTCGCCAGATCTCGCAGCCGTCGCAGACGACCGCGCCGCGTCAACGTGTCAAACGGCTTCATTGGGGGCGCTCTTCCGGGGCATGATCTACCTGATGAGCGTGACCTTCCCAGTCGCTGACGCGGCCGCTCCCGGCAACCCCGTCACCCGATAGAAGTACACGCCGCTCGGCATCTCCCGGCCGGTGACGTCGCGACCGTCCCAGTGGATCTGGTTGAGGCCCGGCTCGAGGGTGCGCTCGAGTGTCCGCAGCTCGCGTCCCGTGAGATCGAAGAGCTGAAGCATCACGAGGTCGCCGCCCGCTTCCTCAGTGTCGATGAGGAACGTCCCCGCGCCGCGCATCGGATTGATCGCGGGGCCGATGAAGCGCGCGACGGCCGGATCGATCTCGTTGGACTCATCGACCGATACGGTCGGCGAGCCGCCCTCGATACACCAGAGCCTTCCTCCGGAGCCGCTCAACATCTGCGTTCCCGCGAGCACGTCCGGGTAGCCGTTTCCGGTCACGTCACCGATCGACCGGATGGTAAACACCTTTGCATAGAGGTTTCGGCTCCAGATCTGGGTGCCGGCCACGCCGTCCACGCAATAGGCGAGATGGTTGTGGCTGCCGACGAGCACGTCCGGCACGCCGTCGCCGCTCACGTCGGGAATCCACGACGCGGACCACGAGATCCCGCCGGACGGGAAGCTCCAGTGCATCGAGCCGGTCATCCCGTCGATCACGCGGGCGAGGCTGCTCGTGTTGGCAACGACGACGTCGGGGTGGCCGTCTCCGGTGACATCGGGCATCGTCTCAACCCGGAGGACGTCCCCACCGACGCCTCGCTGCCAAATCTCGGCGCCCGTGACGCCATTGATGCAGAACACAGTGTTGGACCAAGAGCCCGCGATCACATCGTCGATGCCGTCGCCGCTCACGTCCTGGATCGTCTCGATGGACCAGACCGAGCCGCCGGTGTGGAAGTCCCAGATGAGACTCGCAGCGCCCATGCTCGCGCCGCTCAGGCAGTAGACGCGGTCGTCATCGCCGTTCCCACCGTTCCCGGCGACGATGTCCGCGAACGTGTCGTCGTTTACGTCTTCAATCGTTTTGACGCAGAGAAACGCGTCGGGGGCATGGAAAGCGAATCGCTGCGTGCCGGTCGCACCGTCGAGCGAATAGAGTCGATCGGCGTCACCGCCCACCGCCGCGACGACCTCCGGAAGGCCGTCGCCGCTCACGTCCGGGAGAGAGGCGACTTCGTACACCCATCCGCCGCCTTCGTGGACGCTCGTATCGAACGACCAGAGAAGCTCTCCGTCCTCCGATCCACGGACGTCGATCCGCCGGCCGCCCCACGCGACGCCGCGGAGAATCTCCATGTACCCGTCCCCGTCGAGATCGTCGGAGAGAGCGAGGCACTGATCGCCGTAGCCGCCGCTCTGCCCCTGGCCCACCGACCAGGCCGTCACGCCCTGTCCGTGACTATTTCCCCAGAACGCGACGAGGGGATCTCCATCGGCCGCCCCCGCGTCGTAGCTCTCCATGACCGCGTCGGGGATGCCGTCGCCCGTAACGTCCGGAACGGCCAGCGTGGTGACGACGTTTTCGATGCCCTGCGCCGACCAGACCACCTCGCCCGGATCGAACGTCACCGCGATCCCGTCGCCGCTCGCCGCGCGACCGACGGTCGGATCGTCCGGATCGTTGGATGAGACCGTGATCGTGCCCGAGAAGCTCGTCGGCGCGTCGGGCGCGAAGATGATCTGTGGGCTGATCGTCTGGAACGTCGTCAGCACGATCGGGTAGTCGAGGTCCGGCGCGATGAACGCCGGGTCATTGCTCGTGATGTTGGTCACCGCGAGCGGCAGGTAGCCGACGTTCTCGATCGTGAGCGTCGCCGGACGAACGAGTCCCACGCCGGTGTTCGCGAAGTTCAGCGTCGACGGCGTGACGTTGATCGTCGGATCGGGGTAGACAGCTGTTCCCGAAAGCGGGATGTCGACGACCGGCTCGTCCACGTCGTCGCATTCGATGTGGAGTGTTCCGTTGTAGTTCCCCGCGGTTGCCGGATCGAAGGTCACGTCGAACATCAAGACCTCGGCGGGACCCAGTGTGTAGGGGAGACTGATCGGATCGCGCGAGAACGGATCCAGCAGATCGACGGCCGTCAACGTGAGGTTGGCGTCGCCGTCGTTGCGGATTGTTTGCGAATACGTCTCCGGTCCGCCGAGCGGGATCAGGCCGAAGTCGTACTCTGTTGGGATGACGGTGATGTCGCCGTTCCCGCCACCGCCGAGATCGATTTTGTAGATTCGCGGATCGTAGCCGCCGACCTCGTCGGCGATGAGCCACATGAAACCGCCGCCGAGCGCGACGCCCTTCGGCGCCGGGCCCGGAGAGGCGAAGAACGAAATCGGTGTGCCGTCGTCCCAGTAGAGATTCCAGATGTTCTCCGGGTCCCCGTCGTTATCGTCCATGCTGTTCCAGACCGTGTCGTCGTTCGGGTCGTACTCGACGCCGAACGGTTGCGCCCCCTGTGAGGGGATCGATCCGAGCACGGATCCATCGGAGGGATCGACCTTGAGGATTCCGGCGGATCCGTTCGGGTAATAGGAGCTGACGGCCAACACGGTTCCGTCCCACGAGAGACCCCCGACGGCGTCGGTCGGTGTCGGGATCGTGTCGAGCGGCGTCCCATTGATGTTCACTTTGTAGAGCCAGTCCTTGCCGTAGTCGCCGGCGACCCAGAAGCCGCTTCCGTCCCAGGTCACTCCGTGGTTCGCGCCGAAGCTGATGTGGTTCTCGTCATAGGGTGTCGAGAGCACGTCGAGGATGGATCCATCCGTGGGGTCGACCTTGTAGATGAAGCCGTCTCGATCGTCGCCGACCCAGAGCGCGCCGTCGTGGTAGTCGAGTCCCCACGCGCCGATCGGCGCAGGGAGAATATCCACCACGCTTTGCGCGACGATCGTCGCAGGGAGAATGAGAAGCGCGACTGAGACGAAGACGATGCGATTCATCGATGGTCCCTTCATTTTGGCAACCCGAAGAACGGCACAAACGTTAACCTAGCGTGCTGATTTTACACTATTCGGGTCTTCTCCGGTGTCGCGTTGACGCTCTGGGCGTGGACTTCTAGAATAGCGACATGCCGCCGGAGCTGGATTTCGTTGGAGGTTGGCCGATGAAAAGAGCCCCTGTCATCGCGCTGCAGCTCGTGCTGCTTCTTCTTGTGGCGGCGACGCTGGATGCCCGCGAACGCCGACCCAAGCGGCAATCGAATCATTTCACGTTTCAGCCCGATCGTCTCCAGGAGAAGATCGCCGACTTCAGGGAGCAGTACGACCGGGTCATTCTCCGCAACGAGTTCCACACCCTCGTGACCGAAGGCGAGGGCATCTGCAAGCTCGTCTGGACCGGCCGACGGGTGGACTACATCTTCAACCCCGGCGGCGACGCGGCTGAGGGCCATGCGTCGGAAGTTGCTCTGGAGATGCCGCGCGGCGCGGATCTCGATCAGTTCAAGCTCTATCTCGTGCAGGAGGACGGTCAAACCGGCGCGAAAACCAGCGACCATGAACAGTACTTCCGCGGAGACACACTCATCATCGCGATCCCCGATCTTCATGGCGCCGTGGTTGTTGATCTGACGTACCGGTTTCTGGGCGACGGCGTGACCGTCGACGAGTCGTTCTTGTTCCAGCCGCAGTGGCCGCAGCTCGATGCTACGTACAGCTTTTCCGTTTCGCGTGATCTCTGGCAAGAGGCCGTGGACCAAGGCCTTCATTGGGAGTTCAATGCCACGACGTTTCCGCTGACGTGGGATCCCGCGCGGGACGATACGCCCGAGAACTTCACCTGGGTTTGGAAGCGGACCAACATGGAACCGATGCCCGAGAATGCGATCCTGCCGAACGCGCGGCGCGTTGACGTCAAGGGATACCTCCCCGCGCCCGCCCTCGCGGGCATCAATCCGGAGGATCTTCCCGAGCTCGATGCTCTACAGGCGCTGGCCGAGCTAGAGAATCAACTCCGACAAGCGGAGCGGATGGTCAGAGATCAAACCGCGAGCACCGGGCCGAGCACCGAATCAAGTGGACGCTCCGCGGGTTTGCCTGACGCGGTCGGGAAGAAGCAGTAGCGAGTCCGACGCGGCACGCCTCCATCCATATTGGTCTCCAATCTGCACTGTGCTACCCTGTTTCGGCTTTGCCCCGAACGCGGGGCGAATTCTTTTTGAGCGACGCATCGCAATAGTCATAACAGAAGGGAGAGCGGGATGAATCTGGAGCTGCTGGAAGAGCTCTGCCAGACACCCGGCGCTCCGGGTCACGAGGACCGCATCCGTGAGATCGTGATCCGCGAGCTCAAGCCGATCGTCGACGAGATTCAAGTCGACAACATGGGAAGCGTGATCGCCATCCGCAAGGGATCTCCGGGTGGCAAGAAGCTGATGCTCTCGGGGCACATGGACGAGATCAGCTTTCTCGTGCGCCACGTCGACGACAACGGATTCCTGAAATTCACGACGCTCGGCGGATTCGATCCGAAGACGCTCACCGCGCAGCGGGTTCTGGTCCACACGACGTCCGGCGACATTCTGGGTGTCATGGGAACCAAGCCGGTCCACCTCATGTCGGACGAGGAGCGTCGCGCGGCGCCCAAGCTCGACAACTACTTCATCGATCTGGGTCTACCGGCGCGGGAAGTGAAGCGCAAGGTTCGCATCGGCGATCCCGTCACACGCGAGCGTTCGTTCGTCACGATTGGAAACATGATCAACACGAAGTCGCTCGACGACCGTGTCGGTGTGTTCGTGATGATCGAAGCGGTCAAGAAGGCGAAGAAGCACGGTGTGGATCTCTACGCCGTTGCCAGCGTGCAGGAAGAGGTGGGCATTCGAGGTGCGACAACCGCCTCGAACCGGATTCAGCCTGACATCGGCATCGCGCTCGACGTCACGTTGGCCAACGATCTCCCCGACGCGAAACCTCACGAAAAAGTCGCGGAGCTCGGCAAGGGTACGGCGATCAAGATCATGGACTCGAGCGTTCTCGCGCACCGGAAGCTGGTCGAGTTCATGCGGACCACCGCGGAAAAGAAGAAGATCCCCTACCAGATGGAGATCCTCACGGCGGGCGGAACGGACACGGCGGCGATGCAGAGGTCGGGACCGGGCGCGATCGCCGGTTGTATCTCGATACCGACGCGCTATGTGCACTCCGTCATAGAGATGTGTCACAAGAAGGACACGCAGGCGTCGATCAATCTGCTGGCGGCGCTGATCTCCGGCATGCATCGCGCAAAGCTCGACTGGTAGGACGGGAACGTATTAGGGCGCGGTGAGGGGGAACTCCCCATGAGCCGCGCCCGCTCGCTTCGGCTACGCCCCTTCGGGGCGTGATCCTCAGCTCGCTCTGCGCGACGGCCCTGGGGAGTTCCCCCTCACCGCGCCTTCCGTGATCCCCGTCCTACCGATCTCGCGCGCAACGTAGTCCGGCGTCATCGGCCGGGGTCGGTGACCTCGATCGTGTCGGCGGTTACGCTCACGTTGCCTGCCGCATCGACGGCGAAGGCGGCGATGGCGAACTCGATCGGCTCCTGTTCGTCGCGCGCGCCATCGATCCAATCGATGAAGAGCATCCAGCCATCCGTCGCGTTACCCCATGGAGAGACGTCGTAGTCCGGCAACGGAAGGCCGCCCTTCGGCATGAGACCACCCAGGCCGATCAAGCGGATCCCCATCTCATCCGGTGCGGACTGATCATCCACCAGAGACTCGACGCGACATACGATCGTGCCGTAGTCATCCGTCGACACCGAGGAATGCGTTACGGGATCCGGTCCGTGGCCGCGGACGATTGATTCGACTTCGAGGCGGGGCGCGGGCGGGGGGATGGTGTCGGCGGCGGCCTCAGGATCCACCACATGTCTGCGAGGACCTACGTGGCAGGGGTCTCCGGGTGCGGCCCACAGACACGTCAGGGCCAAAACGCCGACTCCAACGACGAGACGCTTCATATCGACCTCACCGGTTCAATGCGCCATCGGGTCGAGAGAGAGACGTCGCGATCGTTCCGTCAACTCCAGCCTATCGCACAGCCTAGGGCGTGTCGACGGCAGAACGGCTTCTGCCCACACCGAGCCTTGCGAAAGCGCGTGTTGATTCGTGGAGTTGCTCTGTGGCTGTGTAGGGGTTCTGGGGATGTCGGTCGGGCGCCGCAATCTGCTCGGGGAGACGCATGCGTCGCGTGAGCCCGAGTGGCCCACACCCTGCCTAGCGAAAGCTCGGGTCGATTCGCGTTAGGTTCCGTTGCTTTGCAGGGGTTCGGGGGATGTCGGTCGGGCGACTCGCGTCTGCGCGGCCCGAGCGAAGCGAGGGTGGAGCCCGGAGACATTCCCCGGACCCCTGCCATTCTTACGGCAACTTCCGCCGAATCGACACGATCTTGAGCCGCCGCTCTCCATCTTGGAGTACCACCGTCACCTCGGCGCCCTCACGATGGCCGGTGAGCGCCGCGCCGAGTGGTGCGCGATAGGAGACGACGGATGATCCGAGCTGAGAGTCTCCTTCTCCCAATACCCAGTACGTGTGGTGGCTCCCGTCGGCAAGGTCCTCGGTGATGATCTCGGATCCCGGACCGGCGACGCCCGGTTCCTGCCGGACATCTTCGATCGCGCGCGCGGCCCCGATCTGCTCCTGAAGATCCACCAACCGCGCGTTGTACTGCTGTTGTTTGAGCTTGGCGGCGTCGTACTCGGCGTTCTCGCTCAGATCCCCATGGGCCATGGCGACCCTGATCTTCTCGGGGATCGTGGTCTTGAGCGCCAGCTCGAGTTCGGCGATCTCATCGCGCAGCCGCTCGATCGTCTTCCGGGTCATGAGAATGGCATTCTGTGATTCCGATGCCTCGAGCGTCATCGAGACGAACCGGGCGGACTGAGCGGATCGATGCTCGCGAACCCGCGCGACGACATCGGTGCCCCCCGACGCCTCGAGGAAGTCCAGCGCGGGGAAGAGATGGCGATCCGTCGTGCGCCAGCTCGTGAGCTGCTTCTCGAGGAGCAGCGCGTTCTCCTCGTCGATCGGTTTTGCCGAGAGCTGACGACCCAGCGGTCCGTCGATCTTGAGCAACGAGCGCGCGCGGCGCCTGAGCGGTTCCCGCGTGGTCAGGTTCACGATCGCGATGATCGCCCGCCCCGCCTGCCATGGGTCCGCCAGCGCGGCCGGGATCGTCTCCGGGTTGTCGCAGGAGAACTCGACCAGCCCGAGGATGCGGTTCGCCTGGCTAGGTGAGTGGCTGTAGAGATCACGAATGAAGCGCTCGCTCTTCTCACCCAGCTGATCGGCGAAGATCTGCGCGGCGCGGCGGCGCACGTCCGCGTGCCGTGACGGAAACCCGGCGAGCGCGGCTCCCGCACCCATCCCGGCTTCCTCGGCCGCCGTCAGGAGATCGAGCTGCTCGTGTGCCAATGTGGTGAACGAGAAGTCACCGCCGCCATCCAGAAGCTCTGTCAGCTTCTCGATGAACCTCGGCACAGAGCGCTCGTCCCAGCGTCGAAGGACATTGAGCAAATGAACCTGAGCCTCGATCTTGTCGATCGAGCCGAGCCACTGAACGATTCTCGGGCGATAGATGCGCTTGGCCTCCGCCTCCGCCTCGGGGTGCTGCGTGAGAAACCGGTGGATCATCTCCAGGTTTTGGTGGACGTCGGTCTTTTCCTGAATGGGGGGGACGAGCTGCGCGGATCCGTTCGTCTCGAGTACGCGATAGACCTTTCGAAACGTCTGAGTCGTGTCGATGCGATCATCCGATTCCGCCGCCGTCGCCGCTTTCTTCAGCCAGCTCGACCAGGTCTGCGCCGTGAACACGTCCGGCACGAGCAGCTTGCGCAGCTCCGAGGTGGACGCTTCGCCGCGCGCCTTGCGCAGCGCAATCAACATGAGCTCCGCCGGGTCTTCCTTTGCCAGTCGTTTGAGATAGTCGAGATCCGTAAGGATGTAGGTCCGAAGATCATCCGGCGGAAGAATGTCCAGGGAGCGTCCGGCAATGGTGAGCGTCATGCGGTGCGCCGGCTTCTGTGGGAAATCGACGACGATGGCTTCACCGTCGTTGTCCTGAATCGTTCCGACGCCCCAGCCGCTGTGCACGACCAAGAGCCCCGGTGCGTATTTGAGGAATCGATCGTACTCCTTGAGCGCCGTCTCGATGTTGACGTCCGAGGAGCGAAGGCCGCTTCGCTCGACGATGCGTTCGATCGACTTGATCTTCCGCTGACTGCCTTCCGCCGCGCGCGCGGCCAGCCGGCGAATCTCCGGTCGCTTGTCTCCGGTCTCGAGTAGGCGCCGAAGCGTCTTCCAAATCCGATCCATGAGGCCGAGTTCCTCGCTCTCGTGCATCGCGAAATCCAGAAAGCTGATCATGGATGCGGTCTCACCGTGCTTCGCGAGGTTATCGAGGCCGGACCAGGCGATGCCCCACGTCTCGGCATTCGGGTTCTCGAGGAGCTTGAGCACGCAATCGTCGACCTTCTCGACATCCTTGCTCTTCGCCCAGCCGACCAGGGAGTGCGCATAGAACTCCTGGGCCGTCTCATCTTCCTTGGTTTCCAGCTCGACGCCGCGAAGCCAAAGCAAGCGGTGGTTCTCCGGCGTGACGACGAGAGCGCGCTGTAGGGAGCCCTCCGGCAATACATCGAGGCCGCCCTCTTCGCCGGCCCGTGCGATGTAGCGTGAGAGGCTCGGATCATCGATCGTGTCCATCGCCGCCCGCGCGACGTGCGCCAGGACATTCCAGCGGCCCGACTGATTGACTTTCTCGATCAGCGAGGCGAGGCGGTTCGTGGCTTCCGGATCGCGGCCTCGCCGCGCCGACGTGAGGTGGCAGAGCAACTGGAGGTTCGGGGAGGCATCGTCACTGCACCCCTCACAGGTCTCATCCACCAGAGTGGCCAGCGTTCCGTCCTCGGACGCAGTGATGACCGTCTGACCGATCTCGTCGATGAGATCGGTCTGCCAGTCGGATGCGTTCTTGAGTCGCGCGATCAGTTCTTCCATCTATCCCGTCTCCCTGGGTGGGCGCACGTGGAGGATCCCGTAGGCGAATCTGGCCGACAATGATGCCACAGGTCGACGGGAGGAGGCAACGGCGCGGGCGCCGCGATTACACGAAGACTCGATAGTCGATCCAGGGGAATATGGGCGCGCTCTCTTCCGTGGCGGCAACAAACTCCTCATCGATCCGGCCCTCCGTGATCTGCCGGTCGATTTCGCCAAAGCGTGTCATGTGTTCCTTGAAACGGCGAAACGCGTACGGGACCATCGTTCCGGTGGTCGCGATGAACGCCCAGTCGCTTGATTGGGCCAGGAGCAGCTCGCGTGCCGCCTGGTTGAGCGCCCGGCGCGTGAGACCATTCCCCTCCGGGTGGGCCTCCGCCAACTCCCGCATCCGGCGCTCCGCGTGATGTTGGTGCCGATAGAGCCAGGAATTCGCTCCGTTCAGCCAGACGAGGTTGGAGCCCTCCGATCCCCAGGTCGAGGGGTTCGGCGCTTGTCGCTGGCACTCCGGGTGACGATCCAGATAGTCGCCCGGCGTGGCGAGCATGATCTCGTTCTGGTCGTGATGCATCTTCCGGAACAGGTATTCCAGGAACATGGGGCCCTCATACCACCAATGTCCGAACAGCTCCGCGTCGTACGGCGCGGTGATGATGGGGGGACGGTTCATGCCGCCGCGCAACCAGCGAAGCTGGCACTGGCGGTTGAACATAAAGTTTCCGGCGTGCTCGGCTGCGCGCTCACGGGCCCAGTCCGGATCGTAGTAGTCCTTCTCGTGAAGCTCGACCTTGCCCGTGATCCGGTGGTACTTGATGCCGACGGGCCGGCGTACGCCGTCAGGATGTAGGTAGGGTTTGATGTAGTCGTAGTCGGCATCGAAGCCGATGTCACGGTAGAACTCTCGGTAGTCTCGGTCACCGGGGTATCCTTCCTCCGCGCTCCACACTTGCTTCGAAGATTCCACGTCTCGCGCGAACGCGTAGACGTTGGCTTCGGTGATGACGGGTGCGTAGAGGCCCAATGCCGGGCGTGGCTCCCCGAAGAGAAGCCCGTGTGAATCGAGGAAGAAGTACTCGATGCCTTCCGCTGCGAGGAGGCGGTCGACCCCCTCATCGTATGCGCACTCTGCGAGCCAGATCCCGCGCGGCTGCCGGTCGAAGAGCTGCCGGTACGATTCGACCCCCACTCGGATCTGCGCCCGTCTCGCGGCATCGCTTCCCATCAGGGGAAGGAAGCCGTGCGTGGCGGTGCATGTAATCACCTCGAGATGGCCGGAGTCCATGAGGTCCCGAAAACTCGTCAGCAGCGAACCGCCGCAGGTTCGATCGATGAAATGGCGCGCCGCGTGGAACTGGTCGCGATAGTGTCGCGCGACCTTTCCGATGCGCGTTGTCTCGTTGTGATGTCGGGATTCCCGCTCGGTCAGCTCTTCCATGCGACCCAGGTGCGCCAGGTAGCGTGATTGCAGTAGCGGATCGCCCAGCATCGCGGCCAGCGGTGGGGTCAGCGTCATCGTGACGCGGAAGTCGGTTCCCTCCGAACGCAGCCGCGTGAACGATTCGAGAAGCGGGAAGTAAGTCTCGGTGATCGCTTCGAACAGCCAGTCTTCCTCGAGAAAGCGCTCCTGCTCCGGGTGGCGCACGAACGGGAGATGCGCGTGTAGCACCAGCGACAGGTAGCCGACCGGATCGGATCTCATGATCGCCCCCAGGAACTCGGTCGAACCCAGGACGACACACCGGGAGACGAAGGAAGCCCTTCCGGTCGAAACCGCCTGGGGTCGATGCCGGTCGTGTCGCCGCGCGTCGGTTCGCCCTTCCGCTCATCAGGCCGCCCGGCGCTGCGCTCATCGGGGTGCTCATCGGGGCGCTCATCGGGGTGCTGATCGGGGTGCGGGACACGATGGCGATCGGCGTTTTCGGAGTCGCCGGTCCTTCTGTCGGCCCGTCCAGGCCGGCCCGGACCCATCGATACCGGCCGTCTTGCCCAGGTCACGTCCGTTCGCCAGTGGGCGCCTGTAATTGGGATCCGGACCCGATTGGATCGGAGAAGTGTGTGATGCCGGCCGTCGGGCGACGTAACCCTGATTTCGATGACGAAGGCCGCCCCCGGCGAGTGGATGCTGAGCCACCAGTCGCCGTGAAGAGGGATGCTTTGTGAGATGGGCCACTCCTCTTCCCTGTCCACACGCTTCATCACCAATGACAGCGGGGCGCTCTCCGGGACCGACGCCGCGTTCGCCGCCTGCCGGTGCGTTTCAGGTGTCACCTCCCAGTAGCAGAAGAGCTTTCCCGGGGCTTGCACCAGCAGCAAAAGCGTGTCCACGCCGTAGTCCGGTGAGAGTTCCGGTCCCCAGTCGACGTAGGGGTCGCTCGATGGCGCTTCGGCCACCGGCTCCACGATGTCCGGGACAGTCAAACGCCTGGGTCCGGCCTTGAGGGCACTGCGATAGAGACGGACGTATGATCGACCGCTGCGTTGCCACGACCAGTCACGGCCCATTGCCGTGCGCCGGAGGGCCGACCACAGCTTCTTGTCGCGATAGAGCGCCAGTGCCTTTTCGACGGCCCGCCGCAGCGCCAGCACACTGTGCGTGCGGAACACGACGCCCGTCGCGCGCCCCGATTCTATGTTCTTCGGCGACGCGTCCTTGACGGTGTCGCTCAATCCGCCGACGGCATGGACGATCGGAATCGTGCCGTACCGCATGCTGTAGAGCTGGTTCAATCCGCACGGTTCGAAACGGGAGGGCATCAAGAAGAAGTCGCTGCCCGCCTCGATTCGGTGGGCCATCTTCTCGTCGAACCCGATCCGTACCGCGAGCTTCTCCGGGTGGAGAACCGCGGCCTGTGTGAGCGTTTCCTCGAGGTAGCCGTCTCCCGTCCCCAGCATGACGATCTGGATGTCGTTGCGAAGCAGTTTTTCAAGCGACTCGATGATCAGATCGACACCCTTCTGGTGCACCATGCGTCCAACGTAGCCGATGAGCGGTGTCGACTTGCGGACGGGAAGACCGATCGCCTTCTGGAGCGCGCGTTTCGATTCCGACTTCTTCCCGAGGCTTCTCGCCGTGTAGTTCTGCTCGATCCATGGATCGCTGGCCGGGTCCCAGAGGTCGTCATCGATCCCGTTCAGTATGCCGGTCATGGCGTCACGCCGCCGCACGAGCACCTCGTGCAGGCCCTCACCGTTCTCCGGCGTTTGGATTTCCTTGGCGTAGCTCGGGCTGACCGTCGTGATCTGATCAGCGAACACAATTCCGCCCTTGAGGAAGTTGACCGCGCCGCCGACCTTCATGAAATCCGGATGGTAGAGGCCCCGCGGAAGGCCAAGCTGCCCGAGCACGTCGGGATCGAATCGGCCCTGGTGGGCGAGATTGTGGATGGTCAGCACGCTACGGGCGTCACCGACCCATGGGTCGGTCGCGAAAGCGGTGGAGAGGAGTACCGGCGCCAGCGCCGCGTGCCAATCGTGGGAGTGAACGATGTCGAAGCGTTCTTCCAGCAGCCGAGGAAGCGACAATGACGCCTCGCACAAGAGCGCATATCGCAACATGTTGTCGGAGTAGGCATCCCCGTTCTCCCCGTAGATCTCGCCTCGATCATACAGCGCGTCGCAACGAATCAAGTAGATGCGCGGGTTGTCGTTGCCCTTGATCCTGAGGATGTCGTATCGGTACGCGTCCCCGAGCCGCGTGGCCTGGTCTCGCGCGACGACTTCGATCGTCGGTTTCTCAGCCAAGGTGGATCGGTAGGCCGGAAGGCAGATGCTCACGCGCCATCCAACGGACGCCAAGCGGGCGGCCAGGGAACTCACCATATCGGCGAGCCCACCCGCTTTTGCCCAGGGATGAGCCTCGGCCGTGACGCAAAGGACGTTTCCCGTCGCCCGTCTGCGCCGCGGTCGCTCGGGCTGAGCCGCCTGTCCGCTCCTAGCGGTTGCCATGTGAGATTCACTCCATATTAGGTATGTGGGTGCCTCGCACCGTCGGATGAGGCGGGGGATGGTAGCCCGCCGCGGGGCGAAACTCAACGCAAACCGGACCGGTCCGATTCGGCCCGGCTTTCGCCTGGGTCGCGTGCGTGTATAATGTCGCATTCTCCTCGTGAGAGCGGACGATCGAGGGCCGAACCACTCAGTTGCTGGTCGGTAATGCCGAAGGAGCGAACGGATCATGAAATGGTTTTCACGCGCCGGGCTTTTCGCATGTCTTTTGCTGCTTACGAGTTGCGGTGGCGGCGACAAAGCCGGCGGCGGTTTTGCGGATGACCCGCGCCCGACGTTTCAGAGAGACAATCCCTACGAGGACGTTTCCAGGGTCTCTTGGAGCAGTTGGTCGGAGGAGACATTGGCCCGGGCCGATTCGGACACGCCCGTCCTCCTGGATCTCGGAGGGCTCTGGTGCCACTGGTGTCACATCTTCGACGAGATGATGTACGGCGACAAAGAGATCGCTGATTTCATCGAGGACAACTTCATCCCGGTCCGCGTTGATCCAGACGCGCGCCCCGATATCGATCTGCGATACAACCGCGGGAGCTGGCCGAGCATTTGCGTGCTCACCCCTGAGGGAGACATGGTCACCGGCGCGACATTCATGGGGAAGAGCGCGTTTCGCCAGTTCCTCGACAGCGCCCTCCAGAGCTATCGCGCCGGGGGCGACTCACTGCGCGGCGCGCTGTCAGACCGACGACTCCGAATGGCCCAAGCGCAAGCCTTCATCAAGGACGAAGGTGTTCTGGACGGTGACATCCGCCGCAAAGTCATTGCCGGCATTAGGCAATACTTCGATTCGACGTACGGCGGCATCCTCTCGGAGTCCGAAGACGGCGGCAAGCTACTGATGCCGATCGTCCTGAGCTGGTTACTGGAGGAGGCCCTGCGCGAGGGAGAGGTCGACGCCGAGGTCGAATCCTTCGTCAAGCGCACGCTGGAGGCGATAGCGGATGGAGGCATTCGCGATCATCTTCACGGCGGCTATTTCAGGGCGTCCGCAAATCGATCATGGTCGGTCCCTCACTTCGAGAAGTTTCTGGATATCCAATCGGGCATGATCGAGCTGTATCTCGAGGCTTCCAAGCAGTGGCACACCGACCGCTATGAAGCCCTCGCGCGAGAGACGGTCGAGTTCGTGATGGCGTCCATGATGAATCCGGACTCGACGACCTTTTCCAACGCCATCGATGCCGATATCGGTCCCAGCGATGACGGGAGCTTCTACACGTGGACGGTCCAGCAGGTCGACACGCTGCTGAGCGCGGAAGAGGCGCAGGTTGTGAAGACGCACTACGGCGTCGCGCTCCACGGTGAGATGCCCGATGATCCGCATCAAAACGTGCTTCTCGAATCGGGCGGCATGGCGAAAACCGCCGAACGACTCGAGATGAATGCCGAGCAGGTGCAAGCGATCCTCGATCGGGCAATGGCCCGGATGCGCGGGTACCGGCTCGCCGGCGAGAGACCGCGTATCGATTCAAGCGCCTACGCGGCCCAGAATCTGCGAATGGCCCGTGCGCTCCTGCTGGCCGGCAAGGTCTTCGGTGAGCCCGCGTACGACCGCCAGGCGCTTCGGACGATCGATTTCTTCACCGATGCGGTCTACAACGCGCTCGACGGTGTTCCACACGTGTTCGATGGTATGCAGGCTCATGGCCCGCGGATCCTGGACGATCAGGTGGCAGCACTCGAGGCCTGTTTGAGCGCATACGAGGCGACCGATGATGAACGCTACCTGTCGCGGGCGCGGGACCTGTACACGATGATCCGACAGTCGTACAGAAACGAGATTTCAGGGGCGTTCTGGGATTTGTCTCTCACGGAGACGGGACCGGGCCGACTGGTTCTCCGCGTTCCAAAGATCGGTGAGAACGTCCGATTGGCTCAGTGCGCGATGGATCTGTACGTGGCGACGGCGGTCGCGTCATACCGCGATGACGCGGAAGCCACGCTTCAGTCATTCAGCAGCACGTATCCGTCGACCGGTTGGGACGCCGTCGGCTACGCGCTCGCCGTCGATCGGCTGACGTGGCGACTTCGGGAGATCCCGAGCTAGCAGCCCGCTGTGGTTTTGCACCGGACTGCTAGATCCGAGGAGGGGACATGAAAGGGATTGTGCTCGCCGGCGGCAAGGGAACGCGACTGGATCCGCTGACACGTGTCACCAACAAGCATCTCTTGCCCGTGTTCGATTTGCCCATGATCTACTATCCGATTCGCACGCTGGTGGATGCAGGCATCGAGGACATTCTCATCGTGACCGGCGGTGAGAGCGCGGGCGACTTCCTCAAGCTGCTCGGGAACGGCCGAGAGTTCGGTCTCAAGCACCTGAACTACACGTATCAGGAAGGTCACGGCGGAATCGCGGAAGCGCTCGGGCTTGCCGAGCACTTCGCGGCGAGGGAGCCGTGCGTCGTCATTCTCGGCGACAACATTTTGGAGAACGATATCTCGGGCTATCTGGAGAACTACCGAAAGCAGGGTGGCGGCGCTCGCATTCTGCTGAAGGAAGTGGACGCCCCCGAGCGCTTCGGCGTCGCCGAAGTGGATGGGGAACGCGTCGTCCGGATCGTGGAGAAGCCCAAGGAGCCCAAGAGTAGCCTCGCCGTGATTGGCGTCTATTTCTACGACGCGCGCGTGTTCGACATCGTGCGGGAGCTTGAGCCGTCCGGGCGCGGGGAGCTCGAGATCACCGACGTCAACAATACGTACATCGAGTGGGGCAAGATGGGCTTCGACGTGATGGACGGGTGGTGGACGGACGCCGGCACGTTCGAGAGCTTGCATCGTGCGACGATGCTCGCGGCCGAGAAGCGGGGAGGGCGGGAAGAGTAGACCGCCGGCGGCGGGGGACCGTCGCGGACTCCGCGCCCGCTCACCTCAGCTATCCGCCTTCGGCGCACGGCCTCAGGCGGATGATCTTCGGCTCGCTCCTGCGAGTCGCCGCGTCGAGCCCCCCACGCTGGCCCTCAACCCCTCGCAGCAGCTCGATACATCGGGCGCGCCATGCGTTTCGAGCGCGGGGAGTTGGGGGTCGCGCAAGGCGACTCGCGTCTGCGCGGCCCGAGCGAAGCGAGGGTGGAGCCGGCGCGAACCCCACTCCCCGCCCCTTACAGCAACCTCTCGTACTCGGATGGATCGAGTCGCCAGACCTTGACGCCACAATAACGCGTGCCCTCCGGGCAGACCGGGCTCAGGTGTGCGAGATGGCGCAGGCTGCACGGCGGCAGCAGATAGCGTCCGATCCTCGGATGGACGTCGCAGATCTGCTCGACTTCGTCCACCGACGCCTGCCAGATTTCCTCCTGCGCGTTGTAGCAGAGACGCATGGCGTACTTGTGGTGAAGCGCCTCGAGATTCCCGGTCTCCGTGAAGCGAATGGTCACCGCGTTGGGCAATAGGTACTGGGCATGCGCGGGCTCCGCCCCGCGGCGCGTGACCTCGCGGATGCCGTCCCACGCCACCTCCATGACGTCATGATATTCGCGTCGGATGCGATCGTCCTCTTGGATGAGCCGCGGCGTGATGTAATCCGGCGCCGCGTCGATCTGCCGGCGGAGAATCGGTCGTGATCCCGGCGTCAACCGATGCCGCTGGTTCTGGCTGTCGGCACTGTGGCTGAGCCTCTTGCGAAACGTGTATGACGCGTGGGTGAGGCAGCGTCCCAGCTTCGTGTGGGGTTTCAGATTGAGCGATTCGCCGAGCAAGCGGTTTCGGCTCGGATCGAGCGCGAGCGCGAGAGCTTCATCATCACTCAACGTCGATCTATCGGCGCCGAGCGTTTCGCGCACCGCGTCGGCGGTGATCGCCTCGGCATTCGATGTGTAGCCGACGAGTCGCGAAACCCGCGGCCCGAGCGCATCGTCGAACGCCTTGCGACTCGTGGCCGGAGCGTGAGGAGAGATGGTCGGCGTCGCATCGGCCTCGGGAAACGCCTCCGGATCGAGCGGTTCCTCGAGGATCACGCGATAGCGCGGATCGTGGGCCAGGAGCGCATCGATCATGCGCCTGACGACGAACTGCTGCTCGAACGGCGCGTCGCCGCTTCGGCACGCGCGATGGTACCGCAGCAGCGTGAGCGCACTCACCGTGTGGTGCAGGCGTGCGCACGTGGCGACGGGGAGAACATATCGTGCCGCCTCCTGCGCCTTCCGGCGGATAGTGCGCCGATACGTGTCTGCCTTCTTCCGCCGGCCCGGAAAAAGACGAAAGTACTCCTCCTCCACGATCGGCATGAGGCATTCGCGAAGGCGCTCGTACGCGGCGACCTGCGTCGCGACGGTGGCTTCGTATCGCTCCCGAGCGGATGGTGGCATGGGGGGAACGGTGAACGCGCCGGACTTCACGCGGACGTAGCGCTGGCTCACCTGCTCGGAGTTGTAGAACGGGTGGGCGTGGAGAAATGCCCAGATGAACTGCCGTGACACGTTCTCGAGCGTGAACTGGAAGTAGGCGTGCTGAAAGACCGTGTGGTGGCCTGCTTCGTAAACGCTTTGCGCCAGCCGCGCATACGGGAGGGCCTGCGCGTCCTCCGGCGGATGGCCTTCGTCGACGTCTCGGGAGAGGACGACACCCTTGCTCGAATAGCAGGTCTTCGCGGCCGCAACGGCGTTCAGAAACGGATCGGTGAAGGCATTGACGAGACGGACAACCGGTTCCGGCGAAGCGAACGCCCGATGTCCGTCGGGATCGGAGGATGACTCGTCTAGATGATGCAGTCCGTCGGGCATGCCGGGCGATCCTTGCGCTTCGGGAGTCGTGCTGGAGCCTCGAATCTACGATCGGTTTTCCGGTGGAGCAAGGGGCAGTTGAGGGCCGGGACGGTTTGAACGATCACCGAACTGACGCTGGATTATTGCATTAAGGTAAAGCATGTACGAACTGTATTTATCTTACCTCCCCGACGGTGTTTTCCGGCCCACCGGCGCCAACGTAGGGTTTGTCAGTGGGTTGTCGGATTTGGTATAATGAATCCGGTTGTAGTCCGTTTTCTCGACGGCGCAATCCGGCTTTTTATTGCTGCTTTGACGTTTGGCATAGTGAACAAAGTGAGGGCGGTGTCGCCTAATCATCAGTAGGCACCGTCGTCACACAGCATCTGTGGGCAATGCACTGGGTATTGCAACGCAGAGGAGGTACTGCATGATGAAGAGTGTACTGGCAACGTTGGGAATCCTTCTCATCCTGGCTGCCCCGGCCATGGCCAGGGAGTTCGTGCCCTGGACGCCGACGAGCCCGGACCAAGTGGACACGCGTTCCGACATCGTACTCGAGTACGACGGTGGTGTCTTCGTTGCGTACGGCGCGTCGCCGAACTGGACGGACTACACGGTTGTGAACTTCGAGGCGCCGGACGGCATGTGGCTCGTCTCCGAGGCGCAGTACTATGTCCACGGTCCGGTCAACAAGATGGCGGAGCTGTGGGAAGTTTCTGACCTGTTCTCGCCGCCGGTCTCGGTTGTCGCGACCGGTGTCGCGTGGCTGCCCGTCAGCGCCGCCTGGCCTCCGGGTGCGTTCACGGTGGTCGACGTGACTTCCTACGGTGTGAACCTCGCTGGCGGCGACCTCTTGGGCGTCGGCTGCGAATTCATCCCGTACGAAATCTCCGGTATCGGCCTTGCCTATGCGTACGATGATGGCAACCCGGGTCACTCCTGGGCGCTGTGGTCGGGTTCGTGGACCGACGACACGTACGGATACGGCTACGATGATGGCATCCGCATGGGTCTCGATGACGCCGGTGGCACACCGACGCACACGACGACCTGGGGCGCCGTGAAGGACCTGTATCGCTAGGTCCTGCTGAAGAAGCATGTCTGTTGCCCGCCCGACGTCATGTCGGGCGGGCATTTTGATTCGGCCGGCGATATACTCCCCGTCTTGAACCGTGTCGCGTCTGCATCATCCGCCGGGAAGGGGCATGATGGTGGTGGGCTGGAAGCGATTCGCTTTCCTGCTGGCCTTGGTGCTGATCGCCTTGGCACCCCGTTTGGTGTTTCAAGCGGAATGGTACCGGCCCGGCATTTGGAATCTCCCCGTCATTGATGCCGCTGGATACGAGGCGTCCGCGCGCGAGATCCTCCAGGGACGGTCCCAGCCTGCCGTCTACTGGCAGGCCCCGGCTTATCCCGCTTTCATCTCCGCCGTCTATGGACTCCTCGGCCGTGAGCCCGCGCGTGTCGGTCTCGTCCAAGCCTGTTTGGGCGCGCTAACCTGTCTCGGCGTGTTCCTCATCGCGCGGCGTCTCCTTCCGCATCGATGGAGCCTGCTCGCGTTCGCCTTCTGCGTTCCCTATGGGACCCTCCTCTACTTCGAAGGGCAGCTCTTGAGGCCCACGCTCTCCACGTTTCTTCTCGTTGCCTGGTTAGTCCTGCACTTCCGTATCACGTCGGCACCGGGCGCGTGGCGGTACCTCGTGAGCGGTATGCTGCTGGGATTCGCGGCGCTCTGCCGTGAGAACATGTTGCTGCTGATACCCGTGGTGCTCGCGTGGGAGGGTGTGGGAGCGCGCGGCCGAAGTGGCGTGACGCGATGGAGACATGTCGGCGCTCTCGCGCTCGGTTCCGTGCTTCTGATCGCGCCGGTGACGATTCGCAACGTTGTCGTGGGGGATGAGTTCGTCTTGATCTCATCGAGCGGTGGAATCAACTTCTTCATCGGGAACAATCCCGAATCCGAGCGCTCCGAGAGCATTCGGCCGGGACGGGACTGGGAGGAACTGACGTCGCGTCCACGCCGGGAGACGAGCGCGATGCGGCCCGGCGAGCGATCGGCGTTCTTCTATCGGGAGGCGTTTCAGTATCTGATGCACGAGCCAGGTCCTGCCGTCACCAATAGTCTGCGCAAGACGATTGCCTTCTTGAGCGCGCACGAGATCCCGCGAAACCAGGACGTCTACGAGGGGTG
>CAZAMP010000036.1:0-19475 GCA_964486455.1 uncultured bacterium | reverse complement strand
TCGCGTGCATGCGAGTCGTGGAGTGGGCACGCGAACGCAATGCGCGGAGGCTCGGTGTCGCGGCTTTTGTCATGATGGCCCTGGTTGGATTGACGAGCGGCGGGTGGGTGCGGGCATCCATGGATCCAGCGGAGAAGCACTTCGTTCGCGCCTCCGCGCTCACGAACCTCGATCGGCCGCTCCGCGCCATAGATGAACTTCAGAAGGCCGTTCGGGTCAACCCCAGGCATTCCGAGGCCCTGACGAATCTCGCCGCGCTGAACGGTCAACGGCAGCGGCCGGGCCGCGCCGCCCGTCTCGCGCGGACAGCCATCTTTGTCGACTCCACGTACTCGAAGGCATGGGTGAACCTCGGTCTCGCTCAGATCGACCTGGACAGCCTGGACGCGGCGGAGAGCAGTCTTCGGCATGGTTATCTGCTGCAGCCGGATCTCGATCTCGCGTGGCAACCACTGGTTCGGTTGCTCGAACGCGCCGATCGAGCCGAAGAGGCGATCGAGCTGGCGGAGCGGGGAGCGGAGCGCTGGCCGAACGATCCCACCGGGTGGATGCGGCTGGGACGGATCTCACGTCGTCTCGAACGATGGGAGACCGCGAGGGCCGCCTTCGAGCGCGCGAGCCTTCTCGATCCGAAGAGTGCCGACGCGCGGATTGCCCTGGAACGCATGGGACCGGCCGAGCCGTAGGCGCCCCACCGACGGATTGGGCTACAGCGGGACCTCATCGAGGATGGCGACGAAGCGGGGGTCGTCACGCACACTTTCCAGATCCGGGTCCTTCTGAAGGTTCTTCATGTTCTTGTAGCCGCGTCTCACCGCGCTCATCAACGCCTTCAGCGCCTCATCCCGCTCCGCGTTCATCGCGTGCGCGCAGGCCTTGTTGTAGTAGACGACCGGGTCGTTCTGCCCCTCACGGATGAGGCGATCACATATCGCGACGGCCTTCTCGGGCTGGTTGGCGTAGAGGTAGAGGCCGGAAAGCTGCACGAGAACGTAGTGATCGTGGCCCAGGTACGGAAGCGTCCACTCGAATTCCGCGAGCGCGGTGGCGTAGTCTTCCTTCGCGCCGGCGATGCTGCCGAGCATAAGGTGGCGTCTCGCCTCGATGAGTGGGGTCGACCCGGTGAATTCGACCGCTTCGGCGGCTTCATCGACCAGGTGAAGCTCGAGGGCCGCACCAGCCAGCGCCAGCCTGGCATCCTCATCGTCCGGGCTCTCCTGGAGTCTGTCTCTGGCGCTCAGAAGGGAGCCGATTCGCGACGACAGCTCGGAGAAGATGTTCGCCTTGCCCCCGACACGGCCGGACAGCTCCCGCAGCGTGAGCTGCGCTTCTTCGGGTCGCCCGTCGAGTAGCTGAGCACGCGCGATCTGGTAGATGGCCTTGTAGCCCTTGTCCGGATGCCTGGCAATCTTCTGCAGTGTCGCGATCGACTTCTCGTAGTGTCCGGCCATCTGATACGCCTTACCCAGAAGCTCGGCCCCGTGGCTCGAGTCGGGATTCAGCAGCATCGTCTCTTCCAGGAGCGCGACGGCGTCATCGAAACGACCCATCAGCAGATAGACCTTGCCTAGATTCAGGTGCGTGAGAATGTTCGTCGGGCTCTGCTCGATGGCCTCTTCAAGCAGTCTGCTCGCCTTTTCCCAGTCCCCGTCATTCATCGCGGTGAGGCCCTCGGTGAACGTCGCGATGTAGGGGCGCATCTCCTTAGGATCCGGAAGCGTGAACTCGTCACCACTCGACGTGTCGACGGCGATCACACCGCCGCCGAGATAACCCAGGCTCTGCAGCCGCTCGAGCTCTTCCTGATCGATGGTGATGGTTTCGGTCACGCCATCGTCGGTGGTTTCTCGGATTTCCAGAAGACGGTCCTTCAGCGCGTTCGCGGTGTCGGGGAACGTCCGAATCATGTTGTGCTCTTCACCCGGGTCCTGCTCCAGGAGGTAGAGCTCCGGATCCGGGGCATACACGAATTTCCAGCGTTCGCTCCGCAGCGCCAGAATGTGGCTGTGATAGAAGTTGTGCTCGGGGAAGTACGTCTCGCTGTAGGCGAACTCGACGTGGCCATTCGCGTCCCCATCGATCAACGGGAGGAGACTGTGTCCATCCGTCTCGTCGGCGAAGCTGAGACCGGCGAGATCCAAGAGCGTGGGCGCCACGTCCATCACCGTCGTCAGCTCTCCGATTCGTCGACCCGCATGCTGATGGTCGGGATAGACGATGATCAGCGGAACCTGGATCGTGGAGTCGTACAGAAACAGGCCATGCTCCTCCTCGCCGTGATCTCCCAATCCCTCGCCGTGATCGCCGACGACCACGAGGCCGGTGTTCTCGAGCAGGCCTCTCTCGCGCAGTCCATCCAGCAGATGGCCCAGTCCGCCATCCATGTAGGCGATCTCCTGGTCGTAGGGGGAGAGCCCCTCGAGTCTACAGTATGGTTCGGGCGGGAAGAGAGGGCGATGCGGGTCGTAGTAGTGCACCCACATGAAGAACGGGCGCGTCGAATCGAGCTTGTCCACCCAGCTGAGCGCCGCGCGGCTCGTGCGCATCGCCGAACGTTCAACGTACAATCGGTCGTCATACGTCGTGAATCCCTGCCCGGTACCGTACGGTTCGCTCAAGACGAAAGCGCTCAGGAAGGCCCCGGTTTGGTAGTCGCCGTCGGTCTGTAGGATTTCCGGAACGGTGGTGATCTCATCCGAGAGGACGTAGAAGCCGTTGTCCCGCACACCGTGGCGTGTCGGCAGGAAACCGGTCAGGATGCTGCAGTGGGCGGGAAGCGTAACGGGGACGGTTGTCATCGCCTGATCGAACACGACGCCGAGCGTGGCGAGACTGTCCAGTACCGGCGTATGAGCCGGCTCGAAGCCGTAGCATCCCAGCCGGTCCGCACGTGTCGTATCGAGCGTGACGAGGATGATGTTCGGCCGATCGACATCGCGGCCACAGCCCGACGCGATCAGACACGTTGCGAAAAGCAACGACCAGTATCGCGAGTGGAGAAGACGTATCACGGCGAATTAGCCTCCGGCGTCGATGATCCCGCGGCGCGCAGGCGCTCCAGATAGAGACGAGCACCTCGCGCCTTTCGCTCGCGGCTAAGGAGTTCTTCCACGCGCCTGTCGATCTTCTGCTGGCGGACTTCGTGTCCCGCGAAGTCGAGCGCCATGTGCTCCGGAAGCGGTTGGCTGTGGCGGCGGTAGTTGCATCGAATGATCGAGTATCCCATCTCCGTCTCGACGAGGTCGCTCAGCTCGCTTGTCTCCAGCTTTGCCGCCGCGTCCATGAGCAAGCGCACGTATGGGTAGTCGATCCGTCCGCCGACCTCCAGGATGTCCGTGTCGCGCATGAAGAAGATGTTGGGATCGCGCGTCCGAGCGTGGATGCAGGCCTTGTTCCATTCCGCGGGAGGCTTGTCTCTGTGCTCGTTCAGAAACGCCAACGCGGCGTCGCGCGCGTCCGAGGGAAACGTCACGAAGCCGAACGCGACCTTTTCCTCCGTTCGCCACCGCTCCGGGTCTCGATCGTATTCCGCCTTGGCTTCTTCGGGCGAGACCGTGATGCCGGGAACGATCACCGACTCGTAGAGTTCGTCGAGATACGTTTGGGCCTCCAATTGGGCCATGTACGTCACGAAATCGGGAAGCGTGTCGAACGACGCCTTCTCGGCCTGGGTCTCGACGAACAACCTCTCGATGCGATGGCTGATCTCCTTCTCTCTCCGCTCGCGGGTCGGGCCGCTGGGCCAGAACTCGGTGTCGCAGTCGTTCAGGCTCTCCATGAAATCGCGCGCCGTCCCGATCTTGCCGTCGTACTCGAAGAACGGAACGTCATGGTCCGCCGGATCGAGAAGCCAGATCGGTGAGCGCCAGCTCATCATGACTTTGGTATTGACCTGGGGTGTGGCGGCGCTGATCGAATCCCAGAATGCGTTGAAGCATTGGTTGACGGCGACGTAGTTCTCATCGTGGGTCCTGAACCCGGCCGTGTCCTTGAGCTTTGTCGATAGCGCTGCCAGGCTGTCGCCGTAGCAGAAGAACTTCACGAGAGTATTCACCTTTGCTTGATGTTCGGGCTTGATGTCCACGGGGCGGTAGTCCAGCACGCGAATGATCCAGATGCCGCGTGCCGTCTGTGTCGGACGCGTGTACCCGCCGGGCTCGAGCTCGGCCATGTGAACGCGCGCCACGACCCGGACCGGCAAGAACACGACACCGAGCCAGCCGAGATCGAGCGTGCGACCGGCCTCGCCGCGCCGGCCGGAAAATCTGGCATGGGCCTCTTCGAACGGTATCCCGGCTTCCAGATGTGAGTAGCACGACTCGGCCGCGGCCATCGTTGGGGCCAGGATACGCTGCAGGTGGGCCTCACGGCTTAGGAGTCGCATGGCGTTTTGGCCGTCCGCTTCGGAAATCGTGCTGTGTCCGCGATGGAGAACGAAGAAGTTCTCCACGAGCCAGCGCTCTCGCGCCGCGCGGAGCTGACGCTGAGATGAGAAGCTCAGCGTTTCAATCTGATCGCGTGCCATCCCGAGCAGAAGCTCGTTGTTCACGATGGCGGTCAGGAAGCGCTCCTGTTCCTCGATGGGCTCCTCGAGCAGGTCCAGATCGGGGAAGCGCTCGAGATATCGTTCGGTGGCCTCGGTGACCGTGAGGCGCCAGCCGTCCATCTCCGCGACCGTCGACGGGTCGGATCGGTCGCAACCCCCGGGCGCCGCAATCAGGAGGATCGCGCCGAGGACGCCGCACGCCCCGGGCAAGGACCCGTATCTCATGAGATCTCCTGGATTCAGTATTCCTACATGTAACCTGGAGACATCGCAATTGCCTCCAGCGTAACAGTTTGGTTCTCGTTGCCGGATTGAGAAAGCGTCTGAGTCTACGTTCGTCACGCGGAGGGCGTCAAGGCTCCGACGCGGCCCGCCGTGTCGGCTCACGCTTGTGAACCCCCGTCTCGTCTAACGATCGGTTCGTGACCTGTGGTTCGTTATCATGACCGGCGCGACCCCTTCGGCTTAGCAGTTCGCGCCCGGCGTCCGCGGCGTGCTTGGCCGGCCGGCTTGCCGTAGCTTTTGAAGTGGCGTTTCAGGTGCTGTCCGGTGATCGAAGCGCTTGAACGCGCGATCGCCTCGGGAGTTCCCACGGCCACGACCTCGCCGCCGCGATGTCCCCCCTCGGGACCGAGATCGATGACGTGGTCGGCGCGCGCGACCACGTCCAGATTGTGCTCCACCACGAGGACGCTGTGACCACGCCGAATGAGCCGCTCGAAGGCCGACAGCAGGCGGCGGATATCGCAGAGGTGGAGTCCGGTCGTCGGTTCGTCGAGGATGAAGAGACACCGACCGTCGACGCGGCGAGCTAGATGACGCGCGATCTTGAGCCGCTGTGCCTCGCCGCCGGAGAGCGTTGTCGCCGGTTGCCCCAATCGCAGATACCCGAGTCCGACTTCCTGAAGATGCCACAGCGGCCGCGCCACCGTCGGTGTGTCCGCGAAGAACTGGATCGAGTCCTCAACGGTCATGTTCAGGACTTCCGTGATCGTCCGCCCGCGGTAGCGCACTTCCTGGATATGATCCTGATAGCGGGACCCGTCGCAGGCGTCGCAGACGACG
The DNA here is from genome assembly GCA_964486455.1 of uncultured bacterium. Taxonomy (GTDB): domain Bacteria; phylum Eisenbacteria; class RBG-16-71-46; order CAZAMP01; family CAZAMP01; genus CAZAMP01. The sequence goes on along the minus strand of CAZAMP010000036.1, from coordinate 13,864 downwards.
AAGAGGTCGGCCAGGAACTGAAGCTCCACCTTGACACGGCCCGCTCCTTCGCAGGCGTCGCAGCGTCCGCCGGCGACGTTGAACGAGAAGTCGCCCGGTTTGAGACGCTTCTCACGCGCCTGCCGTGTTTCCGCGAAGAGCCGCCGAATCCCGTCGAACGCCTTCATGTAGGTCACGGGATTCGAGCGCGGCGTGCGGCCGATCGGCGATTGGTCGATCAGGTGAACATCGGAGACGTGGTGGCGCCCGACGAGGGTGCGGTGGGCGCCCGGTCTCTCTTCCGATTCTCCCTTGGACGCTCGGTAGGCGCGGTAGAGCGTTTCCTGAATGAGGCTGCTCTTGCCCGAGCCACTGACGCCGGTGACGCAAACCAGTCCGCCCAGCGGAATGTCGACATTGATCTTCTTCAGGTTGTGCGTTGCCGCGTCGCGGATCCCGATCGACTTGGCGCGTGACAGGTCACGCCTCGCGGCGGCCGGCAGCTCTGACCGGCCACCCAGATAGTCGGCGGTCGCGCCTTCGCCGCCCGAGAGCAGTGCGGCCGGCGTTCCGTCGAAGACCATCCGACCGCCATGCTCGCCGGCGCCCGGCCCCAGGTCGATGACATGGTCGGCGCCCAGGATGATGTCGCGGTCGTGCTCGACGACGACGACGGTATTGCCCGCGTCCCGCAGCTCACTCAGTATTCCCAACAACCGTTCCGTATCGCGCGCGTGAAGCCCGATCGACGGCTCGTCCAGCACGTACAGGGTTCCGACCAAGCCCGATCCCAGAGCGCCGGCCAACATGATGCGCTGATACTCACCTCCCGACAGCGTTCGGCTCGGACGATCCAGCGTGATGTAGTCGAGGCCCGCACGCACCATGACATCGAGGCGTCGCAAGATTTCCCGCACGAGCGGATCGGCCGCACCCGCGCGCACCCCGTCCAGCCGGATCGCGTCGAAGAACTCGCCCGCTTCGACAGCAGTCCGTGCTGTGATCTCCGCGATCGTCTGGCCTCCAATTCGATAGGCGAGTGACTCCGGACCGAGACGCGCGCCCCCGCACGCGTCGCACGGTACGTAGCGTCGGTATCGGCTGAGCAGCACGCGCACGTGCAGCTTGTAGATCTTCTTCTCGAGCTTCTTGAAGAAGCCGCGCACACCGGGAAAACCTTTGCCACCCTCGAACACCGACCGTCGCTCATCGGCGGTAAGCTTCCGAAACGGTCGGTCGGCCGGGATGGCGTTCTCCTTCGCGAAGTTGAGCAGGCGTCGCTGCCATCTCTTGTAGGCTCCGGTTCGCCATGGCGCGATGGCGCCGTCGTCGAGGGAGAGCGATCCGTCGGGGATGACGCGATCGGGGTCGATGTCGATGATGTCACCGAAACCTCGGCAGCGTGGACACGCGCCGATCGGGCTGTTGAACGAGAAGGTGAGCGGCCCCGGCGGCTTGAACGATCGATCACAGTCGGCGCAGTGGAGGCCGCGTGAGAACGCGCGCTGCTTCTCGCCGTCTATGAAGACCATCGCCTTGTCGTTCCCCTCGTGGAAGGCGACATCCAGCGCCTCCGCCAGGCGCGTGCGGTCGGCCTCCGAGACGCGCAGCCGATCGGTTATGGCGAAGAATTTCTTGCGGGATCGCGCCGGCGGCTCCTCGTCATGGAGGTCCATGATCGACCGACCGTCTGACGTCAGGCGGTAAAAGGCCTGGGTCCGAAGCTCGGCCAGACGTTCGGGCGAGAGGGGTCGCCCGACGGGAAACGTCACCACCGCTCGGGCGCCGCTCGCATTGTCGAGAAGTTCTTCGACGGCGGCGGTCGAATCGTGTCGGACCACTTTGCGCTCGCAGCCGGGGCACGTTAGCTCGGCGACGCGCGCGAAGAGCAGGCGAAGATAGTCCAGAATCTCCGTGACCGTGCCGACGGTCGAGCGACTCGTCTTCGCCGGCGGCTTTCGCTCCACCGCGATGGCCGGTGGAATGCCGGCGATGGCCTCGACGTCGGGCCGGTCCATCCGATCCAGGAATTGGCGCGTGTAGGCGGAGAGTGACTCCACGTAACGACGCTGCCCTTCCGCGTAGAGCGTGTCGAACGCCAGGCTCGATTTGCCGGAACCCGACGGACCGGTGATCACGGTGATCGCACCGTGCGCGATGCGGGCGTCGATGCCTTTCAGGTTGTGGGTCCGGACCCCTTTCAATTCGATGACGGCGTCGTAAGGATCGGGTAGGTGGGAACTTGCAGAGTGGGAAGTTCGTACCCATTCTAAGTTATTATTTGTCAATGGATTGCCCATGTGGTACTCGATGCCTGAGAACTTCCGGTGCCTTCGAGCCCCATTGGGAGCCCGGGAACCTCTCGAACTCGATGCCGCCCCAGGATCCCTATTTTGCTGATCCGCAATCGGATACACCAATCGGTGCTGATCGAACGCTCCTGGCACGAAGCCTGCGATAACCACTAATCAGATTGCAGGGCGGCGGGAGCTGGAAGAACCGCGACCTGTTAACCCAACCCCGGCAGCTCGCAGTCTTCCCTTTGGCAGCGGGGGAGATTGCTCGTCGCGGTTCTTCCAAGTCCTGCTGACCAAAGGGTTCCAACCCCCTTTGCTGTGGTCTTGCAGAGATCGGGAAGCATGCCGGCGTCTCCGCCTCTTCAAGTGCGTTGAGGTGCCGCGCACCCGGACCTGGGGTCCCGCGGCTTGGGGGTTTTTTCTGCCCCCTCAGCGACCTGGCCGCTCACGATGTCCGATGACGCCCGCCTCTGATCACAACGTCAAACATACCGCATCATGAACGAGATCACGATGATCACGGCGGCGGCGAGGCCGCCGAAAAGCCGCATGGCGTTCGAATCGCGCGCCCCGGTGGCGGCGACCCGCGAGCCGACCCCGAGCGCTGCGGCGAGGAGCACGGTGAGAATAACCTTTGCCGCGAGAAGCCGGCCGTATGGGGTGGACGTCAGAAGCGAGAACGCAACGAGCGCGGAATCCAACACGACCAGACCGCTGGCGATGGCGACGACGACGAGCGCCAGCCCGACTTTGCACCACAGCGCGGCGGTCTCGCCCCAATGATCATCGAACCGCCCGGCACCTCGGCGGCGGCGAACAGACCATCCGAGCCATGCAACCGCCATCGTCCCGCCCGCGAGCAGCGTCCCGACCAGGAGATGGGTTACGCCCGCGAACTCCCTCCAGCTCATCGTTCCGCCTTCCCGACGCACTCCTCGAAGACGGCGGCGAGCGCCGCCGTCTGCTCCCGGCGCGTGAAGCGCCCGAGCGCCGACGATTCCGGTCCTTCGAGTGTCCCGTCCTTCCAGGCCGTCCACATCGCGATCAGCTTCTCCTTCATCATCCCGACGTCTCCCGGTGAGGCCACCCACCCGCAGCGAAGCTCGTCTTCGAGGATATCTCGCGCTTCGCCGGCCGGGGCGATCGCCAGTACCGGTTTGCGAAGGCCGATGTACTCGAAGATCTTTCCGGTAAGGATACCCGCGCTCTGAGGCGTATCGTCGATCACGAGCAGCATCGCGTCGCTGGCCTTCGAAAGGGCGACCGCGCGGGCATGATCGACATAGCCGGCGAACTCGAAACGGGAAGCCACCCGCCGGCGTGCCACGTCGTCACGAATCGAATCCGCTGTGCGTCCGACGAAGCGAAACCGCATCGAACCGACGCACGGGTGACCCTCCGCGTCGAGAGATTCGAGCGCATCCACGAGCGTCCTGGGGTGACGAGGGCCGTAGAGCGTGCCCGTATACGTGACGAGAAGCTCCGTGTCAGCAACGCCCGCGCGGTCCGGCGCGGCGTCTTCGATGTCGGGCGGATCGAAGCCGTTCGGAATGAAGTGCCACGATCGATCGGCGCTCTCCGGATGGCGGCTCACGAGGTCGTCCGCCACACCCCGCGAGACGCTGACCAAGGCGGAGGCGGTGCGCAGGACCGCGCCTTCCATCGAGAGGTCTATCTTCCGGGCGAGCCCCGATCGCCTGGCGGCCGAAAGCCAGTCGACCCACGAGTCTCTGAAGTCGGCCACCCACGGCAATCCGGTGCGTCGATGCAATCGCAACCCGATCAGATGACAGGTATACGGTGGGGCCGATGAGTAGATCACGCTTGGACGCTCGGCGTTGACGACGCGGAGCCCGGCACGGACGGCGAACGGGAACCAACCGATCCGCGCGTCCGGGATGAAGAACGTCGAGCGCATCCACTCCGAGAAGCGCTCGGACAGCTTGCGATCTTCATGCGCGTCGCGACTCAACGTCGCGACATCCAGAGATCGAGCATGCTTCCCGCGGCGCCCCGTGACTCGTCGGTAGAGCCCGTACGGTTCGACGATCCGCGTGCGATGGACAACGGCGTCGGAGGGGATCTCGTCGATGAGCGAGTGGTCTTCCACCGGATAGTCCGCATCCCGAGGAACGAGCAGGTGCGGCCGCCAGCCGAACTCCGGGAGGTAGCGGCTGAACTTGAGGGTCCGCTGGACGCCGGCCCCGCCGGCCGGTGGATAGTAGTAAGCCACCATGAGAACAGGATGCATCGGTTCCTTCCCTCTCGAAGTCCAACCGCGCCAAGCTATCATGCACCGTTCGCGAGCATCAATGGCGGTTGCCGCGTGGCCTCTCTCGACAGTCAGCGCCCACTGTGCTAGCGTCCCGTTGCCGATTTTTGTCAGGAGGTTCGCGATGGACGAGGATCGTATCAACGAGGAAGGAACGGAGGCCGAGCCGTCTCCCGAAACGCCCGAGACGGAAAGCTCCAGGACAGAGACGCCGGAGACCGACTCGGTCGAACTGGAGACGGAGCCGTCCGGTCTGCCCTCGCATGTGGCGTCGGCGCTCTGCTATGTCCTCAGCTTCGTCTCGGGAGCGATCTTTCTTCTTCTCGAGACCGAAGACAAGTCCGTTCGCTTCCACGCCTTCCAGTCGATTCTCGTGGGGGCGGTCATTGCCATTCTCGAGATCGGTATCGCGATCCTCGGGCTGATCCCTCCGCTGGGATGGCTTCTCTCCGGCGTGCTGCACTGGCTGGTCGGGGTGGGGTGGATCCTCCTGAGCCTCTTCCTCATGATCAAGGCCTATGGTGGGGAAGAATACGCCCTGCCGTACGTCGGCCCGCGCGCGCTTCGGCTGGCGCGTCCATACGACTAACCGATCGCCGCTATTGTTCTGTCAGGCCACAGCGATCTGAGTCGTTCTCGCCTCGCGACGTCCGGATTCCGACACCTGAGATATAGGGAGATTTGGGGGAAAAAAGGGAGGGGCCGGGAGGGCATCCGGCCCCAGAGTCTGGAGGCATTCAGCTATGCGGATAGCCTGCTGAATTCTGCAGGGTAGAACGTTTCTGCCACGCGAAAGTTTCGTCTGTGGTGTGAAGAATGTGTCTACCCGTCCTAACTCCATGAGATTAAACGATATACACCGCAAGAGCTTCGGGCCGCGCAAGCGGAGGTGTGGCCTCGGGTTGCGGGCCGGCAGACACATTCTTCGGAGCACAACCTAGCGGACATAGCCGAGGGAGCGGAGAACCTCCAGATACTCCTCGTCCTCCGGGGAAGGAAGCGGCTCGCCGGGGGCAAGACGTCCCGGGGCATCGTGGGTCGGGATTCTTTCAACCGGCCGTTCGGCGAACACCGATTCGAATATCCCCGTCAGCACCCGCCCGTCCATATCGTCACCGACCGGCTCACCCATCGCGTAGAGGAGGGTCGGGGTGACATCCATGACGGACGCTCCGCTGATCCGGCTGCCGCGTTTGACCCCGTAGCCCCATGCGAGCAGCACACCGTCGAGGACGTGCCAGTGGGGGATCTTCGCGTACATGTCATCGCCGATGTGGATCCGGTCGCCGGTCTCGTTGGCCCCATAGCCGTGGTCCGAGACGATCATGATGAGCGTGCTGTCGTCGGCGGCGTCCATCAGCACGCCCAGCGCGCTGTCGGCGAATACGTAGGAGCCTTCGTAGTTCTTGCCGATCCAGGCGGCCTTCGGCGGCGGCTGCTCACGCGGCGCTTCCGTGAACCTCGACTCCTCACCGAACTTCCTGTAACGATAGAATCGCCAGAAGTCCCAGAAGTAGTGCGCCATCACGTCGGTGAGTTCGAGATAGAGCGAGAAGAAATCGGGTCGGGTAGTTGGATAGAGCCTCGAGGCGATGCGCGTGAACGTGATGTCCTTGGCGTACATGTCCGCCGCCGACGATCCCAGTGTGCCCAGCGTGGCGAGCGGGCCGGAGACATCGACAACGCGCATGTCGTCCTCCGTGAGATCGTCCCGCCTGACGATCAGGTCCTGGATCTCTTCGTAGAGCGACTCCGGGTAGGTTCGCTTGGCGAGATCGATCTCGCCGGCCGAGGTGACCGCCCAGCCGTGCTCGCCCATGGTGATCGGCCATGTTCGATCGGAGCACATGAACCCGTTCACGGGTGTGGCCGGCCACGTCGTCCACCATCCGATCACGCCGACCGTGCGATCCCGGTCGCTCAGCACGTCCCAGATTCGCGAGGCGCGGAGCAGATTCGACGTCACCGGCACGGGACGCCCCTCGAGCTCGACGGTGAACGACTGTATGCCGTGCTTGTCGGGGAGCTTCCCGGTCGAGATCGTCGCCCATGCGATCGGTGAGAAGATCGGCTCGACACTCTTCAGTGTTCCGGACACACCCTCTCTCCGCATCTTCGCGAAGTGAGGCAGCTTCCCTTCCGCGATGAGCGGATCGAGCACGGACCAGCTCCCGCCGTCGATTCCCAGCAGGATGACGCGCGGAGCCGGCGGGGGAGGTGAGACTCTTCCGCACGACGCGACACACAACAGCAGCGCGGGGGCCGCGAACCAGAATCGAAGACGCATCCCGAACACCTCTCCGTGCCGCTCCTTTCCACGAGCATCCGTTCGTCTCGTCGGCTGGATCTCAGCGTAGGACGTGCCGTTGCCGCGGTCAAACCATGATGGTTGGCGGGTTCCGCCTTCTCGGCTACACTTTGCGCCCTCACTTGCCGCCAGGCTCTTTGGTCTATTGGGATGGAGGGTCGTCAGAGTGGTTCCATCGCGGATGTTCCTGACGAAGGGAGCGGGATGCCATCGCGAGAAGCTCCAGTCATTGGAGCTGGCGCTCCGAAACGCGGGCATCGCGCACGTGAACATTGTTCGCGTCTCGAGCATTTTCCCCCCGCACTGCAAGATCCTGCCGCGCGAACGAGGCCTGGGTCATCTGAAGCCGGGTGAGATCGTCTACGCGGTCGTGAGCGACTGCGCGACCAACGAACCGAACAGGCTTCTGGTCTCGAGCATCGGGGTGGCCATTCCCGCCGAGAAGGACCGCTACGGATACCTGTCCGAGCATCACGCGTTCGGGCAGACCGAGCGGAAGGCGAGCGACTACGCAGAGGATCTCGCCGCCAGCATGCTGGCATCGACGCTCGGGATCCGCTTCGATCCCGATGAGGCGTGGGATCAACGCAAGCAGGTGTTCCGCATGGCGGGGAAGATCGTCAAGACGCGAAGCATCACGCAGTCGGCGAAGAGCGACAAGCGCGGATACTGGACGACGGTCGTCGCGGCCGGCGTGTTTCTCTCCGACGAATCGGGTATGTAGTGTTGGGTATGTAGTCGGTCCGCCCCGGATCCAAGCCCGCCTAGATCGAGTGGCCGCTCAACGTCACGACATCGTCCACCGCGATCGGCTCGATGGTGACGAACGGCTCCCCGTACGGTACCTGAATCAACGATCCGTAGTGGGCGAAGCGCCGATCGAGCGCTTCGTAGAAGTCGCGGCCGGTCGGGAATAGCTCTCCGCCTTCCGGACGTCCGTCGAACTGAGATCCGTAGCAGCGGATCGCGCTCATCTTCCGCTCGAACGCCGCGGAGATGTCCACGACGAAGCTCGGTCGTGAGTCGTGATCGCGAAAGGCGGATCCGTAGAGCAGCTTGGTCGGTTTGAACGCGCCGCCACCGGGCGCGTAGTTCTTCACCCCCGCGAGAAACGCGGCGCTTTTGATGAGCGCGGATGCCACCCCGTGATCAGGATGCCGTCCGTGCCAGTGGGGAAGAATGACGGTTCGTGGCCGGAGCCGGCGGATGACCGTGACCACCGCCGCGCGCTGATCGTCGGTATCGGAGAGACCCGCGTCGGGTAGGTCGAGGCACTCCCGGTGCGCCACACCGAGGATCTCGGCGGCTTTCTCCGCTTCCGCGCGCCGGGTCGCCGTATCTCCCCGCGTCCCCATCTCGCCCGCGGTGAGGTCCACGATGCCCACGCGGTAGCCGCGCTCCGCCATGAGCGCCAGCGTGCCGCCCGCGATGAGCTCCGCGTCGTCGGGGTGCGGACCGAATGCCAAGAGATCGAACGTGTCGTTCGTCACCGAATCCTCCAGAGCGATAGGATAGAGGAGTGTGGCCCCGGGGAAAAGGGGCGGACACCCGGCCGCTCGCGGAACCTCGACCGCCGTCGCGGGTGGTTCAGATTGGGAGAGAGCCGGTGTCCGCGCGGCGCGTGCGGATTGCCCGCCCGACCGGTCTTTGCTACGGTCCCGCCCGGACCAACATGTTTCTGAAGACATGTTCCTGGAGATCGATGTTCATGGGTCAGGATTGCCGCCGTCGCTTCATAGCTCTCGCCGTCATGGTTTGTGCCGTCGCCTCGTTAGCACGCGCGCAGGCCCAGCCGGATTCTTCGTTTCGTCCGGGCTTCCATCCGACCTACACGACCAATTACCGGGTCATCAAGACGAAGCAGCAATGGGGTCAATCGCTGTCACTGTTTCAGAAGTACGGCGGGGCGACCCTTCAGACCAACCTTGGTTCCGATATCAGCGAGGACGAGGCGCAAAACGCGCTCCAGCAGCGCGCGGCGCGCTCGAGCAACCACCTGCGCTATGAAATCCTGAGCGGGTGGAACCTGGGTGTCCTGGCCAACTTCGATCGCTCGCGACGGAAATCGACGACGTCGGACCTGCAGGGGAGAAACAACGACTTTCGGCTGACGTCACGTTACGAACGTGGCCTGTTCGGTGACAACGCAAGGACGCATATCGAAGGGCAGGCGGGTCTTCGGGAATCGTTCTCGCAAAGTGATTTCAGCTCGATCTCCAGCGCCCGTCGGGACGAGACGCGCCAGACCGGTCCGTCGATGAGCTTGGACTGGGGACTTACGGCCGATCCCGCGTCGAACCTGAATCTCCAGATGAGCTTCACGACGGAATCGTTCAGTCAGGAGACGGATCAAAAGCAGTCCGATTTCACCCCCGGCTTCGGCTCGATGCTGTCCGAGAGCGACAGCACGATCAAGGCCACCAACGTCGACCGCCAGGTCACCTCGAACCTCAAGTGGGATCCGAAGAGATGGCTCAATCTCGGCCTGTCGTTTTCCCGGGCGACGAGTTTGCAGTTGCGCCCCGCGCCACGCCAGGGTGAGCTGGAGGAGCTTGAAAGCGACGCGGATCACGCCACCTTCCGCATGCGGCTCGTGCCCCTCAGTGATCTCGAGCTCACGGCCGAGTTCGACACGCAGCTCGACCAGCGGCGATCGAACCTGACCGCGGCCTCGAACCGCGACCTGACGCAGGACCGCTATCGCCTGAGAGGCAGCTACAGCTTCTGGGGAGGGACCAGTCTGTCCGCGCAGCTCAGAAGCGACGCGAAGGACGAAGACTACATCCCGATTCCGGGTGAGATCGAGCGTGTTGACCTGAAGTCCGAACAAACAGAGCTCAGCGGCAGCATCAAACGAACGATCGGCTCCCGATTGACCGCGGAGCTGACAGGCCAGGCGGCGCTCACCTCGAAGTTCTACGCGGACAGTCTTCTCGACAGCGACCGGCTTGATCAAATCGCGCGCCTGAACGTGTCGTACGAGGCGTGGTCGGGCCTCACGACGCGGCTCAGTGTCTCGACCACCGTGAAGCGAACGATCAACACCGATCCCAGCAAGGCCGCCAACACGAGGCGGGAGGTGGAGCAGAAGATCCTCGCAGGATACACGTATCGCATATCGAGCACTGTCGGGGTCAAGCAGGAAGTCATCGTCATGGCGCAATCCCGCGTATACGACTTCGACGACGTCGACAAGAGCGACCTGACGCGGACGTCGCGCCTCACCACCGATGTGACGACGAAGATGACGCCGACGATCAAGATCAATCTCGGGCACAAGTACAACTTCAGAAACTCCGGGCAGTACAGCCGTAACGATCTCGGCCTGCGCCTCTACAACCTGGAACGGGAATACATCGAGCAGGAGCTCAGGTTGGAGAGCCTTTACGAGCCGGCCGCGTGGTTTCGTCTCAGCGCGGAGCAGTCGCTACGGACCGTGTTGAATCGGTCTCCGGGTGCGGAGGGCACCCGGAAGAAGCAGTATGATCTCCAGCTGACGTCGGCGGTGCAGAAGAAGCTGCTCGACCTCGTCGACGCGCAGCTTCGGGCGACCCGGATCCTCTCGACGCGGGAAGATTTCTACTGGCGCGTGGACATGACGGCCACGCGGGCGTTCTAGGCGTGGAAAGCATGAGAGCATGAGAACTATGAGAATGTCGGAAACAAAGGCCGGGCGCTATCACTGCTTGGTCGCGCTCCTCGCGCTTTCCCTATTGCTCCTCACGGCGTGCGGGCTTTTCGATACGCGCGATGTGACGCCGCCGGACCTACAGCCACAGTGCCCGCTCGTGGACGCGATTCGGCCCGTGCTGGCGATCGACAACATGGAGCAATCCTTTGCGTGCGGGGCGGCAGGCGGAGGACTGGACACGTACGAGAGCTCCATCGCCGACGACTTCGACTTCAACGCCGCGGTCGTTGAGGAGCAGGCGGTCCAGGATTTCTTCACCGACTGGGAGCAGGCTTCCGTGCCGAAGGATGAGGCCGTGGCGGCCTTCAGCACGCAAATGGGGGCGGCCCAGCAATACAACGCGACGCTCGTGATCGAGGCCGACGATGAAGACGAGATCTCCTACGACGACGGTTTCCTCTTCGACGACATCGCCTATTCGCTCGTGTTCGTCGCCGCCGGCGACACCGCCGCCCGGTTCGCCGGGCAGGCCGACATCTACGTGCGGGATCCCGGAAGTGGTTTTGTGGTTTATCGTTGGGACGACAGCGAGGCGGCCGGGGGGTTTGCGACGCTGGGACGCTTCTGGTACGATGGAACCTCCGCAGGTGCTACGGGTAAATAGAGTTGGCTGGTATCTGCCGGGCTGATTTCATCCTCCACCATGGATACAAGACCCGCAGAGGGTAGACTTTCCCGAGACCCGGCCGTAGAATCGAATCAGGAAGCCGGAACGGTAACTACTTCGTAAGGGCATACGTCATGCATCGCTTGACCCGAATCTCCATCTCGATTGCATTGATCGCGGCCACGGGCCTCACCGGGTGTCTCTTCTCGCCCGAGAAGGCCAAACCAGACCCGGACCCTCCACCTGAGCCGGCGGTCTACCACGAGAGAACGAGCCCCGACAGCGTGCTCATGAACCTCGAGATCGCCCATCTGTTCAAGGACATCGATGGCTACGCCGACCAGATCGATGACGCCTACGAGTTCATCCCGTCTCAAGAGGATATCAACACCGGCGAAATTACCTTCGAGTCTCTGAACCAGGAACAGGACTACCTGTCGACCGAGAACATGTTCGACGTGGTGTTCGGCATCGAGATCCGGCTGGATCAATCACCAGTGTATCCTTCCGATCGCGAGGACTTTCCCGAGGACGAGGGATACATGATGATCCAGGTGCCGTCGGCGTATCTCGCCGTGGAGACGCCTGACGCTGAAGGCGGGGAACCCGTTACTTACCTCGTGCAGGGCGACCCGGCGCTCTTCATCTTCAAGCCCGACACGACCGTTGCCCCCACGACCTGGCAGATCGTCTACCAGGAAGACCAGCACCAGTAGTCCGCGCCCGCCCTCGGGCGGGCGTTCTTCCGCTCTTCCCCCTTTCCCGCGGTTGACCCGTCACTGTGTTCCCAATACGATGCGGCCATCGACCTCTGTGACAACTATGCCGCGCCCGGCGGCCTGGAGACTCGATGGCTCGCGGCAAGAAACGCTGGAATCCAACCCTCGCCAGCAAGATCTACATCTGGACACTCGGCAGCGCCCTTCTCGTCGCCCTCGTCGTGGCCGTTGTCAGCCTGGGGCCGGAGATCATCCCATCGCGCACGCGCGTGGACCTATCGCGAAGCCTCCGCCCAGGGGCCCATGAGACCCGCATCCCCTGGACACGATCCCAGGCCGTCGATGCCGTTTCGGAACTGGGAGGGATTGTCGCCGCGTGGGACACGTTCCCCGCGCCGGAGAGCTTCACGATCCATGCCCGCCTGGACTCCGTCGTTCCGTTGGAAGAAGGGAACCGCCTTCTCGCCGCGGAGATCACGCGTCGGGGCATCGAGATCATCGATGCGATTGAGGAGAAGGGGACGAAAAACTCGCGCCACCTGCGCATGGCCTTCGGCCTCGACGGCCGGCCATGCGGTGACATTCGCCTGGAAGCGTTTCGTCACTCGATCGAGCCTGAGACCGGTCCGGCCATAGCGTTCGTCGTCGACGACTTCGGATTTCAGCCCCGGTCGCGGATCGAGGCGTTTCTGAAGATGGACGTCACGTATTCGGCGGCGGTCCTCCCGGGATACAAGAACAGCGAGTTCGCGGCCCGGCTCGCCACTGATCTGGGGCGCGACGTCATCCTACACGTGCCGATGGAGCCCAAGGGGTATCCGCGCATGAACCCGGGGAAGAACGCCATCCTGGTGAACCTCAGCGAGTCCGAGATTCGGAGCCGGCTCGGTGATCACCTCGATGACGTGCCCGGCGCGATCGGCGTGTCGAATCACATGGGGTCAATGGCAACTCAGGACGTCCCCACGATGCGGGCGGTGCTGGGTGAAGTGGGACGCCGCGGCATGTTCTTCTTCGACTCACGGACCACCGGTCGATCGGTGGCCGCCCGCGTGGCGCGCGAACTCAGCGTCTCTTGCGTCACCAACGACCTGTTCCTCGATCGCGACCTGGAGCCCGAGAAGATTCTCGCCCGCTTCGAGCAGCTCGTGGAGTGGGCCAAGCGCGACGGGAGCGCCATCGGGATATTCCACCCCCACCAGGAGTGTCTCGACGTCATCCCGGCGGCCGTCGCCCGCTACCGCGAGGACGGGATCCGCTTCGTACGGCTCCGGGACCTGGGTGCCAAGCGTTGGGTCGGGGGCCTTCCCGGTCGGCTCGCGCTCGCCGGGGATGGGCGGCGGTAGGGGGTCCGTTCGTGGCTCCGCGCCCGCTCGCTCCTGCGCTTACCGCCTTCGAACGGACCCCCTACCGCCGCCACTTCCGGCCGCAAAGCACGAACCGGCCGGGAAGGCCGCCCGGGGTCGCGTGGCGCGTCATGTAGCGTTTCGGGCAGGACGATTCGTCTCCCCGGGGAGACAAATCGTCATAACCTATTATAATTGCATAGGTTGGCAAATCGAGGGCGTGATCCGCATGTTCGGGTGGAGTCGATTCGTAGTTTCGCACGACGCTCCACGATTCAGTTTTTGTCGCTGGCCTGACCGGTAGCCCTCGTGACCAACCCGTCTTGAACACGATCACGCTCTCATGTGCATGCCGCGCTGTGCGGACCCCTTTCGCGCCGACAGCCAGCGAGCAACTGACTGCGCCCGAGACGTCTCACCTACGCCCGAGAGAAGTGAAGCGGGTCGAACGGGGTGGAGGCTCGCTGTTGGGCTGTTTGGGGGAGTAGGGGGCGTCAGGGGGGTGCGTTCGAAGGCGGTAAGCGCAGGAGCGAGCGAAGATCCGGCGCCGCAGGCGCCTAGCTGAGCGAGCGGGCGCGGAGCCCGGAACGCGGCCCCCCCCCCCCCCCCCCCCCCCCCCCCCCCCCCCCCCCCCCCCCCCCCGCC
>CAZAMP010000035.1:0-45973 GCA_964486455.1 uncultured bacterium | reverse complement strand
CTCGGAGGCAGGTAGGCCGGGGCGATAGGCCGGGGCACTGGCTGGACGATACGTTCGCATGGCCTCTCCTTCCTGGATAGGGCTAGGGAGAGAGACCGGGGAAGGTCAGATTAGCGGAGACTGCTCAGATGAGCAAGGAGAAATCGCGAAGAATGCCAGGCGACCGGCAGGCGAAAGACAGCGCCGATCGCTGTCTAAAAAGCTATACAGTACTATGTTACGGACGATGCGATGCATCGGCGAGAGAGCGCAGTGCCTCGGCTGGCTCCACAAGTCTACGTGATGGGAGTCTACGTGATGGCGACGAGAGCCGAGAGCGGTGGAAGCTCCACCGGCCAGCGGGGGTCTGCCAGTCGCCGAAGGGTTCGCCGGCAAGTGAAGGCTCTGCGGGTAGCCGAAAGGTCCGCCGGTCGCCGAAGGGGCTGCCGGACCGCGAGAGGTCCGCGGGCCGACAGACGGTCTTCTGAGCAGCGAAAGGCGCGACCTCGCGACGGCAGCCGCCAGAGCGCGCCTTCTGATCAGAACAAGCGGGTGGACGGCTGATCAGACCTCCGCGACGAAGAGACGCATGAAGTCGCCCGTGTCCCCGAAGCTCTCCAGGTCCCAGATGCCGTCCCGCATCTTCTGCTGGGCACCCGTGCCGGCGAACGGCGCAGCAAGGGCAGTGAACTTGTGGCGCAGCTCTTCGTCCGTCATCGGCTCGCGCGGGTCTCCTTTCGGATAATCCACGCTGGAGCTCAGCGAACGGCCATCCGTCGTGACGACCGTGACCTTGGACGGCTGCTTCGCCGGGAACATTTTCTCGAACTCCTCGCTCGCCTCACCCTTGATCTTCGGAAGCACGGCCTGGATCGCGGGGTCCTGGATGCGCTCATCACTGAACTGGTCCGTGGTGATCTTCCGATCGACGATCGCGGCCGCGATGCAGTAGGGGAGACTGTGATCGGCCGTCTCGCGCGTCTTCGGACGGTATTTCTCGGGATCGAAGAGGATGTCGGTCGCGCGGGCGATCGTGGTCACCGTGACCATCTCGATCTCTTCCGGCTTGATGTCGTTGTCGATGATCGTCTTCAACGTGGCGGTGATGTGCGAGTGCGTGAGCGCCTCGGTCGGGAAGGCCTTCATCGAGCAATCGAGGATCTTGAACGACTCCCCGAGCCCCCCCACCAGCTTGTCCGTGTCCCAGTCGGGCCCGAACACGGCCATGAGGGCTTCCTTGCCCTCATAGATGGTCTCGGGACCGTGATAGCCCTTCTGAGCCATGAGCGCGGCAAACACGCCGCTCTGAGTTGCCATCGGGTCGACGGTGTTCTTCATCATGGTGAGCTTGCCCGCCGTCACGACGCCCGGCGAGTAGTTGTGTGAGGCGTTGATGCCGACGGCGTCGACGAGCTGGTCTTCGCTGAGGCCCAACAGCATTCCGGCAACCAGCGGCGAGACGAACTGCGTCAGCGTCGCATGATGCCACTTTCGCTCGCGAATGCCCGGCACCGCGAACTCGCAGAGCCGCATCTCGATCTCGTACGCGAGCACGATCGCGGTGATGAGGTCCTTTCCGTTCCGCTTCATCTTCTCCGCCACGCTGAAAGCGGCGGACATGAGATCGCTCGGGTGACTGGGATCTTCCTTCCAGTAGATGTCGTTGTAGTCGAGGGCGCGGATCATGAGCGCATTGGCCAGCGAAGCGTAATACGCGGACGTGCGCTCGCCCGAACCGATGATCGTGGCCTCTTCGACGCCACCCTGCTCACGAATGATGTCGAGCACGATCTCGACGTCTTCGGTAGCGTATCCGCCGAAGGCGCACCCCATCGAATCATAGATGAAGCGCTTCGTGCACTCGACGACCTCGGGCGAGAGGTCTTCGTATTTGAGGTTCAGCGCAAAGCGGGCGATCTGACGTGACAGGCTGACGTCGGACATAGTTGATCACTCCTCTTTATGTTCCGTGGGGACGCGCAAGCGGCCGACGCCGGAGGCCGGCTCCACAGGCCCTTGAGCGCCCCATGTGGGCCGATTCGAAACGTGAGATGATATGACCGCGTGAGCGGGAATGCAATCTGCGAGATTGCCCGGACGGGCCCGCGCCGGGCCGACACCGGCAAAGACTGACGAGATCCCTACAGACCGAATACGCCCGATATCACCATCGCAAACACGAAGTAGGCGACGAAGCCGATCAGACACACGGCCGCCGCGCGAAGCGTGCTCGTGTAGTCGAGCGCCTGCCGGACCGCGATGATCATTGCGCTGATCATCCAGATCGTTGCGACCAGATTTACGATCCAGCCGAGAAACGGGACGATCGCCAGCACCCGGATGACGCCCGGCGACATGGCAAAGCCGATCGTGCGAAGAAGCTCGCCCACGTCGGCCCTGGTCTGGGGCTCCGGAAGAAGGCGCGTCCCGATGAAATAGATGAGCGCTGCCCAGATGACCCAACCCACGAGAGCGGCGAGCAGGCCCACGATAAGGCCCAGGAATCCACCGCGCGATATGCCCCCGATGCCGGCGGCCAGGCTCGAGATCAGCACGACGAGCATGGCGTCGCGGGTGGCATTGCGATCGGCCTCGACCTCCTCGTATAGGTGGGTGTCGAGTTTCGCTGCCAGAATCATCCTATCCACGAGCCTTTCCACGGTTTCCTCCCTCGTTCGCGCCGGAACACGCACCGGACGGTCGATGTCGGTATGTTGCTCGGAGTCTATGCCAGCGACGCGGGGGCGGCAATGGGGTCCGCTCTCTCCCGCCGGGATCCGGGCGCTTCCGCGCCACGAGGCGCCACCCGATGCTTGAACCCATGATCCCCTTCTGTCAGGATCCCCCGAAATCAAACCGGTACCGCCCTCTGATCATGGGGGCGAGCCGGGCCGGGCAGACCGATAGAGGTGCATTCATGCGACTACTGATGATCCACGCCGATCGCTTCTCGTTCGAGGTGACCGAAGCAACCTCGGTGGCGGAATACGCGGGCAAGCTGGCTGACGATGAGGGGAAAGGGCAGATCGACGAGGCCCTCGTCGCGTTCATGGCGGTGGAGACCTCCGACGAGAGCGATCCGAACGACGTCGCCGCGCAGGCCGCGATGGAGATCCGTGAGCTTGCCGGAAAGCTGGGCGCGACCCGAGTGATGGTGTATCCGTACGCGCATCTGTCCGGTGACCTCGCAAAGCCGCGCGTGGCGACGAAGGTCATGGATCTGGTCGCGTCGGCGCTCGGCGGGGAGGAAGGACTCGAACTCCACCGCGCGCCGTTCGGCTACTACAAGGCGTTCGACATCCGCTGCAAAGGACATCCCCTCTCCGAGCTGGCGCTGACGATCGTGCCGGGCGGCAAGGAAACCAGGGCCGCCTCGACGGGCGAGCCCGAGTCCGACGCGCTCGCGGCGGAGAAGGCACTCAATTCCGAGTGGCGGATCTACACTCCCGACGGTCGATACACGCCCGCCGACGAGTTCAATTTCAAGGGCGAGAAGGGGCTCAAGGACCTCTTCGCATACGAGATCACCGGGACGAGGGTCGTGGAAGACGCGCCCCCGCACATCAAGCTCATGCGGGAGCACGAATTCGTCGACTATGAGCCGGCCTCGGACGCCGGGAACTTCCGCTGGTATCCGAAGGGCCTTCTGATGAAGCGGCTCCTGGAGCGCCACGTCACCGACGAGGTCGTGAAGTACGGCGCGATGGAAGTCGAGACGCCGATCATGTACGACTACGATCACCCGGCGCTATCGAAGTACCTCAATCGGTTTCCGGCGAGGCAGTATCTCGTCCAGAGCGATGAGAAGGAGTACTTCTTGCGGTTCGCCGCCTGCTTCGGGCAGTACATGATTCAGCGCGACATGGTGACGTCGTATCGCGATCTTCCGATGCGTCTATACGAGCTGAGTCACTTCTCGTTCCGTCGTGAGCAGAGCGGCGAGGTCGCGGGACTCAGGCGCCTGCGCTCCTTCACGATGCCCGATATGCACACACTGGTCCGTGACGTGTCGATGGCCAAGGAAGAGTTCATCCGCCAGGTGCGTCTCTGCAAACAATGGCTCGATGACGTCGACATTCCGGTCGTGGGGGCGGTTCGCTTCGTCCGATCGTTCCTGGATGAGAACCCGGGATTCGCCGAGGAGATCGTGAGCGCGCTGGGACGGCCGGTGATCGTCGAGATCTGGGACGAGCGCTTCTTCTACTTCGTCGCCAAGTTCGAGCTCAACTTCGTCGACGCAGGTAAGAAGGCGGCCTGTCTGTCGACGGTCCAGATCGACGTCGAGAACACCGAGCGGTTCGACATCACCTACGTCGAAGACGACGGGTCGAAGAAGAACCCGCTTCTGATGCACACGTCCGTGTCCGGATCGGTCGACCGCGTCGTCTACGCGATCCTGGAAGAGCAGGCGATGCGGATGAAGAAGGGTAAGAAGGCGTTTATTCCCGTGTGGCTGGCGCCCACGCAGCTCCGAGTTCTGCCCGTGTCCGATCAGTACAACGACGCGGCGCTCGAGCTCGCGGAGAAGATTCCGTTCCGCGTCGACGTGGACGATCGCGACCTCAAGGTCGGCAAGAAGATTCGCGAGGCGGAGAAAGAGTGGCTCCCGTACGTGTTGGTGTTCGGTCAGAAGGAGCAGTCGGGTGAAATGCTGACCGTCCGGCCGAGGTTGGGCGATCAGGAGCAGATGTCGCTCGATGCGCTCATCGAGCGCGTGCGCGCGGAGACCACCGGAATGCCGTATCTGGCGCTCAATACGCCTCGACAACTGTCCCGGAGGCCGATCTTCGTCGGATAGTGCGGCCGGCTAGCGCACGGGTCGACTACTCTTCGTCGGAGCTTTCCCAGGGAGGCGGCGCGCCCTTGCCGCCTTTCTGGAACTTCTTCAGCTCCTCTTCCATTTTCGTGAGGCGCGATTTCTTCTTGGCGGTTGGGTCTTCGCCAAAGAGTGTGTCGATCGAGGTGTGCTCCTGCTTTTTCCGCTCGTGAAACGCGTCCACCTCGTCCTTGAGCTTGTCGGTTTCGTCGTCGGTCGGCAGTTCCGTCAACCGTTCGTGGTCGACGAGCTCCAGCCGGATATCGAAAGCGCTCTGGACGATCCGGATCGCCCCCACGCTCTGGAGCCCGCGGGCCATGTGGCCGACTCCCTCCGGTGGCAGGCACAACAGCTCGGCGACAGCCACCTCCGTCGGCGGCCGCGCATCGCGATGCAGAAGCACACGAATGGCGGCAACGATCAAGTGGCCTTGCGATTGCGTCGGTAGGTTCTTTTTCATGATCGCCTCCGGGGCCGCAGCCGGAGATCGGTGTTCAGGATCCCGACATTCTGCCGATACATTTCAGAGAGAGCGTACACCCGTACGCGCACCGTGAGAAGACTGTTACGAACCCGCCTCGCGAAACAATGGCGGGTGCGACTTGTGACGTTCATTCGACTGTCGTGGCGACTATGAAATTTACCGGATTGACGCGAGTGCGAAACGAGGGTGACATCCTCTCGGACACCCTCGACCATATGTCCACCTTCTGCAGTGAGGTATTCGTCTTCGACGATGCGTCGGAAGACGACACCGCCGAAGTTGCCCGGCGCCATCCCATTACACGCCATATCATTCAATCCACCCGCTGGGATGCCGAGCAGCAGAGCATCGAATCTCATCAGCGGCACATTCTCTTCGAGCACGCCAGGAAGGCGGCGGAGAACCAGTGGTTCATTTATCTGGATGCCGATGAGCGGCTCGAGTTCGACATGGATCTGGTCCGGAACACGCCGTACGACGTCGCCGGACTGAGCTTCCGTCTGTTCGACTTCTACATGACGCCGGACGATCACGAGGACCACGAGCGTGGCCAGCCGCTTGCATCGCTGCGGCGGTGGTGCGGTCCCGAATACCGCGACATTGTCATGGCGTTTCATCGCGACAGGACAGTCTTCCCGCCGCAAGAAGAGTGCGTCAGGGAGCCGTACATCGAAGGCTTCCAAAGCCTCGCCGGCTACGTCCGGCACTACGGTAAGGCTCTCTCGGTGGAGGAGTGGGAACGGAAGTGCGATTTCTACTCTCGCTGTTTTCCGAGGTACGCCGACAAATGGCGGCAGCGCAAGGGGAGGGCCATCCACACGCACTCCGATTTCGGCGCGACGCTCATCGAGTGGAAGGACCGAGAGCGTTTTGCCGTCCCGGTCCCGGTCTAGAAATTCGGATCCCCCCGCCGCTTCTGCTCGCCCCAATCTAAGGACATTGCCCGCGGAGTCCGATGATTGGGGAAGAGCAGGAGCGGGAAATGTCAATCTTCATCGTGGGGGTTCCCCGGAGCGGGACCACCTGGCTGTGGGGACTTCTGACCTCGCATCCGGACGTGGTGCCGTTGGTCCGGGAGGACTTCGATCCCACCTGGCCGTCGGTGTGCGACGGCCGGCGGGTGACGTCGGAAACGGGTGCGTTCGTTCGGTACGATGACGCGAGAATCCGTCGCGTCTTCGAAGAGAAGCATGCCGCCCATCCGGCCAAGACGCTCCTCGAAAAGACACCGACGCATATCCATTCATCTCGGGCGGATTCTGGCGCTTTTCCCCGATGCAAAGGTCCTTCACGTGTTGCGGGATCCACGCGCCGTGATCTCGTCGATGCTGCACACGACGTTCTTCGATTTCGCGAAGTCCCTCGAGGATGCCGTCAAGCAGTATCGAGACTGTCTCTACGCCATGACTCCCTTTCTCGGGCATCCGTCGGTGATGACGCTCCGCTACGAGGAGTTGGTGCGACGGACGCCGGACCTTCTGGCGGATGTGCTTTCGTTCTGCGATCTCGAAGGCTCGAGCGTATCGGACCTCATCGCCGACAATCACCGGCGATCCA
The DNA here is from genome assembly GCA_964486455.1 of uncultured bacterium. GTDB lineage: Bacteria > Eisenbacteria > RBG-16-71-46 > CAZAMP01 > CAZAMP01 > CAZAMP01. The sequence continues at coordinate 39,137 of CAZAMP010000035.1, read as the reverse complement.
AGGGCGACCTGGAGGGCACTTTCCGGCGTGGACTCGTGGATGGCTACCGTGAGGAACTCAGCCACGGAGAGATCCGCTACGTGGAGGGCGCGCTCGAGGCGTTGATGTCGCTCTTCGGCTACCCGCCGATGCTAACGCGCGTGCGTGAGGCGACCCCATAGGCTCTTGAGCACCTCCCTGAAGGTGCGTTCTCAGGATCTCAGGCCTCGTGGACGAAATAGAAGGTATAGAGCAAACCTGGAGCGGCATTTGCGGATTCTTCTGGCTAACCACCACCTGGTCTCATTTTGTGGATCAGAGACGTTTACCCTCTCCATGGCCCGAGAGCTTGCCCGCCGAGGCCATGAGGTGGATCTCTTTGCGTTCGTTCTGGGTGAGGCGGCCGAGCAGGCCAAGCGTCTGTCGACCGTGAGGCGGCTCGACGCCGTCAAGGGCCGCTCGTACGACTTGCTGCTGGTCAATCACAATAGCTGCCAACGTGCGTTGGGCGGTTTGGGGCCGGTGATCACGACGTGCCACGGGACGACCCCCACGCTCGAGCAACCGGTCGAGGGAGCGGAGCACTACGTCTCGATCTCGGAGGAGGTCGCCGATCATTTGTCCGACCTCGGCTTCGACTCGGTCGTCATTCGCAACGGAATCGACTGCGACGAGTTCAAGCCGGTGAGGCCGCTGCCGGACTCTCTCGGCCGCGTGCTGCTTCTCTCGAACTACGAAGGCGCCGTTCCCATCGTGCGCGCCGCATGCGAGCGCTTGGGGGTGGAGTTCCTCCGGGCGGGAGGGGCCTATGCGCGAAGGGACGTCGCCCGCGCGATCAATGAGGCCGATCTGGTCGTCACCGTCGGTCGCGGAGTCTACGAGTCACTAGCCTGTGGCCGAAACGTCGTGGTGTTCGATCGGCGCGACTATGACGCGATCCAGGGCGCGGACGGTTTCGTCACCGGTGATGATCTGCCCGATCTTCTGCGGAGGAACTGCTCGGGACGTGCCCGCGGATACCGCTGGAGTGTCGGCGACGTCGCGGACGCACTGCGCATGTACGATCCGCGGCTGGGGGAGACCCATCGCCGCTACGCGCTGGAGCAGTTGAACGTCCGGCACCAGGTCGATCGCTACCTGGAGATGGGCGCCGCGCTTGCCGCCTGACCGCCTGCCGCCCAGACCACACGGACGTTCTCTACGCCGCCAACTGATCCGGGAATTTCGAAGAGCCTTCCAACGTGCCGTTGTCTGCGGCGGAGATCTCCTTCGACCGGGTTGTCTCCCCGCACCACGCGAGGTCGAGGGCCATCTCCCAAAGCGGTAGTGTGCGGTCGACGGTGAAGTCCCTCATGACACGACGGTGGGCCTGTCCCGCGATCCGGATACGCATCTCGGGTTGGCGGATGAGGCCGTCGAGGATCGCCGTCCACTCCGTGGGATCCGACCCGGCGACGAATCCGTTCTCCTCGTTTCGAATGACCTCGTCGTAGATGGTCGACTTGCCGTAGATCCCGGGAATACCCGCGGCGGAATACTCCAGCCACGGCCGGTTCGACCGCGACCAATCTGCCGGTCCCGACGCGATCGGGACGATCGCGAGATCGACCTGAGCGAGACAGAGACGACGCGCATGATCGACATAGCGATCTTCCGGCGGCGCCACCTCCCGTATCGACGGGTGGTGTTTCAGAACCGTGGGCACGCTCCCCGGATACTCGATGATGACGCTCTCTCCGTGCCGTTCCACGATCGCAACGATCACGGCAACCAACGCCTCCCGGTCCGCCGAGAGCGTGGCGTCACCCGGACATGTGATACGGAGCCGCGTGCTCGCGCCCCGGGCATTTCGGTCGCTCCTGAGACACGGATCCTGCCCGGGCCAGGAGGCCGGATCGATCGCCTCCGGGATCACGACGATCTGGCGACCGCCGCGCTCCATCGCCCATTGCGCCTCGCCGCGCGTCCGGGTCGTGACGACGGAGGCGACCCTGATCGCGTTCTCCATTTCGGTAACCGGAGCCGTGGCGTCGCCGCCCGCGTCGCCGAACGCCGCGCACGGGTCCAGATCGACGAGAAGCGGCGTGCCGGCCTGACGGGCGGGACGGAGGCTTCTCTTCACCGTCGGGTCCGCAAAGCCCGCCGTTCGCAGCACGATCAGCTCCGCCTTGCGAACCGCGCTCTGCGACTCATTCAGCGACGACGGGGTCGGGCCGGAGAGCATCTCGTACCGCATCCGGCCCGCGCGTGAGAGCGCGGACATCGGTTCATGCAGGCGGGCGTAATTGCCCGGATGCGACATCGAGTTCGAGGTGATGATGAGGGTCCGGGAGGGCGAGCCGTCGCCGCCACCGCCGCGGTGCGGCGATGGGCTCTCCGAGACGAGCCGGATGTGTGATTCGCTCGCGGCGTCGGATGGGACCGACGAGTGTTTCCAGGCGAAGCGACCGAAGAGATCGATGCCTCCGTACTTCTCGTGGTCGTGCAGAAAGACGTTCGCGGCTCGGGCGCCGAGCGTGACATAGCCGTCCAGGCCGCTCTTTCGATGCCACGACATCCCTTCGTAGTGCGTGAAGAAGTAGGGTTCCAACTCCGCGTGTCCGATCCGAAGCCCAGCGCGGTCGATGTCCTCGTAGAACGTCGCCCCGACGTCGTAGAGTGCCGTGTCCTCACCGTCGGCTCGCTGTTGAATCGGAATGTTCTTGAAGAAGCCGTCGGAGCCGGTCCGCCGGATCCGTTCCTCATCGTGAAAGCGGATACCGTGCCGCCGGATATCGGCCGCATCCATCAGGCAGAACCAAGGGTGCACACGCGGATGAAGCCGGTATCCGCCGCGGTCACCACAGACCGCTCCCATGAGGGTCAGCTCGTGGCGCCGGAAGAGTTCGAGGAGCTTATGGATCGGACGATTGAACACGATGTCCGTATCGAGCAGAAGCGCGTAGCGTGTCGCGCACTGATCGAGCGCCCGGTCGACGGAGGGTGAATGCGTCCCGCCCGGGTTGGGGACGTAGGGGATGTCGTTGGCATGCAGGAGATGTCGCGTCTCCTCCTCCGTCGAGTTTTCCATGATGATGACGCGGTGCGGACCGTCGCCGTGATGCGCGACATAGGAGCGAAGCATCGTGAGCGTGACGTCCGGCGTGTTGAAGCTGCATGTGATCAGCGTTAGGTCGTTCAAAAGGTTCATGCCGCCGCTCCCGTCTCGGTCGGTTCTTTTGCGTGCGCATCGGAGCCCGCATCCAGAAGCTCCGACGGCGGTATGATGATGGGGTTTCGAGAAGGAGGCACCGCTCTGTCCCGGCGCGCCTCCGCTTCCCGCGACGTTCGGTGTCTTCGCGCTTCGCGCGCGTAGGCGATAGCCGATTCCCAAAGCTCCGCGACGTGGCCCATCGTGTGGGCCTCTCGTACGCGTTTCCACGCTGCCGACGCCACCCGGCGCCGACGCCCGGCGTCGGCAATGAGCGTTTCCATCAGCCGTATCCACTCGTTGGGGTCGCTTCCCGCCAGGAATCCGTCCTCACCGTCGCGAACCACGCTCGAGTAGGGGCTGAGACGGGAGTAGATCCCGGGCACGCCCGCGGCCGAGAACTCGAGCCACTTGATCGAGCTCTTCGCCCGATTGAACGCGTTGTCGACGAGCGGAACGAGGGCGAGATCGATCCCCATCGCACAGAGCTTCCGTGTGTACGTGGGATAGTCGTACATGTAGTCGGGATCGACCGTGACTCCGCGAACGCTCTCCAGCTCCGGCGGGACGCTCCCCCAGAAGTGGAACGACACGCGATCGGGGTGCCGCGCGAGGATCTCCCGCACGGCCGATACGATGACGCGCTGGTCTTCGCAATGCGTCTTCGTTCCCGTGCAGGCGAAAACGAGCGGTCGCTCGGCCTCGCGCCAGCCTTGTTCGCCTTCTGCGGGATCGGCCGCCGGCCAGTCGCCCGGGTCGATGGCGTTCGGAATGACGCGGACGCTTCGCGCGCCGAGCCTTTCGAGATAGGCGGCAAGTTGGGGGGACGGGGTCGTCACGAGATCCGCGTGCTCGATCGCCGCCCGGAGCTTGGGAAGCTCCTCATCCATCTCACCGGCCAGCGGATGCTCCTCCGGAAGCTCGAAGAGCTGATCATCGAGGTCGTAAATGATCGCGGCGCCCGAGCGCTCCAGCACCGGCAGTGCCGACTGGCTGAAGAGCCGACCCGCGAAGAATCGCTGGTGGATGACGACGTCCGATTGGCGGAGCGTGTCCGAGGAGAGGATCACGTATCGTCGGGTGATCTCGCTGCCGACCGCGTAGTCGGCCGCACCGCTACCCCGAAGGGTATTCATGGGGCCGTGCACGCGGAGGTACGGACACGCGTGACGCGGGTCCTCGAGCGTCATGAACGAAATCCGCGGACGTCGTTCTCCAGACGAAGAGGAGCGATCCTCGGCGAATCCGGACTGCTCCATTCCGTGTCGAGTCCAGAGCGGGATCTGCATGGCACCCGTCGACACCTGGCAGAATCTGAATATCGCTTCGTGTACGAAATGCGCAGCGCAGATGTCGGAGCATTCGGCCGGATCCGTGCAGCCGAGATTTTCGACCGAAACGGCTCGCGGTTTGATGACCCGTTCCGCGGCCAGTCCTCGCGTCACCGCACCGATTCCGGCAACGGCGAGCTTCTGATCACCGATCTGGCATGCCAGCGTCGTGAAGAGCGCCTGTGTCACAAAGTCGGTGCGCGGCCCGTTTGGCGTGTCAGTTTCCGCGGCGACGATGCCGGTCGCATCCATTGTCCGAGCGAGCTCGGCGACGAGCGAGTGCAGGCGGTCGAGGTGCGGTCTGTATCCGAACTGGTGGAACATCTCCAGAAGACCGCGGGCGATCCACAACCGGGCGCGGCTCGACCGTTCTCGGGCGAGTCGGTCCTCTAGCGATGCCGCAACGTTCCAGGAGGTGGAAACGGCGGACCGCTCCGCGTTGAGCCCGGCCCAGAGCGCCAGCGACATGCCGATGAGCCCCAGCTCGCTGGGCGTCGTGTCGGGCCGCGGGAAGTCGGTCCTCACCTGCGACATGAGCCAGCCACCCGCGCGGGCGTGGGCGGTATCGATCCAGGCATTGGCTTCGCCGCGACGGAAGCAATCGGAGAGGGCGGTGAAGACGGCGGCGGTGGCGGCCGTCGTGGAATAGGGGGCGCCCGACGGCGCCTCGAACGCGCCGTCGGCGGATTGCTGGTCCAGAAGCCACGTGAGAATCCGCTCCCACTCCTGCCGGACCAGCTCCGGCATCGCGACGGGGAGAAGCAGTCCGGTCGCCAGCAGGTCGGCTCCGCCCGGTGATCTCGGATCGCCGGTCAGGGCAAAACCTTGTCCCCGGCCGATCTGCAGCGCGTTTCGCAGAAATTGCCGCCTGAATTCTCCGACTCGTTTGAGGGTTTCATCAGCAGCCGAAGTGGCATTCGTCGTCATAAGCTCCACCGTTGGTTGAGAACAGCCGTCGATTTCATACTTTGATCGGCCGTTTGACGGCGGATGCTGAGGACTGAGGCGAAGATAGAGAGGTTGCCGGGACCGCGGCGAGTGGCGTACCCTTTTCGGCCTGGCATTCGAGCAATGGCGCCTAAGCTCTTGAGTTCACTTGAGGAGGAAGGAATGGCCCATCGGGGTGAGGCGGGACGCCGGGGTTCGGACGTTCGATCGGACTGCTGGGTCGGTTTCACGCCGTCGGAATCGGGTGGGATCGAGCTCCGGCTCGACTCCAAGGTCGCGTCGATGTACGGGCGGTCGACCGAGGAGATGCTTCTCGAAGCGGTCGAGCGGCTCGGCGTGAAGGACGGAACCCTCGAGGTCGAAGACGCCGGCGCGCTTCCGTTCGTCATCACCGCCCGCCTCGAGGCCGCGATCAAGCGCGCGTCGCCGGAGACGACGGGAAGTGTCTCCCCGCCGATGGCTCCGTGCGCGACCTATCCGACTCGTCGCGACAGGTTTCGTCGCTCGCGGCTTTACTTACCGGGCAACGAGCCCAAGTTCATGATTAGCGCGGGTCTCCACAAGCCGGACGGTGTCATCCTCGATCTCGAGGACAGCGTGGCGCCGTCAGAGAAGGACGCCGCGCGTATCCTGGTCCGAAACGCGCTCGCCGTGATCGATTTCTGCGGCGCGGAACGGATGGTGCGCATCAATCAGGGAGATCCGGGGCTCGAAGACATTGCGACGGTCATCCCTCAGAACGTTCACCTGATCCTGATTCCCAAGTGCGAATCAGGCGAAGACGTCGCCCGCGTGGACGCCAAGATCCGTGACGTGCGGGCCCGGGCCGACGCCGATCCCGTTCTGCTCATGCCCATCGTCGAGAGCGGATTGGGGGCCATCAATGCGTACGAGATCGCGACCGCGTCGGAGAACGTCGTGGCGCTCGCGATCGGGCTGGAAGACTACACGGCGGACATCGGCGCGGAGCGAACCGCCGAGGGGTGGGAGAGCTTCTGGGCGCGTTCCCAGGTCCTGAACGCCGCGCGCGCGGCGCGCGTGCAACCGATCGACTCGGTTTTCTCGGATGTCGCCGACACCGAAGCGCTCCGCGCGAACGTCCGGAGATCGAAGGCGATGGGATTCGACGGGATGGGCTGCATCCATCCGCGTCAGATCGCCGTGATACACGACGCGCTCGCCCCCGGCGATGCGGCGCTCAAGAAGGCGAAGCGCATCGTGCTGGCCTTCGAAGACGCGGAGCGACGCGGACTGGGCGTGGTCTCGCTGGGCAGCAAGATGATCGATCCGCCGGTCGTGAAGCGCGCGCTCCGGACCGTCGATCTCGCCGTCCAGAGCGGGGTCCTGAAGGAGTCTTGGAGAGGGGAGGGGGCCGAATGAGCACACGGCTCGTCGAGAACGCGGCCGGCCGCATGGTGCCGACCGAGGTGAACGGCAGAGACACCACCCCGTTTCAGGGCGTTGGAAAGCTGATCCCGGACGGGCGGAAGGTTGCGCCCCCGATCGCCACCTGCGCGAGCTACCCGGCCGACGGCAACAAGCTCGTCGCCGATATCAAAGAGGCGCTCAAGGCGAGTGGTCTCCGTGACGGGATGACGATCTCGACCCATCATCATTTTCGAAACGGCGACCTCGTGGCGAACGCCGTGTTCGACGCGGCGGCCGAGCTCGGGGTCAAGGACCTCATGTGGTTTCCGAGCGCTTCGTTCCCGTGTCACGCGCCGATCATCGACCACATGGACAGCGGTGTCGTTCATCACATCGAAGGGTCGATGAACGGACCACTCGGCGACTACTGCTCGCGGGGGAAGATGCGCGGACTTGGCGTGCTGCGCTCCCACGGCGGCCGCTATCAGGCGGTGCAGGACGGCGAGGTGCACATCGACATCGCCGTGATCGCGGCCCCCACGGCGGACGCGTTCGGGAACGCCACCGGCGACCGCGGACCGTCGGGCTGCGGGCTGCTCGGCTTCGCGCTCGCGGATTCTCAGTACGCCGATCGCGTCATCGTCGTGACCGATAACCTCGTGCCGTTTCCCTGTATCCCGTGGCAGATCCACGGCAACACGGTCGACTTCGTCGTGAACGTTGACCGTGTCGGGATCCCGGAGCGGATCGTCTCCGGCACGACGCGGATCACCAAGAGCCCCGACCGGCTGCTGATCGCCGAGTACGTGGCCCGCTTTGTCCGAGACGTGGGGATCATGCGAGACGGCTTTTCGTTTCAGGCCGGCGCCGGCGGCATCGCGCTCGCGTTTGCGACGTACCTCCGCGACATGATGCGGGCGGCGGGTGTGAAGGCGCGCTTCGTCAGGGCGGGGAGCACCAAGTATCTCGTCGAGATGCTCGAAGAAGGACTGACCGACTACATCCTCGATGGACAGACCTTCGACCTCGAGGGCGTTCGTTCGATGCGCGAGAACGCGAACCACGTGAACACGAGCCCGTTCACGAGCTACAACTATCACGGGAAGGGGAACTTCGCGTCGATGGTGGACGCGGTGGTGCTGGGCGCGACCGAGGTGGACGTCGGCTTCAACGCGAACGTCGTCACGCACTCTGACGGTCGCTTGCTGCACGGAATCGGGGGATGGCAGAACTGCCTCTTCTCGAAGTGCACGATCCTCGCGATCCCGTCATTCCGTGACCGCATCCCGGTGATCGTCGACCGGGTCACGACGCTGTGCGGCCCGGGTGAGCTCATCGACGTCGTCGTGACCGAACGTGGGATCGCCATCAATCCGGGGCGCGAAGATCTTCTCGCGGCGGTCGAGGGCTCGGACCTGCCGATCGTGCCGATCGAGGCGCTCAAGACCGAGATCGAACGACTCTGCGGCGGCGCCGCGGATCAGCCGAAGGTCGAGGAGAGCGTGGTCGCGGCGGTCAAGTGGGTCGACGGCAGTGTCATCGACGCGGTGAAACAGATCGCCGGCTAGTTCCTGCACTCGCGGCTAGTCGTCACACTCGCTCAGGGCGGCGAGGACGGGTCCGAGGTCGTCGATTCCCTTTTCTTTGGCCGCCTCTGCCAATGTGCCCCAGATGGGCTCCCCGCATCTCAGGCAGCGGATGCCGTAGTCGCGCAGAATCGTCACGGCCTGCGGACATTCGCGCACGAGATCCTCGATCAAGACGTCGGCCGTGATCTTCATGAGGTTCCTTTCTTCCGCACACCCCGAGCGCTTCTGCGCACCTTTGGCGCCTCCGCGCGCCTCTCGCGTTTCCGGCGGTTCTTCGGTTCACAACCCGCGCCTTGGCGGCAGCTAGCCCCGCGCGTATTCTCGCTATCGAGCGGTACGGCGCAAAGAACTCTCTGGAGGAGATGATGCCGGATCTCGTCGACATCGACGGATCGAAGGGCGAAGGCGGTGGGCAGATACTCCGGACGGCACTCGTCCTGAGCCTCTTCACCGGGAGGTCCTTTCGCGCGCGGCAAATCCGCGTGGGACGCGAGGTGAGCGGTCTCAAGCGACAGCACGTGACCATTCTGAAGGCGCTCGGTCGCATGAGCGGATCGACCGTAGCCGGCGCGCAGCTCGGCTCGTCGGAGGTCATGTTCGATCCGGGTGATGTTCACGGCGGACGCTACGAGTTCGATGTCAAGACAGCCGGTGCCGTCTCGCTCGTGCTGCAGACACTTCTACCGGTATCGCTCATCGCGGATCGCAAGACCGAGATCGTAATCGGTGGTGGTACCGACGTCGCGTTCAGCCCGACGATGACGTGGGTTGGTGAGGTGATAGCCCCCCAGATTGCGGCGCGCGCGGAGAAGCTGGAACTGGGTGTGCTCCGGCGCGGCTTCTATCCGAAGGGGGGCGGGCGCGTTCGGCTCCGCATCACGCCGAGGTCGCCGGTGACCCGAACACCTATTTCGCTCACCGAGGTGGGAACGCTCATCGCCGTGGAGGGGGTTTCCATCGCGTCGGCCGACCTCAAGAAGCGCCGCGTGGCGGAACGGCAACGCCAGGCGTCGCTCCACCACGTTCGTAGACTCACCGGACACGATGCCCACATCCGCTGTCGCTACGAGGATGCAGTGTCTCCCGGATCGAGCGTCACCCTATGGGCCCGGGGCGATCGTGGCGCGACCGTGGGTGCGGACGCGCTCGGCGAGAGAGGCAAGCGGGCCGAGCGTGTCGGGGAAGAGGCGGCGGAGTTCCTCGCGACGGAGCTTGGATCGGGGGCGGCCGTCGATCGGCACCAGTGCGACCACCTGATTCCGTTCCTGGGCCTCTTCGGGGGTGAGCTCCGAACCTCTCACGTCACACCGCACACCCAGACGAACATCTGGGTGACGGAGCTCTTCGTGGATCGCCGCTTCAAGGTCGATGGAAACCGCGTCATTTGCGGCTGACGGACTCCTTCCAGACCACGCGGGTGCGCTATAATTGGTGGAAGACCCTAATCACAAGGAGTTCCCACCATGCGTCTCCGCCCGTGCGTTATTGCAGTATGTCTTGTTTCTTGCGTTACATTGCTCCTGGCATCTCCCTCCCACGCGCTCCGCTGGGGAGCGGCCCAGGCGTCGTCTGACGCCGAGCTTCAGACGGCGGCCCCGACGGGCCGGATCATCGTGAAGCTCACCGATGCGAGCGGACTCAGCGTGTCGGGCGGAGCGCTCGTGCCCGCGACGAGCGACGCGGCACGCCTCTCCTCGCTGCTTTCGATCACGGCTTCGGAGTTTCGCCTCGAGCGCCACTTCGGGCGTTCCGCTGAGGCGATTGATGCCGAGCGCGAGGCGGCCGAGCGGAAGTCGGGGATCGCGCTCCCCAATCTGAACCGATACGCCAGACTGAGCCCGCTTCATTCTCCGTCGCGGGATGAGCTGATATTGATCGTCAAGGTGCTCGTGGCGGACCCCGCCGTCGAGACGGCGTTCCTGGAACCGGTCGCCGTGCCGGCGGCGCTGGGCTTCGACGCGTTCACCGGCCGATATGAGCCGATTTCGTCCGATGGCGGGCCGGGCGGCCGTCCGACACCGGACTTCACACCGCTTCAAGGCTATCTCGATCCGCCGCCGCTCGGTGTGGACGCCGAAGGCGTGTGGGCAACGCCGGGTGGCAAGGGCGAGACCGTGAAGGTCGTCGATATCGAGGGCGCCTGGCTCTGGTCGCACGAGGATCTTCCCGCTCCGTTCTTCACCGCGGGCGGTGAGGTTCCCTACGAGAGCTGGCGAAACCACGGTACGGCGGTCCTCGGCGAGATCCGCGGCACGGTGAACGGATACGGCGTGACCGGCATCAGTCACGAGGTCGAGGTCGGCGCCGCGTCGATCTGGGAGCTTTCGGTCGCCGAAGCGATCAACGAGGCGGCCGCGGCCATCGAGGTGGGCGATATCTATTTGATCGAGCTGCACGGGCCCGGCCCGAACGCGGACGGCAACGGGCAGTACGGCTACGTCTGCATGGAGTTCTGGCAGGACAACTTCGACGCGATCCTGATCGCGACGGCGAACGGTCGGATCTGTTGCGAAGCCGCCGGTAACGGCCAGCAGGATTTCGATGATCCGGTCTACATGGGGCTCTTCGACCGCAACGTCCGTGACTCCGGAGCGATCATCTGCGGCGCGTCCAACGGCGGGAGCCTCGACCCGGCCGGCTTCACCAACTACGGCGCACGCGTCGACCTCCACGGTTGGGGATACGACGTCGTCACGAGCGGCTACGGAAACCTCCAGGGCGGGCCGGAAGAAGAGTGGTACACGGACAGCTTCAGCGGAACCTCCAGCGCCTCGCCGATCGTCGTCGGGTCGGTGGCCTCGCTTCAGGGAATGACGAAGGCGGCATTCGGTATTCCGCTCACGGCGAAGGTCGCGCGCGACATCCTCGTGGCGACGGGAACGCCGCAGACTGGCTCCAATCACATCGGGCCGCGACCCGATCTGCAGGCGGCCCTGGCACTCGCCCAGACCGGCATCGGTGCCGTGGCCGGAGTCGTCACGGACGACGCGAGCGGCGACCCGGTTCCCGACGTCACGGTGTCGGTCGCCGAGAACGGTTCCTTCGCGATGACCGCCGCCGACGGAAGCTACTTCATGTCGATGCTTGCCGATGACTACACGCTCGAGTTCACGTCGTTCTTCTACTCCAGCGCGGTAGAGCCCGCGACCGTGAGCGCCGGCGACACGACCGAGCTCAACGTCGCGCTCGTCATGAGCCCCACCGTTGAGGTGGGCGGCCGCATCCTCGGCGACGATGGGCTCACGGGTCTTGCCGGTGTTCGCGTGACGCCGTGGGACGCACCGCTCCCCGGTACGCACACCGACGCGGACGGGTATTGGGGGATACCGGGCTTCCCCGTCGACAGAACGTACGCGTTTCACGCCGACAGTCTCCCCGGCATGTCCGCCGACTTCGATTCCGTTTACGCGGCGGGTCCGCTGCGCGCGGACGTCTATTTCGAGCTGCAGCTCGTGACGGCGCTGGAGGATTTCGAAGCCGACGACGGCGGTTTCTCCGCCGACGCGCTCTGGAGCCACGGCACGCCCACGGCGGGCGGACCCTCGAGTGGCTTCAGTGGATCGAAGTGTTGGGGCGTGGGAATGGACGACGACTATCCCGATGACGCGCACGGCACGCTCACGAGCCCGGCGTACGACTACTCCGGCGAGAGCGAGCTTCGCCTGAGCTTCCACTACTGGTCCGAGACCGAGATGTGCTGCGACGGAACTCGACTCGAGATCTGGAACACGGATACATCCGATTGGGACCTTCTAGTCCCGCTGACGGGCTATCCGTCGCTCTGCGTGGGCGGCGTTCCGTGCCGTGCGGGTTGGGCGGGCTCCACCGATGGGTGGGTCGGCGCCGTCTTCGATCTCGTGGACTACATTTCGGACGAGGTCAGATTCCGCATCCACTTCGGGTCGGACGGCTCCGTCGTCGGTCCCGGTTTCTGGATCGACGACATCGCGTTCGATACGGGTGACGCTATCGTGGACGTTGCGGATGGTGGCGTACCGGCCGGCTTGCATCTCTTGCACAACGCGCCGAACCCGTTCAACCCCGTGACCCGGATCGCGTTCGAGCTGCCGGTGTCGGGACATGCGAGCATTGCGATCTTCGACGCCGGTGGGCGGATCGTACGGCACCTCCACGACGGCCCGCTTCCCGCGGGTCAGACGCGGCTGGTGTGGGACGGTCTCGATGATCGGGGGAGCGCGAGCGCAAGCGGCGTCTACTTCGTGCGGCTCAATGCGGACGGGAGAGAGGTCTCGCGGCGGATGGTGTTGGCACGCTGAGCGAAGTCGAACCTCCGTCTATCGCCGGATCAACGCTTGAGGACGATCCGTCTGGATTCGGACGCTCCATCACTACGGATCCGCACGAAATAGACGCCGGATGAGAGTGGGCGGCCGCTGTCATCGGCGCCGTCCCAGGTCACGGTGTGCACGCCTGCCGAGATCTCCCGGTCTACGAGCAGGCGCACGCGCCGCCCGGCACCGCTGAAGATCTCGAGCCGCGTGTGCGCCGTCTCCGGCGTTCCGTAGCGGATCGTCGTGAACGCCCCGAACGGGTTCGGGGCGTTTTGCGAGAGCAACACCGATCCGATCGCCAGCAGGTCTTCCGAGACACCGTTCTCTTCGTCGATCCCGTCGCAGAGGCCGTCCCCGCACGCGCCGTCGTCGTGCTCATCGTCCCCGCAGTCGCCGTTACAGGTGGGGTCGTCGTCCCCATCGCCATGCCCGTCGCCACCGTCTCCGCCGGAGTCGTCCGCGATCCCGAGGAGATTGGTCACGACCGAGAGCACGCTCTCTCGATCGTAGTCGCAGTTCAGATAGCCGATGGTGCCGTCCGGCGCGATGATGAAGTCCCGCGGGAAGGGTGAGGAGCATCCGGGAATCGAATAGGTCGTGTAGACCTCCGCGTGCCGATCCAAGAGGACCGGAAACGTGAGGTCGTAGAAATCGACGAACGCGCTCACCGTGTACTCGTCCTCGAGGCGGTCGATCGCGAGAACGGTGACGCCGGCGTCGCGGTACGGTTGCCAGACGGACGTTTCCAGGTCGGAGAGCTCCGGGCCACAGGCCGCGCACCAGGTGGCGAACGAGGCCAGGATGACGACCTGTCCCCGATAGTCCGACAGTGTGTAGCGACCGCCGTCGAGACCGCTCAGCGTGAAGTCCGGTGCCGGATCGCCCACCCGCAGCGTGTCGCTGTCGGCCGAGAGCGGCGATACCGCGACCGTGATCATCGAGAACAGAGCGAGCCCGGTGGCGAGGACTCCCGAGCACGCGCTTCGGGTCTCAGGCGGACGACGGTCGATCATGATCAGGTTCTCCTATCGTTCCAGAACGAGCTGCCTCGACCAGCTGCGTCCATTCATCCTCAGTCGGTAGAAGTAGACGCCGGACGGGGCGGGGCGGCCCGCGTCGTCGGTGCCGTCCCAGACATGCGAGTGACTGCCCGCGGCCACCGTTCGATTCATCAGCCTTCTGACGCGCGCGCCCGAGGCGTTGAAGATCTCGATCTCCACGTGGGCGTCACTCTCGGCGTTGAAGCGAATCGTCGTGGACGTCGCGAACGGATTCGGACGGTTCGGGGCGAGCGGTGCCGCCTCCGGCACGCCCGCGTCGGGGACATCGATGACCGTCAGTAGGCTGTCGATCACGGTCGTCATGGCCTCGGGATCGTATTCACACGCCAGGAACCGAACGATGCCGCTCTGATCGATGATGAAGTCACGCGGGAACGGGGTCGTGCAGCCCTCGATCCAGTAGTCGCCGTACGCGGATCCGATCGAGTCGAGAAGGATCGGGAACGTCAGTCCGAACTGGTCCGCGAATTCCTGCGCGACCTCCTGACTTTCACTTCGGTTGAGGCCGAACACGATGAGACCATCGGACTGGTACTCCTGCCAGATCGTCACTTCGAGGTCCGAAAACTCCGGACCACAAACGGGTCACCACGAAGCGAACCAGGCGAGGACGACGATCCTCCCCTGGTAATCAGAGAGGGTGTAGGGGAGGCCATCGATGCCCGTGAGCGTGAAGTTCGGTGCAACATCGCCCACCTGTACGGTCGACGGATTCCCGCGCAGCGTGGTCTGCCCCTCCGACTCATCGGGATCGTTCGCCGGAAGACGAAGCGTCCCGTTTTGCTGGTTCTCGTCGAACGGAGTGAACGTGACGGTCAAGTCGATCATCTCGTCTTCCATCAATTGGAACGAGGTCTCGCTCGCGCTGAAGGCCGACGATCCGAAGATGTTGACGTTATCGACGATCAGCGTGCCGACCCCGGTATTTGTCACGGTGACGACCGCGGAGTCGGACTCGCCCACCGAGATCTCGTCAAAGACGATCGACGGCGGGGTGACATGAATGTCGGGCTGGGTGACGTTGCCGTACTCGTATGTGCGGAACGTGTCCCAATCGACGACGTAGACGAGGTCGCCATCCGACACAAGCCCCATGACGCGACCGGGTGTGTCCTCCCATCCCGTCCGAAACGGATTGGTGGGATCGGAGACGTCCGCGACCTCGATATCGTCCCAATCCGCGATAAAGACATGGCCGTTGGTGGAGAAGTCGATGTTGAAGGCGGAGGAAGAGGAGTCGTAGTTGCCCATCCAGACCGGCGAGTCACGGTCGGTCACGTCGAAGATGTCGACGCCCGCCGCGCCGACCGCAACGGCGAGAAGGTCGTTTCGGTACGTGACATCCTGCGCGGCGCCCGTGGTGGCGGCCGATCCGACGATGGACGGACTGGTCGGCGTGGATACGTCGAGGACTTTGATCCCGCCCGTTCCATCGGCGACATAGACCGTGCTTCCGGTCTGAACGAACTTGAACGCGTTGGTGAAACCGCCGAGAACGCTGAGCGACGCCGGGTTATTGGGTGTGGACACGTCGAAGATCTCCACGCCCGCATCGTGGCGCGCCGCGTAGAGGGTCGACCCGTTGAGCAGCACGCCCTCGAATTGGATCCCCGCCTCCAAGATGATGTCGACGAGAACCGGGTTGCTCGGGTTTTGAATGTCGATGGTGTGAAGGCCGTTATGCCGTGAGCCGCAGTATGCATGGGTCGCCCCCGCGGCCGCGGAGTAGAAGCGCTCCCACGGGTGGTTGTCCGGCTGCCAGCGTCCCACGAGAGTAGGCGCCGAGGGTGTGGTGACGTCGAAGATGCTGAAGCCGCCGACGCCGACGACATAGACGGTGTTTCCGTCAATCTCGGCATCGAGAAGCTCAGCGAAGAAATTCGGGTCGTGGTGACCGCGGTATTCGACCTGATCGCTCGAATGCGCGACCGAAGTGGCGATGGTGAGAAGCATGGTGCCGAGAACGCTCGCCAGGAGTGACAATTGGGGACGACGATTCGGGGTCGCCATTTAACAGCCTCCTTTGACCAGCAACCGGCATGGTCGCGCCCGCTGCGGTTCGACCATCCGTTTCGAACAAGACGCCTCACTGAACGTGAGTCGGTGGTGATGAAATCCCGTTCAGAGGGACGCGTCTTCACCGTCACGAAAGTAGGTGTGAATGACGGCCGAGATCTTACGGTCAAATGGACCCCTCACGACAAAGTCAGGCGGTCATGGAGAGCGCCGCAACCTGATGATCCGCTACGAAAAAGCGCCGGATCGGTGACCCGACCCGGCGCGATGTGCGCGGCTATGTCTTGCGCGGCTAACGGACGACGGTCAGCTTGCCGCCTGAGCTGATCTGTCCCGCCCCGACACGATAGAAGTACATGCCCGGAGCGAGAGCTCGCCCATGGATGTTACGACTGTCGAGCGAGATCTCGTGCTGGCCTTCCGGAAGATAGCCCTCGAAGAGCCGGGTGATCTTCCGTCCGGTCGCGTCGTAGAGATCGATCCGGATGTCGTCCGAGATGCCCTCGGGAACGGTGAGGAGCAGATGACCGGACGCGCGAAGCGGGTTCGGGAACGCCGAGCCCCGCAGGAGAAGCGCCAGATCTTCAACGCCCGGCACGCCGATGGTCCCATCGAACCAAGCGATCGCCTGCGACAGCAGCTGCCCAGGGACATCTCCGATGGCCAGGGCGCTGAGATCGAAGCCGAGCGACACCGTGCGGTAGATGTCGTTTCCATTCTGGCGGATGCCCGCGTTTTCAGAGACGCCGTCGTAGTCGAGTGCGACGATACCGTCGCCCACGACGCTCAGGGCGTCATGGGTGGTCTGGTCATCACCACAGCCCCCAACGAGGCTGAAGGCCAGACCGTCTCCCACGGGGTCGCCGCCCACGCCGACGACATCCGTTGAGGTGGCGTCCGCGGCGCGGTCGGCACCCAAGTAGTCGTTGGCGAACGTAGAGCCGCCAATGTCGTCGAACAAGTTCTCGCCGGCGACGAGCAGACTTAGGCCCTCATCGAGTCGACCGGAGAGCATCGTTTGATCGCTCGCGGTGAGCGTGCTCGCGCTCTCGCTCCCCGTGATCCATACCGCCTTGTCATAGAAGTCTAGATCACCGTCCTCGAGCTCTTGAACGAACGTCTCCCACACGCCGTACGCCACGCCGGTCGATTCCATTGCGGCGGTCACGCACAGATCGGTCCGGGCGTCGTTGTCGTCGTCGATTAGCAGCAGGCCCGTTTCCGTATGGATGACCATGTAACGCTGGATCGTGACGTCGGAGGGATCGTTGTGCGATCGGACCTTCAGTGTGGTCCGGCTGCCGCCCGGCACATCCATGGCCCCGATGTGCACGGAAACCGATTCGGACTCGGCCGCACCCAGCGTTACCTCGACGGAGTCAAGCACGCAGGCTTCCCCAGCACAGAGTGACCAGAACCAATCCATGAAGTCACCGGCGAAGTACTCGTTCGTGATACTTAGCGTGTAGGTGTCGGTTTGATCACCAGTGTTGTACAAGTCATGATCGAAGACCTGCTCGGTGAATGACTCGACCTTCACGATCCTGTCCTCGCCATGGAAGACCAGCTCGTGGCTGTACTCCGCATGAGCACTGGCGGCCACGACAAGGCCGATGAAAGCCACACCCATAGCGGCGCGGCCGAGTTTCGCGTGCATCTAGATCCCTCCTTCCACGCGTTTCTTCTCGTCCACTTCTATTGGGCAAGGTTGACCAGCCGACGATTGTGATCCGGAACGATGAGTTGGGGGAAAACCCATCGCGTGTGCCGGCACACGCGTTAGCTGCACCTACCTCGGCCGATGAGAAAGCGGCTCTCCGAACAACCGAACAAGCAACCGCACGGGCACCCCAGCATCAGGCCGCCAGCCCCAGTCCCTTGTCCACGATCCCGGAGGTGGAAACTACACCTACATTTTAGCACATGATCGCCGAAATGGGTATGGGGCTGCCAAATGGCGTTTGGAGCCTCAAGCGCATGAGTGTGATATCGTTAGGTGGGAGGGAGCCATGGACCAACGCCGTCGGGAATGGGCGGACCCGGCAACCGAGCTGAAGCGCCGGGCGGACCGGATCTCGTCGCTCATCCTCTCGAGCGACTATCCGGAGATCGACATCCGAATCGAGATCGCCGGACTGCGCCGCTGGTGCCAAGTCCACATCCCGGATCGTCTCGACCTCTTCGACCGTCTGTACGGGAGTCGATTCAAGAGGCTGATGGAGCAGTTCCGCTAGGGATATGGGCCGGATGCCGTCGCCGGGCTAGCGCGCGTCCAGATCGATGGCTTCGCTTTCGGCCGTCCCCGCCTTGTCTGACCTCACCCGGACCGTCGCCCGCGCGCCGCCGCCATCGGGAATCTCCAGGAGCCATCTGATCGCCTGCTCGGTTCCACCGTTGATCTGACCGATTTCGACGCGTGCGGGATCCGGTGTCCTTCGGTCGATCGGGTCATAGGTCGTCGGTCGTAGAGCGCGATCGCGGGGGCGCGTCGCACCGTTCAGCACGCGAACCCCGTCCGAGACGTCGATGAGGGCGACGACCGGTCGCGCGACGCCGAGCTGCTGCGAGAGCACGGGATAGGTGTCCATCACGCCCGTGTTCGCCACGAACAGATCCAGCGCCACGACGCGATCGGACACACGCTCGACCTCGGCCCGCGTGATCTCGAGAAGCGGCATCGCCTCGGCATGGAAGATCACGAAGTCCGCGTTCAGTCGGCACATCTCCTCAAGGAATTCCACGGGGGGGACCCTGGAGTGGAACTGAGACCAACCGCCGATCTCCACCTCGCCGAGCGTGGGGTGGGTGAAGGGGGTCCACTCGACGAACGCATCGCCGTGGAGCCTCTCGTCGTTCCAGCGGAGCCGCTCCTCGCGGGAGATCTGGCCATTCCCGTCGTAGTCCATCACCCAGTCCCAGAGTTCGTTCGTGAAGGCGATCATGCCCCAATGCAGGTAGCCGTAGTCGACCGTCGATCCATAGACGCGGTAAAGATCGTCCATGATGCTGCCCGGATCGTAGTGCGGGAGAATCTCCGCTCCCCGCTGGTAGATCGCCCGATACACCTCTTGGTCGCGCGGCGGGACGTTCTCGAACGACCGCGAGCCGAACGGATAGAGGATCAGGTTGCCGCTGTTGTGAAAGGACTGTAGTGCGGCGATGTTTCGGTGCTTCTGAATGAAGCTCACGATGGCGCGGATTTCGGGCTCGGACGTGGGATAGGGGCCCGCGCCATGCTGTAGGTTATGCGGCTGCCAGTCGGCGGGGAAGTTGCGATTCATATCGACCCCACCCACGGTGTCCTCGTTTATCTGTCCGTCGCCGTCGTTGTCGATTCCCTCCCACCACCACATCGACCATTCGCCCGGCTCGTCAGGCTCGCGACGCTCCAGCACGCGCGGGTCGTCGCCGGTCCTGAACTCGCCGAACGGATCGGGCCGGCGCATCATCGTGATCATGCCGTCGCCGTTGATGTCCTCCTTGTCGTCTTCGTCGATCCATCCGTCCAGGTCGTCGTCGAACGGCCTCCGATTTCGCCGAGGCGAGTGTGGATTGTTGGGCTCATTGAAGAACGCCGCGCGCGAATCCGGGTTCACGCTCGGAACGATGTAGAACGTGCGTGATCGGAGAAGATCGGTGACGAAGTCGACTCGGCCGAAGCGATTGACGAGCGTGTGGACGACATAGAGGCAGACCTCGGACGCCTGGATCTCGTTGCCGTGGATGTTCCCGTCGACGTAGATTGCCGGGCGCGTATCCGGGTCACCCGTCTCCTCGTCGCCCAGTCGGATCATCCAGATGTCCCGTCCCTCACGGCTCTTTCCGATCGAGCGCAGGTGGGTGATCGCGGGGAAGGCGTCCGAGACGCGCTGGAGCGTTGTAGTGAGATCTTCGTACGTGTAAAAATGCTTGAAGTCGATTGGGTAAGGGTATGGCTCGGTTAGGCTTACCGGCCTCACTGATCCTTCTTCCCGTGCGAGGGCATCGGCCGGGAAGAGCGGCATTGCGATCGCGAGAAGAAGGAGAAGCATCGTGGCGGCTCTCGTCATCTAGTCGCCCCCTGATCCCGCGCCGAGCGTCACCGATTGCGTGTCACGCCCACCGCGGACGCTCCACGCATGGACGGTGATGACCTCTCCCGGCGACGACCGAATGAGCCACTCGGCCGTGCGCCGCTTGCCCGCATCGAGCTTGCCGAGCTTCACGCGGTCGGGGCAGCCGACGAATTCGCTTCCGGCCGGTAGACGCGCCTCGGCGAGAATCGGATGGTAGAGCTCCGTCGCGACGCCCTGGACCGAGAGCGTCGGGAGCTTCCCTGTGTTGGTTACCGTGAGGGTGAGGCGATAGAGCGGACCGGCTTCGCGTGTCGCCCGAAGCTCCGCGATCGAGAGGCTTGGCATTTCGCCGGCGAGCGCGATGACGAAGCGCGCGGTTTCCGTGGCCAGGCTGTCCAGCGCCTCGGGAGGGGCGATCCGGCGGGGGCTCGCACGGAACCCACCGACCTCGACCGGGCCGAGTGTCGGGTGATCGAAAGGGCTCCATTCGGCAAACCCATCGGGCGTGTTCGCGTCGATCCACTCGAGCCACGCACGGCCAATGGGATCGCGCGTCTCCGGTTCCGGGGAGTCGAGGGTCGTGTCGGAGGTGGCCGATACCGGCGGCGCGGATACCCAGACCTGAGGCATGTAGCTCCATGCACCCGCCTGAAAGTAGGTCCATTCAGCGAGCAATCCCGGAACGATGGCGCGCGGTGCGGTTGGCGTGGGGCTACGTTTTTGAGCCCGAGGGATCAATTGCCCTGCGCCTCCGAAGGCGGCGTCGCCGTCCGAGCGGTAGTCGGTTCGGATCTCTCTCCCGAACGCGCTTTCCAGCTCGCCATCGAGCATACCGTAGCTGTCGGCGTCCGCGTGGGGCACGCGAGACGAGTGCCCGACGCCGGCGCGCTCGGGCCGATCGGACTGACTGAGGGAGATGACGGTGGCGATCTCCGGGTGGCCGACGAAGAACTCCAGCAGAGCGAGGGTCTCCA
Source organism: uncultured bacterium (assembly GCA_964486455.1). GTDB lineage: Bacteria > Eisenbacteria > RBG-16-71-46 > CAZAMP01 > CAZAMP01 > CAZAMP01. The sequence continues at coordinate 18,334 of CAZAMP010000035.1, read as the reverse complement.
GCTCACTGGCGGCAAACGGGCCCGCGCCCGGCTGGGCGTGTTCCATCTCCCATCCCTGCGGGAAGTTGTGCTGCAGATGCACGCCGCCTTCCGGATCTTCGTTCATGAGGCCGTCCGCGTCGTCATCGAGACCCTCGACGTAGAGTCGGTAGAAGGGGCCTTCGTCGCCGGGCTCGCGTTCGACCATCAGGCGGGGGTCCGCGTCGTCTTTCCGCCAGCTCCCTCCCGGATCCTCGACGCGGAGCGAGGTGATCGCGCCGTCTCCGTCGAGATCGTTCGGGCCGTCCTCGTCGATTTCGTCGTCGCGATCATCATCCATGTGGCGAACGAGCGCGCTCTGAAACCGCGCGGGGGAGGCGAATGCGCGCTCCACACCGTCCGGGTTCGCCCTAGGGATCGCGTAGAGCGTGGCGATCTCGAGGAGATCGATGAGAGAATCAGGCGGGAAAGCCTCCAGCAAGTAGCGCAGGGTGCGCGTGGCAACTTCGCCTGCCACGAGATCCGAGCCGTCATGGGCGGCGTCGAGATAGATGGCGGGCTTGCCTTGCGCGTGCTCACCGAGAGTGACCAGCCAGAGATCGCGGCCCTCGAAGCTCTTGCCGATCGAGCTGAGTGTGGCGATGTGCGGGTGTGCGCCCGTAAGCGTCTCGAGGCGCTCGCTGAGAGCCGCATAGCCTTCATAGCCGTCAAGACCGTCCGGAACGGCGGCCGCGGCAATCGAGAACGCCCCTGCGAGTGGGATCAGTGCCAGCTTCAATCGGTTCATCACCCGTCGATGGTTCCAGATCGTGCGGAACGTGTCAACTGGGCGGCCGATGATCAACGTGCGTCCGCGATCTCCTCGAGGCGCGCGCGCATGTCGGAGAGCGTTCCGGTGACGACACCCGTGACGTCGGCGTAGGCGATCTCGGTGGCGGATTCCGCTCCCCGGATCTTCATCTCGACCTTGCCGTTCTTGTGGTTTCGCGGGCTCACGGTGAGACGAATCGGCATGCCCATGAGGTCGGCGTCCTTGAACTTGACGCCGGCCATCTCATCGCGGTCATCCAGGATCACCTCGACCGACGCTTTTTCCAGATCGGACATGATCGACTCGGCCACGTCGCGAAGCCCTTCTTCGTCCGGTCGCAGTAGCACGATGTGCACGTGGTAGGGGGCGATCGATACAGGCCATATGATGCCGTCGTCGTCGTGCGACATCTCTACGGCGGAGGCGATGATCCGTCCGAGGCCGATTCCGTAACACCCCATGACGCACGGTATGGCCGTGCCTTCTTCGTCGAGGAACGTCGCCTTCATCGCGTCGGAGTATTTCGTGCCGAGCTTGAAGGTGTTGCCGATCTCGATCGCGTTGTTCGCGCTGAGCGGCGCCCCGCACTCGGGGCACGCGAAGCCGGCCTCGGCGGCGGCGAGATCGATGACGTGATCGGTCGCGAAATCGCGGCCGAAGTTGGCGTTCGTCACGTGGAAGCCTTCCTCGTTCGCGCCGGTCACGAGGTTGGGGGAGTTCGGAACGAGCTCGTCCACCACGACGATGCAGTTCTTCACGCTCATAGGGGACGCGTAGCCCGGAACGGCGCCGGCGGCGTGGATCGCATCGTCCGGCGCGGCCGCGAGTTCGCCGGCCTTGAGGTAGTTCGCGAGCTTGGTTTCGTTCACCTCCATGTCGCCCCGCGTGACGGCGAAGATGAGCTTCTCCTCACCGCCGATCTCCGCGCTGAAGAAGACGGCCTTGGCGGTCTTCGACGTGGGAACCTCCAGGAAGGTCGCGACGTCCTCGATCGTTTCGCATTCGGGTGTGGCCACCTTCTCGAGTGGGGCCTCGTCCTCGGTCGCCGGTTCAGGCCGGCGGAAGCGCGCGACCTGTCGATTGGCGGAGTAGTCGCACTTCTCGCACGTGATGATCGTGTCTTCACCGATCTCGGTGAGCCCCATGAACTCATGCGCCTCCGTTCCGCCCATCATGCCGACGTCCGACGCCACGGCGACCGTCTCCACGCCGCAACGATCGAAAATGCGGAAGTACGCGCGATAGACGGACGGGTAGTAGCGATCGAGATCGGTCACGTCGCGATGGAACGAGTAGGCGTCCTTCATGATGAACTCGCGAACGCGAATGAGACCGGCACGGCTTCTCGGTTCGTCGCGGAACTTCGTCTGCATCTGATACAGCATGAGTGGAAGCTGCTTGTGTGACTTGATCTCGCGGCGCGCGAGGTCGGTGATCACCTCTTCGTGGGTCATGCCCAGCAGCATGGGATGGCCGGCGCGGTCCTTGAAGCGCGCCATTTCCGGACCGATCTCCTGATAGCGTCCGGTTTCCTCCCAGAGCTCCGCCGGGTGAACGACCGGCATGAGAATCTCCTGGCCGTCGATGGCGTTCATTTCCTCGCGGACGATGGTCTCGACCTTTTTGAGCGTTCGAAACGCCAGCGGGAGAAACGAATAGATGCCGGCGGCGAGCGGTCGGATGTAGCCGCCGCGAAGGAGAAGCTCGTGGCTGACGGCCGTGGCATCGGCCGGCTTTTCTCTATATGTCTGTCCGAAAAGTTGGCTCATGCGCATTGGAGAACGACCCTTCTTGAATGTCCGATACCGACCAAAAGATGAGAGATCATGCGGGATCGGAGGTAAGGCGTCAAGACCGGGGGCGGCGGATCGCCGCAGCGAGGCAGCGCGGAAATGGTGTATCGGGAGCCCTCGTGGCATGCGAACTGGATTGTCGGCGCTCGATGCCTTACCGTTCCCGCTCGGACGCAAACAAGTGGGGAGTGGGCATGTGTTTCCTTCGACTGATCGCTATCGGGCTGGTGAGCATCGTACTGGCGCAGAGCGCGGGTGTGGCGGACAGCCTTCCCCGGCGTGGCTACCTCGGTATGCGGGTGTACCCGCTGGATTCCGCGAATGCCACCCGCCTGGGGCTCGTTGACACGACGGGAATCTGGGTTCAGATGCTATCCGGGATCTCGCCGGCGGCGGCGGTCGGTGTGCACGTGGACGACGTGATCCACGCGATCGACGGCGAGCCGACGCCGGGCATCGGGGAGTTCGCGGTCATCATGGCGCCGCGTCTCGAGGGCGACCGCATCCATCTGTCCCTGACCCGCTTCGGGACGCCGCTCGAGATCGACGTGACGCTCACGGGGCGCCCGCTCGAGAGTCTTCCGGGACTGGAGTTCATCTACGATTCGTTCGCCGTCGGTGACGGTGTTCGCCTGCGGAGCATTCTCTGTCGGCCCGAGGGACGTGAAGACGAGACTATTCCGGCCGTGCTCATCTTGCAGCCGCACGTGGCGGGATCTGTTGAGCGGGGCGGCTACAACATCTATCGGGAGCTTGCCCTGCGCTTCGCCGAGCGCGGCATCGCCGTGATGCGGTACGACCGAAGGGGTATCGGCGACAGCGAAGGGCCGCCCTTCCACGATATGGACCTCGAGGCCGAGATCGCGGACGCGGAGCGGGCGCTGGAGCAGCTGAAGTCGCAGCCCGGGATCGATTCCCTGAGGGTGTTTCTCCTCGGTGACGGCACCGGTGCACTCCACGCCGCGCGCTTGGCGAGTCAGAGGGCCGATATCCGGGGGCTCGTACTCCACGCCGCGCCGGGCCGAGACTGGCCGGAGTACGCGACGGCGTCCGTTCGGACACAGGCGGAATTCGGTGGGGCTGATTCCACACAGATCAGCGTCATTCAAACGGCGCTCGAGAGCTTCTTCTCGGAGCTGACGCAGGGTGGCTCCGTCGATGAGATTCTCGACCGAAACCCGGAGCGCCACGGAATTGTGGTGAGCACCATCTCATGGATGATCGATCGGGGAGATACCTACCTCAATCAGCTCGCGGCGATGGATGTCGCCGACCTCTACGGTGCTCTCGAGTGTCCGGTTCTCGCCGTGAAAGGGAGCGCGGACTTCGCTACGCCGCCCGAGTCGATCCGGCTACTGGACGATCTCCTCACGGCTTCCGGTGTCGAGCATGGTGTGATCGAGCTTTCGGGTACGGACGGCCACTTCGCCCACGCGGAGAGCCCGGAAGCGTCACTGCGAGATGCGGCCCTGCGTGACCTCGTGTTCAACGAGGACGCGATCGATCCGATCGTCGAGTGGATGCGGCTTCAGATGCTTCACCGCTAGGGAATGCTCGCGGTGACGATCGTCACTCCGCTCCCATGCTCGCCAGCAGACGGTCGATCAACTCGCCATCGTCCGGCAGAAGATCGGAGGCCGGTAGCCGGCGCAGCACTTCCGCCCATCGAACATCCTGCGCGTACGCTCGGGCAAGGTAGGCGGACGCCTCCGATTCGCGCCCCACGTCGGCGAGCGTGACACCCACCCAGAACGCGGCTTCACCGTTCGTGGCGTCGTCCGGCACGATCCGCGTCGCTTCCTGATAGGCGCGTATCGCGGCGTCGACGTCTCCCTCCGCCAACCGCTCGTCCCCTTCGTTCAACTTGAGGTAGGCGCGCTGTAGCGTGACGAGGCGTCTGAGCTCGGCAACCGGTTCCGGATGATCTTCGACCCGCAAGTCGAACAGACGGTCCGCCCATGGACGGCCGCTATCGGTCCCCGAGACGACCAGAATGGCCGCCGATTGTCTGCCGCGGATGTCGCCCCCTTCGCCTTCGGCCGCCTCGAGCGCGGCGATCAGTCGCTCGGCGAGGTCGCCATCCGACGACTCGTATGCGCGGGCCATCGCCTCCCAGACGGTTGTGTTTTCCATCAGGTTGGCCTGCGTGGAGTAGTGTGCGCCGACGTGGTGCCCCGCCGCGTGGATGCAGCGATCGCCTGTGTGCGTCGCGACGTTTCCGTTGGCGTCGATCATGGCAACCTGACGAACGGCTTCCGCCGAGTCGGTCGAGACGAGCGCGTTCAGCGCCTCGGGCGCCGAGCGTCCGTAGCGCATGAGCTCCAGTCCGAGCGGGCCGTACGCGGGTTCCGCGAACGACTGCGTGGCTACCGCTCCGATGCCCGGCTCGGCCCACGGCACGATCGGCCCGACCGAGAACCAGTGCGACTGGACCGCGACGCCGAGCTGCCCGGTATCGGCGTCGTGGGCGACGATCGAGTAGGTGGCAACCGGGCGGCGCTGGCTTTCCGCATCGGTGGATGACGGCAGGGTCACCGCCGCGACGAGGAGACAGCACGCCAATACTGCTCGCATCATGAACCTCCCTGCGGTCGATGACTGCTTTGCGCCTGGTCCAGACGAATGCCGAGCTTCTCGAACGGGATCGAGAGAAGATGTGCCCGGTGGAGTGCCCGTAGCGCTTCTGCCGTTGGTTCGGGGCGCTCAGCAATGCCGATGCGTTCGAGATAAGTTGTTAGGTTCATAGCGGCTCTTTCGGTCAGGGTTTGTAGATCAGACTACAGCAGGTGACGCCGCCTTCCGCCTTGGCGAGCTCCGAGACGTCAACGCCGTGAACTCGCAAGCCGTGTTTATCGAGTCGCGCCCGCGTTCTCGGAAAGGCGTCGGGGTAGACGATTTCGTCAACGATACGGAGCGCGTTCGCGGCGTGCGGTTCGCCGGGATCGACCTCGACGAGTCTGTAGGCGGCGAACACGCCGGGATCGATCCAGTCGGGATTGATGAGCAGCATCTTGTCGCCGATCGGCGTGACGGCGGACTTGAGATGCAAGCACTCATCGAGTGCCACCGGGCGAATGCGGTAGCCATGCGGCTCAAGGTGTTCACGGAGCTGCTCGACGGCGGCCGCGTTCGTGCGGCCGGACAACCCGACGTACAGCTCCCTTCCGATGCGCATCACGTCACCGCCGTCCAGCGTCGCCGGCGCTTCGATCCGCGTGATCGACCGGTGTCGCGCGATCGCCGTCTCCACCACTGCGACCTCCGAACGCCGGACGGGGGCGCCCGGACGTGTGATGATCGCCAGCTCGTCCATGACGAGCGCGGTGTCCTCGATGAAGACGGAATCCGGGCAGCCCGGCGCGTCGGGGAGGCGATGGATCCGGCAGCCGCACGTCTCCAGGCAGCGCTCGTAGGCGATGTGCTGATAGCTGGCGAGAACACGATCGATCGGTCGGCGATTCAGGTGGGTAAGCTCGCAGTGCTCGATGTCGGGGCTCACGTTGCGCGTCAGCGCGATCGGCATGACGTTTCTCACTCCGTGTTCCGCGGTGGACGCGGGAGCAACATCGGGACGCGGCGTTGATACTGCTGATAGTCGGTCCCGAACTCCCTCGCCAAGTCGCGCTCTTCGAGGATTGTGCCGATGACGATCCAGGCTGTCCACAGAACGTCGAGCAGCAGTCGGTCCGACGTGAGAACGGGGTGGGCCCATATGATGACGAGGCAGAAGAGGTAGAGCGGGTGCCTCACCCAGCGATAGAGACCCCGGACGACGAAGCGCGGTGCGCGCGGCGTCTTCCCGCGCATGCGCGCGATGAGCGGAGTCACCCCGAACGGGTCGAAGGCTCCGAGCGACGACGACCCCGCGAAGATCCCCACGATGGCTGCGAGCGACGCGAGTCGGAGGATCCACCTCGCGGGGCCTTCCGCGCTGAACAGGACGCGATCGGTGCTCTGCCAGAAGATGACGACGAGTAGAAGCGCGACACCCGACGCAATCGCGTAGACGGCGCTTGTGCCACCAGTGGGTGCGAAGCGGGCGGAAATCTTCCGAAATCCGCGTCGCACCATGCCGCTGTGCTGGACGAAGAAGAGCAGGCTGAGCCCCGCGTCGACGAGCAGCGAGACGAATGGTGCGAAGCCGAGCGATACCCATCCTCTGGGGCGCGCGAGGAGAAAGATACCGAAGGCAAGAATCGACGCGCCGCCGATCGTTCCCGCGAGAAATGCGAGAAGTGTCTGCGAAATTCCGCGCACGGTTCGACTCCCATCCCACGGCCCGAGTTTCACATGAGTGCGGATAGTGGCATGCATCGCGCACGGCGGCAATCCGGGCCAAAGAAGCGCTTTCTTTCATCCCGGTCACCACGTAGTCTTTCCTCTCGCCCGCACACCACGCTCAATCGTCGTTTCTCGGATCGAGGAAACAGAAGGAGTATCGGGGCATGGGCTCGGCCAAGAAACTCGTTCTCATCGATGGCTCCGCGCTGGCCTACCGGTCGTATTTCGCATTCATCCGAAACCCACTCGTGAACTCTCGGGGCGAGAACACGTCGGCCGTCTTCGGGTTCGCGAACACGCTGCTCCGCCTGTTGCGCGACAGCGCGCCGGATTATCTCGCCGTTGTCTTCGACACGGCGGCGCCGACGTTTCGGCACGAGGTCTTCCCGGAGTACAAATCCACCCGGGCCAAGATGCCGGACGAGCTCGCGGAATCACTTCCGCGGATCGACGAGCTCGTGTCCGCGATGCGGCTACCCGTGTTGCGCCAGGATGGGGTCGAGGCGGACGATATCATCGGGACGCTTGCCCGGCGGGCGGAAGCGGAGGACGTATCCGTTCTCATCTATTCGGGTGACAAGGACTTCTGTCAGCTCGTTTCGGACCGCGTGCACGTTCTTCGGCCCGGCTCGCGCGGTGAGGAGGAGCTTCTCGACGCAGACGGCGTGTCGAACCGCATGGGTGTGCCGCCCGATCGCGTCATCGATTTGCTGGCGCTCATGGGCGACAGCTCGGACAACGTTCCGGGTATCCCCGGTGTGGGGGAGAAGACCGCGCTCAAGCTCCTCGGGCAATATGAGAGCGTGGACGGTGTGCTCGATCACGGCGAAGAGATCAAGGGAAAGCTCGGAGAGCGCGTCCGAGAGAACCACGACACGGCACGCCTCTCCCGCGACCTCGTCACGATTCGGACGGACCTGGACGTCGATGTCACGATCGACGCGCTTTGTCCGGGGGAGCCGGACGGGGAAGCGCTCGTCGCGCTCTTCAATGAAATGGAGTTCAAGGGGCTCGCGGCCTCCTTCATGGAGGCGGAGGATTCGAGCGTGGAGTACACGCTCATCACGACGTCTGAGGAGCTTCGGGCCTTGGTCGAGCGACTCCGCGCGGCCGGCCGGTTCGCTTTCGATACCGAGACGACGTCGCTCAGTGTCCTCGACGCGCGCCTCGTCGGGCTCTCATTCTGCGACGAGGAAGGAGTAGCTGCCTACGTTCCCGTCGGGCATGAGTCCACGCTGGAATGTGAGGCGGTGAATCTTCCGCTGGACGACGTGATCGAGGTGATCCGCCCCATCCTCGAGGACCCGGAGATCGAGAAGATCGGGCAGCACACGAAGTACGACGCGTCGGTGCTGCTCAATCACGGCATTGCGGTTCGCGGCATCGCGTTCGACACGATGCTGGCGGCCTACCTGCTCGACCCCGGCAAGGGGCGCTATGGGCTCGACGTGCTCAGCATCCAGGAACTGGGCCACAAGACGGTTTCGTACGCGGATCTTGTCGGGACCGGAAAGAACAAGCAGGAGATCTGGCAGGTCGATCTTCGTCGCGTGAGCGACTACGCGGCGGAGGACGCCGACGTCACGTTTCGGCTGGCGACTCGTTTCGCCCCGCGGCTGGAAGAACTCACGCTTCAATCGCTCTTCGAGGACGTGGAGATGCCGCTCTCCGATGTGCTGATGGAGATGGAGCGACACGGCGTGCTCATCGATCGCGCCGTCTTCGATGAAATGGCCGGCACGCTCGGAACGCAGCTCGAGGCGATCGAGGCGGAAATCCACGAGATGGCCGGGCACACGTTCAACATCGGCTCACCCAAGCAGCTTCGGGTAGTCCTCTTCGAAGAGCTGGGGCTCCCGACGGTACGACGAACCAAGACCGGGCCGTCGACGGACAGCGACGTGTTGGAGCGACTGACGCCCAAGCATCCCATTGCCGAGAAGATCCTCGACTACCGACAGGTCTCGAAGCTGCTTTCCACCTACGTTCTCGCGCTGCCGAAGCTCGCCCGCGAGGACACGGGACGGGTCCACACGTCGTTCAACCAAACCGTGGCGGCAACCGGCCGTCTCTCGTCGAGCGATCCGAACCTGCAAAACATTCCGATTCGAACGGAGATGGGACGGAAAATCCGTGAGGGATTCGTCGCGCCGCGCGGTTGGCGGCTCCTGAGCGCGGACTACAGCCAGGTGGAGCTTCGCGTGCTCGCGTCGATCGCGGGCGATGAGCGACTGCGGGAGGCCTTTCGGTCCGGCCTGGATGTTCACCGCCATACGGCCGCACTCGTTTTCGACGTCGATCCTGACGACGTGACACCGGAGATGCGGGCCCAGGCGAAAACGGTGAACTTCGGCGTCATCTACGGACAGGGCGCGCGCGGGCTCGCGGCCCAGCTCGGGATCTCGGTCGCCGACGCGGAAGAGTTCATCGAGGCCTACTTCGACACGTACTCGCTCGTTCGCATCTTCAAGGAAGAGACGTTGGAACGCGCGCGTCGCGAGGGTTACGTTACGACGCTCTTGGGGCGCCGTCGCTTTCTGCCCGAGATCAACTCGGAGAACGGCCAGCGCCGGTCGTACGCCGAGCGTACCGCGGTAAACACCGTGATCCAGGGCACGGCGGCCGATCTCATCAAGGTCGCGATGGTTCGAATCGCCGGACGTCTCGAGCGCGAGAAGCTGAAGTCGAGGATGATCCTGCAGGTGCATGACGAGCTCGTGTTCGAGGCACCCACGAAGGAACGCGACGTCCTCGAAGCGCTCGTGAAGGAAGAGATGGAAGGCGCCCTCGAGTTGGAGGTGCCGCTCGTCGTGGACGCCGGCTGGGGGAACAACTGGCTCGAGGCGCACTAGAAGCGTTTGAGGCTTGGGAGGATAGACATGCATGCGAATGCTGGCGGCCGTCTACCGATCGAACGGCTACACGAAGAGGTGGTCGGGATCGACATGGAGATCCCGATTCTCACCGGAGCAACGCGCCGCTACGTGAACCTCGACAACGCCGCGAGCACGCCGACGTTTCGCCCGGTGGTCGAGAAGGTCGACGAATTCCTCCGCTTCTATTCGAATGTTCACCGCGGCAGTGGTTTCAAGAGTCAGATCGCGTCGTGGGTGTACGAGGAGGCGCGCGAGACGGTCGAGCGCTTCGTTCGGGCGGATCCCGATCACGAGACGGTGATCTTCACGAAGAACACGACCGAATCGATCAACCGACTGGCGAACATCTATCCGTTTCGGCCTGACGGCATCGTGTTGACGAGCCTGATGGAGCACCACTCGAATGAGCTTCCGTGGCGACGGCGTGCGAGGGTCGTGCACGTCGGCCTCAATGCCGACGGGTCGCTGGACCTCGACGACTATGCGCGCAAGCTCGACCAGTACCGCGGTCAGATCGATCTCGTGGCGATCACGGGTGCGTCGAACGTTTCCGGGTGGGTCAATCCGATTCATCGGCTCGCGCGCGAGGCGCACGCGGCGGGGGCGAAGATCCTGATCGACGGCGCGCAGCTAGCGCCGCACCGGCGGATCGACATGCGGCCGGCCGACGATCCGGAGCACCTCGACTTTCTCGCGTTCAGCGCCCACAAGATGTACGCGCCCTACGGAGTGGGTGTGCTCGTCGGTGAGCGCGAGACGTTTCTGAGCGCCGATCCCTCTCTCGTTGGCGGCGGCACCGTGGACATCGTCACGATCGAGACCGCTTACTGGACCGATCTGCCCGATCGTGAGGAGGCTGGCACTCCGGACATCGTTGGGGTCGTTGCCCTCGCGGCGGCCACCGGTCTCATCGAGGCGGTGGGCTGGGAGGCCATCCGCCAGCACGAAGAGAAGCTCACACGCCACGCGCTCGAACGGCTTTGCGCGGTTCCCGGCGTGCGCATCTACGGCGATACCGATGCGGAGAGTGTCGCCTCTCGCCTGGGCGTGATCGCGTTCAACGTCGAAGGGCTTCACCATGCGCTGGTCGCGGCGATTCTCTCGTACGAGGGGGCGATCGGCGTGCGAAGCGGCTGCTTCTGCGCGCACCCGTACATGTTGTGTCTTCTGGGAGTTCCGGATTCCGAGGCGAACGAAGTCCGCGACGAGATTCTCGATCGAGACCGCAGTCGCATCCCGGGAGCGGTTCGGGCGTCGTTCGGGATGTACAACTCCAAAGAGGATGTGGACGCGCTCTGCGAGTGCCTGCGGATGATCGCCGCGGGTGAGCACACGGGGCAATACGCGCTCGACAAGGAAAGCGGCGAGTACCATCCCGCCGATGGCTACGCGTTCCCGTTCCACGAGCACTTCTCGCTCTCGCCCCGGCTGCCGTAGGGGAGCTATTTGATCAGCTTCGAGATCGCTTTGAATTCGTCCGTTCCGGAGAGTTGCAGGAGTTCGAAGAGCGCCATCTCGACGCTGGTGAGATAGCCACCGCCTTGCTCGACCCGCACGAGCGCCAGCTCGCGATTCGCGGCCACGCGGCTGCCGACCGCATCGGTCACGAGGTAGACCCGGAACCCCTGATCGAGCATGTCGATCGCCGTCTGGTAGACGCAGACGTGGGCCTCGATCCCGCAGAGGAGGATCTGCTGCCGTTCCGTTTCTTCGAGCGCCTTCATGAAGGGCTTGTCCCCGCAACAGGAAAACGTCATCTTTTCGAGGGGACGGTAGTCGTCTTCCAGGGCGTCGCGTACGGATGCGATCGTGGGGCCGAGGCCTTTCGTGTACTGCTCGGTGACGATGATGGGAAGTCCCAGCGTACGCACCCCGCGAACCAGGCGGGCGGTCTCTTGCTCGACCCTTTCATGCTCGTGAATGAACGGGAAAAGACGTTCTTGTACATCGACGACGACGAGCGCCGTGCGGTCTTTTTCGAGTCGCATGGGTGCCTCCATAGTCTGCAGGGTGGTGTTGAATTCGGATGAGAATATCCAGTCCCGAACGGATCGACAAGACGGGCCTTCGAGCGGCAGTCGGGAGGATGCTCCGCGATGCGGCCCTCATGCTGGCCCGGGTGCTGCCCATGCACGCCAGTCTGGCCCTCCCGCTCGTCGCGGCGGCGCTAAGCGTCGTCGCGTTGAGCTGTGACCGGGGACCGGCACCGCCGAGCGTGGTGCTCATCGTTCTCGACACGCTGCGCGCCGATCACGTGGGCGCGTTCGGCGCGGGAGAGGGGCGGACGCCCATCCTCGACAAGCTGGCGGGGGAGGGGATCGCGTTCGAATCGTGCGTGTCCCAGTATCCGCTGACGTTTCCGTCGGTCGTTTCCATGTTCACGAGCCAGTGGCCCTGCGTTCATCGGGTGCGAGACAACTTCGACCAGAAGCTCGTCGACGACGCGCACACGCTCACGGAACTTCTCGACGAGGCGGGCTACCGCACGGCGGCGTTCGTCTCCGCGCTGCCGGTTCGAGCGGAAACTGGACTCGCGCAAGGATTCGATCACTTCGACGACGACTTCTCGGATCTGTTTCCGTTCTACAACCCGAAGTTTGCCGCCCTCGGCGATCGCTGGACCGGGAGCGAGCGGCGCGGCGATGTGACGGTTTCACGCGCGGTGGAGTGGCTCGAGAAGACGAAGGAACCCTATTTCCTGTTCGTTCATCTATTCGATCCGCACGCGCCCTACGACCCGCCCGAGCCGCACGCTTCCGTTCAGCCGACTCCATACGCGGGGGAAGTGGCCTATACGGACGAGCTGGTCGGCCGGTTGATCGACGCGCTGAGCGCTCAGAGTGACGAAGAGCCTCCGCTCGTGGTTGTCATCTCCGACCACGGCGAGGGGCTCGGCGAGCACAACGAGGAAGCGCATGGGCAGTCGCTCTACGACACCACCATCCACGTGCCGTGGATTCTCTGGTGGCCGGGGCATCTCACCGCGACCCGCGTGAATGATCGGGTCACGCTTCTCGATCTCGCGCCGACGATCGTCGATGCGGTCGGGATCGAACCCCCAGACGCGTGGATGGGGCGCTCGTGTCTCGATTCCACCGGTGACGGGTGGGAACCGCTGTCGGGAGTTTATGCCGAGAACTACTTCACGCGAATCGAGTACGGCTGGAGTGAGCTCAAGGCGTGGATCACGCCGGAATGGAAGTATGTCCGGGCGCCGCGGCCCGAGCTGTACGATCGTCGTCGCGATCCTGACGAGACCAACGATCTCGCGACATCCCATGTCGAGATCGTGACGCGGCTCGACGAGGAGCTGACGGCATTCGAACGAGACGCCATCGGTCGGGCGGCGTCACACGGGATCGACGGACTCGTGGAGCAGATTACGCCGGAAGAGCGCGTGAAGGAATGGCTCGCGGGGCTCGGCTACGTGGGAACGACGCGTGGCTCGGGTAGTGACGGCCCGCTCCCGGATCCCAAGGATATGATCCCGGAATGGAACCGCGACAATGAAGCCAAGCGTCATGTCGCGCGCGGTGAGCGGTACCTCGCAAGTGAGCAGTATCTTCTTGCGCTGGTCGCGTTTCGGACGGCGGCAAAGGTCAAGCCGACACCCGACGGGTATCGCGGGCACGGGCTCGCGCTTCTCCGGACCGGTCACTACGCGGACGCACGCGATACGCTCAAGACGGCGCTCGAGTCGCGACCGGATGATCTTGAGGTCATGAGTGGCTACGCCGTTGCGCTCGATGCGACGGGCGACCTGACCACGGCGGACTCCGTTCTGGAACGCGCGACACGCATCGACTCCACGGCAGCTGTGGTTTGGCACCATCGCGCCACGCTCAACGAGAGGCTTGGTAGACTGGACGTCGCTGTCGAGTGCTTCGAGACCTACTGCCGGCAGACGCCGTCCGATATGTCCTCGCTCGAGAGCCTGGCCGACTTGTATCGCCGCCTCGATCGACACGATCGCTCAGTGTCGGTTTATCGGCGCCTGGCGTCGGCGCGGGAGTGGGACCCCGTCGCATTCTGGAGGCTCGGCACGGCGGAGGAAGCGGCCGGGCATCCGGACGCCGCCCGTGACGCGCTCCGAAGAGGCAGAGAACTCACGAAACCCGGCGCCCTCCGCGACTCGATCGATATCGCGATTCAGAGATTGAGAGAGCATCCCTAGAGCTGTCGAGAGAGGAGCCGGAACGGGCATCGCCTGTCCACACTGTCGCATCGCACGTCAGTTCAAGACATCTGATCGCCCTCCCCCTAACACTCAGCCGTCGAATGTGTTGCCACTGAGCTTCGTGTCGTCGCTTCGGACACCGGTCCATGCGCATCGCTTCAACCGACCACGGATCGACGATCGGTGTCGAGGAGCGAACTCTGCGTGACGCCTTCGCTTTCCGCGCTGTCGAATTCCCGTTCCCAATCTTCACGTCGATGGCACCCGGATTGCGACACCCATCCGACGCCTGCTGACGGCCGGGGAAGCCGCGCGATCCGCCCACTGAACGGGGTCAGACAACGGAGGACGAGCCATTACTGATTGGAGCTGCCATGAGAACGCAAACGCTGCCACTGCGCGTCCGCGAAGGCGGACAGTCCGACAACGACCCACCGAGAAACGGGGGCAATCGTGTCGGACGCGCGACGCGCTGGTCCGTCCGACAATCGGCGGCAGGTGCCGGCGCGTCGACACCGATACCGGGTTTCGTGACGGGTGATCCACGAACGTTTGATCTCTTGAAGCGGGCTCGGCACTTTGCGGCAAGCCACCTACCCATTCTCATCGAGGGAGAAAGCGGAACGGGCAAGGAGCTTCTGGCTGCCGGGATTCATGGCCTCAGCGGCCGCAAAGCAAGCGCCTGGGTCCCGGTCAACTGTGGCGCTCTCCCCGCGGGTCTACAGGAAGGCGAGCTCTTCGGCTCCCGGCGCGGAGCCTATACCGACGCGACGGCCGATCGCGAGGGGCTCATCGAGGCGGCAAACGGCGGCACGCTCTTTCTCGACGAGGTCGGGGAGATGGCGCTCGCGACTCAGGCGAAGCTGCTGCGTTTTCTGGAGCAGGGCGAGGTCCGACGCCTCGGGGAAAACCGGGTGCGGCACGTGAGCGTTCGCGTGGTGGCGGCCACCAACCGCGATCTTCACCGCGCCGTCGAGATGGGGACGTTCCGCGTCGACCTCTACTATCGGATCTGCGGCGCGCCGCTTTCCATTCCGCCGCTCGCGGAACGCGCCGGCGACATCCGGCTGCTGACCCGCTATTTCCTCGCCGGGTACGAACGCCGATACGCGCTTCGCGTTGAGATGCAACCCGGCTTGGCGGATCACCTGGTGCATCTGAGCTGGCCCGGGAATGTCCGTCAGCTCAAGCACGAAGTGGAGCGCGCTGCCGTTTTGGCCACGGCAGAATCGCGGTCGATGCGCGAGAAGGACTTTCACTGGGAAGAGTCCGGTCGGAGCCAGTCGCTCGCGGCACGCGTTGCGTCCTACGAGCGACGTCTCATCCTGGACGCGCTCGAGCGCACGGGATGGAATCGCACCCGCGCCGCCGCCTTTCTCGGCGGCGTGAAGCGCACCACGCTGATCGGCAAGATGCAGCGGTTGGGGATACAAGGCCCAATTCAAGTGAATGGTCAGTAGGTCGCCAGCTCGAAATTTCGTTCAGAATGCGTCCTGATCTGCGCGTCTCACGCACCGGAAGCCGTCCGGTGCTCCAACGACATTTCCTCCCTTCGATGATCTGAACCTCTGCGGAACCCCGAAAAGCGATGGGGGACGCACTCTCCTTCTGTCTTCGAAGCCTGCGGCGGGGCGTGCACGAGCGTCAGGTCCCGCTCATCGAATCACAGTCGTTCCACAAGGAGGGATTCCGGATGCGTGACATCCTGGTCGTCGTGATCGCCCTGGTGCTTCTCCAACTCCTCCCGGTAGTTCGCGCCGCACACGCGGAAGTGGCCACGGAATCGGAAATGCGAGGTGTGTGCGAGCGCTGGCTTTCCTACGTAGTCGAACTGACCGGCGACTGGGCGGGCTCGACGTCCCCACGCATCATTGATGCCGAGGCGATCGTGGAGAACGATACGCTCCTTGCCCGTTGCTTCTCCATCGCACCCCGCGGCTACGTCGTCGTGCCCGTGCTCAAGGAACTGCCTCCGGTGAAGGCCTGCTCGGAGGAGTATGCATTGGATGCGTTGCAGGTCGTTGGATTCCCTCAGCTCTTGCGGGAAATGCTCCACCACCGCGTCACGCTCTTTATCGAGACCTATGGGAGTCTCGAGGCATCGCAGTCGTCGGCGCGTACTCCGCTCTTCGACCGCGCGAATCGGGAGGCGTGGAATCGCCTCAGCGATCCGAAGCATCGTCCGGGAGCGCAACGAGCGGCTGATCGGTTCTCCAGGACTACGCAGGCTGGGCCCCTGGTGACCACCGCATGGCACCAGACTCATCCCTACAATCTCAATTGTCCGATCGGCGATGGGGGGCGGAGTCTCGTCGGTTGCGTGGCGACGGCGGTCGCCCAGATCATGAACTATCATTCGTGGCCTCCGGCAGGGACGGGTGGCCACGCGTACTATTGGAACGGGGACCGGTCCTGCGGTGGCGCCACGGACGGAGCCGAGCTGAACGCTGACTTCTCTGATCCCTACGCCTGGGCGAACATGCCGGACGGATGCGACACGGGATGCTCGCCGATCGAGGAAGCGGCGGTGTCCGAGCTCTGCTACGAGGTCGGTGTCGCGTTCGAGATGAACTTCGGGCGATGCTCTTCCGGTGCCTTCAGTTCGTATGCCTCGACCGCGCTTCTGACTTACTTCGGCTATGACTGCACATTCCAACGCGAGCGACGCGATGACCACACCGCCGAAAGCTGGTTCGACCGGGTGAAGCGGGAGATCGATGCCAGGCGCCCCTTGTTGTACAGCATTCCGGGCCATGTGGTCGTCTGTGACGGCTGGCGGGAGTGGGGAGGCCAACGCCAGGTCCACATCAACTACGGGTGGGGCGGGCCTCACACCTCCTGGTATGCGGTCGACAACATCCATGGCTCGAACAACCACATGATGGAGAGGATGTTTCTCAACATCATGCCGCGCTCGACGAAAGGCACACTCTACTCGGTCGAGCCGGATGGAACCGGGGAGTTCGCGACCATCCAGGCGGCGATCGATGCCGCGACCGGCTGTGACGTGATCGAGCTGGGAGACGGGCTCTTTACCGGAGAAGGAAACCGCGATCTGACCTTCCGTGGAAAGATCCTCACGGTCAGATCTCGAAGCGGTGATCCCGCGGCATGCGTCATCGATTGCCAGGGCTCCGCGGACGATCCACGTCGCGGCTTCACCATCGATTCATATGAAGGGGCGGGTGCCGTCATCGAGGGGATCACGGTCAAGAACGGTTATGCGGGAGGGATCGGTAATCAAGACGGTGGAGCGATCCACGGCGGACAGATGTCGATGCCCACACTGATCAACTGCGCGTTCGTCGATAACTCGGCCGTCCGGAAGGGCGGCGCGGTCTATTGTCGCAATTCGCTCTCTATTCTGGAGGATTGCACCTTCGTCGGAAATGAATCGGCCGAAGGTGGTACGATCTGCTGTGATGTCGGGAGCTTCGGACTGTTCGTCTCGGGCTGCACGATCACCGGCAACGAGGCCGGCTCATCCGGCGCGGGGATCCACTGGGATCGGTATCATTCGCGGCTCGTGGTGGAGAACACGATCATAGCTTCGAGCGAGTCAGGCGAAGCGATTTTCTGCGACGGTGATGGGATCCCACCGGAGATCTCGTGCTGCGACATCCATGGAAACGCGGGTGGGGATTGGGTCGGCTGCGTCGCTGATCTGCAAGGCGTGGCCGGCAACTTCTCGGCTGACCCTCGGTTTTGCGGTCTTGCCCCCGATACGCACATGTCTCGCTACGAGCTGCGCGCGGATTCGCCATGTCTCCCCGGGAACCACCCCGATGGATACGACTGCGGTCTGATCGGTGCGCATGGGCAGGGGTGTGTCGTGACCGATGTGGGATCGATTGCATCGGATGTGGATGAGGCCCCTGACGTCTCGCCGTTTCTCACGGCAGTCCCTAATCCATCTGGTAGCGGAGTCAGTGTGTCGTTCGGTGGATCCACCAGGTCGAATTCCGGCATCCGCATCTTTGATGTTGCCGGTCGGTTGATCCGCAGCTACGACGTGCGTTCGCTTGCCGGCGTGATCACCTGGGACGGCACGACCGCAACAGGCCGGCCCGTTGCCCCGGGTACGTACTTTGTTCGGTTGGGGGAGGGGAAGGAGGCGATGACGAGACGAGTCATCCTGCTGCGCTGACATGATCTCGTTGTGGTCAAGTTTGCACCTGACAACCGGCCACAGGGTAGGCGTGATCAGCTCATCTGTGAATTGTCCCTTTGGCACCGTGGACCTCGTCTCCTTGGTATCCTATCAGGAGATCTCCACGGGTATCGATGGACCAGATTCTGGGGAGAGGGTCACAGCCGAGCCCAGACGCAGAAAACACCCAATCGCATTGCAGGTTCGAAATCCAAAATCCGCATGTCGGAACAAGAGCGAAACGCTACATGAGATGAAAGGCTCCGC